>CAVSWT010000001.1:0-16321 GCA_963731745.1 uncultured Ignavibacteriales bacterium
TTTTGTTTTTTCTTCTGCGATAAACGATTAAAAACATTCGCCGTTATTTCCTGTTTCAAAGTTTCAAGCATCCTGGTTTTTACAAAATGCCTGTATGTAACAAGACTGATTTCACGAACAGGAACCGGCGGCTTGAATTGCCTTATACTATTTTTTTGTTTCACACTTAAATGCTGAATTGCTAATTCTGGAAGAATAGTTATTCCCTGGTATTGATCAACCATCTTGATGAGCGAATCAATGCTGCCTGCTTCATATTCAAGATTGCTGTTAATGACCTCTTTCTTTTTCAGTTCGCACAAGTTTACAATTTGCGAACGGAGACAATGCCCCTCTTCTAAAAGCCATAAGTGATTAAGATTAATATCTTCTGCAAGCAAATATTTTTTATCCAGCACAGTTTCATCTTTTGAAGCATAAACAAAAAATTCTTCATTGTATAACGGCTGTTCCAATATCGCAGAATTATTAAGAGGTGTTGCAAGAATTCCCACATCAAGAATATTTTTTTCAAGCTTTTCGATTATATACTCCGTGGTAAACTCCCATATTTTGACCTTGATTTCCGGGTATTTTTTCAGAAACTGCTTTAAGAAAATCGGTAAAAGAAAAGGGGCCACAGTTGGGATTATGCCAATTCTTAATTCACCTTTTAATTCTCCTTTTAATGAATGCGCTATTTCTTTTAAGGCACCCGCTTCTTTTAAAATTATTTTTGCATGCTGAATAATTTCTATACCTGCTTCGGTTGGTATTACCGGCTGTTTGCTCCTATCGAATATTTTTATGCCTAATTCATCCTCAAGCTTTTGGATCATCATGCTTAATGTGGGTTGAGTTACGCAGCACGCTTCTGCAGCTTTCACAAAATGGCGATGGGTATCTACCGCTATTAAATATTCTAATTGTTGTAAATTCATTATAGATATTATTTATATGATTATAGAAAACATCAATTTGATTGATTGTAAAATAAATAATATTTTAATAAAAAGAATACACGATATTAATCGCAAGTTTAATTATAAGAACAATTCTATTTCATTAATCAAGAGGTAAATTATGGAAAAAAATAAAGATAAAATTCCTGGTAAAACAGTTGCCAGCCTAAATGATGATGGTGCACAGTGCCCCTTTACCGGCGGAGTTCTGAAACATGCAGCCGGCGGCGGTACTACAAACCGTGACTGGTGGCCTAACCAATTAAACCTGGATATACTTCGCCAACATTCTTCAAAGTCTAATCCTATGGGAGAAGAATTCAATTATGCCGAAGAATTCAAGTCACTCAATCTGGATGAAGTTAAAAAAGATATTTATGAACTGATGACAAAGTCTCAGGATTGGTGGCCGGCAGACTATGGACATTATGGCCCATTCTTTATTCGAATGGCATGGCACAGTGCAGGTACATATCGAATCTCAGATGGCCGCGGCGGCGGCGGTACAGGAAGTCAGCGGTTTGCCCCTTTAAATAGCTGGCCTGATAATGCAAACTTGGACAAAGCTCGTTTACTTCTCTGGCCGGTAAAACAGAAATACGGCAAAAAAATTTCCTGGGCTGATTTAATTATTCTCGCAGGTAACTGCGCTCTTGAATCAATGGGCTTTAAAACTTTCGGCTTTGGCGGCGGACGTGAAGATGTTTGGGAATCACTAAAAGATATTTATTGGGGCTCGGAAGGCGAGTGGCTTCAAGATAATCGCTATACAGGTGACCGCGATTTAGAGAATCCGCTGGCAGCAGTTCAAATGGGTCTTATCTACGTAAATCCCGAAGGGCCAAATGGAAATCCTGACCCAATTGCTGCAGCAAAGGATATTCGCGAAACATTCGGACGAATGGCTATGAATGATGAAGAAACCGTAGCGCTTATCGCTGGCGGACATTCATTCGGCAAAACACACGGTGCGGCAAATCCAAATGAATATGTTGGCGCAGAGCCGGCTGGTGCAGGTATAGTGGAACAAGGGCTTGGATGGAAAAATAAATTCGGCAGCGGTAATGCCGGAAGTACCATAACCAGCGGACTTGAAGGAGCCTGGACTACAACCCCTACAAAATGGAGCAATAATTTCTTTGAAAATCTTTTTGGATATGAATGGGAATTAACTAAGAGTCCCGCAGGCGCATTTCAATGGAAGCCAAAGGATGGCGCGGGTGAAGGTTTAGTACCGGATGCGCATGACCCATCAAAAAAACATGCGCCTTTTATGTTGACGACTGATTTATCTTTAAGATTCGATCCCGAATATGAAAAAATATCAAGACGCTTTTATGAAAATCCGGATGAGTTTGCAGACGCATTTTCACGCGCATGGTTTAAATTAACTCATCGTGATATGGGGCCGCGTGCACGCTATCTTGGCCCTGAAGTTCCTGAAGAAGAGCTAATCTGGCAGGACCCTATTCCTGAAGTTACACATAAGTTAATTGACTATAATGATATTAATGAACTTAAGAATAAGCTGGTTAATTCAGGCTTAAGTATTTCGGAACTGGTTTCTACAGCATGGGCATCTGCAGCAACTTTCCGCGGCTCAGATAAACGCGGAGGCGCAAATGGTGCACGCATACGTCTAGCACCACAGAAAGATTGGGAAGTAAACAATCCTGCACAGCTTGCGAAAGTATTGAAAGTACTTGAAGGCATACAGAATGAGTTCAATATTGCTCAGTCTGATGGAAAAAAAGTTTCACTTGCCGACCTGATTGTTTTAGGAGGATGCGCAGGTATTGAAAAAGCGGCAAAGGATGCCGGCTTTAATGTTACAGTTCCGTTCACGCCCGGCAGAGCAGATGCTTCTCAAGAGCAAACCGATGTAGAAGCATTCGGCCCGCT
Organism: uncultured Ignavibacteriales bacterium; assembly: GCA_963731745.1. Classification (GTDB taxonomy): domain Bacteria; phylum Bacteroidota; class Ignavibacteria; order Ignavibacteriales; family Ignavibacteriaceae; genus CAVSWT01. The sequence goes on from CAVSWT010000001.1 coordinate 2,844, forward strand.
TGAGCCCTCCGGTGATGGATTCCGCAATTACCTTAAAGTTAAAGACGGTTATCATGCTTCAGCAGAAGAAAGACTAGTTGACCGGGCGCAGCTTTTAACTCTTACTGCACCTGAGATGACTGTTCTAATAGGAGGTATGCGTGTACTAAATACCAATTATGATAAATCTGCTCACGGAGTTTTCACCACCCGGCCCGAAACACTAACTAATGATTATTTTGTTAACCTATTGGATTTAGGTACAAAGTGGAATGCAGTTTCAGAAGCTGAAGATGTTTTTGAAGGTAGAGAACGTGCAACAGACAAAGTAAAATGGACAGGTACCCGTGTTGATCTCATCTTTGGTTCAAACTCGGAGCTTCGTGCCATTGCTGAAGTTTACGGATGCAAAGATGCTAAAGAGAAGTTTGTTAATGACTTTATTGCAGCCTGGAACAAAGTGATGAATCTTGATAGGTTTGATTTGAACTAATTTAGGTTAATCGGTAGGATAGGTTATAAGGCTAAAGGCAGTCTGGAGACAGACTGTCTTTTTTTAATTCCCAAATTAATTAATTCCCTCTGAAAGTTTATTAATTATTCTTAGATCTCTCAATTAATCCTCTACAAAAATTTTTTATTAAATAACTACCAAAGCTGTATACTTAAGCGTAACACTAACCTGTGGAATAAAGTTAGTTCATGAAGAAATTTATGTCGGTTAAATTGTTACAAGATAATTTGCAAAATATACGGTAGGTAAATAATAAAGCCCTCTTTCATTTTTTGAAAGAAGGCTCGTTTATTATTTACATTTTCAGAAATTACAAAATGATTCGATATCCTTTTAGGTTAAGGTTGTAATTTTTTTAGGATGTCAAGCATTGCCTGAGACGTATCGCTATGGTGATGAATGATCTTCCATTTTCCATCCTTAAGCTGATAGATATTAGTTACTCGCTGATCTATGCTAACCTGAGTTCCAGCAAGTTTAGCTTCGCCCGATTCAATACCGATTTCGTATGCCACATCACCAATTACGCGGATGAGCTGATCTTTTATTTTGATCTCACCATCCGTTGCAATTCCGGCAACTTGTTCAAACGATTTCTTAACTGCTTCCCAACCCTCATCCCTGCCGCCGATCGGGTGCATAGCAGTTGCGTTCTCATCGTGTATCCAAATTTCTCCCATTTTATCAGCGTTGCCCTTTGCCATGCTGGTCAATGCATTATAGAATTGCGCTGATGCCTTCCGGACGTCTTCTTTTGTTGACATAATCTACCTTCTTTTATGAATGATATATTTTTATTTATTGTGCAATTAGTATCTATAAACAAATCATGAACAGCTATTTAGAAAAGAAGCGATCGATGAAGTATTTTTCAAAGCAATATAGATTGATCTATTAAAATTTATTAGGATAAGTAAACCGGATTTATTAAGAAAATATTGAGACTAGCAGCTTAAATTATTTTCAATTTATTAATTCATTTTATTATCTCACAACTAAACTCAATATTAAGTAATTAAATATCATTTAAGATTAACAACAGATTAATTTATTTTAATATAACCTTTCTGTTTGTGTATTCATTTATATAAAATGTTTCGGCAGTCTAAAGCTTTTGCAAATTAGAGGTTTCATATAAAACGCCGCCATCCACCGGATGCCATTGTGGATTGATGTCAAGAAATTCCGGGTAACCATACGTTTCATCATATCTAATTACAAGCGAATCATTTCCCGCGTTATTAATAATGCCAAATAGCGAATCAACGGTAAAATAAACTGAAGTTTTAATTAAACTGTTATCTGAAATTTTTACAACATTAAAGATAGTATCAGATCGAACAGTTACGCGCACTAATTCGCCGGCGTTTGGGCAAAAGCAGCCGCGAAGTTGGTCGATTGAATAATTATGAAGATTTTTTGAACGCCATAATTCATAAGAAGTTTTTACGTTTGGTTCAGTTACCAGTTCATTTTTACAAGAGGCACAAAGTAACAAAAGTAAAGTGATCAAAAATATTTTTATCATAATACCACACAAATAATTTTTATCTGATATTAATATAAAAAGAATAAATGTGTTGTTATAAGGTAGGGGACGCAGATCTGCGTCCCCTACGATGAGATAAAAGAATAATTTTTATTTTCTATCATAAATTATGTCTCCATCAAAAACAGTCATATCCACTTTAACATCTTTAATTTTAACCGGATCAATTGTCAAAATATCATCAGCAAGAACAACTAGATCAGCGAATTTGCCTTTTTCAATACTTCCTTTTTTATCTTCTTCGAACGCTGCGTAAGCATTGTTTATTGTGTAACATTTTATTGCTTCTTCAACGCTAATCTTTTGTTCAGGAACCCAGCCGTCAGGATTTTTGTCATCCAATGTTCTGCGTGTGACCGCAGCATAAATTCCAAGTAAAGGATTTATTGGGGCTACTGTCCAATCACTTCCAAAACAAAGAGTGATTCCATTATCAATAAAAGTTTTAAACCTGTACATGTCATGGATTCTTTCAGGCCCAATTCTTTTTTCTGCCCAAACACCATCATCAATTGCATGATATGGCTGGCATGAGGCTATTGTCCCGGTTTCTTTGAACAAAGGAATATCTTGCATACGCACATGCTGAGCATGCTCAATCCTAAATCTTCTATCCCACTCTGGATTTTGTTCCATAATTTCTTTGTACATATTTAAAATATAATAGTTAGCTCTGTCTCCAATTGCATGGGTGCTTATTTGAAGCTTATGTTTATCGGCGTCGAGTGACCATTTTTTCAATCTGCCGTCACTAACTATATCGTTCGGCAGACCTGTAGTTAAAGTATCCTGATCATAGCGTTCAAAAAACCATGCGGTGCTTGATCCCAAAGAACCATCAGCAAAAGCTTTAAGCGAACCTAAAACTAATTTGTCGGAACCATGTGCGTATTCAATTCCTTTGTCAATTAAATCTTTGTAGCGGGCGATAGGGTAGCGGGTATAAATTCTGCAAGCTAAGCTTATCTTCTTTCTCTAATTTTTGATAGGTCTTTAAATCTTCCGGCATAGTTATATCTTGAATGCTTGTAATTCCAAGCGGCTTAATATGTTCCAAGGCGGTTAAAGCTGCTTCGTAATATTCTTCTTCGGATTCATCTGGAATAATGGAATAAACCAAAGACATGGCATTATCTTTAAGTATGCCGGTTGGTTCTCCGGTTTTGGGATCTTTAACAATCAACCCGCCGTCAGGGCTTTCTGTATCTTTTGTAATTCCGGCAAGCTTTAATGCATATGAATTTGCCAGGGCCATATGACCATCAAATCTATCAATAAAAACGGGAGTGTTGGGAGTAAATTCATCAATCATTTCTTTTGTAGGAAGATCTTTTACTTCCCATGCTTCATGGTCCCAGTTGCCGCCGGTAACCCATTTCCCTTTGCGAGTGGAGACATAATCTTTTAAAATCTTTTCAAATTCCGAAGTGGATTTTGCCGGTCGAAGGTCAATGCCTTGAAGATAAAAACCTCCGCTGACAAAATGAGTATGATCATCAATAAATCCGGGAAGCATTAATTTTCCCTTTAAATCAATTACTTCGGTTGAACCTGTAATTAATTTTTTTGCTTCTTCATTTGAGCCAACAAATAAAATTTTATTTCCTTCTGTTACAACCGCTTCAGCTAATGGCTGATTTTCATTTACTGTATAAATCTTTCCGTTTAAGAATGCCTTCATAGTATTCTGCCCATAATTTGAATTAAAAAAAATTACTAATAAAACTAACAATAATGTTCTGAAGAGCTTCATGTTAAAACTCCAGCAAATATTAATTGAGAAATAGTTTTGATTGATTTTTGATAGATCATTTAAATTGATTGAAGTTCAATCATTATTCTGATTGATTAAGTTAAACATTAATCAATTAAGAATAAACCATTATAATTAATTTGTAATTAAGTTGGAAATCGTAACAAAATATAATTAAGTTCGAAGAGGGCAATTTTCAATCTTCTTTAAAAAAAATAAAAATTTATGACTCTTGACGTACTTATCTTCGCAGCACATCCGGATGATGCAGAACTTTCTATGGGTGGAACAATTGCAAAATTCTCCCACAATGATTTGAAAGTTGGAATTATTGATTTCACCAGAGGCGAGCTTGGAACAAGAGGAACTCCAGAAACAAGACAAAAAGAAGCATTTCAGTCCGGCGCAATTCTTAAGATAGCTTTACGTGAAAACTTAATGATTCCCGATGGAGGGATTGAACAGAATAAAGAAAATTTGATGAAAGTAATAATGGCTATAAGAAAATATAAGCCAAAGATTTTATTCGCTCCATATTTTAATGACCGTCATCCGGACCATTTTGATGCCAGCAAAATTGTTAAACGTGCAATGTTTTCATGCGGTTTAACTAAAATAAAAACTTTTGATAAAGAAGTCCCGCAGAATGCTTACCGTCCTAATAAATTATATTATTATATGCAGACATACACATTTGAGCCGACATTCATCATAGATATAAGTGAATGCTTTGAAACGAAGATGAAAGCCGTTAATGCTTATGGTTCACAATTTCATAACCCTAAAAGTGTTGAGCCGGAGACATTTATAAGCAAACCTGGATTTATAAATTATATTAAATCGCGCGCAGAGTTTTACGGATTTCAAATAGGAAAATCATATGGGGAACCTTTCTTTTGTGAAGAAGCGGTTGAGCTTGATTTGGTGGGAATGCTGAAGAAGTAAGCGGACTTAAAATTATATCAAATCATGTTGCATAAAATATTTATTGATTTATTTGAACAATGCATAAAAGTTTGGCCCAATTTGCTTTAACCGGGGAATGTCTTGAAGAAAATCAAAGGCCTATTCAAACTTCTTAGATTTGAACTCCCATTCGCTGCTGGAATCTGTGTAGTGATGGGACAAATGTTGGCCCTAGGCAAATTTGCACCAATTTATTTACTCCTACCTGGTTTTGCTGCTGTGTTTTTAATTTCAGCTTCCATATTGGTTATGAATGATTACTTCGACATTGAAACCGACAAGATTAATGCACCATATCGCCCGATTCCATCAAATCTCGTTACACCAAATGAAGCTTTACTATTTTCAATTACCTTATTGATTATTGGAATTGCATTAAATCTTTTAATAAATATTACCGCATTGCTCATATCACTTGTCCTTGCAATTATTGGATTTCTTTACAACCGCTATTTTAAAAAGAATGGTTTGCCGGGAAATTTAATGGTCAGCTTTTCTGTAGGCATGACATTTTTTTATGGCGGAGCAACTGTTGGATTGCCCTTTGAAAAAGCAGTGCTAATCTTCTGCTTACTTGCTGCGTTAATTGACCTGGGGGAAGAGATAGCTGCCGATTCAATGGATGCCAGTGGAGATTTGATTATTAATTCAAATTCAATTGCAATAAAATATGGTAAATCAGTTGCACTTAAAATAAGCTGCAGTATTTTTTGTATTGTTATTGTTTTATCAATACTTCCCTTTGTGCTGGGGTGGTTCGCTATTATTTATCTGATACCAATTGGAATTATGGATATCGTCATATGTTATTCTTCAATAAAATTATTAAATGCAGTTAACGATGAAGGACGAAAATTTATTAGATGGATTTATTTAGGTGCTACGTTCGGATTAATTGTATTTTTAATAATGAGGTTTGTCGGAATAAAATATACTGCTTAAAACTTACTTGCCGAATAAATTTCGTGTCAATAAAAAACATTTTCTCTTTACTCAATCTAACCGTTTAATGTAATTGTGATCGAGATTAATCCTTAAATAATTCATTTTTTTAATTTACCTATATGACATTTAAAAATAGCTTTGATACAGATCGATGAATAATAATAAAATTTTAATTAGCGGCGCAGGCATTGCGGGTCTATGCTTAGCTTATTGGCTTAAGAAATATAATTTTAATCCAACTATAGTTGAAGAAGCACCTGCCTTAAGAAGAGGCGGATATATGCTTGATTTTTGGGGATCCGGATTCGAAGTGGCGGAAAAGATGAAAATTATGGAGGAACTAAAATCCCATTATTACAAAATAAAAGAGCTTGAATTTGTGGATGAAAACGGAAAGCATAAAGCAGGATTTAAAATTGACAACATAAGAAAAGTAATTAATTATAGGCATATAAATATTCTACGAAGTGATCTTGAAAAAGTTATTTATAACACAATTAAAAATGAAGTGGAAATCATTTTTGGTAATTCTATTAAATCTATACGAGAAGAAAATTATAAAGTAATAGTTGAATTTGTTAATGGTGAAATTGAAGAGTATGATATTGTAGTTGGAGCTGACGGCCAGCATTCTAATGTGAGAAATTTAATTTTTGGGAATGAATCATGGTTTGAACACTATTTAGGTTATTATACTTCATCTTTCACTATTGATAATTATTTAAATAACTCACGAATGTACCAAAGCTATACAACAGTAGATAAACAAGCCGCCCTCTACAGCATTGCAGATAATAAGCTTGCTGCTTTTTTTGTTTACAGAAAAAATGAAAAGTATAGTAATCATTTAGATAGTAAGGCACAGCAATCAAAGTTAAGAGAAACATTCTTTAATGCCGGCTGGGAATGCAATAATATTTTAAATAAAATGCCGGACGCCCAGGACTTTTACTTTGATTCTGTTAGCCAAATAAAAATGGAATCATGGTTTAAAAATAGAATCGTTTTAGTGGGAGATGCTTGTCAATGTGTTACTCTTCTGGCAGGACAAGGTTCTTCACTTGCTATGACGGGTGCCTATGTTTTAGCCGGTGAACTAAAAAATTATAAAGGTGAGTACTTTACTGCTTTCAATAATTATCAAAGGATAATGCAGCCCGAAATAAAATTAAAACAAGAGATGGCTAGAAAGTTTGCCAGTTCTTTTGTGCCGAATAGTTCATTCCAATTATGGATAAGAAATGTTTTTACTAACTTGATGGATTTCTCATTTATTTCTAAAGAGTTCGTTAAAAAATTTATGCTTGACTCGCTTGAGCTAAAGGAATATTAAATAAAAAAAAAGGAGTGCAAAGAACACTCCTTTTTATCAAACTAAAGAAATATGATCTGGTTAATTAGTTGCAACATTAATTTCTTGATTTCTTACTGCAACTAAATTATGTCCAATTTTTCTAACTTCGTAAGTCTTACCGTCATCTGTAATTAATATAATATTTCCATTAACCTGCTTTTCCTGAATTAGTTCATCATCAGGCATAACCAGCATCGATTTCCCATCTTCTTTTTTAACTGCCCACATGTTTCCGTCCGGTAATTTTAATTTCGAAACATCATCATCGTCAAATTGATCGGAATAATCTTCACTGTTACTTCTTGTCATTAAAATTACATCTGAATCAAAACTGCCGTCATATTTTTCAGCTTTTGCTAAAATGTTTTGATCCTTCATATTGATTTCCGGCAAAACATTATTTGAATTCTGTTTTTTACTGGCAACGTTTACTTTTTTATTCGAATTATTTTTGCTCATGTTTTCTGAGGTTTGATCCTTCTTATTTTGATCGCATCCAAAGAGTACTAGCGCAAAAAATAATGGTATTAAAATTAACTTCTTCATAATAGCCTCATCGTTTATTACTGATATACATAAACAAGATAAAGTTAATACCTAAAGAAAAAAATTATACAGAACACATAATATAAAAATCTTTTGTATAGTAGATCACAAATAGAGGTGAAACAGAGAAAAATGGAGGTAAAGTTTACTTAATTTTTGCTCGTCTCAATCTAAGTGAATTTGAAACTACACTTACAGAACTCATAGCCATAGCTGCTGCTGCAAACATTGGGTTTAATAAACCCAAAGCAGAAATTGGTATGCCGATAATATTATATATAAAAGCCCAGAATAAATTTTGTTTTATAGTGCCTATAGTTTTTTGAGAAAGATTTATTGCTTGAACAACTCCTCTCAAATCACCGTTCATTAAAGTAATATCTGATGATTCGATTGCAATGTCAGTTCCTGTTCCAATTGCAATTCCAACATCAGCTTGAGCAAGGGCAGGGGAGTCATTTATTCCATCACCAACCATTGCAACAATTTTTCCTTGCGACTGAAGTTCTTTAACTTTATTCGCTTTGTCCTGCGGCAGCACTTCTGCTATTACATTGTCTATTCCTGCTTCTTTGGCAATTGCTCTCGCAGTTTTTTCATTATCTCCTGTAATCATCAGAACTTCTATATTCTTTTTCTTTAATTGCTCGATAGCTTGATGAGCATTTGAATTTATAGTATCCGCGATTGCAATTATACCTGTGAGTTTATTGTTGATTGATATAAAAATAGGTGTCTTTCCTTCAGATGCAAGCTGAACAGATTTGTCTTCATAAATGCTCTCTGATGATGAAGAATATTTTTTTATGAAAGATAGATTACCGACAGCAATTTCATCTCCGGAAATTTTGCCGGTAATTCCAGAACCCGTAGTTGAATAGAAATCATCAACTTCGCTTAATTTGACAGAATTATTTTTTGCATATTCAACAATTGATCTTCCTAAAGGATGTTCTGATTTATTTTCAACCGAAGCAGCCATTTGAATAATCTGATTTTTGTCAAATCCGTTTATCGGAATTATGTCTGTAACAATTGGTTTCCCGGTTGTAACCGTTCCTGTTTTATCGAGAACTACGGTTGTAATTTTATTTGCACGTTCAAGACTTTCTGCATTTTTAATTAGTATTCCATGGGAAGCTCCTACGCCTGAACCTACCATAATTGCTGTGGGAGTAGCTAATCCTAGAGCGCAGGGACAAGCAATTATCATAACAGCAATAAAATTAATCATCGCCTGGTTAAAAGGAACTCCGGCTGCAAAGTACCAGATTAAAAATGTAATTGCAGCAATTACTATTACAGTCGGAACAAATACTGCAGCTATTTTATCAGCTAAACTTTGGATCGGTGCTTTTGAACCTTGAGCATCTTCAACTAATTTTATTATTTGTGAAATTACTGTTTCTCTGCCAACAGCAGTCGCTTTGTACTCGATGCTGCCGTTATTGTTTATAGTACCGCCGATGACTTTGTCGTTTGCAATTTTATCAACGGGAATGCTTTCCCCGGTGATCATCGATTCATCAATTGAAGTAGAACCTTTTGTAATTATTCCATCAACAGGAATTTTTTCTCCTGGCTTTACAATTAAAACATCATTTTTTTGCACATCATGTATGCTGATGTCAATTTCATTTCCATTTCTAATTACTCGCGCAGTTTTAGGCTGAAGTCCAATTAACTTTTTTATCGCCGAAGAAGTTTTTGATTTTGCACGAGTTTCCAGCAATCTACCCATCAATATTAACGTAACTATAGTTGCTGCAGTATCAAAATAAATATGCTGCTCCGTGTTGGTAATATTTAGCAAAGCTGGGAATAAAACAGCAATTGTACTGTAGACATATGCTGTGCCGGTACCCACTGCAACAAGAGTATTCATATCCGCTGAGAAATGTTTTAAAAGCTGCCAGGCGACGGAAAAAAATCTCTTGCCTGAGATAAACATTACAAAAGTTGTGGCAAGAAATAGAACCCGGTTGACATACTCCATTGATAAGGGAACCATTTGATGAAACCAGCTCGTCATACTCAACATGCTTATAAGCATTATTGGAATGGTAAGAACCGCACTGAAAATAAATTCACGTTTTAGAGATATGTAACTTTCTTTTTCTTCTAAGTTTTCAGGAATATCATTAACATCTGTTTTTTCATCATTAGAGGATTTTGAAATATCTAATCTATAACCCGCTTCATTTACAATCTTTGCTAAAGTCGATAAATCAGTTTTGGATTCATCAAATTCAAGGTTAACTTTTTCTGTGGCAAGATTTACATTAACTATCCCAACACCATCAACTTTTTTTAATGTCTTTTCAACTCGTGCAACACAGCTTGCACAGGTCATTCCTTCAACAGGAAGAGTTAATGTTTTTATATTTCCGGTTTCCATATACTGCCTGATTAATTTGGTATTACTTTATATCCAGCTTCTTCAATTGCATCAATAATTTTTTGATTATCTGTTTGATTCTCATCGAATTCTACCTTTGCAGAACCGATTTCAACATTATCAATTTTTAAATTTTCTATTTTTGCTAATTCTTTTTTAACTGCCATTACACAATGCCCGCAAGACATTCCTTCGATTTTATATTCTTTCTGTGTCATTTTTTAACCTTCAATTTTAGTTAAGAATAATTTTTACATATCAAACCTAACAGTTCCGCAGAGGAAAAGCGTTACAGAATTTTAATAAAGTGTTATATAATTTTAGAGAAGAGTTTATCTCACGGAAGGATTTTGTCTATTGGCTTTCTTTCATTAAGGGTAAGTTCTTTAAATTGACTGGCAGTTAACCCCGTAACTTTTTTAAATTGATTTGAAAGATGCTGTACACTGCTGTATCCTAATTGATAGGCGATTTCACTTAATGTCAATTCACCATACTTCAGAAGTTCTTTAGCGCGTTCAATTTTTTGAAGAATAAAATAATGTTCAATAGTAATGTTTTCAATTGATGAAAATAATGAGCTTAAATAATTATAATCATAACCTATTTTATTTTCTAATATCTTTGAAAAGTTTTTATCCTTATCTTTTTCTGAGTCATTATAAATATGTTCAATAACAGTGATTTTAATTTGTTCGATAGTTTTAGCTTTTTTATCTTCAATCAGTTCGAATCCGTTTTCAGTTAAAACTTTTTTAATTTCTGACATAGGCAATTCGCTTTGAGAACCGCTTACGATAACCTCTCCAAGTATAATGCTTCTGATATCAACATTTAATTTCTCCAATTCTTCTTTAACTACTTTTATGCACCGGTTACAAACCATATTTTTTATAGTTAAAGTAGTTGAAGCATGATCGTGTGCTATATTGCTATTTTGCATAGTCAAAGAAAATTTATTTATAATAGATTTAATTAAGTGAAGTCTTATTTAATATTCAAGTTATTGTGGGGTGGACATAAAAAAAGCATACCAGGCAAATGAATCGCCCGATACGCTTTTATGATGGAGATAGATTTATTACAAGATTATGGTTCTTGTTAAATAAAAATTTTAATAAGTGTCCTGCTGAGATTTTTGTTCAACGTTTGTAGTATTAACTTTTGAATCTACTGTAGCCCAAAAATCTGATTTCGTATTTTCCCAGGTTGTCTTTTGGTCATCTGTTAACAAATCATCAATAGCAGAATTAGCTGTAGCTTTTTCACTTTTTAAATCAGTTTTTCCGCTTTGAACAGCGCCCTGTACATCGTCTTCATAAGAAACAAGTATATCTTTTAATTGATTTGTTTGGCTTTCTGACAAGCTCAACTTTGATGATAAATTTTCAGACAAATCTGCTGCAACTTGTTCTTGTGAATCATTTTGTGAATTCATTTGCATCTGCTCTTGACCTTGCTGTTGTCCTTGATCTTGCTGATCCTGAGCTTGCAGCGAAACTGCTGAAAATAGTAATAGGGCTGAAACAAAAAGTGAACTTAAAAACATCTTTGTCTTTAGCATAGTAACCTCTCTTTATTGAAATTTATTTTGATTAAAAAATTAGTGTTCAACCGAACGCTACAGAAGGGGCAACATGAGTGCCAAGAATATTGAGGAATTATAACATCATTGATAATATCATCTTAACAATACTTAACTAAATATTGTGATTTGTATCTACCGAAAAATTTTCAGGGTATTGAAGAAATTTCATTACCGTGGATCACAATCATTATTTACAGGTACAAAGAAAATTTTATAAAATTTCTTTTTAAGTATTTATTTTAATTAAATTTACCTCCTAAAATTCCCAATAAAGAAAAAAAATTCTTAATGAAGTTTGATCGAAAAAATCTTACCGACGATTTTTTAATTAATTTATATAAACAAATCCTTCTGCCAAGGTTGATAGAAGAAAAAAAACTTAATCTTCTTCGACAGGGTAAAATCACTAAATGGTTTTCAGGAATGGGGCAGGAAGCCATTGCAGTTGGTTCGGCTTTAGCGATGGAAGAGGATGAATATATTTTGCCGATGCATAGAAATTTAGGAGTTTTTACTTCCAGAAAAATATGGCTGCATAAACTTTTTTCTCAATTTCAGGGTAAGCTCAGTGGTTTTACAAATGGAAGAGATCGCTCATTTCATTTCGGAGCAAAAGAATTTCATATTGTAGGTATGATTTCTCATCTCGGCCCACAGCTTGGAGTTGCAGATGGAATTGCTTTGTGGCATTCAATTAATAAAGAAAAGAAATGTGTATTAGTTTTTACCGGTGACGGCGCTACTAGTGAAGGAGATTTTCATGAAGCCTTAAATGTTGCTGCGGTTTGGAATCTTCCCGTAATTTTTATGATTGAAAATAATGCATACGGTTTATCAACGCCGACAAATGAACAATATAAATGTAAGTATTTAATTGATAAAGGAATTGGCTATGGAATTGAAGCTGCGCAAATAGATGGAAATAATATTTTAGAAGTTTATTCTACCGTTAAAAAATTTTCTGAAGAAATACGAGAGAATCATCATCCTATTTTAATTGAAGCGATTACATTTAGAATGCGCGGGCATGAGGAAGCTTCCGGGACCAAATATGTACCTAAAAAGTTAATTGAAGAATGGGCGCAAAAGGATCCCATAGATAATTATCAAAGTTATTTAAAATCAATAAATCTGATTGATGATAATTTTATTAAAGAGACCAAAGAAAATTATAAAACTCTTATTGATAAAGAATGGGAAATTAATCAAATGGAGAATGATATTATTCCAAATACCGAAACTGAACTGAATGATTTATATAATCCGTTTGTGCAAAAGGTAATTACTGCACCTTATAAAAAAGTAAGTAAGAAAAAATTTATTAATGCTATTTCGGATTCACTGAATCAAAGCATGGAAAAATATCCTCAATTAATTATTATGGGACAGGACGTAGCAGAATACGGGGGAGTATTTAAAGTTACTGACGGCTTTCTTAAAAAATTTGGTAAAGATAGAATTAGAAATACTCCTTTATGTGAATCTGCAATTATTGGAGCAGGACTTGGCTATTCAATTAAAGGCGGGAAGTCTGTAATTGAAATGCAGTTCGCAGATTTTGTTTCCAGCGGGTTTACTCAAGTTGTAAATAACTTAGCCAAAACTCACTATAGGTGGGGACAAAATGCCGATGTCGTAATTCGTATGCCGACCGGTGCTGGAGTAGCTGCCGGACCGTTCCATTCGCAATCAAATGAAGCCTGGTTTTTCCATACTCCCGGTTTAAAAATAGTTTATCCCTCAACTCCATTCGACGCAAAGGGATTATTAAATGCGGCAATTGAAGATCCGAATCCGGTAATGTATTTTGAGCATAAAGCGCTTTACAGATCTATCTCCGATGAAATTCCTGATGATTACTATACTATCCAAATTGGAAAAGCAAA
>CAVSWT010000002.1:0-200736 GCA_963731745.1 uncultured Ignavibacteriales bacterium
CTTACAAGCAGAGGGTCCGCGGTTCGAATCCGTGAACGCCCACCAAAAATCTTCAGGGTTAGTTGTAGTTTGAACTATGTTTATATTATCTATTCCTCAAAGATAAATCAGTTTTACATAGGTCATTCATCAAATCTTCAGGAAAGAATTATCAGACATAATTCCAACCGTAATAAATATACAAAGAATAAAGGTCCGTGGGAATTAGTTATATCTTTTCCATGCGAATCAAAATCTAAAGCCTATCAATTAGAACTTAAACTTAAATCAATGAAAAACTCCGCTAAAGCTATTGAATATTTAAAAAAGTTGGATCAGAGCACTCCGACTTAATTAGTCGGAGGGGTCCGCGGTTCGAATCCGTGAACGCCCACCAAAAAAGCTTCAATTTAAATCGAATTGAGGCTTTTTTATTTTGTGAGAATTCTAAAATCCCGCTGATTATGTACGGAGATTGTATGGACTTCGGCCTTTAAAATTTTTTTTTATTCCCTTCATTTTGGCTAATAACCATGCATCATTATTAACTTGACTATTTCATTATTTATTTGCACAATACACTCTATAATTCTTCTCTACTCCGAGAGAGAAAGAATATCTATCTTATCTTCAACAGGGCTGCATCACATTTTAGATTTCTCTCCCGAAGCATTTTGTAATTTAATTATTGCAATAAATTTTGAGTTAAGGAGGGAGATATGAAAAAGTTAGTACTCTTAATCAGTCTGGTATTTATTACAGGTTGTTCGTCAATTCAAACCCAAAAATCCGTTGTAAAAGAACCTGAATTACTAAAACAATATCAGTTACCGCTAATTCCACAATCAATTTATAAACAAGATATGGAGTTAGTATGTGATATGCTTATTTCTATTGATGGTTCAGTAGATCGGGCTAGCCTCATTAAAAGCAGTGGTGATAAGGAATGGGATGAACAAGCGATAGCTTCAATATTGAAGTGGAAGTTTACTCCTCCAATGTTTAATGAAAAACCTATTAAGATTATTAATTCGCAGGAAAATTAAAATTCAATTTACCGATCCAGAAATAATCAATCTTGCAGAGATAGTTATTAATAATTTTATGCTGGCTGACTCCGTATATAAAGCTATGGTTGCCGGAGCAGATTTTAGTCAAATGGCGGCTAGGTATTCAATCAGTCCATCGCGGTTTAATAATGGCATTTTAGGTGAAACCAACATTCAAAATTATTCTAAAAACATCTCATCAATACTTTCTAATTTAAAAGAAGGGGAATTTACTCCTCCGATTTCATATGGGCAAAACTATATTATTTTTAAGAGGTTAAAAGGAATTGAAAGTGTTGATAAAAAAGAAATAATTAAGAATAACGATAACTTTTTCTTTGAAACAAAAAACTACGTTTCATTATAATGGGTTAAATCAGGAAATTCAAAGGTGAACATAAAACGTTCACCTTTTTTAATAATCCGGGTTTAATCTTTAAATGCCTCTTTTACCAAATCTACTTGCTGTTTGCCTGAAATACGTGATGATCCGACTGCGGGACTTGCACTTTCTGGCCTCCCAACATATTTAAGTTTTTGCCATTCAGAAAGATCATCATACATTCTTTGCGTTAAGAAATTCCATGCACCCATATTTTTTGGTTCTTCCTGAACCCAACGAATGGATTTTGCATTTGTGTAAGATGATAATAAATTTTTCATCTTCTCGGATTTGTAAGGATAATATTGTTCAAGCCTAACAATTGCTGTATCATCAATTTCGTTTTCTGTTCGATACTTCATTAAATCGTAATAAACTTTCCCGCTGGTTAAAACTACTTTTTCAACAAACTTCTTTTTTTCAATGGTTGTGTCGTCAATTATTTCATAAAACTTGCCGTTAATAAATTCATCCTTTGGTGATTTAGCTTCCGCTCTTCGAAGCAAACTTTTGGGAGTCATAACTATTAATGGTTTTCTTTCTGCATGTAAAATTTGTCTTCTCAGCAAATGGAAATATTGTGCAGGAGTTGAAGGGTTGCAAACTTGCATATTGTTTTCTGCACATAATATTAAAAATCTTTCCAATCTAGCGCTAGAGTGTTCCGGCCCTTGTCCTTCAAAACCGTGAGGCAGAAGCATTACAACACTATTTGGTACTTTCCATTTTTCATACGACGCTACAATAAAATTATCTATTATCACTTGTGCACCATTTGAAAAATCTCCAAACTGTGCTTCCCATATAACCAAAGCTAGAGGATCGGCTGTACTGTATCCATACTCGAAACCAAGTACAGCGGCTTCGGACAGTAAACTGTCAAGTGCTTCAAGCCTTGCCTGATTTTTAGATATAAAATTTAAATAAAAATATTCTTCTCCGGTTTCAATGTCCGTTAATGCCAAATGCCTCTGACTAAAAGTTCCGCGAACACTATCTTGACCACTTAATCGAACGGGTGTTCCCTCCATCAAAAGACTTCCGAATGCAAGTGATTCTGCAAACGCCCAGTCAGCATCAATTGAACCATCAACTAACTTTTTCCGATTCTCCAGAAATTTTTTAAGCTTTGGATGAATATGAAAATTTTCTGGTTCCGTTGTTATTGCATCAACAATTTTTTCCAAAGTTTCTTCTGATATATTGGTGTCTTTTATAGGTTCAACCGCATCCATTTTTTCTTTAGTTACAGCTAAAGGAACATCTGTGTTAAATTCAGTACTTTTCTTTTTTATCTTATCAAAAGACTCACTTAATTTACCTGTGATATTTTCATTCATCTGATTTATTTCTTCTTTTGAAAGAGTTTTATTTTTCAAAAGAAAATTTGAATAAATTTCTCTAACCGAAGGATGGCTTTTTATTTTTTCATAAAGAATTGGCTGAGTAAATCCGGGTTCATCACCTTCATTATGGCCATGTCTTCTGTAACCGAATAAATCTATAACTACATCTTTCTTAAATTTCTGTCGATATTCGAAAGCAAGCTTTGCAACCCAAATCGACGCTTCAGGATCATCACCGTTCACATGGAAAATTGGGGCTTGAATCATTTTAGCAACATCAGTCGCATATACAGAAGACCGTGCATCTTCAGGTGTTGTAGTAAAACCAATTTGATTATTAATAATGATGTGAACAGTTCCGCCGGTTCTATATCCGCTTAGTTGAGAAAGATTCAAAGTTTCGGCAACAACTCCTTGTCCGGCAAAAGCTGCATCTCCATGAATTAAAACGGTCATTACCTTTATATGATTTTTATGGTCATCTACTCTTGTTTGTTTAGCTCTCACAATACCTTCAACAACGGGATTAACCCATTCAAGATGGCTAGGGTTTGAGGCTAATGATACAACAATCTCATTTCCTCTTTGAGTTTTGTATAAGCCCGATGCGCCTAAATGATATTTAACATCGCCGGAACCTTCAATAGAATTAGGATCACGGATATCTTCAAACTCAGAAAAAATTGAATCGTATGATTTACCAATTATATTTGCTAGAACATTTAATCTTCCCCGGTGAGCCATACCTAAAACAACTTCATTAACTTCATCATCACTTGCTTCGTTCAATAACAAGTCTAAAACCGGGATTAAAGTTTCAGAGCCTTCCAAAGAAAATCTTTTATGTCCAATAAATCTATTATGAATGAAATGTTCGAAATTTTCGGCAATGATTAATTTGTTTAGAATATTTTTCTTTAATTCTATTTCAAAATTTGGAGAATTCTTTATTGGTTCCATTTGACTCTGAAGCCATGATTTTTCTTCCGGGTTTTGAATGTGCATATATTCAATCCCTATTTTCTCACAATAAGTCTTTTGAAGTATTTCTATAATTTCTCTTAACGTAGCAGTTTGAACTCCGCCAAAACCACCGGTGATAAATTCACGATCATAATCCCAAAAGGTTAATTTGTATGTTGCGGGATCAAGTTCAGCATGATATGAATTTGGAGTTCCTAACGGATCAAGGTTTGCAATTAAGTGGCCTCTTACTCTATAAAGATTAATGAATTGTAAAACACGTGCCTGCTTTTCAATTTCTTCAGTGTTAGTTGCTTTATTAAATGCTCCCGGATAATAATCTGTCTTCCAGGATAAAGGCTGATGCGGAATTTTTAACGCTGCAAAAATTTCCTCATAAAAATTTCTTTCACCTAAAAGTAGTTCAGCAATATCTTTTAAGAATAATCCTGATTCTGCACCTTGAATTATTCTATGATCATAAGTGCTGGTTATATTCATAACTTTGCTAACGCCTAAAGTAGAGATTGTTCCAGGCGACATAGCTTGATATTCAGCAGGGTATTGAATAGAGCCAGTAGCCACAATAGTTCCTTGTCCAACCATTAATCGTGGAACCGAAGCAATAGTTCCAATTGTTCCAGGATTTGTAAGTGTAATTGTGGTTCCTAAAAATTCTGCAGGGTCAATTTGGCCTTTGCGAGAACGTTTTACTAAATCTTCATATGCTTCCCAGTATTGCTTAAAGTTCATTAGATCAGCATTTTTAATATTTGGAACTATTAAAGAGCGTGAACCATCTTTTTTTTCTATGTCGATTGCTAAACCAAGATTTACATGTTTTCGCTTGATGACCTGCGGTTTATTATTAATGATTGTGAAAGCATTGTTCATCGCGTGCATATTATTGACTGCTCTCAAAATAGCCCAGGAAATTAAATGCGTATATGAAATTTTACCTTCATTTCTTTGAAACAAAGTTTTATTTATTATAATTCTATTTTCTTCAAGAAGTTTAACCGGAATAGTTCTTTGTGAAGTTGCCACTGGAATAGTAAGACTGCTGTTCATGTTTTCTAATATTTTTGCAGCACTTCCCGCAATAACTTGAGTTAGATCATCTTCGGAAGGTTTAGGTAGAGTAAATTCTTTTGAAGCTGCCAGTATGGAAGAATTTATTTGTTCATCAACGTTTCCATTTGCTTTGCCATTTGCATCGCCAAAAAATTTTCTCCATTGATCGGGAACTTCTTCAGGATTTTCTTGATATTGCTTATAAAGATATTCCACAAACCAAGTATTGGCTCCAAATTTTTCTAATTCTTCCTGCTGTTCTTTAGTTAATTCTTGGGTTTTCATTTTTATTAATTTTTTACTATTGAAAAATATTTTTAATTTAGTTTATTCATTTTTTATAAAACACAAATAACCATCTGCACAGAATTATAACCATAGTTATATTTGTGTGTAATATACATTAAAAAGCATGGATTTTTGTGCTTTCTAATGTAACAAAATTGCGGATGTATTGTAATGCAAAATTAGTTAATTAAAAATAAGATTATGATTGATAATAACGAAATTTCGAAATTAAGAAAAGAATATTCTCTAAAAGAGCTAAGAAAAAAAAATGTGAACAAAAATCCATTCGATCAATTTTCAAATTGGTTTCAAGATGCTGTAAAATCTAAAATTGAAGAGCCGAATGCAATGATATTAGCCACAGCAGATAAAAGTGGGACGCCTTCTTTAAGGGTTGTGCTTTTAAAAAGTGTGGATATAGATGGATTAATTTTCTATACAAATTATAATAGTCAAAAGGGAAGAGAACTATCTGAAAACCCCAATGCTTCAATATTATTCTTTTGGCTGCCGTTAGAACGGCAAATTAGGATTAGCGGAAAAGTAATAAAGTTGGATGAAAAGGAATCGTTTGAATATTTCAAATCACGGCCTTACGAAAGTCAAATTGGAGCATGGGCATCCAAACAAAGTGAAGCTATAGATGACAGATCTGAATTAGAAAAGAAATTTGAAAAGTATAAATCGCTGTTCAAAGAGGGAAACGTGCCATTGCCGCCGAATTGGGGAGGCTTTAAACTTGTACCTCAGACATTTGAATTTTGGCAGGGAAGAGAAAGCCGTTTGCACGATAGAATTCGTTACAGCAAATCTGAAAATGGTTGGGACCTTCACCGAATCTCTCCCTAAATAAGCATAATTAAATAATAATGTATGCTTATTTTACTCTATCACAAACTCGGTTTATAATCAATATTGACAAATTTTGATTTTTACTCATTTCTTCAACAATTCCAGTAGAATCAAAAACCAACTCAATTTATCACGTAAGTTTAATTAAATTAAACTTTTACAGTGGAATATCCGATTATAATTTATAATAGTTTAGCTCACGAAAGAATTTTTATGTTACCGGAAAAAGGTGATATCGTTTGGGAGAAAATAGTTTTAGGCAAGAAAGAAATAAAATTCAACACATTAGGGGCAAAATTATTTATGAATCGAATTTTATTAAGCACAAAAAAGGATTCAACCTCTAAAAATGTTAATAAATGCGTAGATGAATTACTTGAATATTTAAGTAAAAATGGAAATAGTATGAACTCAGAGTTAAATGAAATAAGGGGATCAAAATAATTATGAAAAAATTATTACGAATTGAAGATGTTGTTTCTAAAATTAACAATGGAGAATTTTTAATTCTGGCTGCCGATGAAAATTTGCTGAATCAACTTCCGAAAGGCAATTGGATCGGCGGAACTATTCCATATTTTATGGATGAAGATGGTGGAATATTCACTAAAAACGAAATTTTTGTTGATGATATTCCTGACTTTGTCAAAAATGTTAAAATAAAATTTTATGATGAAAAAGAACTTCCAAGCATTACATCAGATGCTTACCAAAATGGATATACTGTTTTAATTATTCCGGGTTTTAGTGAGTTGCATATTTCATTTGCGGAAAAATCAAATCAATACCGCGATATATTTTTAAATCCTTTAGTGGGCTGGGTCGCAGGAATTGATTTGGCTGATCTTGGTAGGGTTAAACCTAAAGTCTATAATGGAATTTTAGGAGAAAGTTCCACAACAAAATCAACAGTCATGCATGTTGAATTGCCTGATAATAAAATTCCAACGCTGGATATAGTTAATTTATTTGAGCAAGGTGATGGCGATACTATTACTTTTGGGGAATCTGGCTTTAAAGTAAAAGATTGTTTTATAAATGGAGAGAAGAAAAATTTTGCTGAGTATCTGCATGATTCAAAAATTGATTCACGTTTGCCGCTTGTGGCCGATTACTACGGTGTTATGATTAATACAAGTTTTAGTAAGATAGACATTCATAGCAAACATGTTAATTTCTACGCGCCGGTTTTTAAAGATGTGGAATACAAAATAGCTAAGCCAATTAAAAATTATGTCAGCACTTTCATTCAGCAAGTTTCAAGACTAAATATTAACCCGGTTTTTTCATGCAACTGCATTTTAAATTATCTTTATTCTGAACTAGAAGGTAAGAAAACCGCAAATATTACAGGCCCAATGACTTTCGGAGAAATTGCATATCAATTACTGAATCAAACAATGGTATATCTGAACATTGAAGATATATAATTTTTTAAAAATTAATTAATTTTCAAAAATAACTTCCCGCATATAATTGGAGCAAATAGATTAGCAAGAAGAACAAAGCTCCAAACTCTTCCTCTTAAAATATTATAATCTGCAAGTAATTTACTCCACGGGTGATCCATTACATAGTGGCCAAATAAAAACTCAAAAATTATTGTGAACGAAAACCAAAAAATTCCGATCGTCCATAAATTTTTATAGGATGTAATTTTCAAATTATTTATAAAAAAGTAAGCGACAATAAATATTATTAAAATCAGAATAACAGAACTGATTACATGTCCAATATATTCCCCAAAATTAGGCGTAATTAATTTCACTCTTAACGTACCATTAAGTATTGCCAGTACAGCTAAAAGAAACCAGATACCGAGAGATTTTAGAATCAACATATAAGTATTAAATTTTTATGGATAGCTCCTCTTTCTAATATCAAAAATAAATTTAAAAAATTATTTATTCAATTATGATTTTAATCTGTTTGATTATTATACTAACTACACTAATTGTGGAAGGATATCCAAATCATAAATAAAGTACAGAGAATTCAAGGTTTAAGTTTTTAGAATTTCTTTGGAAAGGTATTCAACTTTTTTATTATCTATAAGCCCGGTTTCTATGGCAAATAACACTAATTCCACAGGTGATTTAAAATTCAGCTTTCTCATAATATTTTTTTTGTGAGTGTACAAAGTATGAATGCTTATAAAAAGCTTGTCAGCGATATCTTTGTTTGAATATCCGGAAGTAATTAATTTTATTACTTCAATTTCACGTTCTCCCAGGTTCAATTGCGAAAAGTCATCTTGCGGATTGATTTGCTTTTCAATTATTACATCTAAAATTTTATTACAAAAAAATTTCTCACCTTTATGAATGGTGAATAATGCATTTAATATTTCTTCTTTGCCGCACTCTCTTGAAAGATACCCTTTAACGCCAGCATTGATCGCTTTTAATATATTATCCTTATTTCTATCATTTGAAATAACTAATAATTTAGTTTTTTCTGAGATTTCGTTGATTTTGGATAATTCATCAATTTCTACAAAATTTGGAATTGAATAATCTACTACGAGAACATCAGGCTTAAATTTTTCTACTTTGTTCCAAAATTCTAATGCATTGGTTATTTCGCCGGAAAGGTTTAATAACTTATGACTGTTAATAACATATTTAAATCCCTCCCGGATTAAATAACTCGGATTGGCAATTACTATATCCAATTTTTAATAATTTCCTACATTTAAATATTATTCTTATTAAGATTAAATATAAATAACCTCAAAGTCTTAGGCAAGTTTGTTTACTTTTCCCACAAATTTTAAACTGTATTATATTTTCATATAGATGTAACTTGGTAAAAATCACATAAAAATAATATTGGAAAGAGAATCACAATGCTTATGTATTCATTCTAATATTTTGAATTCGTATTGAATAATATTAAGGAGTTAAAGATGTATAAAAAATGGATCATGCTAATAATTTCAATTTTGCTTTTAGCAGGTGAAGGATTCTCCCAGATCGGGCCTAAAGTTGATCTTACTCTTGGTCCGCAAATAGGATTTCAAAAAGCGGGTGATGCTGATAATGGAAAATTAATGTATGGACTCGCACTTAGAATTCATGGTGTTCCGTTTATTGGTGTGGAAGGATCCGTAAACTACCGTCAGGAATCTTACTTAAATGATAAAATTACCGTTAGAAGTTACCCAGTAATGGTAACAGGATTATTATATGTTCTTCCAATGGTTTACGGCGCTGTAGGTTTTGGATGGTATAATACAAAATTCGATTACAGTTCAGATATCAATGATGCCGGAATTGCGGATGAAACAAAACAAAAGGTAGGATGGCACTTTGGCGGCGGTGTTCAGCTTCCATTAGGTTTAAATTCGGATAATTATTTGACCGCAGATATTAGATATGTTTTTCTTAATTATGATTTTGAAGGTGTGCCTGGCAGCGATGTAAATGCTAATTTTTATGTAATTACTGCCGGGATACAATTCGGATTATAATTTTTTTTCATTTCTCCCCTTTAACTATTGAAGGGGAGAATTTTTAATTCGCCTTAGTTTTTAATTTTTAACTTAGCTTTCATCGTGGGGGTCTCTAAGACAAATGCTCTTACCGAAATAGCAGTTATAATAACGATGCCGCCCACTATTGCCATAAATGATGGCACTTCTTTATAAGCCAGAAAAACCCAAACCGGATTTAATACAGGTTCAATCATTGAAATTAATGAAGCCTCAATTGCGTATACTCTTTTCAATCCATAGCTGAAAATTGCATAGGCAATTCCTATTTGCAGGATGCCAAGATATGATACCATTCCAAAATCTGTAATGCTTAAAATTCTAATATCAAACAGAGATGGGAAACAAATTAACATCAGCAGAATATTGCCATAGAATATAGCGCTGAATTGATATTCATTTTTGTTTTTTCTCATACCTAAAAGAAAAGCTGCAAAAGCTACTCCTGAAAGCAACGCAAGCAGGTTTCCAGTTAAATGTCCTGGAGTTAGTTCACCCATAAAAAACAATGTCATACCCAAAAAACAAATAATAATTGTTATGATATTTATTTTTTCGTAACGAGTTTTGTTGATGATCGGTTCAAAGATTAAAACATAAATTGGTGCAGTGTATTGCAGAAATATAGCATTTGCTGCGGTTGTCATTTTGGTCGATATTACAAAAAGCACTAAAACCGCTGCATAAGTAAAAGCATTAAGGAATGTAAATCCGTTGGCGTAAAAAACGGTTTTGCGGAATAAAATTGCGAAAACTATAGCCGCAAAAAAAGATCTGAAAAATGAAATCTGAATTGCGTTTAAGGTAACAAGCTTAATAAACATGCCGCCTGTACTCCACAGCATTGCAGCGGCTAATACGGCTAATAATCCTTTTTGATGTTCGCTAAGTTGAGACATGATTATTTTTTAATTCAAAAATTGGACACTAATTTAAGAAATCTTTGTTGAATTCTTTTTAAATTGGGTATAAATCTTTTACCAAATACAGAAATACTTTTTGAAGAAATATTTTTATAATCCGCCGTCTATTTTAAAGCAATTATTTAAAGATTATGCCTGGGAAACTCAAAATAATAAAATCCTTTTGACTTTCGATGATGGGCCTACAAATAAAACCACAGAAACAATTTTAAAATTTCTGAATCATCAAAAAATTAAATCCGCTTTTTTTTGTGTGGGAGAAAACTGTAAAAATAATTCAGAGCTTACTTCAATAATGATAGGTGAAAATCATTTGATAGGGAATCATACTTTTCATCATAAAAAATTGATTGGTTTATCTGAGAAGGAAAGCAAATTAGAATTAGAATCATTTAATAGTTTGCTTCTTGAGCAGCATAATTACCATGTAAAATTTTTTCGTCCGCCGCATGGTAAATTTAATTTATCTACATCAAAATTAATGAAGCAAACAAAGTTGAAAAATGTTATGTGGTCCCTGCTGACATATGATTATAAAAATGATTTAAATCTTGTTAAATTTGTAGTTCAAAATTATCTAAAACAAAACTCAATAATTGTTTTGCACGATAGCATAAAATCGAAAGCTATTATAATCGATTCAATAAAAATTATTTTAGAAGAAGCCGCTAAAAAAGGATTTCAAATTGGAGAACCCGCGGAATGCTTGAAGTAATTTTTCTAATAGTATTAAGCGGTTACTTTATTCAATCGGTGCTTTTTATAATCGGCGTCAGTAAGAAATTTCCTAAAATTAACGAAGAAGAATTTCCTACAGCAACTGTGATTGTGGCCGCACGAAATGAGCAGGATAATATTGAGAGATGTTTAATTTCACTGGATAAATTAATTTATCCGGAAGGAAAACTTGAAATTATTATTGTTGATGATAAATCAACAGATGATACAGGAAAAATTATTGATGATTTTATTTCCGGCAAAAATAAATTCAAAAAAATTATCACTAAAAAAGAAATTGGAAAATTAATCGGGAAAATGAACGCGCTGGCAAATGCGATTGATATAGCGAAAGGTGAAATAATTTTAACGACTGACGCTGATTGTGAAGTTCAGCCGAAATGGGCTTATACCATTGCCTCCTACTATCAAAAAGATGTTGCAATCGTAAACGGTTTTACTACGCAGCTTGCTTTTGATAATTTCAGCGGTGTGCAGAGTATAGATTTTATTTATTTGTTGTTCGTTGCATCCGGCACTATAAATATAGGTGTTCCAATCAGCTGCATTGGAAATAATATGTCATACCGTAAAAAAGCTTATGATGAAATTGGAGGCTATGAAAATTTACCTTTTAGTGTTACAGAAGATTTTAGTCTTCTAAATGCAATAAACAAATTAAAAAAATATGAAATTATATTTCCTTTAGATAAGGAATCTTTAATCACTTCAAAGCCATGCAAAAGCATTAAAAGTCTGTACCGTCAAAAAAAACGATGGTCTGTGGGCGGGTTAGGTGTGCCTATTAGCGGTTACTTAATTATGACCTGGGGTTTCCTAACTAACATTTGTGTTTTGCTTACTCCTTTTTTCTATTCAACCATTTGGCTTTATTTAGTTTTCTTTAAAATATTAACTGATTTTTTTGTGCTATATAGTGTTCACAATAATTTAGGGATAACTAAGAATTTAAAGTATTTTTTATCATACCAGATTTATTATACGTTATATGTTATTGCAACACCATTCATGCTTTTACTGGATAGAAAAGTCGTTTGGAAGGGAAGGGAACTTTAATGCTGCTTCTCTGCAATTACTATTTGACTTATAGATGTAATGCTTACTGCGAGTTTTGCCATTTCGGGTTTCATGAAAACTTTAAAGACACTCCTTATGCAAATCTTGAAGATTTTAAATCAAATGTAAAACAGCTCGCTGATTTGGGAGTTAAATTTATTGATCTCACAGGCGGAGAACCTCTTCTTCATAAAGAGATACATTTAATGGCAGCTTTTGCAAAAAGTTTGAAGATGCAGACAAGCATTACAACAAATGGTTTGCTTTATCCAAAATTTGCAGAGAGATTAGCCGGGAATATAAACCTGTTGCATTTTTCTTTAGATTCACCAGACGAAGAAGAGCATAATAAAATAAGAAAAGTAAATTGTTACAATTCAGTTTTAAAAAGTATTGATATAGCAAAATCGTTAGGCGAATTTCCTGATATACTTTTTACTGTAACAAATCAGACTTATAGAAAATTACCGCGCATGTATGATTTAGCCGTCAAGAATGATCTTGTTTTAATGGTTAATCCAGTATTCTCTTATTTCGGAAATCCGGGCTTAAGCAATGAAGCGTTAGATTATATTGAAGAGTATGTTGAAGGCAAAGCAGATATTTATTTGAATAATGCCTTTATAAAATTAAGGCGGAATGGTGGTAACAACATTGAAGATCCAAGCTGTAAAGCTGTTAGCAGAGTTGTAGTTATTTCCCCGAACAACGAAATAATTTTACCATGTTACCATTTCAGAAATGAATTAATCAAAATCGATAAGCCTATAAAAGAAATAAGAGATTCGGAGAAGATAAAGTATTTCAAAAAGATGGAAGGCAGATTTGATTTTTGTAAAGGATGTACAGTGAATTGTTATTTTGAGCCTTCATTTGCATTCCCGACAAACCTATATTCAATTTTAAGTTTGCCATCAAAATTTAAATACAGCTACCAAAAGCTCATCAAACAAAAGCTCAAAAAATCTTCCCACATATTAAATCATTAAGATGAAAAAAAATCATATTGTATTTTATTTATTAATAGCTGCATCAACCGTTTTTTCTCAGTCGAAAAAAGAATGGTTCCCGGATGAGCTTAATATTCAGCCCTTTACTGCAAATCATTTGGAGCCAAAAGCGGGATTCGGCTATTTAATTGGCGAAAGAAATATTGAGCTAGATATCGGAACCTCTTCAGATTTTTATCATTATGTAATTGATAACAAAACTTTTTCATTTGGCGGTGACTTATTCACTTTCACAAAACTTAGAGGTGAATCAGATTTTCATTTTCCAGTTGAAGCAATTGACTATCTTTTTGGCGTAAATGCTGGTTATAAAATTGTAAATGATAAAAATGAATGGGGCGCAAGATTTAGATTAAGCCATATAAGTGCACATTTTGTGGATGGCCAATACGATTATGCAAATAATATGTGGCGTAACGGAAAAACTCCATGGGTTTACAGCCGCGAGTTTATGGAACTTTTTCCTTATTATAAAATCAATACCTTCAGAATGTACGCCGGACTGACTTATATTTTTCATGTCAAACCTGATTTTATTGGCAAAGGAATTTATCAACTTGGGTTTGATTATTTCTTACCGGAATTATTTGATGTTTCAACTTCACCATTTGTTGCTTATGATTTTAAGCTTCAAAAAATTGGTGAATACAGCGGAAGCAATATTTTAAGTGTGGGTTTTAAATTCGGGAAATACGATAAAAAAGGATTTAGTATTTTATATTCATATTACTCGGGTAAAAGTATACATGGTGAATATTTTGATTTGAATGAACATTATTCTACAATTGGATTTAATTTGGATTTATAATGCCTGAAGAAAATTTAGAAGAACAATATTTTACAGACACATTCGAGTCAAAAAAGGCTCGCAAAAAAAATAATTATCTGCTGCACATAGGTCTTTTTATTCTCACATTTATAACCACTACAATTGCCGGTGCTCAATGGCTTCAGGGTATGGAAATTCCTTTCGAGCTTGAATTTTTATTAAAAGGACTTCCATATTCTATATCAATTTTATTTATCATTACCTGCCATGAATTTGGACATTATTTTGCGGCACGATATCACAAAGTTGATGCTACGCTTCCATATTATATTCCATTTCCGCCAATCCCGGCATTTATTAATTTTGGGACTATGGGTGCAGTTATTAGAACGCGTTCACCTATTTACACAAAGAAGGCTATGTTTGATATCGGAGTGGCTGGCCCGCTATCAGGATTTATCGCATGTCTCATAGTACTTATATATGGTTTTACTCATATACCCGGTATAGAATATATCATTTCCATACACCCTAATTATTTGGATCCAAATTTTGCAAGCCAGGGAGGCGCTCTTCAATTTGGGAATACCATTTTATTTTCATTTTTTAAAATGATATTTGTTAATCCTCATCAATTTTTTCCACCAATGACAGAAGTTTATCATTATCCATTCCTATGCGTCGGCTGGTTCGGTATGTTAATAACAGCGATGAACATGATACCGATTGGTCAGCTGGACGGCGGACATATCAGCTATACAATTTTCGGTGGAGAAAATCATTACAAAATTGCTGTTATAAGTTTTAGCATTTTGTTTATTTTGGGAATTGCAGGATTGGTAGAGTTAATTTTGCAACAAGATTTGGGCTTTGGCTGGATGGGCTGGCTTTTTTGGGCTTTGATTTTATTTTTTGTTATTAAAATTAAACATCCGGCAATTCCTGACTACTCTGAATTGGACTCGAAAAGAAAAATTTTGGGTTATATTAGTTTTTTCATTTTTATAATTTCATTTTCACCAATTCCATTATCTGTAAGTTCATATAATTTCTAATAATTATGGATATTTTTTTACCTTGTTGAGTTTTATTTATAAAGCAATATTTAATTCATGAAAAAATTATTATTTCTCTTAATTCCCATCATCTTAATCGGGGGATGCGAAAAAGATTTTAATTCAGTTGTAGATAATGAAATTTCAAATTATCAAGTTACCGGAGTTTCATCATTTAAAGATTTCGCCTACTTTCCGGGTGACTCGTCACTAACTTTATTTGTACGTATTCAATCTTTTGAAAATGTATCTAGAGTTTATTTCAATATCTTTTCTTCTGAATCCAAACAATTAAATTCATCTCCAATTGATTTGTATGATGACGGAAACACTTCCGCTCACGGAGATTTTACTGCTAATGATGGAACCTTCTCGAACAGATTTCCTTTAAGTCAGTCATATCCTATAGGAATTTATAGTGTTGAATATTTTGTTACTGCTAAAGATGGACGTACTAGTAAAGCAGCTGTGCAACAATTTAATTATGATAATGGACAGACAAATGTCGCTCCGGTAATTTCGGATTTAATTGCTCCGGACACAATCAATGTTGTTGATTCCATGGTAGTTTTTCTTTCAATTAAAGCTGCGGATGAAAATGGACTGAGCGATATTAAAACAGTTAGCTTCTTAAGCCATAAACCTGACTCAACAATCAATGGCCCAATTCAATTGCTTGATGATGGCGGATCTGTTTCCGGTGATCAAACTGCTGGTGATGGTATTTATTCGGTATTAATTTTAGTTGCTCCTTCAAATCAAAAGGGAACATATCGTTTTGAATTCCAGGCACAGGATAGAAGAAATGCAGTTAGTAATATTATCAATCATAATGTAGTTATTAAATGATTAAAAAATATTTTTCAGCGCTTGCTATAATTATGATCTTGTCTAATTTTGTTTATCCTCAAACAATTCCAAACCAATTTCAATTAAACGACGCTAAACGATTAGGAAAATCATTGGAAAGTTCTACTCCGGTGAGTAATAGTATTTCCGATATTTTAACAATTGGAGATACAATCTTACTCGGGACAAGCCGTGGTTTGAGCATCTCAACAAATAATGGCGATACATGGGAAAATTATTATCAAACAAACGAATTCTCTGAAGATGGAATTTCAGCTATAAATTATAATAAATTGACTAATACAATCTGGACTGCAACTGCCAGAGCATTTGATGAAGATGTAGATATGGGTACAGGCTTACATTATTCAACTGATCTCGGAAAGACCTGGACAAATATTCCGCAGCCTGTTGATGCTGAAGGCGATTCATTGTTTGCATACGGGATAAACGACGGCACCAATCTTCCCTTGATTTACGCTTTGCCTGTAACAGTCCCACAGCAAAATATTACTTACGACATTGCATTTACTCCTGGAACAATATGGATTGCTTCTTGGTCTAGCGGATTAAGAAAAAGCACTGATAAAGGACAAACCTGGCAAAGAGTACTTCTTCCCTCGGATAAGTCGAATAGCTTAACTCTAACAGATACAGTTAAGTACCAATTAAGACCAAAAACCGGTAAAGATGGTAATTTAAATCATGAAGGATTTTCAATCATTACAACTAATGATTCCACTTTATATGTAGGTACAGCTGCAGGCATAAACAAATCAACTGATGGGGGAATTACCTGGAAAAAATTCAGCCATCAAAATCAGTCAAACCCGATAAGTGGAAATTTTGTTGTTGCACTTGGTTACAACCAATATAATAATACTATTTGGGGAGCTACCTGGGTTGCAGAAGATAATCAAGAATTTTATGGTGTTAGTTATACATCTGATGGCGGCAGCAATTGGCAAACTGCTTTGAATGGAGAGAAGGTTCACAACTTCGGATTTAAATTTAATGATGTTATAAGCGCGGCTGACAATGGAGCTTTTCGTTCTTCAAATATTGGAGTAAGCTGGATTTTACCTAATTCAATTGTGGACAATAAAACATCTAATAGAATTGACAACGGAGTAGCATTTTATGCAGCATCTTCAAATAATAATTTTGTGTGGCTAGGCTCGAATAACGGACTCGCAAGATTGGAAGAAACCCAAGGTATTATGTGGGTAGGAGATTGGACAGTTTATTTTGCATCTCAAAGTTTATCTTCATCAAAAGAAACTCATGCATTCCCAAATCCTTTTTCTCCAAGATTGGATAAATTGAGCATTAAATACAGTACAGGCGGCAAAAGCGCAAAAGTAACAATTAGAGTTTTTAATTTTTCAATGAATTATGTGTCAACAATAATCCAAAATGCTGATAGAAGTGAAACTGGCAAAGGTTCCGGAATTATTGATTATTGGGATGGTAGAGATGCTTCGGGAAACATAGTTCCTAACGGAGTATATTTTTATCGGGTTGAAGTTGGATCTGATGAGCCGGTATACGGAAAAATTTTAGTATTAAATTGAGTTCATGTTCAAGTGTAAGTTCAAGTAATATAAATCTTAAACTAAAACTTAATTATGAACTTGTACTTTTATAAGAGGTTTAGTTGAGAGAAAATATTTTTTATTATTTTGGCATTAACTGCTCATTCGATTTTAGCGCAGCCGAAATTCAGCAGCATAAGTTCCATGCCCGGAGCCTTTAGCCGAATCGGTTTTGGAGCTAGAGGAATTGGAATGGGCAACGCTATGTCTGCAATAACGGAAGGTAATTTAGTTTCATATTACAATCCTGCTGTTATTATATTTCAACAAAATAATTCTATACAAACTTCTTATTCATTTTTATCATTAGATCGTTCACTTAACTTTTTAAATTATACACGAAAATTTGATTTATTTTCTTCCAAAGATTCATCACATATTTCCAGCCCGCAATCCAGTGCGGGTGTAAGTCTTGGAATTATAAATTCAGGTGTAGGTAAAATCGATGGCAGGGATGGGAATGATTTACAAACCGGTGAATTATCAACTTCAGAAAATCAATTCTTTTTAGGACTTGCTAAATCATTTTCCTCGAAATTTTCATTAGGCTTAGAGGTTAAATTTTATTATTATAAATTTTACAAGGACATAAAAGCATCCGGCTTTGGGCTTGATATTGGGGCCCTGTATAAAATTAATGAACAATTTAATGTTTCATTTGTAATAACAGATATCAATTCAAAATATAAATGGGATTCCGGTTCGATATACGGCCAGGATGGAACAAATACAACAGATAACTTTCCTAACCTAAGAAAAATTGGAGTTGGTTATACTAATAAAGATCTTGGACTTTTGGCTTCTATTGAATTGGAAAACAGCAACGCTCAATCAAATATTTTACGAGCCGGAATAGAGTATAATGTATATGATAAATTATATTTGAGAGGCGGGTTAGATCAGTTTAATTTAAGTAATTCCGATCAGCCTGCTAAACCTGCTGTGGGATTTTCTTTCATTCAAAATTTTGGAAATGTTGATTTTGCTGTTGACTATGCATTTATGATTGAACAATATTCTCCTCAAGACAGGCATATTGTCGGCGTGAATGTTATATTTTGATTGAGAGATTAACAGCTTAAAAAACTATATCTTAAATACGAGCTTTAATAGATATATAAAAATAAATATTTAATAGAATACTTAAATTTGTAAAAACAATTTGACAATTAAACAATTTACTAATGTATAAAACAACACTTTTAATAATTATCGCAGCATCTCTAATGTTTCCGCAATCAGCGGGTAATACTGGCTTATCATTTTTAAAACTGGGATTCGGTGCAAGAAACGTTGCTATGGGTGACGCCGGGTCAGGCACTGCGAATGATGTTACTGCTTTAAATTATAATCCAGCTAACCTTGCCGGGATTGAAAACACTCAACTTACATTCATGCATAATTCATGGATTCAAGATATTAGAAGTGAACTAGGCGGAGTAAAATTCAATTTATTCAGTTTGCCATTTGCTATTGGCTTTAACGTAACTACAATAAGCGATATACAGATTAGAGAAATTGCGGGAGATCCAATATCAACCTTTAACGCAAATTATTTTAGCGGCAGTTTATCTACCGGTTTCTTCTTAAGCGATAACCTAGCTTTTGGAACAACTATAAGATATTTATACGAAGGAATACTTAATGATGAAGGCGAAGGTTTTGGCTTTGATTTTGGCTTAAGGTACAAAACGAATATCGACGGATTATTTGCTTCAGCGGTAATTAAAAATTTAGGTTCAATGTCTCCGCTTAGAAATGAAAAAACAAAACTGCCATCAGAAATCAGAATTGGGCCTGCTTATCAATTCTCGTTCTCTGATAATTTGTTTAAAATGTCTACTGCAGGAGAGTTTCAAAAATATTTAGACACTGACGACATTCATTTTAATCTTGGTGCGGAAGTTTTATACAATGATATTTTTGCCGTCAGAGCTGGTTATCAAACTGGCTACATTTCAAAAGGGCTTACTGTAGGAGCCGGTATTCACTGGGGAAATTTAATTTTTGATTATGCCTTATCGCCTTTATCTATCGGGTTAGGAACAGGCAATTCTATTTCATTAAGTTTTAGTTTTTAACTAACTTATCACACTGTTGAAATTAACATATTATACAATTTAATTTTATAATATTTATTTCTGCCAACATAAACGTAATAGTTTATCTTATTATAAAATGTTTTGTTGAAATTATTTAATAATATTTGTTTTGCATTTTACAATATTAATAACATCTATCTGCTTCCTTGATGAATGAAGAGAAATTATTAAAGGAATATTTTGCGTTAGTTCCCAATCTAAAAAAGGTTTATGTAGTTCCTCTCTCAAATCCCGAAAATAAAAATACTGATTACTTATACCAATTCTATAAAGAAATCATAGAAGGAAATGCCGGCAAATTAAGAATAGAATTTCTTTCAGTCTATCTTCATTTTAAAATATTTGTTAAAAAACTTTACCATGAAAATAATCTACTTCATTATCATTGGTTTGAGGTAACTGATTTAAAATCTCTATCCGGAAGTTTTTGGAAAATATTTTGGGTATCCTTTTACAAGATAATTGGCGGGAAAATTGTCTGGACAATTCACAATAAATTTCCACACTCAAATAAATACAAATTTCTAAACAATGTTTTCCTCAGATATTTAGCAAAAATTTCAAATAGGCTTCACGTTCATTGTGAGTCGGCTGTTAAAATTATGTCTCCAATTTTAAAAGTTCCCGAATCAAAATTCTTTATTGTGAAGCATCCAGATTTCAAAGTGGAAATATTTGATAGGCAAAAGTCTGAAAAGTTAATGCAGCAGAAATTTCCCCAAGTCAAAATTGATTACAATAAAAAAATATTTTTAGCTTTTGGCGCAATTGCTGAATACAAGGGACTTTTAGAAATTATAAATTTGTTAAATGAAATTAGCAATTCGATTTTAATTATTGCCGGTTCAGTAAAAAAGGGAAGTGAAGCTTATTTCAAAAAGATGGAAGCTGCTTCAAAGAATAAGGATAATATTATTATAATAAGTAAATTTATCAGCGAGGAAGAAATAAATTTATTATTCGGCATAACTGATTTTGTAATTTTTAATTTTGATGATATTCTTACTTCCGGCAGTGTAATATTGGCTTTGAATTACAATAAAAAAGTAATTGCACCGGCAATGGGATGCATAAAAGATATTCGTAATGATAATTTAATTTTATTCGAAAAGTTAAGTGCCGATTCTAATTTAGAAAAAGTCTTAAACAATTTAGTTAAGTAGTAAATGAAAAAAATACTTGTTGTATTTGGCACCAGGCCAGAAGCTATAAAATTGGCTCCAGTAATTAGGCAGTTAAAAAAAGAAAAGTCATTTAATACATATATTTGTTCTACCGGCCAGCATAAAGAAATGGTAAAGCAAGTTCTTGATATTTTTCAGATAAGCCTAGATTATGATATGAATATCATGAAAAAGAATCAAGACTTATTTGAAATTACATCTAACTCAATTTCTAAATTCAAAAAAGTTTTTGATGAAGTTAAACCGGATTTACTTGTTGTTCAAGGTGATACTACTACGGCATTTACAGCTTCACTTGCGGCATATTATAACAAAATCAGAATTGCTCATGTGGAAGCCGGATTGAGAAGCTTCAACAAATTCCATCCTTATCCTGAAGAAATAAATAGAACTTTTATCACTTTATTAACTGACTATCATTTTGCTCCAACAAAAGCTTCAGCAGAAAATCTATTAAATAATGGTGTGAAAAAACAAAATATTTTTAATGTTGGGAATACAGTTATAGATTCTCTAAACGATGCTAAGAAAAAAATAGAAAGCAAAAAATTATCAATCCAAATAGAGAAAAGTCTTTCAACATATTTGCCGGAAAATTTTTATGACAAAAAATTTATTTTAATCACATTGCATCGCAGAGAAAAGTTCGGCGAAGAATTTCAGAAGATGCTGACAGTAATAAAAGAATTAGCAAAAAAATATGATTACAATTTTGTTTATCCTGTTCATTTAAATCCAAATGTGCGGACGCCTGTTAACCAAATATTAAAAAATCTTAGCAATGTCTTTCTTTTCCCTCCATTAGATTATTTATCTTTTACGTATTTGATGAGTAAATGTCATTTCATTATAACTGATTCCGGCGGGATTCAGGAGGAAAGTTTTGTATTTAAAAAACCTTTAATTGTAATGCGGGATGTAACCGAAAGAAAGGAAGCGATAGAGTCGGGCTATGCTTTTTTAACCGGGAGCAATTCACAAAAAATAAAAAATACTTTTCAACTTGTGGTTAAAAAATTAGATAATGGCCATAACTTTTTTAAGGGAAAAAATCCTTTTGGTGACGGTAAATCTTCAGAAAGAATTATAAAAATTCTAAAAAGAGAATTAGATAAAACTTGAATCAATATTGAATAGAAATTTAAAAAATATAATTTCTCTTTTTTCAATAGAATTTATTGCAAGGCTTCTCGGCTTGCTTGCGGTTACTTATCTTGCCAGGGTTCTAGGTAAATCAAATTTCGGTGTTATAAATATTGGACTTGCCGTATTAAGTTATGCAATGATTATTGGGAACGGCGGGTTAACATTGTTGGGTACCCGAAAAGTTGCAGGTAATGTAAATAGTATCGAAAAACTAACCGGTAATATTCTTTTAACCAGAATAACATTTGCTGCATTAATCTTTATTATATCGGTCACCGCAGTTTATCTGTTAGTTCAGTCAGAAGAAGTGGCTTACACAATAATAGCTTATTTATTCTTTTTATTTCCAAATGCAATTTTGCTTAGAATGGTTTTTTCAGGGCAAACAAAAAATGGAAATGATTGCAATTGGAAGGATTATTGGTTCGTTTTCATATTTATTATTTGTTGTATTGTTTGTCGTTCATGCAAACGATACAGTTTTAACAGGGGTTGGCTGGGTAGTCGGTGGATTGATAAACGCTGTATTTCTAATTTCAATTTTTTTAATCACTAAAAACAAAATCAAATTTAATTTTATTAATTTTAATTTGTTTACTTTATTTAAAGAATCTTATTCGCTTGGAATAGCGTCGATCATTGCACAGTTTGTAATATTGTTCCCTATTATTTATCTAGGCTATATTTCTTCAAATTCAGATGCTGGAATATACAGCGCTGCTTATAAAATTATTATAATTTTTCTTATTGTTGATAGAGTGTTTAGCGCTTTGTTTTTTCCAAAAATTACTCAATACTATGTAACTAATCCTGAAAACCTTAGAACGATGTTTAATAAAATATTAAAAATCGTTACAGTATTTGGGCTGTGCGTTTCACTTCTCGCATTTATTGGCGGAGATATAATAGTCCGATTAATTTTTGGCAATCAATATTCCGAAGCAGTAATAGTATTCCAAATCATGATTATCAGCTTTTTCTTTACTTTACTCAGCTCTGTTTTTTCATTTACATTTATCGGAATACATAAAGAAAAATTTTATACAAAATCATTAATAATCGGTGTAGTAATATTTTTATTATCATTAATATTATTAACCAAATATTTAGGAATAAAAGGTTCAGCTTTATCTTATTCCATATTTGAATTAACCGTATTTGGAATTATGGCTTCTGATTTAAATAAAATATTCAGAATAAATTTTGTTAATACTGTTTTAACTCCATCAATTGCAGCCATTGTTTTCGTGATTTTAATTGTAACATTTGTTAATGCCGGTATTATAATTCAATTACTTATTTCTGTTGTCATAGGGCTGCCATTAATTGTTTTAGCTGGCCGAATAAAAATTGATGAATTAAATTTTATTAAAAGGATATTCGTCTGAACTTAAGTGTTTGCATAACATCTTTAAAACCTTACTGGGAGATACTCCTTCAGCAAATAGGCATTCCATTTAAAATTATCAGAGAAGATGATCCGTTTAATGAAAATCTGATACCAGTTTTAATACTTAGCGATAAAAAAAGTAATAATGAAAAAGTTTTAAACTATATTAAAAACGGCGGTTGTGTTTTAACTGAAGCAGATATTGCTGAAACGCTTTTAAAAATTAAAACAAAAAAAATATATATTAAGTTTATCCAACCAGACATAGATGAAATTTTTAATCAAAATATTATATGTGATATTTTTAAAAATTGCAAAGTGGCGTATGATGCTAATCTTTTGCCGAACCAAAATGGTGTAAACACTGCCTACTCAACTAAAATCGGGAAGGGGAAGCTTATTGTTTTTCCGTCAGATTTTTCTTCACAGATGATTAAACATTCTGTTAAGAGAAAGAACTTTTACACGGAATTTGGAAATATAGAAACAAACGAACGAGTGGCTTTAATTTCAAAAGGGACAATCTATCATTTAATTAAAAATGCTTTAGAAAATTTATATCATCACAGAAATATTCCTTTTATTAATCTCTGGCAATTTCCAAATGGTGAGAGAAGCATTTTCTCTTTCAGGGTTGATACTGATTTTGGAACTTTTTCTCAACTAAAAAACTTATATGATTTATTTAGTGAAAATAAAATTTCGGCTACATGGTTTCTTGAAACAAACTCTATAGGGAGTGACATCAAAAATTTGTACAAAGGATTTACCAATCAAGAAATTGGTTTGCATTGTCGTCGACATAGAGTATTTGATAATTATAACGACAATTATGAAAATATAAAATTAGGAATTGAAGATTTAAAAACTATAAACAGTGAACCAATCGGTTTTGCTGCTCCATTTGGAGAGTGGAATGAAGATTTAAATAAATCTTTAGAAGAATTAGACTTTAATTACTCATCAGAATTTAGTTATGCTTATGATTGTTTTCCGTTTTATCCGGTTACTAACAATTCTTTCGGCAAGATTTTGCAAATTCCGATTCACCCGCTTAGTTTCGGCAGATTGAAATGGGGAGGACATAGCGATGAAGGAATGCTGAATTATTTTTTGAATATAATTGCGCAAAAATTAGCCTTACAAGAATCAATAATTTTATACACTCACCCGGGTGAAGAGAGATTAAATATATTAGATGAAATCTTCAAAAAAATTAATTCTTTTAAATATTCCTATTTTAACGTTTGAAAAATTTTATGAATGGTGGAATAATAGAATTACATTAAAATGGGAAGCTGAATTTATTAATGGTGAAATTAAGATTAATAAAAATTCTGAAGATAATATATTTTGGGTAAGAACAAGTTTTCCCAATAAAGAAGTTTACCTTGCTCCAATTAGTAGTAAAGATTTGAAAATGAGAAAAATAGAGAATGCAAAATTCAAAATTGATTATAAAACTACTCCAAATGAAATCAGAAAAACTTCTTCACGAATGATGAGGCATGATATTCTTTTCAAATATAGAAAATCAAAACAATGAAAATTTGTTTTGCTACATATGAGGGAGTGCCAATTGCCAAAGGCGGCCCTTATATAAAAATTAGTGAATGCAAAAAAGAATTGGAAATACTCGGCCACGAAGTTGAACTATTCAATATGTGGTCATCGGTTGATAAGCTTAAAAACTTTGATGTAATGCATTTAGTCGGCTCGAATTTATCGATGTATGGCTTTGCCAGAAATTTGTTTTATAATAATAAAAAATTTTTAGTTGAGCCTGTATTTTTTAGTTCACATTCTACAAAATTTTTAAAACGGGTAAATTCTATTGATAAATTCACAAGAAAATTATTTCCCGGACTATGGTTCGACTATGGATTTATTAGAGATATCTGCAACTGGTCTGAATTAGTTTTGCCAAATACAACAGAAGAGAAAAATTTAATTTCTAACGGCTTTAATATTCCGGCAAAAAAAATTAGGATTATTCCGAATGGTGTTTCTGAAAGATTCTTAAACCCCGATCCGGTATTGTTTTATAAAAAGTACGGATTGAAAAATTTTATTTTAAATGTTGGACACATTGGTCCAAAAAGAAAGAATATGCTAGCATTAGTTAAAGCATTAGAAAACATAAATCATCCCGCAGTTATTATTGGTAAAATGTTAGACACAGGTGAAAGTAAAGAAGTTAAGCAGCTAATTCAAAAAAATAAAAATATTTTACTGATAGATGAATTGGAAAACAATTCTGAATTACTTGCTTCTGCTTATGCTGCGTGCGATAGTTTTGTTTTACCTTCTTTATTTGAAACTCCCGGTATAGCAGCGTTGGAAGCCGCACTAAGCGGGGCTAAAATAGTAATTACTCCTTATGGCGGCACCAAAGATTATTTTAAAGATATGGCTGAATATGTAGATCCAAAGTCGGTAAAATCAATCCAAAAAGGAATTGAAAAATCCTTAAACACTTCGAAGACAAATGCGCTGCAAAAATTTATAAAAGATAATTTCTTATGGCAGAAGGTTGCACAAAGATCTTTAGAAATTTATAATAGTTTATCCTAGCATGTCCTGGATATTTGGTATAGTTGGCGATACAAATCTATTAAATAAATCGCATTTAAATTTTCCTAAAGATATTAAACTCAAACATCAAACCTCAAAAGTATTGATTTATTCAGGAGGCTTGGATGAAACCGCAATCTGCGAAGCCATAACTGAGACCTCCGGATTTGTTGTCCTGGGAATAGGGATTAAATCACGTCACAATAAATTCGGATTTATTTCTGCAGAAGATTGGAAAAATATAATTTCTGAAGATCAAGTAAGCACCAAAAAATTAAATGGACATTATCTTGTAGTTGAATACGAAGAAGGTTCGATTAAAATATTTAATGATAGATTAGGAATACGAGATTTATTTTTTTATAAATCAGACACTTCAATTATTTTCTCAACCCGACTCGACTGGGTAACAAAATTTCAATCCAATTCTGAAATAAATTTAAAAGAATTTAGTTCTGCATGGTTGACTTCTACTCAGATTTCACACGGATGTTTTATTAAAGGAATTAATAGACTGGGCCCTTTTGGGAAAGTAGAGATCAATGTTGAAAAGTCTTCATTGAATATTCAGCATAGCTCCTGGGAACCGGAATGGAGTAAAAGTTATACGTCATCAGATGCTATAAAATGTCTGGAAGATTTAATATTATTTCCTTCAAGAGAAAGAAGAAATACTGCTCTCAGCCTTTCAGGTGGGTTAGATTCAAGGACACTGCTTTCAATTTTGCTAAAAAACAATTCTGAATATGTAAGTTCGCATGCTTTTGGTGATGCTTCGAATCAAGATGTATCAATGGCTAAAACAATAGCAAGTAAATTATCATTCAATCTTGAAATAATTCCAATCAAAGAAAATACAGCTAGCAATATTTTAACGTCGCTTTATCATTTCATTCCGACTACAGGATTTTTATTATCGCTTAGTGATTTATTGGTAATTCCCAGTCATGCTGCTCTATTTGAGAACAACAAAGTTATTATAGATGGTGCATATGGAGAAATATTAAGAAGAGAATTTTTAAATCGAATATTATTTCTCGGAAAAGATGCCGTAACACAAAAACGGCCTGAGAAGTTTTTTATGTTACTTAAAAAGAATCATGGAAGTTTTTTTAAAAGAGAAATAAATAATATTTTATATGAAAGCACGTTGGAAAAGATAAATTCAGCGTTCAATTCAATGCCGGATTATAAATCTATTGGTTTAGCGAACTGGCTGGATTATTTTATAGTAAAGTATAAAGCACCCAATATTGCTGCGTTAGGGCAAACAAGTTTAGATCAAATTGCAGTTGCTTTTATGCCTTTCATTCAGCCTGATTTAATAGAAATAGGATTATGTGTTCCAATTGAAAAAAGAAAAAATAGTAAGATCAATAGGAAAGTGATAAGAAAATATGATAAGAGACTAGAACAATTTCCATTAATAAAGAATATGATTTCTTATCCTTATAGTTCAACGTCTATTTCAATGAGAATTATTACTGGAATAAAAAGAAAATTATTTCAGAAAAGTCAAAATGAGAATGAAGTTTGCAGTATCGATTATTTAAAGGATTTCATTATGGATAGAATTAATTCATCAGAAGTTAAAAACTTTGATTTGTATGACAGCCAAAAATTAAAAATAGTCACAGATTCTTACTTCAATGGTAATATGAATTATAAAGACGAACTAGAAAGTTGGCTGATGTTCGATATCTGGAGAGAATTAATTCTACAGAAAAATTAACTATGGAAAAATTAAGAATTCTAATATCACGCCCAGACCGCTTAGGCGATGTGGTACTTTCAACTCCAATTCCAAGAGAAATAAAAAAGAGATATCCTGCAAGTTATGTTGCAGTCTTAGTTAGGAATTACGCAAAACATATTTATTTAAATAATCCTAATGTTGACGAAATAATTATTTATCCAGATGAAATTATTCCTTTGAATTTCAAAGAAATAATTCAATTCATAAAAAGGATTAGAAGTTTTAATTTTACACATTCATTAATGCTTCTGCCAACAGAAAGAATTAACTGGCTTTTATTTTTTGCTGGAATTAAAAAAAGAATTGGTGTGGGGTATAAATTTTATCAGTTTATGAGTAATGCTAAAAGTGTCTTTAGAAATAAATACATTCCTTTAAAACATGAAGCTGATTATTGTTTGGATTCGATCAGAAAGCTTGGTATTGAGACTTACGATTTAGATACGGAAATATTTTTAACTGAAAAAGAAAAAGTCGAATCTAAGCATGTTAAAAATAACATTTGTGAAAATGGTGAATTCCTGATTGGAATTAATACTACTAGTGGAAACTCAGCTCCCAATATGCCAATCATTGAATATAAAAAACTTATTGAAAAAATTAGCGGACTGAAAGGAATCAAAATAGCAATTACGGATTTTCGAGTACCCGATGAAATAAATAGCCTTAAAGATATTACTTACTTAAATGAAAGGAATGATTTAAGAAAATCAATAATAAATTTTGCTTCTTTAGATTTACTTATTTCGGCTAGTACCGGACCCATGCATATCGCTGCAGCATTAAAAGTAAAAACACTTTCACTATTCTGTCCGCTAACAGCTTGCTCACCAATTTTATGGGGACCGAAAGGTAATGACTCTCAAATTATTTTACCTGAAGAAAACTACTGTCAGGTTAAATGTCCCGGTGATCCAAAAAAATGTTCATTTAGCGGAGATGGGGGAATAGATGCTCAAAAAGTTTTTGAATCATTAAAAAAAATAATTGAAATATAAGTGTGCATAAAAAAATAAAAATATTATTGGCTCCCAACAGCTTCAAAGAATGCGCATCATCAAATCGAATAATAGAAATTTTAGAATCTAATTTTTCAAACGAAAGATTTGAACTTTTACCATTTCCTATTTCTGATGGTGGCGATGGATTTTTAGAAGTTTGCAAACATCATTTTCAACTAGAAATAATAAATTTTATTGTATCAACTCCGTATAATGAAACTTGTATAACTGTTCCAGTTGGATATAAAAAAGAAACCCGGACGATTTACATTGAATCGGCAAAAGTCTTGGGTTTGAATTTAATTCCACTGGATTTAAGGAAGCCTATAAAACTCAATTCTAAGGGCATGGGCGAATTATTAAAATCAATTCAAAACAAAGTTATTTCAGACGAACTTAAAGTTGAACAAGTTGTTATAGGTATAGGCGGGAGCGGGATTAATGATTTGGGAATTGGAATGTGCTCCCGATTAGGCCTAAAGCTTTTTGATGACTCAAATAATGAATTGGAACCAGTACCAATTAACTTTCTAAGAATAAAAAATATAAGCTGGCATCATTTCAATTTCGTTTTTGATATCAAATTAGTTACCGATGTAGACAATCCTTTGTTGGGAGCAAATGGAGCTACTTTCATATTTGGTAAACAAAAAGGCTCTTCAAATGAAGAACTTAAAATAATTGAATCCGGTTTTGAAAATATTGTTAATCTATTATATAAAAATAAGTTATTGGATTCATCTAAATTATTATCTGGTGCTGCCGGTGGATTAGCAGCAGGATTCCAAATATTCTTTAACTCTAGTATTAAATCATCGACAGATTTTATTCTAAATGACCTTCAGCTGAACAGACATTCAGATATTGACGTTGTAATCACGGGTGAGGGAGCATTTGATAATCAAAGCTTTATGAACAAAGCCCCTGGAGTGATTATAAAATTTTATAAAGACTTAGTGAGAAAAGTCTATATTATTGCAGGTTATGCTGCTCCCGAAATTTATGGTAAATTGCCCGAAAATTGTGAGGTTATTCCATTATCTTCATTCTTCAAGACGAAAGAAGAATCAATTATAAAATTTGAAGAAGGATTGGTAATAGCAGCAAACAAAATCAAAGAACAGTTGCTAAAGTAAGATTTTATACCTTACTCTTTTTTTATTAAATTGTCTCAAATTAAATGCAAACTTATTAATTAAATATTCGATTCAGGATTTAAAATGAAACAGTATTTGGATCTTGTAAAATTGGTCATTGACGAAGGTATTAGGAAAAAATCAAGAACTGGAGTTGATACAATTTCATATTTTGGTGCTTTTTATAAAGTTGATTTATCTAAAGGATTTCCATTACTTACTACAAAAAAAATGGAATGGAAATCATTGCTGCATGAAGTGTTATGGTATTTGTCCGGTGAAAATCATATAAGAAATTTAAGGAAGCACACAAAAATATGGGACGCATGGGCAGATGAAAATGGAAATCTTGAAACTGCGTATGGATATTATTGGCGTCATTTCCCTAGTGCGGAAAAAGATGAAAATGGTGAGTGGCAGGTTAGAGAAGTCGATCAGATTAAATACGTGATAGATGAGATAAAAAGAAAACCTTACAGCCGTAGACTTGTAGTTTCAGCCTGGGAGCCAGGCAATGCAACTAAAAGTAAACTGCCGCCTTGTCATTATAGTTTTGCTTTTAATGTAA
The DNA here is from genome assembly GCA_963731745.1 of uncultured Ignavibacteriales bacterium. Taxonomy (GTDB): domain Bacteria; phylum Bacteroidota; class Ignavibacteria; order Ignavibacteriales; family Ignavibacteriaceae; genus CAVSWT01. Next base: position 30,279 of record CAVSWT010000002.1, read on the forward strand.
GTGATGGAAAATTGAATTGTCATTTAACACAGCGTTCCGGCGACATCGCTCTTGGTATACCATTTAACTTAGCAGCGTATTCATTATTAACTCAAATCGTTGCGCAGGAAACCAATCTTGAAGTAGGACAATTTGCTCACACAATAATTGATGCTCATATTTATGTCGGCGATAAAAATTCTGAGTTGGAAAAGTATGATCATCTTGAAGGTTTAAAAGAGCAGTTAAAACGTGAACCACTTCCTCTTCCAAAATTAATTATAGCTAAAAAGCCAATTGATGAATTACAATTTGAAGATTTTCAACTTGAAGGATATCAGCACCATGATAAAATAAAATTTGAGGTTGCTGTTTGAGGAAAATCATTATTGTGGCCGTAGCTCAAAACGGCGTTATAGGCAAATCAAATGGAGAAATGTCCTGGCATGTGAAAGAAGAATTTCAGCACTTTAAGAATACGACGATGGGTTTTCCCATTATCATGGGTAGAAAAACTTTTAATTCACTTGGAAAACCATTAAAAGGAAGGCCGCATTTAGTTGTAAGCAGAAATAAAAATTTAACTTTTCCATTTGAAGAAATAAAAATATTTCCAAACGTTGAGGCTGCAATTATAGGAGCGGAAGATTATAAGAAGGAAAATGTTTTTATAATCGGAGGCGGTGAGATTTATAAAGAGTCAATTAATTTGGTTGATGAAATGTTAATTTCTTTTATGAAGTTTGAAGCAGACGGAGATATTTATTTTCCTAAAATTGATAGCGCATTTTGGATTGAAGATTCGCGTGAAAAAAGAAATGAGTTTGAAATAGTTAAGTATGTTAGAAAGTAGTTTCTATGTCCTCAGTGATTAAAATATTACCTGAAAATTTAGCAAATAAAATTGCCGCAGGCGAAGTTGTTCAACGTCCGGAATCTGTTGTAAAAGAGTTATTAGAAAACTCTATCGATGCTCATTCATCCGAGATTGAATTAATAATTAAACGAGCCGGAAAATCTTTAATTCAAGTGTGTGATAACGGAATTGGAATGAGTGAAGAAGATGTTATTCTTTGTATTCAAAAACATGCTACAAGTAAAATTTCTTCGTATGATGATTTGGAAGCCATAATGACTCTCGGGTTTAGAGGTGAAGCATTAAGTTCAATTGCTTCTGTAAGCCAGCTTGAAATTAAAACGCAAACACACGACGAAGATATTGGTACTTTGGTCCGCATGGATGAGAGCGGACAAATTATAAAAGAAAAAGGTTCATTTGCAAAAGGAACCTGCATTTCCGTTAAAAATATTTTTTTCAATACACCGGCAAGAAGAAACTTTTTAAAAACAGATGCAACTGAACTTAAGCATATAGTTGATACATTTAACCGAATTGCTTTAAGCTATCCTTCGATTCAATTTAGATTTTATAATGATGATAATTTAATTTTTGATTATCCAATCTCTAATCTTGCCGAACGAGTTACGAAAGTATTTGCAGATAATATGCTCGAAGCGTTAGTCCCGGTTGAAGAAAAAACTGACTTCTTAAGCCTGGAGGGATTTATCGGCAAACCAACTATGTTGAAAAAAAGTAAAGGCGAACAATATTTATTTTTGAATAAAAGATTAGTTTCTAGTAAGCAAATTAATCATGCTGTGTTTTCGGCGTATGAAAATATTTTGGAAAAAGGCGATTATCCTTTTTTCATATTATTTCTTGATATTGATCCTAAAAGAATAGATGTGAATATTCATCCATCAAAGCTTGAAGTAAGATTTGAGGACGAAAAAGACGTCTACAATTTTGTTTTGGCTGTTATTAAAAAAAGCCTAGCCTCACATGATTTGGTTCCAACTATGGCATTTAATGATGCAGTGGATCAAGAAGAAAAACTAAGATTTAATAATTTTAGTAGAGTTGAGAAAAATGATTTCTCTGATCGTCCGTCATTCACTGAAAAAAGATCATTTGCAAAAACAAGTTTTTCGGATAATGACATTGATTTAATCTTCAGTGCTTTACCCGAGATAGATACGAATCCGGCAACCCGTTCAGAAGATTCACATCCATTTGAAACTCCAGAGAAAAGAGAAGTATTTCATGAACAGCCAAAAAGATCTTCATCATCTGAAGAAGTTGACTCACCATTTTTAATACAGCTGCACAATAAATATATTCTAACTCAAATAAAGACCGGCTTAATGATAGTCGATCAGCACGTAGCTCACGAAAGAATTTTATACGAAAAAGCACTAAAACGATTTGATGCAAATTTGCCATTCTCTCAACAGCTTCTTTTCCCTAAAACGATAGAATTGGATCCGGCACGAATAGAATTAATGAAAGAGATTGAACCTTACTTAATTAAACTTGGATTTACTATTAAATATTTTAGCAAGAATACAATTGTTATCGAAGGTGTTCCTGACGATGTTATCCGCGGTTCCGAAGAAAAAATTCTTCTGGAATTGTTAGATGAATACACAATCAATCAACAAGAGAAGAAGCTGGAAACAAAAGATAACATTGCAAAGTCGTATTCGTGTAAAACAGCAATTAAGGCTGGAGACAAACTCTCCGAAAAAGAGATGAGATTATTAATTGACCAGCTTTTCGCTACATCCATGCCGTATGTTTGTCCTCACGGCAGGCCAATCGTTGTAAAAATATCTTTGGATGAATTTGACAGAAGGTTTGGAAGAACTTAAATTATAGTTTATCAAAAGCCCAAAAGGTTTGATAAATAATAGTTTCAAAAAAACTAAATATCTTTAAGGAACCTCATGAACAATAATGATTATGAACAGCAAAAAGGGAATTACTACACAAAGGTAAAAAAGTCGCGTTCAACCGGGATGAAATTTACAACTGTCGGCGGTGAACCGATTAATGTTTTATATGGTCCTGATGATATTGAAAATATTAATTACTTGAGTGAAATTGGTTTCCCCGGTGAATATCCCTATACTAGAGGAATTCACCCAACCGGCTATCGCGGAAAAATTTGGACGATGAGACAATTTGCTGGATTCGGTTCGCCTGAAGATACTAATAACCGTTTTCACTATTTATTGAATCACGGACAAACTGGATTATCAGTTGCTTTCGATCTTCCAACTTTAATGGGTTGGGATGCCGATGCAGAATTAAGTGAAGGCGAAGTTGGGATTTGCGGAGTTTCAGTTTCTTCCATGAAAGACATGGAAGTTTTATTTAATGAAATTCCTTTAGAAAAAGTTTCTACATCGATGACCATTAATTCTCCGGCTGCTATGATTTTTGCTTTTTATCTTGCCTTTGCAGAGAAGCAAAAAGTAGATTTTAAAAATTTAAGAGGAACTTTGCAGAACGATATATTGAAAGAATATATTGCACAGAAAGAATATATTTATCCGCCAAATCCATCAATGCGGATTATAACTGATATGATTGAATACTGTACCAAAGAAATTCCACAATGGAACCCGGTTTCGGTTAGTGGTTATCATATCCGCGAGGCTGGTTCTACTGCTGTCCAAGAACTTGCATATACACTTGCCGATGGATTTGCATACATTGAGGCTTGTATTGAAAGAGGAATGGATGTTGACGAATTTGCTCCCAGGATTTCTTTTTTCTTTAATTCTCATTTAGACTTTTTTGAAGAGATTGCAAAATATCGTGCAGCAAGAAAAATTTATGCAAAGAGGATGAAAGAAAAATATAAAGCAAAAAACCCGCGTTCCTGGTGGCTTAGATTTCATACCCAAACTGCCGGCTGTACTTTAACGGCGCAGCAGCCTGAGAATAATATTATTCGCACAGCGTTTCAAGCTTTAGCTGGAGTTTTAGGCGGCACTCAATCGCTTCACACTAATTCCATGGATGAAACTTTAGCTCTGCCCAGCGAAAAAGCGGTGAAAATTGCCTTGCGTACTCAACAGCTTATTGCTTATGAAACAGGAGTAATAAATACAGTTGATCCACTCGGAGGCAGTTATTTTGTGGAAGCTTTAACTGATAAAATGGAAAAGCAAGCTAATGAAATTTTCGATCAAATTGATTCATTAGGCGGAGTTATTCCTGCTATAGAAGCTGGATATTTTCAAAAAGAAATTGCTGATGCAGCCTATCGTTACCAGCGTGAAGTAGAAAAGAAAGAAAAATTTATAGTAGGCGTAAATGAATTTGTTGAAGAAGATGAGAATGTCGAAATTCCTATCTTAACCATATCTCCTGAAGTGGAAAAGAATCAGAAAAAAAGATTGGCAGAAATAAAACAAAATAGAAATGCTGAGTTAGTTGAAGAAAGTTTAAAAGAAATTAATTATGCTGCATCAAATGGGAATAATTTTATGCCGGTATTTGTTAAAGCAGCACGTAATTATGTTACCTTGGGAGAAATGGTAAATGAATTAAAAGAATCTTTCGGAACTTACCAAGAGGCAGCTGTCTTTTAATGCTAATCGAATACTTTAAATTGTTTCGAATTCCTCAATGGATAAAAAATCTTTTTGTATTTGTACCGCTTGTATTTTCTCAAAATCTTTTAAAATCTAATTACTTTTTAGTTACCCTCGCAGCATTTATTATTTTTAGTCTGGCTTCAAGTTTAGTATACATTGTTAATGATATAGTAGATATTGAAGCAGATAAAGCTCATCCTCAAAAAAAAAATCGGCCCTTAGCATCCGGAAAAATTTCTGTTAAAAATGCTGTAATCTCGGCAATTTTTTTAGCGATAATAATTATCTCTTCGCTATCCTTTTTTAATCTTCATTTTGCATTGACAGTTGCCGCATATTTTATACTAAATATTTTTTATAGTTTTGCATTAAAACATGTAGTGCTGCTGGATATATTTTGTATTGCCGCTGGATTTATGCTTCGGGTACTTGCCGGAGCTTTCGTCATAAATGTAGAAATTTCAAGCTGGCTTATTTTAACAACTATGTTTATTTCATTATTCTTAGGCATAATGAAAAGACGCACCGAACTAGTGCTGAGTGAAAATGATGATGTTATTGTTACCAGGAAAGTCTTAGTTCACTACTCTAAAGAATTTACAGATCAAATGGCCACAGTTGCCGCAGCGGCGGTTATAATTTGTTATGCACTCTATACGGTTGCCGCAAGAACTGTAAATGTTTTTGGAACTGAAAATTTAATTTATACAACGCCGTTTGTAGTATTCGGAATATTTAGATACATGTATTTAGCATACATAAATAGGCAGGGTGAAAATACTACAGAAGTTTTATTAAAAGATCTTTCGATGATATTAAATATTATTCTTTATGTTTTTGTAACAACATTTATTATTTATCTTAAATGATTACTTATATCAACTTGAAAGGTAATTTATTCAAGTATTGTTTAATATTGATTTTTGTTTGCTCAATAATCGGTTGCTCGGCAGATTTATCAAGCGATAAACTGAAAATCAATGTTGAATTCCAAAAAATCGATTCATGGCTGAATTTAATGCCCGGCAGCGGCCATAAGTTTTTTATTGCAGGAAAATTTTCAATTATTAATAATTCAGACAGCACAATTAAAAAGATAGATTTGCAACAGATAAAAATTTATCAAGATGAAAATTTAATTTATTCGTTTACACCTTTGGTTAATGATATGACTATGACGGAATCAACTGATTTTTTACCCGGGCAAACCAGAAATTTTGTATTTGGAACAGATCCTGGGTTAAAACAAAAGGATGAATTGGATTTAGATAAAAATATTTGGGCGACATTCGTTTTTACTTCGGGCGTTAGATATATTGAATTTACATCAAGTAAAATGAAAATAGAAAAAGTATACTAAATGATGGATTGGATTTTTTTAGCAGTATTAATAATACTAAGCGGATTCTTTTCGGGCTCTGAAATGGCATTTGTTGTTTCAAACAAAATTAAGATCGAGATAAGAGCACGTAAAAAAAATCTTGCTGCACAGAACGCACTTTATTTCTCAAATAGGCCGCAGGATTTTTTCTCCACAATTTTATTAGCACAAAACATTGTAAATATTGCTTTTGCTTCTATAAGCGCAATATTTCTTTCAAGGTTGTTTGGGTGGGGGGACGGATTAATATTGATAGTTTCAACTTTTGTTTTATTAATCATTGGTGAACTTATTCCAAAATATTTTGCCAGGGAACTCGCAGATAGAATAATACTATTTACCGCAATTCCAATTAGAATTGTCACCTTCATATTTTATCCGCTAATTAAAGTAACATCCATGCTCTCAACTAAATTAACTCAATCATCAAACATTACTGAAGAAAATATTAATAATCTTTTTAGTAAAGAAGATATAGAATCTTTGGTGAAAGAAAGTCACGAGGCCGGCAGTAGTTAATAAAAAGGAGAGTGACATTATAAGCAAAGTTTTTGCTTTGGGTGATCAGCGAGTCTACGAATCAATGCGTCCGAGGACAGAAATTGTTGGAGTTGAAATAAATCAAAGTATAACTGAAGCATTGGATTTATTTATTGAATCCGGTTATTCAAAGCTTCCTGTCTATGACGAAAATTTGGATAACATAAAAGGAATTATTTTAGCATATGATTTATTTAAATCTCCTCAAAACATTCAAAGCATCATTCGTGAAGTAACTTTTGTTCCCGAAACCAAAAAAAGTTTTGATATGCTGAATGAATTTTTAGGTAAGCAGACTTCGTTTGCGGTGGTGATTGATGAATTTGGCGGCACTGCTGGAATTATCGCAATGGAGGATATTATTGAAGAAATATTTGGTGAAATTGAAGATGAATATGACGTGGAAGAAGATATTTGCCGGAAAATTGCAGATCATACTTTCCTCATCAGTGGAAAAGTAGAGATAGATTACATTAATGAAAAATATAATTTGAATTTGCCAGTCGGAGATTTTGAAACAATTGGCGGGTTTATAACTTATAGTTTAGGCAGAATTCCGCTGCAAGGTGAAACTGTAAAAATTGACAATCTTGAAATTCTTATTGCGCGTGCAAACAACGTTAAAATTGATCTTGTTAAAGTTATTGATCATTCTCAAAACGAATAGCCGGCGGTTGATTGAGAATTAAATACCCACAGTTGTTCCTATCAAAATTTTATTTGTAAATAAAAAATTGAATGCTCGCAAGTGTTGTAGAAATAATCTATTCTTAAATATTAAATTGAAAATTTATTTAGTGGTAAAATTATTATAAATGATTAGTTCATTCAGAAGCTAGTCTTTCGGTACCAAACTTTTGTAATTCCTTCTGATACAAATTAGCATTTTTATTATTACCCTTGGCTTGGTACAAATCAACAATACTCTGATATAATCTTTTAATTTGCAAACTGTCATCTTCAAAATTTGATTTATAAAATTCTAATGAAGGGACGAGTAATCTTTCTGCTTCCTTATATTTCTTTTCATTTTGTAAACAAATTCCTAACTCACTTTTAGAGCGCCATATATCTTTATTTTCAGGAGGAAATTTTTTAATCCTAGTTTTTAGTGATTTTCTGAGATATGGTTCAGCTATTCCGAACTTATTTGTTTCCAGATAAATTTTTCCCAACCAATACTGGCTGAGCGCAACATAAGGGTGATCTGATTCTAAGGATTTTTTGTATTGCTTTAGCGCCTCAAGCTGGTACTTTTCAGCTTCAGAATAATTCCCCATTCGAACGTTAATTACGCCTAAATTATTTAATGCCAGCCCAACATCAGGATGATCTTTGCCTTTTAAATTTAATTTTAGTTTATATGATTTTTCAAGATACACTTCAGCTAATTTGTATTCCTTTTTAAGCATATAAAGGTAACCAAGATTGTTGTAGTTGGTTCCAATCTCTGGCCTGTTTTCGCCCAGTAATTCAAGGTTAATAGCTAAAGATTTCTGATAATATTCTTCAGCTTTATCTAGATCTCCGGCATCTGTATAGTTCAATGCTAAATTATTCATTATTACCGCAGTATTCTTTTCATCTTCTTTATTGCTTTTGGATGAAGCATCCAATGCCTCTTTAAATAATTTTTCCGCTGCATCATATTTACCGAAATACATTTTAATGAGCGCTTGATCATTAAGCACATTAGAAAATTGTTTTGTGGGCGTTTGCAAAACAGAACGTAAAATTTTTATAGATTTTTCATAGATTGAATCCGCTTTATTATAATCACCAACCCAATCATAGTATAGTCCCAAATCATGCAGACTGTAGGCAGTCTCTTTACTTTCATTACCGTATATTTTTTTATTTATTTTTAACGCTTCATCAAGAAAAGGTTTTGCTTTATCGTATTCGCCCAAATTCACGTATGTGTTACCGAGAGTACTTCTTAAACTTGCTTCAACTTCCGGCTGGTCCTTCAAATTTATCTCTATATCCTCGGCAGCTTTTTCTAAAATGTCATAAACCTTTACATCTCTTCCGATTTCCGTGGGATCAACCGATGATAACATTTCTTGTAAGAATGAATTTACTTCTTCTGCTTTCTGTGCTTCTATTCTAGTTTTATCTCTTTCTTTTGATGCAATGTTTGCTTGCCAAGAAATGGCGATAAGACTAAAAATTAATAGAAGAGCAAATCCCACTGATGAGATGAACCCAACTTTATGCCTGCCGACAAATTTAGAAAATCTATATGCTGTAGTATCTTTTTGAGCTATTACTGGTAAACCAATTAAATATCTTTTCAAGTCTTCAGAAAATTGTTCTACCGAAGCATATCTTCTATCAGAGTCTTTATTCATAGCTTTAAGGATGATGTTGTCTAAATCTCCTTTAAGCTTGTGAGATATTTTTTCGGAATTTGAAACATCATATTTTACTTTTTCATTTTCAGAATTCTGCTGTGTAATTTGCTTAATTTTATCACTTGGCTTAAGTATGTTTTCTTCCTGTAGGATTTTGCTAATGGTAACCGGCGAACTGCTGGTAATTTTATATGGCTGCTCACCGGTAAGAATTTTATATAATAAAACACCAAGAGAATAAATATCGCTTCCAGTTGTTATTCTTCCGCCATTGATTTGTTCCGGGCTTGAATATTCAGGGGTTAAATGCCAAACTCCCGTTTTAGTTAATCCGTCATCTTCTTCCAATAAATCTTCATCAATTAATTTGGCAATACCGAAATCTAAAAGTTTTGGTGTGCCATCTTCAGTAACCAGTATATTTCCCGGTTTTATATCCCTATGAATAATTAAATTTTGATGAGCATATTGAACAGCTAAACATACTTTTCGGAACAATTCTAAACGTTCTTCGATACTTAATTTATTTTTATCACAAAATTCGGTGATAGGAGTACCTTCGATAAATTCCATAATTAAATATGGTAAACCTTCTTCAGTGCTTCCGCCGTCAAGAAGTTTTGCTATATTTGAGTGTTGAAGGCTCGCGAGTGTTTGCCGCTCGATTTGAAATCGTTTTAGCAGATAGTCAGAAGTAATTCCATGCTTTAAAATTTTTACAGCAACTTTTTGCTCAAATTCTTGATCGTTTCTAAGTCCGACATACACAACTCCCATTCCGCCAATGCCGGCCTCACTCTCAATAATGTATTTCCCGATTTGTTTGCCGATGAAAGGATCTGTTTCAAATTCAGAACTTTCTGCAGGTATTTCAAACGGCTTTTCTAAAAAGTCATCTTCATTCTCTAAAAATTCAAATAAAGATAAAACTTCATTCTTAAGTTCTTCATTTTCTTTACAATTATCTTCGAGGAATTTCTTACGCATTGAAGCATCTACTTCTAATGCCCTGCCAAATAATTCTTTCGTTTTTAAAAAATTTTCTTTATCCAAAAATAGTTTCCGATTTTTTGATTATGAAAGTGCCGATTCTTTTTATAACAAAGATTTTTTCATTAACAAATTTTGTCGTTTGTACATTATGAATTCTAAAGTCATCAAAAAAGTGTTTGAAGGAAATTTTTCTAAATTCATTATAGATTTGCCCGAGAAACTGGCTTAATTGTTTTTTAACAGCGTTACGATTTCTTATCTGAAGTGAGGTGAATTCGGAATTGGTTTCGGGCATAATAAATTTATATAAATCTGATTATTATTATTGATCATTTGAAATGTTTATTAAAGCTAAAATTTTTTCATTTAATTAGCAAGAATATAAAATTTCATAATCAGTTTTATGGATGCAAAAATGCTGAACTGAATTAAAATTGATTATTAGATTAAAACCTTTCTTTGGCAGTTAAGCAAAATTTGATGTAAATTTGTAAACATTTTTTAATAAATACTGTTAAAATTTAATATAAAATTTTGTTGAAGTTTGATTTATTAGGCAAAGATCCCAATTCAAAAGCAAGGGCCGGTATTTTTGAAACAGATCATGGCAAAGTTGAAACCCCGATATTCATGCCGGTTGGTACTCAAGGAACTGTTAAAGCTGTAAATCAAAATTATTTAGAAAACGATATCAAGGCTCAAATTGTTCTTTCAAATACTTATCATCTTTATTTAAGGCCCGGTACTGATATACTTGAGAAAGCCGGCGGACTTCATAAGTTTATGAATTGGAATAATCCAATCTTAACTGACAGCGGCGGATATCAGGTTTTTAGTTTATCCGAATTAAGAAAATTAAAATCTGATGGTGTTGAATTCCGTTCTCATCTTGACGGCAGTAAGCATTTTTTCACTCCACGCAAAGTGATTGAAATTCAGAGAAGTATCGGTTCGGATATTATGATGGTTTTAGACGAATGCACTCCTTATCCATGCGATTATAATTATGCGGTTAAGTCAACTGAACTAACTTCAAACTGGGCTGTATTGAATAAAGAAGCTTTTGAAAATACCAGCTCTTTATACGGGTATAATCAATATCAGTTTGGAATTATACAAGGAAGCGTGTACAAAGATCTTCGTGAAAAATCTGCAAATGATTTGTTGAAAATTAATTTTGATGGATTTGCAATCGGAGGTCTGGCAGTTGGTGAGCCAACTGAAATGATGTATGAATTGGTTGATTTTACTACTGATTTTATGCCTGAAGATAAACCAAGATATTTAATGGGAGTTGGAAGGCCTGAAAATATTTTGGAAGCAATTGAAAGAGGAGTTGATATGTTTGATTGCGTGATGCCTACGCGGAATGCACGTAATTCAAATTTGTTTACTTCAGCCGGCGTGCTTTCAATGAGGAATGCAAAGTACAAAGATGATTTTTCAACAATTGATGAAAGCTGTGATTGCTATACATGTAAAACTTTTTCAAAAGCATATTTGAGGCATTTATTTATTGCCGGAGAAATTTTAGCTTTAGAATTAGCAAGCATTCATAATCTTCACTTTTACTTAAATTTGGTGAAGGAAGCAAGGAAACAAATTCTTGCCGGAAATTTTAAGGAATGGAAAAATAATTTAATTAAAAAGATAACTTTTAATGCAAAAAATAAAACGGAGGAATAATTGTTAGATTTATTAGCAATGGCGCCACAGTCTGGTGAAGGCGGTGGTGGAGGAATGGTAAGCACTATAATAATGTTTGGTGCTATATTTTTAATTTTTTATTTCATGATTATCAGGCCTCAGCAGAAACGTGCTAAGGAAAGAGATAAAATGCTGTCTAATATTCAGAAGGGCGACAAAGTTGTAACCAGCGGCGGAGTCCACGGAACAATAGCCGGTATTGATGAAAAAACTGTTCTGTTGGATGTAGGCGATAAAGTAAAATTAAAAGTAGAAAGAAGTGCGGTTACAACTGTAATAAGCACTTCAAAGGAAAGTACATAATAATTAATTGTGTGTCATTTAAAATTAATTTATAGTACTATTCAAAATAATTTAGATAATTAATTTAAATCTAATTTTTTCAGTTAATGATCAATAAATAGGTTTTAAAATGTTTTGCTCAGTTGAAGAAGCAATTGAAGATATAAAGAACGGAAAAGTAATTATTGTAGTCGATGATGAAGATCGTGAAAATGAAGGTGATTTCATTTGCGCCGCAGAGTATGTTACTCCTGATATAGTGAACTTCATGGTCACTCATGGCAAAGGAATGCTTTGCGTAGCAGTAAATGGCGAAAGGCTTGATCAGCTTGGTCTGCCGTTAATGGTGGATTCAAGTTCCGCATTACACGGTACTCAATTTACCATAACCATTGACGCCATTGAAGGCACTACAACAGGAATTTCTGCTGCAGACCGTGCTTTAACCATAAAAAAAATAATTGATAGAAATTCTAAAGCATCTGATTTTGCCCGCCCTGGCCATATCTTTCCACTGCGCGCTTTTGATGAAGGAGTTTTACGCCGTGCCGGCCACACTGAAGCTGCTGTGGATCTTTGCCGTTTAACAAATTTAAAACCTGCCGGAGTCTTATGTGAAATTTTAAAAGATAACGGTGAAATGGCTCGCGTACCGGATCTGATTGAATTAGCAGAAAAGTTTAAATTAAAAATTCTAACCGTAAAAGATATTATACAATTTCGATTAAGGAAAGAAAGACTGGTAGAAAGAGTTACTGAGGCAAATCTTCCGACAACTCACGGTGATTTTCATCTAACATTGTATAAAAGCAAACTTGACAATAAAGAACAAGTCGCACTAGTCAAAGGCGACATACTTTCTGATGAACCTGTTTTAGTTAGAATGCATTCTGAATGTTTAACCGGCGACGTTTTCCATTCCTTGCGATGCGATTGTCATGATCAGCTGAACAGCGCATTAGAACAAATTAGTGCTGAAGGAAAAGGAGTTCTGGTTTATATGCGGCAGGAGGGAAGAGGCATAGGATTGGAAAATAAGATTAAAGCATACAAGCTTCAGGAAGAGGGAAAAGACACCGTAGAAGCAAATGAAGCACTTGGATTTAAACCGGATTTAAGAGATTATGGAATCGGTGCACAAATTCTTCTTGACTTAGGTGTTAGAAAGATTAGATTGTTAACAAATAATCCTAAAAAAGTAATTGGATTAAAAGGTTATGGTTTGGAAATAGTTGAGCGTGTCTCCATCGAAATACCTCCCAACAAGAACAATGAAAAATATTTGAAAACAAAACGTGATAAGATGGGGCACATCATTTTGCAAGAAAACTAAAGAGAGACTTTTATAGTCTCTTTTTTTATTTTAACTATAAAAAAAGTGGAGATCAAATTGTGAAACCCATTTTGTACCTTTCAGTAATAATTTTGTTCATTCTAAATTCACTTTCAATTGCTCAGCAGAAAAAAGTTTATTATGCAAAAATCGAAAGTGAAATTGATCTAGGCATGGCTCCATATATTAACAGAGTGGTTAATGAAGCCGAAGAAAATAAAGCAGATGCAATTATTTTTCATATCAATACTTTCGGGGGAAGAGTTGATGCTGCAACCCAAATTAAAGATGCTATTATTTCATCGAAAATTTTAACAATTGCGTTCATCAAAAATAGGGCAATTTCGGCAGGATCATTCATTGCTCTATCTTGCAAAAAAATTGTTATGGCACCTGGCAGCAGCATTGGAGCAGCAACTGTTGTTGATCAAGCCGGACAAAAGCAAAGTGAAAAGTATCAATCATTCATGCGTTCAGAAATGCGCAGCGTTGCAGAGCAAAATGGGAGACGTGTCGATATTGCTCAAGGTATGGTGGATGAAAGAATAATTGTTGAGGGATTAGTTGATAGCACAGAACTTATAACATTAACAACTGAAGAAGCAATTAAATATAAAATTGCAGATACAACTGCATCGGATTTGAATGAAGTTTTAAATGAATTTGATTTAAAAAATGCAGAAGTGATAACTGTTAATCAAAATTGGGCAGAAGATGTTGTTAAGTTTTTAAATAATTCCATAGTGTCTTCCATCCTAATTATGCTGGGTTTTTTTGGACTTATCGCTGAAATTAAAACTCCGGGCTGGGGTTTGCCTGGAACAATGGGTGTAATTTGTTTAGCGCTATTTTTTGGTTCATCATATATTTTAGAATTGGCTTCAGGCACTGAAATAATTTTATTTGTAGTAGGAATTATTCTTTTAGGTTTGGAAATTTTTGTGATTCCCGGATTTGGAATCGCAGGCATAAGCGGAATACTCTTGATTCTTGCTTCAATATTTATGGCGCTTGTTGGTAATTTTAAATTTGCAGGTGAAAGCGAAATATCCTCAGCCATCATTAGGTTGGCGGCTTCAATTGTAGGCGCAGTAGTACTAGTAGCAATTTTGGCGAAATTTCTTCCAAAATCATCTGCCTTCAGCAGGCTGATTTTAAATGATCAAGAAACCGCAGATAAAGGATTTATTTCGAATCCAATTGCAAGTGAGTTTGTTGGACTCGAAGGGATTGCTTTAACAACTTTACGGCCAGCAGGCACAGCAGATTTTGATGGAAGAAGAGTTGATGTGGTTACAGAATCTTCCTACATTGAAAACGGTAAAAGAATAAAAGTGATGAAAGTTGATGGTCACAAAGTAATTGTACGCGAGATATCAGATAAAAAATAATTAAATAAAATATTCCGGATCAAACAATTAGAGAAAACCTAAAAACACTAAAACAATTATAAGATAATTTGTTTGAATGCCTATATTATTTAATTCATTAGAATTTTAAGATGGGTATTACAAAAAAAGGCTGCTTCAATTGAAGCAGCCTTTTTTCGTTAGTCTTATTAGCCTTATTTTTATTTCGTTCGCATGAACTCAATTCTTCTATTTTTAGCTCTGCCCTCCGGTGTTTGGTTCGAAGCTATAGGCTTATCAGATCCGTATCCTTTGGCGGTAATTCTATTTGAATTTATTCCATGAGCTATTAGCCAATCCTTAACTGAATCAGCTCTTTCTTGAGAAAGTCTTTGATTCAATTTTTGATTTCCTGAATTATCTGTGTAGCCGCTGATTTCAATAGAGATATCCGGATAAGTTTGCAGAGTTTTAAGAACTTGCTGCAAAGTTTTTTCCGAAGTAGAACTAATGCCGGCTTTACCGCTTTCAAAATTAATACCTTCAAGTATTACTGGGGCACCAATTTTCACAAAATCATCATCTGCGTCAAGTGGATTTGTACCGCGTTTAACTTCTGCTCCGTCATTAACCGAACCCATATCAGTATCAGATTTGTTTGGATCAGTATTGTATTTTTCGATTTCTTCTTTATCAGATAGTCCATCAAAATCTGAATCTTTACTCAATGGATTTGTTTTATATCTTGCTACTTCATCAGAATCATTTAAACCATCATCATCACTATCTGCTTTATTAGGATCGGTTCTATATTTTAAAACCTCATCGCCATCATTTATACCATCACCATCGGTATCTGATTTCAAAGGATCTGTCTTATAATTTCTAATTTCTTCTCCGTCATTAATTCCGTCATTGTCAGTATCTGCCCAATTCGGATTTGTATGATAAGTATTTATTTCCTGATTATCATTCAGCCCATCAATGTCAGAGTCTAATAATAAGGGATTAGTTTTGTATTTATTAACTTCATCACCGTCTTTAATTCCATCGCCATCGGAGTCTGGGTTTTTTGGATTAGTTCCTAATTCATCTTCTTCATCTTTGGTTAATCCGTCATTATCTCTATCTGCACTCCCACTCTCGCCTGTAAAAGTTAATCCGGTTGCAATGACAAAATAGGAGTCATAATTTCCAGGATTTTTCCCATGGTAATAATCCAGGTCATAAGTTGTTGACATTGCTCCGCCGAATGCAATATCCAAAAGTAATGTTTGAGTTATGGCGAACTCAGATCCGAGCCCCATTGGAAATTCGCCTGTCCAGCCGTCCTTTTGAACATGAATTGGTGAAATTTGATCAGGCTCGTTTAAAACATTAAAGTGCATAGCACCGCCGCCAACGTAGAAATATGGATTCCATCCTTTCATATCAAAAGGACTAATTCTGATTCTTAAATCAATAGGAATTATTTCAGTTCTGTATAACGAATTCAAATAATCTTTTCCGGAATAGGAACCATAACCCATATTCAATTGAATCTCAACAGTTTTTGTTATTTCAAATGCAATGAATCCTTCGGCTAAGGCTAAATAAGAAAATTGATAGTCGTCGAATGACAATTTATCATTACCCATAAAACCTACATTCTTAAATTCATTCTCTGGAAATAATTGATTATATCTCAATCCTAACTTTGTTCCCCAATCTTTGAATTGGGCTTGTGCAGTAAATTGTAAACTGATCAATAATAGAAATGGTAGTAAGATTTTTTTATTCATTATGACTCTCTTTTGATTTTTTAGCAGTGAGTTCTAAAATTATCTAAAATCTAAAATGCTAATATATTAAATCGATTCTTATAGATGCTAAAAATTTTTATTTTTTTCTAAAAAGTTTTATTCGAATATTAGTTAAGCAATTCAAATAATTTTTAAATTTGTTAATGATCTTATAAAGAAAAATTTAGTTTCGTATGGATATTAAACAAAAATTAGACCACCACTACAAACACTTTGATAAATCTCAAATTTCACCTGATCCGCTTCAATTTTTACACTTATACCAAGATGAAAAAAATATAGAAATTGTTGGATTTCTTTCATCAATTTTTGCGTATGGAAATGTAACACAAATAATTAATTCTCTCAAAAAGATACTTGCCGCAATGGGCGATTCTCCATATGAATTTATTAATAATTTAACACTGAAAGACACGCAAAGGTTTAAAGGCATAAAACATAGATTCTATTCAGAACAAGATATTATACACTTAATTTGGGCATTGAATTCAATTTATATAAAACACCGCTCATTGAAAAAATTATTTATGTTGAATTATAATGTCGATGATGTGAATATCAAAAATGCTTTATCACATTTTTCCAATTCCTTTTTAAATGAGATTAAAAAGGATTATGAAATTAGTCCAGGTATTAAATTTATGTTTTCTTTGCCTGAAAAAGGAAGTGCCTGCAAAAGGATGAACTTATTTTTAAGGTGGATGGTTAGAAAAGATGAATTAGATTTTGGAATATGGAATGAAGTTCAAACATGCAAATTAATTATTCCTGTTGATACGCATGTCGCGAGGATATGCCGAAGTTTAAATCTTACAAAAAGGAAAAACGTAAGCTGGAAAATGGCTGAAGAAATAACAAAAAAGCTAAAGCGTTATGATCCAATAGACCCTGTTAAGTATGATTTCGCTATCTGTCATATTGGAATGAGAAAAATGGATTTTAATAATATTTAGTTTCCCGACTTAAAAAAAGTTATCATCAATAAATTACTATTTCTTTTTGCATTTAGAGATAAAATTCTAAATATTCACGGTAACATTATTATTTCATTAGCAATCAGGAGAAACTAATGGCTGAAAACACTTCTGCAAGTTCCAAATTCCAACCTTATATCTCTCCCAGCGCAACAATTCCCGAACTAACTTTAAAGTCCATCCTAATGGGTGCTTTCTTTGGAATTTTGTTCGGGGCAGCTTCTGTATTTCTAGCATTGAAAGCGGGCCTAACCGTGTCGGCCTCAATTCCAATTGCTGTTTTAGCAATTTCAATTGGTAGAAAATTTTTTAAAACGACTATACTAGAAAATAATATTATTCAAACAACCGGTTCAGCAGGTGAATCAATTGCCGCCGGCGTGGTTTTTACACTGCCGGCTTTTTTGTTTATGTCTATAAATGATTCAGGAATGAGTGTTGGCGCAGGCTATTTTAATTATTGGACAATTTTCGCGCTTGCAATGTTTGGAGGTGTACTTGGAACTTTAATGATGATCCCTTTACGCCGTTCGTTAATTGTTAATGAACATCATACACTCCCATATCCGGAAGGAACTGCCTGTGCATCTGTCCTAATAGCTGGAGACAAAGGCGGCGACTTTGCAAAAACCGCTTACCAGGGTTTATCCGTTGCTTTAGTTTACGCGTTGCTTCAAAGAGTATTTCATGTGATTGCAGAATCACCGGCTTGGGTTTCTTCACAAACAAATAAATTTTTTCCGTCAGCTACTGTTGCTGGAGATATCACTCCTGAGTACTTAGGTGTTGGGTACATAATTGGTCCTAGAATAGCAGGTATTCTTGTTGCAGGCGGTGTACTTGCTTGGCTTGGTTTAATTCCTCTTCTCGCAAGTTTAGTTCCAGCAGACACTATCGCAACACAGTTGGTTAAGCTTGGTTATTTAAAAGATATAATGACCGCTGGCGGCTCAGGAAATTGGAATCCGCAATTACATACCTTCGCCAGTTTCCCTGATGCTATCTATCATGCATATGTTAGGCAGATTGGTGCGGGCGCAGTTGCCGCAGGTGGTTTAATAACATTAATTAAAACATTCCCAACTATAATTTCTTCATTTCGCGGAAGTGTAGATTCACTAAAGCAAAATAAAGCCGGCGCCGCTAAAATCATTAGAACTGAAAATGATTTATCATTTAAAACAGTTATCGGCGGAAGTATCGGTTTGGTAATAATTATGGTTGTTCTTCCAATCATTCCTGGTGATACAATTATAAATAAGTTCCTGTTAGGTATTCTAGTTATAGTTTTCGGATTTTTCTTCGTTACTGTATCCAGCAGAATCGTAGGTATTATTGGTTCAAGTTCCAACCCAATTTCAGGAATGACCATTGCAACTTTGATGGGAACCGGTTTAGTTTTTATTGCTGTCGGCTGGACGGGTAAAATTTTTGAACCTATGGCACTTGTTGTAGGAGGTATGATTTGTATAGCTGCTGCGAATGCTGGTGCAACTTCTCAAGATTTGAAAACTGGTTATCTAATCGGTGCAACTCCAAGATATCAGCAAATTGCGTTGTTTATTGGAGCTATTGTTTCTTCATTGGTAATCGGCTGGACAATTCAGCAGCTAGATTCCCCAACTCCTGATATGAGCGCTTTAGGAATTGTTCATGCGATTGGAAGCGATCAATTTCCTGCGCCGCAAGGCACTTTAATGGCAACTCTTATTAAAGGCTTACTTTCATTTAATCTTGACTGGCAATATGTTTTAGTTGGTGCTTTTCTTTCTGTTACAGTAGAACTTTGCGGAGTGAACGCACTTTCATTTGCTGTCGGAGCTTATCTTCCTCTTTCCACAACCTTGCCGATTTTTATTGGCGGTGCTATTAAAGGTGTATCTGATAAAGTAGCTGAAAGAAAAGGTGAAAAAAGCGAAGACAGTGAACTCGGAAGCGGAAGCCTTTTTGCAACCGGACTTGTGGCTGGAGGTGCGCTGGCAGGCGTAATCGTGGCTCTGCTTTCAGTTAGGGAAAGTATTTATAATTTCTTTAAAGGCATAAGTGCTGAAGGATTTTTAACAGGAGTATTAGGCGAAGGAGGATATGAAATACTCGGTGCAATATTCTTTGCTTTAATGGGATTTATACTTTTTAAAGTTTCTCGAAAACCACAGCCAAAGATTGACGAAAATTTACCGAATGAATAATTCTGTTAGTCAAAATACTCAAAAGACAGAACCATCAGCTTTTTATAGGCTGATGGTTTTGTTGTTCCTAAGTATTGCAATGTTCGGCAACTATTATGTTTATGATTCAATCTCATTGGTTGCTGATCAGCTGAAAGAATCACTCCATTTTACAGATTCAAATATTGGGCAGCTATATTCTATTTACAGCTTAGCAGCATTAATTGCTTTAATCTTCGGCGGAATATTGGTTGACAAATGGGGAACAAAAAAATCTGCAATTCTGTTTGCTTTAATTTGCACAATTTCCGGATTCCTAGTTGCTTTCTCTACCGATCTGCATCTTATGCTTGCAGGAAGATTTTTATTAGGCGTTGGATCAGAACCGCTTATAGTGGCAATTACGGTTGCAATTGCAAAATGGTATAAAGGTAAAGTATTAAGCTTCGCGATGGGGATTAACTTATTTCTTGCGAGAAGCGGAACATTTGCTGTAGATAATTCTCCATCAATTTTTCCCGGACTATATAGCAGCGGTTATTCTGAACCTTTATTCGTTGCAGCGTTAATTGGTATACTATCGTTTGCGGGGATAGCAATTTATTATATGCTTGAATCTTCGGGAGAAAAGAAATTTGTTTTGGGTCAAGGCGGCGAGATAGATAAACTAAATCTTAAAGATTTATTTAAGTTCAATAAATCTTTTTGGTATATAACACTTTTATGTGTGACTTTTTATTCTGCAATTTTTCCTTTTAGAGATTTTGCTGTTAAATTTTTTATGGAAAGCCGAAGCATTTCTCGCGAATCAGCTGGATGGATGATATCCAATTTACCCTTAGCCGCAATGTTCGCTACTCCATTAATTGGACTTTTGGTTGATTATATAGGAAAACGAGCGTTGTTGATGACTATTGGTTCAATACTTTTACTTCCTGTTTATCTATTGATGGCATATAGTAATATTACTTTATACGTTCCGGTTATAATGATGGGAATTGCGTTTTCATTAATTCCCGCGGTTATGTGGCCGGCTGTTGCTTATATTGTTGAGGAAAAAAGGTTGGGTTCCGGTTATGCATTAATGACATTCATACAACAAATAGGCATGATGTTATTTCCATTATTCATAGGCTGGGCAAATGATTATTCCGGTGCGAGTGCTGAAAACCCAGGCGGTTATAATCTTGGAATGTGGATTTTTTCTGTGCTTGGAATTTTAGGACTAATCTTTTCCTATTTATTAAGAAAATCTGAAACCGGTAGCAATAGTCATGGATTAGAGTTAGGAATGAAAGATAAACCGGAGTTAGTACCAGAATCTTGATTCATTAGTGATAAAATTAATGGTTACTTTTAATTTCGATTATTAGTAAGTTCTATAATAATTCTTTACAAATTTGATGATTTATGTTTATTACAAAATTGACAATCGTATTTTTGATTCTAATAGTAGGGTTTTCAAAATCAACTTCTGCACAATCTTTTGGGTTTGGATGTTTAGGATTTGTTGGGGGTTACGGCGGATTTAGTTATCAAGTTTATAATCCCACGGGATTAAATAATTACATAGAAGACTTTAACAACAGCAGAGAAGATTCATTATCCGTTCCCATGGCTAAATTTGGAAAAGCACAGGGATTTCGTGTCGGAATAAATTTTTTCAGAGCGGATATTAAAGGATTTATTCTAACTGCGAAAGGTTTTTATCAATTATTAACCGAAAAACATGATGCGCAGGTTAAAACAAATTTTGGCAATACTTCAACAATTTATAAATTAAGCATTAAAGATTGGGGAGTGGGTATTGATTTAGGAACTTCCTTAACCGGCGGTATCAGCTGGAAAGTAATTGATGCGGCATTATTATTTAACTCCGCTAAATTCACAAATACAATTAATCGTCCTGGGCCAACAACCGCAGTTTTTGAATATAAAAATTCAGCTTCTAAGATGGGATATTCAGTGGGAACGGGATTTATTGTATCAGTAATTGACCAATATCTTACACTTGAAGGCATGGCCGGATATACAGATTTTTCAATTAGCGAAGTTCAGCAATCCGATGGAACTAAATTAGCTGTTGTCGAAAATGCGGATGTACCAATGAAAAATTTTATTGAATCAGGCGGATTTAATGCGGTCATACAATTGAACTTAGGATTTCCGCTGTAAGGGATTCTATTTCTATAATTCAAATTCACAAATTTATTTCTAATCTATAAAAAAATAATTCATGAAATTATCTAAGCTTGATAAAGCCTCTATCATCGCCATAAATGAATGCATGGGCGCAAAGAAAGACGAAAAAATATTAGTTATTACAGATGAAGAAAAAAAGGAAATTGGTTATTCATTATATCATAATGCAATTAAGCTGGGATTTCAATCTCTGTATTTAGAAATGAAAGCCGGTAATATAAATGGAGAGGAACCGCCCAAAGAAGTTGCCGATCTAATGCAAAAATTTGATATTGTCTTTTGTCCAACTGCAAAATCATTAACCCACACAAATGCAAGAAGGAGTGCTTCAGCAAAAGGCGTGCGGATTGCTACATTCCCGGGCATAACAAAAGATGTTATGATTAGGGGTTTGAATGCCGACTATAAAAAGATTTTTAAATTGTCCGTTCGAATGAAAAATATTTTAGAGAAGGGAAGTAAAATAAAAGTAACTTCTCCCGCGGGAACAGATATTTCTTTTGATATTAACGGAAGAATTGCAATTGCTTCAACAGGGTTATTTCATAAAAAAGGTGAAAGTGGAAATCTTCCAACCGGAGAAACATTTCTCGCTCCTATTGAGGGCACGGCAAATGGTGTATTTGTTGTCGATGGTTCAATGGCTGGCCTTGGATTAATTAAAAATAAAAATCTAGTGATTGAAGTTAAAGATGGCTATGCAGCAAAAATTTCAGGCGGGGCGCTTGCAAAAAAATTAATTAAACAATTAGATTCAGTCGGAAAACAGGCAAGAAATATTGCCGAGTTCGGAATTGGCACAAATGATAGCGTAAAACTGAGCGGGGTTTTACTTGAAGATGAAAAAGTTTTAGGAACGGTTCATATAGCTTTAGGAAATAATATTTCCATGGGCGGTAGTGTAAATGTCCCTTTGCATTTAGATGGGGTTATTAAAAAACCAACGGTTTTTCTTGATAAAAAATGTCTTATGGCGAATGGTAAATTGCTTGTGTGATTTTTTATTCAACATATCTATTATTCATTCGTTAAAAAGTAAAGTAATTGAAATTTATGGCTTAATTTAATTTTTGTTTGTTGACTTAGGTATATAATTTATTTAATTTTTTTGCAGTTCATTTATATTTTATGTTCCTTACAGAAATATTTTTCTCAATTATTCTATCTCAGTAAATAGGAGCTAGAAAGTATGAAACGTTTTTTACTTTTAATTTTCTTGATTATAGTTCAAACCACCTTCCTAACAGCACAAACCGGTAAAATTGCAGGCTTGATTACTGATGCAACCACTGGCGAAGCATTAATTGGAGCCAATGTTATTATCGAAGGAACTACTCAAGGGGCGGCCAGCAATATAGATGGTTATTACGCCATCCTAAATGTTCCTCCCGGTACATATACATTGAGAATTTCAATGATTGGTTATACAAAAACTAATATAACCGACATCAGAGTTAATATTGATCAAACTTCGAATGTTGATGCAAAATTGAGCCCGGCTTCTATTGAAACAGAAGAAGTTGTAGTGGTTGCTCAAACTCCGATTGTTCAAAAAGATGTTTCTTCAAGTGTTGTTAATTTAAATTTTGAGGAAATTCAAAGCTTGCCGGTTACATCTGTATCAGAAGTTATTGGACTGCAGGCTGGGGTTCGCTCCGGTTTAGAAATTAGAGGCGGCGATGCCAGCCAGACTGCTTTTATGGTAAATGGTATGACACTAAGAGATGAACGTGATAATTCACCGTTTACAGGTATCAGTTATTCTTCCGTTGATGAAGTTCAAATTCAAACCGGAGGTTTTAGTGCTGAGTATGGAGATATTCGTTCCGGTTTAGTAAATGTAGTAACCAAAGAACCTAAAAAAGATAAATACACAGTAAGTTTAATTACAAGGTATAGTCCTGCTTCTCAAAAACATTTTGGATCTTCTCCCAATGATCCAAACTCATACTGGATTCGGCCGTATGTTGATCCTCAGGTAGCATGGTTAGGAACAGGCGCTGTAAATCCAGCAACCGGACAGCCATATTGGGATCAAAATTTAAGAAACCAGTATCCTGATTTTGAAGGTTGGGTTTCAATAGCAAATCAAACTTTGGCAAATGATAATCCAAACGATGATATTACGCCTGAACAAGCACAAAGGATATTTTTATGGCAGCATAGGCGGATGTTAGATATTAACAAGCCGGATTATGAAGTTGACGGAACAGTTGGCGGTCCAATACCCGGTGGGGAAGCTTTAGGGAATCTCAGATTTTTAGCTTCGTTAAGAACTACAAAATCAATGTATGTCATTCCTCTTTCACGAGATGGTTTAAGTAATCTTACAGGACAATTAAAGCTGACTTCCGATATCAGTCAGGGAATGAAACTGATGGTCCAAGGATTATACAGTGAAGTACATGGAACTAATGATAATAATGCTGGTTTACCCGGAATATTTAGTTCTCCCGGAAGTATAACTGATGCTTTGAATAGAGTAAGCTATATTGATGCAAGAATGTTTGCAACAGATTATTGGGCTCCCAGCACAGTTATTTATAAATCATTCGGAGCCAAATTTACTCATGTCCTTTCTCCTTCAACTTTCTATGAAGTGACGTTAAATTCTTTTCTTTCAAGGTATTTTACAAACCCTGCTGCTTTAAGAGATACTTCTACTTTATATAATATTTCTGGGGTCATGCTGGATGAAGCGCCATTTGGTTTCGCTGATTTCCCATCATCAGGCATTAACGGCATTCGAATGGGCGTTGGTTTTAGTAATTCAAGAGACAGCAGTAAAGTTTCAACTTATTCAGCTCGGTTTGATCTTCAAAGTCAGCTAGATAAAAATAATAATTTAAAAACTGGTTTAGAATTTGTTTATACGGAAAACAAGGTGAATTATGCTTCAGTGGACAAATTCTTGCCTAGCGGAAGATCAAGAAGCGTATGGAATAATTTCCCCATAAGAGGTGCATTTTATGTAACCGATAAATTGGAATTTGAAGGTATGGTAGCTAATATAGGTGCCAGGTTAGATTATTCAGACCCTCAAGGTGAATGGTATATTTATGATCCTTATACGAAAGCCTTTGCCTCTGAAAATTCTTTAAATTTAGATCAATTGTTAACTAAGCAAGAAGTAAAAAAGCAAGTAGATCTTAGTCCAAGAATCGGAATTTCTTTCCCAATTACAAACGATAGTAAATTATATTTTAACTACGGCCACTTTAGACAGCTTCCAACACCTGAAAATCTTTTCTTATTAAGAAGATTTTCAGACAATAATGCTGTTACAAGAGTAGCAAATCCAAACAACCCTTTGCCAAAAACAGTAGCCTATGAATTAGGATATGAGCAAAATATATATGATGAGTTTTTGGTAAGGCTTGCTGGTTATTATAAAGACGTATCGCTTCAATCAAGATTAGTCACATATATCAGTAGGGATAATAAAGTTAGTTACTCTCGAACAGAACCTAATAATTACCAAGATGTTCGGGGTTTTGAGCTGACTTTAACAAAAAATAGAGGAAATTGGATTCAAGGATTTATTAATTATACGTATGACGTAAGAACCTCTGGTAATTTTGGTTTTGGGACTTACTATGAAAGTAGCTCTGAACAAAAACGTTATGAACAAACAACTACTTCCAATTATCAAGAGAAACCAATTCCTAGGCCATTCGCCAACTCTAGTATAGATATATTTACTCCAACTGATTTTGGTCCGAAGTTAGGCGATTTTTCGATCTTTGGAGATTTAAGATTAAATGTCGTTACTTCCTGGACATCTGGATATTCTTTTACCTGGGCAGGCGGCGGCAGCATTCCCGGAATCGAAAACAATGTTAAATGGAATGATTACTGGAACGTTAATATGCGGTTAAGTAAAACTTTTATTTTCTCGGGCTTTAATCTTCAAGTGTTTGCAGATATAAGCAATGTATTTAATTATAAGTATATGTCTAGTGGCGGATTTGTAGATGCGAATGATTACCTCGCTTACATGAAATCACTTCATCTGCCAAAGGATATAGGAGATCCGCTTGGTTACGGCAACATCCCCGGTGATGATGTGCCCGGCGACTACAGGACAGGGCCATATATTTCTTGGGATCCAAATGCCAGTGATGCACAGAAAGAGGAATGGACAAAAAACAAATCATATATTGATATGCCCAATCAAGATTTCTTCACATTTCTAAATCCCAGAGATATTTTTTGGGGTTTAAAATTATCGGTTGATCTATAATTTAAATTGAAAGTTTATCGAGGAATAAATGAAATTAAATATAAAGAAAAAATTAATTCTAATTTCTTTAAGCTTTATAGCAGCTATAATTTTCAGTAATATCAGTTACTCTCAATATGCTGTTAAATGGATGTCGGTCGGTTCACTCCACAATTGGTATAGTGAAATTGGCTGCGAAGCAGAAGAGGGATTCATTAAGGAACAGCAATATGGATTGCAATGGCCAGCTATTCATCCTCATCAGGATATGCAGGCAGCTAAAGCTTTATGGATTGGTGTAGAAAATTTTACAGATGACCGGGGTCAAAGTTTTCCGCATAAAGTTGTTCATGTTGGACCTCGTGTAACAGGCGGCGGCGAATTTTTCCCTATATCTTTTAAAATGTACAGCAAATTTGATCCCCCGCTAGTATTTGTTGATGATGATTTATCGCAAGATAAGTCGGTTGATAATGATGAGGTGGATCCAACAATGATTGCAGATAGAATGATTGTGAATGTGGTAAATACACAAACCGGTATTACCATGACTAGAAAAATATTTCAATTTGGCCAGCAATATCACAGCAACTATATAATAACTGAATACACCTTTAAGAATACCGGAAACGTTGATGCGGATCCAGAAATTGAATTACCTAATCAAACATTGAATGGTGTTTATTTTTATTATCAATACAGACTTTCCGTTTGTGCCAATACTAGATATGAAATTGGAAATGCAACCGGTTGGGGAATCAATGCTATGCTTGATACCCGCGGTGATGGAGTTAAAGTAGACCCCGAGGGAGAAAATTTTAGAGCCCAATATGTGTGGCATGGAAAGTACCCGCCATTTAACGCTTATGATAATATTGGCGGACCGCTGTGGACCGATGCTATAAATGTTGAAGCTGGAGATACTGTTGGCAGGCTTGGAGCAGCTCAGTTTGTTGGTGTTGTAACTTTGCATGCTGATAAATCCGCAAGTGATAACTCAGATGATCCTGGCCAGCCTTCTACTACTTCCTGGGAAGGTTCAGATGAGCCATTGACATCTAATAATGATGCTTATAATACAGCAAAAATGGATCAAGAATATATATGGATGTCGAAGGGACATAAAATGCCCCGGCATGCAGACGCAGTTCAGCCCGACGGCAATTTTATAAATCCTAGCACCTGGGGTGATCCGGCGCTTGGAACTCCTGGCGGTTTTTCAAATACAAATGGGTATGGCCCATACACATTAGGCCCGGGTGATAGTGTAGTAATTGTTATGGCTGAAGCAGCTTCCGGCATTAGTTATGACGCAGCCGTTGAATATGGGAAAATGTATAAGCGAAAACAAATTACAGCTGCGGATAAAAATGCGGAGGTCATGACCGGCCGCGATTCATTATTCCAGACTTTTAATAGGGCAATTGCAAATTATAATTCAGGTTATAATATTCCGGAACCACCTCTTCCTCCTAAAATATTTAATGTAAATGGCGGAGGAGATAGAATTTCGTTGAGTTGGGATACTTATGGAACAGGCCCGGCACCAGATGGATTTGAAATTTATAGAGCGTCAGGGAAATACGATAGTACATATCATTTATTATATACTGCCGCACCGGATGAAAGAAGTTATGATGATAAAAGTGCAATTAGAGGATTATCATATTACTATTATATTGTTTCAGTTGGTTCTGCTGCCTCCAATGACGGCACAGGCTTAACTCCGGCTGGAAAATTAAGAAGCAGCAGATATTATACTCAAACTTATAATGAAGCTAATTTGAAAAGGCCCTCGGGTGACAGCCCTTATTCTGCAAAAGTGACTGGCGGCCAAACAGCTCCATTTTTAATTCAAGCTGGGGTCAATAATAAAATAATAATTGATATAGATAATCTTGGGCCTGACACGATAACCATCAAAGCTAATTCTGAAGCAGTGGACAGTTTGACCATTAAAAATATTGTTGGTCAAATTAATGTTCAGCTTGGATATAATGTAGCATCTGATAATGGGTTTGGACAATTAGTTTTAATTTCTCCTACAACAGGCTTAGATTCAAAAATTAATATTTTACCTGTACAGCAGGATGCTTATTCTGCTATTGGATTAAATGCGGGTGTCACCTCGGGTGGTGTTCCGACTATACAGGAAGCTTTGGATAAAATTAGAGTTGTTCCAAATCCCTATAATATCTCAGCTTCTAAAGAACTTGGTTTTGGCGAATTACAGCCAAACAGACTTGCTTTCTTCAATATTCCTGGTGAGTGTACAATTAAAATTTATACGGAACTTGGAGAATTGGTTCAAACCATCGAGCATACTGATGGAAGCGGTGATGAATACTGGGATTCAACAACATCTTCAAATCAAATTGTAGTAAGTGGTATATACATTGCAGTTGTTGAAGATACTAAAACGGGTGAACGCAAAATTGTCAAATTCGTTATAATTAGATAATACTAAAATTATATAATAACGAGAGTAGAATGAAAAAATATACATTAATTATTAGCCTTTCTTTATTGCTTTTTATTTCGGCAAATAATTTATTTGGTCAGCAGCAAAAATTAGCTCAAACCGGGTTAAAGTTTTTGAGCGTCTCGCTTGATGCTAGAGCCAGCGGATTTGGCGATGCTGTTACTTCATTAGAATATAATTCAGCAGCTATGTTTTATAATCCGGCCGGCATGGCTAGAATGAATACTTTTACAAGTGTTGCCGTTGGTCAAACTCAATGGATTGCAGATATAAAATATCAATATGGAAGCATTTCGTTAGCTCCATTCGATGGAGATTATGGAATAATCGCTCTAAGTTTTATTTCTGTAGATTATGGCGATTTTATGGGCACAGTCCGCTATAATAATGATCAAGGTTTTCTGGATGTTGGAACATTTAGTCCAACTGCTGTTGCGTTTGGATTGGGTTATGCAAAAGCTTTGTCAGATAAATTCTCCGTTGGCGGTACAATTAAATATGCCCGTCAATCGCTTGGGACTAGTGTTGTAGGGGGAGTAACAGCAAATTCAAGCGGGTTTACCGGCGGAACAACGGAAGAAAATAAATTAAATGTGCTTGCTTTTGATTTTGGTGTTATTTATAAAACAGGATATAAGAGTCTTGACTTGGGAATGAGTGTAAGAAATTTTTCAAGAGAAGTAAAGTATAAAAAAGATGGATTTCAACTTCCATTAATATTCCAAATTGGAGCCTCTTTTAATGCTTCCGATATTTTAGATCTAGATAAAAATATGCATTCGGTTTTACTATCCGTTGATGCAAATCATCCAAGAGATTATCCGGAACAAGTTAATGTTGGAATCGAATACACTTTTATGAATTTGCTATCACTTAGAGGCGGATATTCCACTCCAAACGACGAACGTGATGTAAGCGCAGGGGTTGGTTTGAAGCATTCATTTGCGGGGGTTAACTTTGGTTTAGATTATGCATATACTCCTTTTGGAATATTTGATAGTGTTCATAGAATCTCTGTCAGCTTTGCTTATTAATTTAATCTTATGGTACAACTAATATGGATCGAGCATGAAAAAAAATTTTTACATAATATTAGCTTTCATATTTTTCACATATCTTCTATTTATTGCAGGGTGCAAGAATGAAATTACTCCTAGTCTATACGACAACGTTCCACCATCATCCGGTGCAGCCCCTGTAGTAAATTCGATAACTCCACCTACTGAAGCTTTAGGGGGTGTGACAGTAATTACTATAAGCGGGACAAATTTTTCAACTACTAAATTAGAAAATTTAGTTTATTTCAATGGAAAACCTGCTACCGTTTTGGAGGCTTCAGCGACTGAATTAAAAGTTATTCCTTCAGTTGCTTCGATAACTGATTCGATAGCAGATTTAAAAATCGCCAGAGCAGGACAAAATGGCTCTGTTGATTTCAGTAATGTCATGCAATATCAGATTAAACCGGCAATACAGGAATTAATAAAACCGAACGGTGATGCTTTATTTACAAAAGATAGATTACCTTATGGGATTACAACCGATGCTCAAGGAAATATTTATGTTTCTATAAATGAATTTAAAGAAAGTATCGGAATTAAAAAGTATACTCCTGAAGGTGAAGAAAGTGATTTTGCTCCTCAAGGGAGTGAAGCGAAATCGTTTTGGAATTCGTTAAAATTTGGCCCGGCTAGTACAATATATGCAACAAAATCACAGCAACGAGGCGTTTGGCAAATAATGGAAACTGTAGCCCCTACAAATGCTCCTTGGGTTGCTTTTCCATCCGGAACAAAAATAGTTGCAATTGATTTTGATGCAAACAAAAATGTGTGGGCTGTTGGTAACAACAAGTCTATTTTTAGAGTTGCCCCTGATGCCACTTTTAAAGCTTTTGATTTTACCGGAGATGCCACTTCAGTTCGAGTTTATAATAACGATTTGTATGTGCTGGCAACAGTAGCCTCAAATCAATCTGTTTGGCGTTTCCAAATTATTTCTTCTGACAGCCTTGGACAAGCAGAAAAATATTTTGATTTTACAGATAAAATTGGCGGAGATTCAGTAAGTGCCAGTGTGATCACAATTGCTGCTGACGGAGATTTGTATATTGGGACCGATAAAATGATAGACCCTGTGATTATTGTTCATCCAGATAAATCGTTTGAGCCACTGTATCCTGGTGTAATAGGTGCCCAAACATATATTTATTCATTTTCTTGGGATCCGGGGAATTTTCTATATTTTTCTGAGGTACCAATTTTTGATAATACAGGTGCTGTTGTTAAAATTCCAAAGATATTTAGACTTAATATGCAAAAAAATGGCGCCCCTCAGTATGGGCGATTGTAAAAATAAATTAGCAGTAGAAATAGGTTCTATTCTAATCTAATACCCTAACACTAACTATAAGGAGATGTTATGTTAAAAAAAATGTCTACAATGTTCGTTTTCGTTTTGCTGCTTTCCGTTGTAGCGCAAGCACAGTGGGATTTTCAAGGTGCTTGGCCAGATACCAACTATAAAGGCGGTACTCATGGAATTGCAGTAAGTCCTGACGGCAATGTTTGGACTGCAAGTTATTATTCTACCGATTGGATAACCCCTGATGGTGATACATTAAGAACAAGCCCAATCCTAGTTTTTAGCGCAGATGGTTCATCAGTAGATACAATCCAAACTGTTGCAACAAACGGCGGTTTTACTGTTGATACGTTAAGCGGTAGCTGCCGCGGTTTGAGTGCAGATGCTGATGGGAATATTCTATATGTCCAATCCGGACCAAGTAAGATTCTTAAGATTGATTATCAGACCATGGAAGGAATGGCAAGGCATGATATTACTGAAGTTGGATCTTCGCCAACAAGAGCCGCAGCCTCTTCTGATGGAAGTATTTTTGTAGGCCCGGTAGTAGGCGGAGGAACTACTGCTATTGTTAAATATGATACAGATTTGAATTTTGTTGAAAACGCAGTTGTTGGACCACCAGCAATTGCAAGAACAATGGAAGTATCGAATGACGGAAATTCAATTTATTGGACTCCTTTTACCGGCACTTTTGGAGTTTATCTTTATTCACGTGCTGATGAATTCTCACCTTATGAGCTTACTGATTCACTTGTACAAGGTATGTCAGTTGAAACCGTTGCTTTAAATCCAGCGACCGGTCTTTTGTGGGTTTCAAATGATTCTAGAGGAGATTCAATTTATTCACATTTAACCTGGTATGGAATGGATCTTACTACAAAAACACTAGTTGATAGTTTCACTTTACCTTCACCAGATCCAACGCCAGCTGATGAATACCCTAGAGGTCTAGCTTTTACACCTGATGGTGGTACTGCTTTTGTCGGTTTATTTGGTTCCAAGTATTCTCGTTTGTATAAATTTGACAAATCAACTGGTGTTGAACAGGAAATGGGAATTGTTCCTGATAAATTTGATCTTTCTCAAAATTATCCAAATCCGTTTAATCCCAGCACTGTAATTAGTTTTAATGTTGCAAAAGCTGGATTTGTTACTTTAAAAGTTTATGATATAACAGGAAAAGAAGTAGCAACTTTAGTGAACAGTGAACTAACTAATGGGAAGTTTTATGTTAATTTTGATGCTTCTAATTTAGCATCCGGTACTTATATTTATCAATTAACTTCCAATGGAACTAAACTTTCCAAGAAAATGATGCTTCTAAAATAATAGGGATTTATCACGTTAGTTAAAGCCGGATGATTAACGTCCGGCTTTTTTTATTGATATTAAATTTAAAATAAGTTTCAGTATTAAATTGAGGAATAATGAAAAAATTAACTACAATTTTATTCATTTTGCTTTTCAATGTTTCTCTGTTTAGTCAGTTCGATTCGCCCAAAAATGAACTGAGAGGAGTTTGGATAGCTGCACTTGGAATAGATTGGCCAAGCGTCCAAGGAACATCTGTTTCAGCAATTCAAAATCAGAAATCCCAACTTTTAAATATTTTTGATTTTCATAAGAACCAGGGACTCAATGCCATATTCCTGCACATGCGTCCGATATGCGATGCATTGTATAAAAGCAATTATGAACCTTGGTCTAGTTACCTCACAGGCACACAGGGCGCAGCTCCTTCCGATACTAGTTACGATCCGCTCAAATTTGCTATTGAAGAATCTCATTTACGTGGAATGGAATTGCATGCATGGTTAAATCCTTACCGTGCAGAATTGCAGAACGGCAGCCAGGTTTCTTCAAATCATATTATAAATAAACATCCGGAATGGATTATTAAATGCAACGGTTCTGAATACCGTTTTCTTAATCCAGGTCTTCCAAAGGTAAGAGAATATGTAGTAAAAATAGTAATGGATATTGTTCGAAGATATAATGTTGATGGCATTCACTTCGACGATTATTTTTATCCTTACTCTGAATATGGATCATTTAATGATGATCAGACTTTTAATCTATATCCTAATGGATTTACTGATAAAGCAGCCTGGCGTAAGAATAATGTTAACCTGCTTTTAAAAATGATAAATGACAGTATAAAAGTGGCTAAACCCTGGGTGAAATTTGGAGTTTCTCCTTCGGGGAATCCATCAGTTAATAGTTCTATATATTGTGACCCCGCTGCCTGGTTAAAAGGAAATTATACAGATTCTACCGGGACATCTGTTACCGGGGAACCGTATATAGATTATATAATGCCCCAGCTTTATTGGTCGGATTATGGCGGCTATATTTCGACATGGTCAAAATCTTCATTCCTAAATGGCAGACATTTGTATATTGGACAAGCAGCATATAGATATGGCACAAATGATATGCCTGCAAACGAACCTTCATGGGAGGTTATGACGAATAGAAGTAATTCAAATGTTAAAGGCGGTGTTTATTTCAGTTCAAGAAGTTTAACTAATAATCTCGGGTATGGCAGTGATACTTTGCGATATCGATATTTTACACATCCGGCTATTACTCCAAAAATGAAATGGGTTGAATCCGGATTGAAAAAACCAAATGCGCCAATGAATTTGAGATTTGAAATTAATTCATCAACACTTAAAAATGAATTGCATTGGGACAAACCAACTACTACAACAGAAGGTGATACGGCTTTTGCTTATGTTGTCTACAGATCAGAAAATAATCCTCCAGATGTTAATGATTCGACAAACATATTTGGTATTACAGGCAATATATTCCTTTCTTCAAACGATTCCAGATATTCAGTTACAAAGGGAAAATATTATGCTGTAACCGCTATCGATAGATATTCTAATGAATCTTCAATTAGTAATGTAGTAAGTTTAGATTCTCCATCATTAATTCCAGATAAACCTGTACTGGTTTCTCCATCAAATGATAATCAGGAACTTGGATTAAGCACAAATTTAGTTTGGTCCAATACACAAAATGCTGAAAGATATATAGTTCAAGTTGCGGAAGATTCAACTTTTTCATCGGATATAATTTTATTAGCAGGTGAATTCAGAAATAATAAAATAGCATTTAGAAATGTAATTCCTGGAGATGAATATTATTGGAGAGTTAAAGCATTTGGACAAGTAGGTGAAAATGAGTCGGAAATTTTTCATTTTCAATCTGGCGTTCCTATTCCTCCAATTTTGGATTCGCCTCCGCACGCTACTTATAACGTTAGTCTTACTCCGAAATTTTCGTGGCATAAATCCGAATTGGCAGCATCGTATAGATTTCAATTATCGAAGGCAGTAATTTTTCAAACAAGCAGTATTATTTATGATCAAACAGTAACCGATACAATGTTTTTAATAACTAATTCGCTTGATGCAAATAAAAAATATTTTTGGCGTGTAAGTGCGGTGAATAGTTATGGAGCCAGTTTCTGGTCCGACCAGTTTGGCTTTCAAACTACTCCGGTTACAGATGTTGAGACAGAAAAAATTCCTTCTGAATTTAGTCTTTCACAGAATTATCCAAATCCCTTTAATCCTTCGACCGAAATTAGATTTTCAATTCCTAAGTCAGCAAGAGTTGAGTTGATAATTTACGACATCTTGGGAAAAGAAGTTGTTCGATTACTTAATAGTGATTTTTCTGCAGGATCATATTCAACTAAATGGAATGGCAGAAATGATTCAGGTAATCTTGTACCATCAGGAATGTATATTTACAAAATTAAAGTTGATCAATATATCAATTCTAAAAAAATGATTCTAATGAAATAAATATTTATGTGATAACGAAGTATAAGATAATTACGAATTTTTAAGAACTTTTTAATTTTCATTTTACAGAGGTTTTATTTTTGAAAAATTTTTACAACCAGCAGAAACAATCGATAAAAAAAATAATTTTTATATTTTTTATAATATTAATTTGTAACCCTTTTTTATTTGCACAATCAAATCATCCTAAAAGAGAATTTAGAGCAGCCTGGATTGCAACGGTGATAAACCTTGACTGGCCTTCTTCTCCATTTTTAAGTACCAGCGTTCAAAAACAACAGCTAATAGATATTTTGGATGGACTAAAGGAAACCGGGATCAATGCCGTTGTTTTTCAAATTAGATCGGAAAGTGATGCTATGTACGAATCAAGTATTGAACCCTGGTCTTATTGGTTGACTGGACAGCAGGGGAAAGCTCCAAATCCATTTTATGATCCACTTAAATTTGCAGTTGAAGAAGCGCATAAAAGAGGAATGGAAATTCACGCGTGGTTTAATCCGTACAGAGTTGTTAGAGATATAAATGGCGCATATCCCGTGGCTTCCAATCATGTTTCTGTTCAGCATCCGGATTGGATAGTTAGATACAGTAACATCAAAGTATTGAACCCTGGCCTGCCGCAAGTGAGGGATTATATCACCGAAGTTATTTCAGATGTTGTTAGGCGTTATGATATTGATGGAGTTCACTTTGATGATTACTTTTATCCTTATCCGGTTAGTGGAGTGGCTTTTGATGATAATGCTGCTTTTTTACAATATCCAAACGGCATTTCAAATAAATCCGATTGGAGACGAAATAATGTGAATCTGTTTATAAAAGAAGTTGAAGACAGTATACAGGCAATTAAACCATGGGTGAAGTTTGGTATTTCACCTTTTGGAATCTGGAAGAGTGGGGTTCCTACGGGAATTACGGGCTTATCAAGTTATAACGATCTTTACGCCGATTGTATGAACTGGATGAGAAATCATTACGTCGATTATTTAACTCCTCAGCTATATTGGCCTATTTGGCGGCGGACAAGATTATGGAAAATTAATGCCATGGTATGCTGATTCAGCTGCAAAATATAATAGGCATTTCTATCCTGGACAGGCAGCATATCGAATTCCAAGCTGGTCAGCCAGTGAAGTTCCAAATCAAATTAGAGCTAATAGGCAAAATCCAAATACAAAAGGAAGTGTCTTTTTTAGAGCGTTAGTCGGAGTATTAGATAATGTTAAGGGTTTTACTGATTCATTAAAAAATGATCTTTATAAATATCCTGCTTTATTACCAACTATGAATTGGAAAGATACGGTTAAACCAAATCCGCCGCTTAATTTAGCATTTGGAAAAATTGCATCTGCCGGTCGTTCGGGATTAATTTGGGATATACCTAATTCAGCTAGTGATGGCGACACAGCAAACAGATATGTAGTTTATCATTTCAATAATCCAACACCACAGCCAGCAGATTACGAGAATGCAGAAAATATTTATAGCATTGAAGGCAGCAGGGAGAGTTTTCCATCTTCTTCAAATTTATCTGCTCCGTATTATTTTTCAGTAACATCATTAGACAGAAATTATAACGAAAGCAGCCCGAGCAATATAGTTCAAATTACTTCACCAAGTATCCCGGTTTTAGCCGATCCATTTAACAATGAAATAAACATAAAAGATACAATAGAACTAAAATGGATGTATGCTGATGGAGCCACTTCTTATCAGCTAGAAGTAAGTACTGATTCAACATTCGATGGCAGCTTATTATTCAATTCGAAAAGTTTAATAGATACAGTTCAGCTGATTGCGGGTATGCAAGGGCAAACCAAATATTATTGGAGAGTAAAATCATTTAATATAGCTGGAGAGAGTGATTATTCTTCAATAAGTAATTTTACTACTGGATTTCCAGTTATGCCAGCCTTGCTGGATCCGCCTCATACAACTTTAGACGTGTCAACGAGTCCGACATTAACCTGGGCAAAAACTCCAACTGCAGAATCATATAGATTTCAATATACACTGAATTCATTAACATTTAATGATCAAACAGTATTGCTGGATTCCTCCGGCATAACAGATACTTCCATAAGCTTAACAGACTTAGATTCTTATACAATATATTTCTGGCGTGTCTCGGCACAAAATGAATATGGATCAAGTTTATGGCCGACAGCATTTGGCTTTAGAACAGAAAAAGTTGTAGGCGTTGAAGATAAAAATGAAATTCCAACTTCGTATAATTTATACCAGAATTATCCAAATCCATTTAATCCGAACACAGAGATTAAATTCGCACTTCCGCATTCGAGTAATGTACAGCTAAAAATATTTGATATTTTAGGAAGAGAAGTAGCAGAGTTGGTAAATGAAAATTATTCTGCTGGTTCTTACACAGTAAGCTGGAATGGTAAAAATAATTCCAATATTGAAGTCCCTTCAGGAATTTACATTTATACAATTAGAGCAAATGAATTTAGTTCTTCTAAAAAGATGATGCTTATAAAATAAAGAAATCATTTTAATTTACAATTAGAGATGATGTCTGTTCTAAAAAAAACGATGTAATCTATAAAAATTTTCAAAGTTCAATCATGGATTCTTCCTTTTTTATTCTTTTCTAATTAATTATCTTATGTCCTAAATAGTTAAAAATTTAATTAAACAAATTTAAGGGAATACTAATGGCTTTATTACCAGTGACCATTTATGGTGATAAAATTTTAAGAAAAAAAGTTGATAAAGTAAAAGAAGTTGATATTAAAACCATTGAACTTATAAAAAATATGTTTGACACGATGAAAAACGCTAGTGGAATTGGATTAGCTGCCAATCAAGTCGGTGTCAATAAATCCATTTTTGTGGTTGATATATCTCCCGTTGAAGGTTATGAAGATTTTAAACCGACCGCATTGATAAATCCGGAGATTGTATTTTATTCACCTGAGAAAGTTATTATAGAAGAGGGTTGTTTAAGTATTCCGGATATTAAAGCTGATGTGGAAAGGCCTGAAGCTATTAGAATTAAATTTCAAGATGCTGACCTGGTAGAACATGAAATTGAAGTTAATGATTTGCTGGCACGGGTGATGCAGCATGAATACGATCATCTTCAAGGTGTTTTATTTATTGATAAGATTGACGATAAAACAAGAAAAAAAATGAATGATGAATTATTAAAAATTAAGAAACGTTCTATTGAGGTTGATTACCCAATAACCGAGAATGCTGATTACCAGTTGAGATAAAATTATACATGAAAATCATATTTATGGGCACGCCTGATTTTGCTGTCCCTTCTTTAAAAAAATTATTAAAAAAACATTCGGTTACTGCAGTTGTAACAGCGCCTGATAAGGAAAGAGGACGCGGACAGAAAATAAGTTTTACACCTATAAAAGAAATTGCATTGGAAAATAATATACCTGTTCTTCAACCGGAAAAATTAAAAGATGAACATTTTATCAATCAGCTAGCAAATTTTAAAGCTAATCTATTTGTAGTAGTTGCGTTTAGAATTTTACCAAAAGAAGTCTTTACAATTCCTCCGAAAGGTTCATTTAATTTGCACGCTTCATTGCTCCCAAAATATAGAGGTGCAGCGCCTATCCATTGGGCAATTATTAATGGTGAAAAAGAAACCGGCGTTACGACATTTAAACTTGAAGAAAAAGTTGATACCGGCAATATCTATTTACAAAAAAGATTACCGATTCATGATATTGACAATCTTGGAACTATACATGATAAGTTAAGTGAGTTGGGTTCTGATGCAGTGCTGGAAACAGTTGATATGATTGAAAAAGGAAATTTTAAACTCCTGCCTCAAAATAATGAACAAGCAACGCCTGCTCCGAAAATTTCAAAAGATACTGGAAGAATTAATTGGAATAATTCAGCTGAGAATATTCATAACTTGATTAGAGGCCTTTCGCCATACCCAGGAGCTTATTTTGAATATCAAGATAAATTGATAAAAATTTTTAAATCTGAAATTGTTCAATCATCACTAAATCCATTTGAAATTAATCAAACTAAAAGTGAATTAATTATCGGCTCCGGTAAAAATGCTCTAAAAATTCTCGAACTCCAGCAGGAAGGCAAAAAAAGAATGTTGGTTGAAGAATTTTTAAGAGGTTTTAATTTCTCTTAATTGCAATTATATTTGCTCTCAATCAATTCTGAATTAATCATTTGTAAAACAGCAGGGGTTTTAATTTTAAAATCTAACTGAAAGAATTTAAATGAAATATCTTAACAGCATCTTAGATGGAATAGGCAATACTCCTTTAGTAAAATTAAATCATATAAATAAAGGATTGAAACCTCAAATATTCGGTAAACTTGAATCCGCTAATCCCGGCGGCAGCGTTAAAGATAGGATTGGAATTTCCATGCTTGAAGATGGAGAGAAACGTGGAGTTATTAAACCCGGCGGAACAGTTATAGAAGCTACAAGCGGAAATACAGGAATTGGATTAGCACTTGCATGCGCTGTTAAAGGTTATAAATGTATCTTTGTTGTGACTGATAAAGTCAGCTATGAAAAAATAAATTATTTAAAATCTTTAGGAGGGGATGTAATAGTTGTCCCAAATGCTGTAGGCCATGATCATCCTGATTATTATATAACCGTCGCTAAAAAAATTCATAAAGAAACTCCAAATTCATTATTTATGTATCAATATTCTAATCCGGCTAATCCCGAAATACACTACAAAACTACGGGACCGGAAATTTGGGAAGATACTGAAGGGAAGATAACACATTTTGTTTCTGGGATAGGTACCGGCGGTACAATTAGCGGTGTGGGAAGATATTTAAAGGAGCAGAATGAAAATGTTCAAGTCATTGGCGCTGATCCTTATGGTTCGATATTTAAAGAATATGTTGAAACTGGTAAACTTACTCATGGCAATCCCTATTTGGTAGAAGGTATTGGCCAGGATTGCTTGCCAAACAATGTTCATTTTAAATATATAGATAAGATTATAAATGTGAGTGACATGGATTCTTTTCACTTCGCACGGGTGCTTTCAAAAGAAGAAGGAATTTTTTGCGGTGGAAGTACAGGGACAAATCTATATGCAACTTTAGAGATTGCCAAAGATCTTGATGAAAATGCTATAATAGTTTTCGTTGTTTGTGATACTGGTGAGAGATATTTGAGTAAATTCCATAGTGAAGAATGGTTAAGAGAAAAACGACTATTGCCTAACGAAATAAGGATACTGAAAGATATTTCCAAAGCTAAGAAGACAAATAAATCAACTGAACTGGTTTATTTAAATGCGCAGGATAAAGTTAAAACTGCCGTTGAAGTACTTGGATCAAAAGGATTTTCTCAGCTGCCGGTTATGGAAAATGGCGAATCAGTGGGCAGCTTGCGGGAAGCAAAAGTTATGGCAAAATTACTCGACAATCCTGATCTTCTAGATTCGAAGGTTGAAGATATTATGGGACCGAGCTTTCCAACTTTGGATGAACGAACCGAGCTTCCAATTGTTAAAAAATATCTTGGCGATTCTCCCGCTGTACTGGTTACGGAATACGGAAGAATTGTTGACATCATTACAAGATATGATGTAATCGAATACACAAATGTTTAAACAGTAAAGAAAGTATTTTTATGGGATTTTCCACAGATGCAATACACGCAGGGCAATCACCTGATCCGGTAACAGGTGCAGTGATAACTCCAATTTATCAAACTTCAACTTATGCTCAAGAAGAATTAGGCAAGCATAAAGGTTATGAATATGGAAGGACTCACAATTTAACCAGGCAATCGCTTGAAAAAAATATTGCGGTTTTAGAGAAAGGTAAATATGGAATTGCTTTTGCTTCTGGCTTAGCTGCAACTCATGCATTGATGGGTTTAATAAAAGCTGGCGATCATGTAATTGTTTCTCATAATGTTTACGGCGGAACATATCGTCTCTTTGAGCTAATCATGAAGGACTATGGAATAAAATTTTCCTGGGTTAACACAAGTGATTTGAGAAATATTGAAAAAGAGATTACTCCAAATACAAAAATGGTTTTTCTTGAAACTCCAACTAATCCAATGTTGAATTTATCCGATCTTGAAGGTGCTGCAAAGATTTGTAAAAAAAATAATTTAATTAGTGTGGTTGACAATACTTTCATGAGTCCATATTTTCAAAATCCATTAACACTAGGCTGCGATATAGTTCTTCACAGTCAAACGAAATATATTAACGGACACAGTGATGTGATAAGCGGAATACTAATTACAAGCGAAGATAAAATTCATGAAAGGCTGCGTTATATTCAAAATGCTACAGGCGGAGTTCCTTCTCCATTTGATTGCTGGTTAATTCTTCGATCCACAAAAACCCTCGCAGTTAGAATGGAACGGCACAACAAAAACGCAATGGAAATAGCTCAGTTTTTAGTTGATTCAAAAATTGGAAGCAAAGTTTATTATCCCGGTCTTCCAACGCATCCGCAGCACGAGCTTGCTAAAAAGCAAATGCGGGGATTTGGAGGAATGATTTCATGCGATTTAGGTGATGATGAACTGGCAAAAAAATTATTGAAGAATGTGAAAATATTTACTTTAGGCGAGAGTCTAGGCGGAGTAGAAAGCCTGATCAGCCATCCTGCCAGCATGACACACGCAACCGTTCCTAAAAAAGATAGAGAAGCCATGGGATTAACCGATAGCCTCGTAAGGTTTTCCGTCGGTATTGAAGATGTGGAAGATTTAATTAATGATATTAAAGAAGCTATCAAATAATAAAATTATACCATCGAAAAAATAATAACAGCTTCACTAAATTTTAAATTGAATATGCAGACTGATTTATCAGTTTTTAAATTAAAGTTTACTTAGAAGATTTTACTGCCAAAATATCTATCTTTTCAATTTTCGGATCTTTCGCCAACAATTCCGGAGCCTTCTGCATCAATGCTTTAGCGATCTCACCATTAAGATGCGCTGATCTGCCGTCTTCATCTTCGAAGGAATCAAAAATTCCAAATGTAGTATTATTCATTTTTATGGCATACCAGGTAATTGTTTTAGGTTCATCTTCAGCGAGTTTTGAACCGCTTTTTAAAAAATCTTCAAGCTCTTTTTCTTTCCCGGGTTTTGCTTCAAGAGTAGCTAACAATCCAAATTTTACCATCTTTTTATTTCCTTTCTATAAATTAAATTTATGTGAAGATAGCTGCTTCATAATTAAATAGAGATAGTGTTTATCACAAAAAAAAAATTTAGTTGAATCTAAATAATAATTTTCATTCTACTTTTTAATGCTTTCACTCATCAATTCAATAAAAGCGTTCATCAACTTCTTCAGATCATTTAAAGTTTTCTCTTCAATAATTTTACCGCTCCTGTCAATTTTATTTTTTGGCCCTTGAATAAGCAGCCGCGTATTGTCATTTATTTTTGCAGATAAAGTCTTCATCACCAAAAATAATTCTTCATGCGCTTTTTCACCTGAAGTAGAAGCAGTTATAAGTGCCGTTGGTTTATCTGAAAAAACAGTAGTTGAAACCGTCCATTCGATTGAGTTTTTTAACGAACCGGGAATGCTAAAGACATATTCAGGTGTGCAGATAATTACGCCGTCTGATTCCTCAATTTGTTTTCGGAACTTGATAACGCTTGGCTCTAAGTTTTCATCTTCAATATCCGCATTGAAGTGCGGCAGCTTTTCTATCCCATCAAAAATTTCTACTTCAATTAATTCCTTATATAAGTCGGCAATTGCTTTTATTATTGCTTCATTATTTGAATTTTTTCTGGTGCTTCCTGAAATAGCAAAAACATGTTTTTTGTTCGGATTCATATCCATTCATAAAATTTAAATTGAGGAGTTGGTTCGTTAAACTAGTTTATTCCAATATTTTACCACTTGATCTTTGTTATATGATTAGTGTTTTACTTTTTATAAATTAGTTTTCAAAATTTAATATTTCCAAACAAATTTCTGCCACAATGCGTTTTGCCAAAACTTTATTTGCTGTTATTATTTTATTTATCCTTGTTCAGTTTCAGCTGCAAGCCCAAGCCGAACCGGATTCGATAGAAGTATATCTAATTGATTCTTATGTTTCTCCCGAAGTTCCGCATAAATTTATACTTTCTTTTTTTACAAGTGCACCTGCTAAATCAACTGTATTAATCGACAATACATTTTCTTACCCTGTGTCAACCAGCTTGAGTGATAATCATAAAATACAAATTGATGTCAGTGAATTAAATGTGAAAAAAAAATCTGTTCCGTTCATCATCCTAGTTGAAGACGCGAATGGGAATAAATTTTCAAGTGAAAAATACGAATTTGAAATGCCTGAAGAAGTTAATATTAAAGGCGGATCTAACTTTCTGTATTTATGCTTATTTGCCGGCACAGTTTTTCTTATTCCTTCTCCAACTTATGTAGTGGGACAAGATGATAATTATTTTAGTCTTACAAAAGAAATTCCGCTTATTTCCATTCGATCCAGCGGTTACAATTATCCCATGGGATATTTCTCTGTAGAATATTCTCATATCTTCAACGCACCTGTAAAAAATTATTTTAGAGTTGGCTATAAACATTTAATTCCCATCAAAGGAATTGAATATATTTCGCCCGGCGTAAACGGCTTTACTAATTTTAATGGATTTAATGGTATCAGCCCTGAACTTTCAA
The DNA here is from genome assembly GCA_963731745.1 of uncultured Ignavibacteriales bacterium. Classification (GTDB taxonomy): domain Bacteria; phylum Bacteroidota; class Ignavibacteria; order Ignavibacteriales; family Ignavibacteriaceae; genus CAVSWT01. The sequence continues at coordinate 73,353 of CAVSWT010000002.1, forward strand.
TAGGCTGGATAAAAATTTTAAACGCATTCACTTTATACTCACGCTATCGTTTCAATGTTAAACCCGGCACTGCAAACAGCGAGTTTAATGAATTTACCATCGGACTTTATTCAAATTTCTTTTCCTTCTATTTAAATTAATTTTAATTAATGCAGATTGTAAATTTTTCTGAAGAATTCTTAAAGCCAACAGCTAAACTTTGCCGGCAAAATATGGAATTAGATATTATGCCGGATTTTCTTTTGAAAGAAAAAACATTTGGCGACGCTGATTATAATCCTAATTACACTTTAGTTGCAATTGATGAAGATCAAATTCCAATCGGATTCATCCAGGGATTAATAAGAAATAGAGAAGATGGATTAACCGGTTACATAAAATTACTTTGTGTTGATTCGAATGAAAGGCGAAAAGGAATTGCTTCTGCCTTATATAATGAGGTTGAAGATAAATTTATTCAAAATAAAGTTCGAAAAATTAGAGTGTATGAATCTTATCCAAATTATTTTATGCCTGGAGTAGATCCGTTCTATACTGAAGCCGTTTGCTTTTTCGAAAAAAAAGGATTTAAAAAATTTAAAGATACTGCAAATCTTAAAATTGATTTACTCGCGAATGATTTCGATACGAAAGATGAAGAAATAATATTAGAAAAAGAAAATATAATCTGCAGAAGAGCCGATATAAAAGAAAAAGAAAAAATTTTAAAATGGATTGACTTGAAATTCCCCGTGTGGCATTTTGAAGTTGAAGAAGCATTTAATAATCAGCTCATAACTTTGTTCATTACAGAAGTGAATAATGAAATAAAAGCTTTCTGTGCGCATGAAGTAAATAATAAAGGCACAGGCTGGTTCGGGCCTATGGGAACGGAGGAATCATTAAGGGGTAAAGGTGTGGGAGGAATATTATTAAAAAAATCTTTAGCGGATATGAAAGAAATGGGATTTGTAACAGCAACCATTCCCTGGGTGGGGCCTATCCCTTTTTATATGCATTATGTTAATTCCAAAGTAAATAGAATTTTTTGGCGATATGAAAAATTAATGGAATGATTTTCATCTTAATTTTTGATTACTTAAACAATCCGAATAAAATGTTTATTATAGTAAATGAAAATAATTACACTTACACTTCTAATTTTTACATTCAATTTATCTTTTGCCCAAACCGGTAAATTAAAAGGGAAAGTAACCGAAGGCTCTTCTGCAATTCCATCTGTTAATATTTTTCTAATGGGTACAACTATTGGAACTGTTACTGATGAAAAGGGGAATTATATTTTTAACAGCATACCGGTCGGTGATTATCAAATTCGATTTAGTTCTGTTGGATATGAAACTAGATTTTTTGACATCACAATTTACAATAGTAAAACCATCGAGCTTAATGTTAATTTGAAACAGAAAGCAATTGAAGTGGATGAGGTACAAGTAACTGGTTTTAAACATCAGGAACAAAGTGATACACGCACAAGTTTGATTGATTTGAATCCTAAAAGTGCAAAAGTGCTGCCCGGAGCAGGCGAAGATGTTTTGCGTACTCTTCAGTCTTTGCCGGGAGTACTGGCTCCAAACGATTTTTCTTCTCAGCTTATTGTACGAGGAAGCGGGCCTGATCAAAATTTAATTGTAATGGACGATATAGAGATTTTTAATCCTTACAGGCTTTATGGTGTCATCAGTATGTTTAATCCAGATGCTGTGTCAGATGTAAATTTAATTACCGGCGGATTTCCAGCGAAATATGGCGATAGACTTTCCGCTGTTCTGGATGTTACGAATAGGGAAGGCAATAGGAAGAAAAATATTACAGGCAGTGTCAACGCATCTATTATAGATGCAAATGTAGTACTTGAAGGAAAAAATCCATTTAATATTGACGGCAGCTGGCTTATTAACTCACGAAGAACTTATTATGATTTAATTGTTGAACCATTTGTTAAAAACGCAGGCCTTGTTGATCAGAATGTTAGCTTTCCGCATTTCTATGATTTCCAGGGCAAATTATCTTTCGGGCCTTTTAGCGGCAGTAAATTTTTAATGACAGGTGTTTTTTCCAGAGATGGAGTTGATGTTGTTAGTCCTGATAAAAGAAAAACTGCTGACAGCGTTGGTGTGTATAACCTAACTAAGAACGATGTTCTTGGCCTAGCCTGGCATTATGCCCCAAACCCGAAAGTTTTAAATAAGTTAATTATTTCCTGGTATAGGAATGAAGGCAATACAAATTTAGATTCAAAGGTATTAGATCCTTCACTGAATAGAGATGAATTTAAAGACGTAATTCCGGATACACTTTCTCCCTATCTTTTGAACTTCAACCTGACTGCTGATTTTGGTTTTAGAAAATATTCAGTGGATGATAAATTTACTTATCTCTGGAAAGAAAATGTTTTTGAAGCCGGTGCGGGAATGGATCTAATGAAAACTGCAATTAATTTTAGATTCAATTTAGATCCTGAGTTAAAAGCAATACTTGCGGCGAACCCTCAGTTCCGTGCAGTATTAAGTGATTTAATTGATACAAAATATTACAATCGTTACCGCGCATACTTCCAAAATAACTTTAAACTTTTTGATAAAATTTACTTTCAGCCCGGGATGAGATTTGATTATTATAATATTCTTGAAAAATTTTATGCCGCTCCACGGATTTCACTATCATATGCATTGGATGATCTAACTACTATTCGAGCTGTTTGGGGTTTATATTATCAATCGCCAGGATATGAAAAATTAATTGATCAAAACATATTATATGATCTAAATAAAAAGTACACGAAGGAACTTGATGCTGAAAGAGCAATTCATTATGTACTAGGTATAGAACGATGGCTAAACAATGAATGGAGTGTAAGGCTTGAAGGTTATTATAAGAACTTTACAAATTTAATAACTCAAAAAAGTGTTTCAGGATCAAATTATTATACCCAAAAAGTGCCTGGAAAAAATCCAAGGCTTCCTGATGCGTGGACACAGCCGATTCCTTTAAAAGGAGATTCATTAACTCAAATTCCGATCAACGGAGCGACAGGTGAGGCTTATGGATTGGAAATGTTTTTATCAAAGAAAAATCTATTGGAAAATGAAAAGCTTTCAGGATGGATTTCATATTCATTGGCATTCGCAAATACTTTTGAAAACGGAATAGAATATCCATTTAGATTTGATCAACGTAACACAGTGAATATTGTACTTAACTATAAATTCAACAGCTGGTTTAATATGGGGTTGAGATGGCAATATGGTTCAGGCTTTCCTTTAAGCGAGCCTGTCGGAATAAAACCTCGCATTATTTTAATGGATGAAAATGCCGATGGAATTCCTGAAACTCCGGAAGTTGCAACTAGGAAGATTGGTAATGGAGCGGAAGAAGTAATTTATGATATTGATTTTGGCAATAATAAACTTAACGCACGAAAGCCGCCTTATCACAGATTAGATATTCGATTAAATGCTTTGGCAGACTATTGGGGTTTGGATTGGAATTTTTATTTGGATGTAATTAATGTTTATAATCGTTCCAATGTAATTGCTTACGATTATTTCATTACGGATGACTTGAAGCTAGGCAAAAAACCGAATAACATGTTTCCAATAATTCCAACATTGGGATTTAGCGTTAAGTTTTAATACTATCAGATAAAAAAAATTGCTAAATTAAACTTCCTAATAATTCAAATATCATGTCTAAAATTTTATGAAGATTTAATGGCGAAAAAAAAAGAAACCTACATCGATTTAGGTGAACGGGGAAGATATAATCAAAACAATAAGTTAAACGAGCTTACCGGAAAAGAATGGATTAAATTTTCAAAATCATGGTTCATTCATCGTCCGCCCAGAAGAAAAAATGATGAGATACTTCATCCCGCAAAATTTCCTGAATCTTTAATTGAAGAATTTATTTCATTTTTTACTAAAGAAGGGGACTGGGTTTTTGATCCTTTTATGGGTACTGGCAGCACACTTTTAGCAGCTGGCTGTTTAAAGCGAAACGCTGCAGCAATTGAGATCACAAAAGAATATTATAATATTGCAAAGAAAAGAGTACAGAAAGAAAATTACTCTTCTCAATTATTCGCATTAAACGGTTCATCCGAAAATCTTGAAGATGTATTAGCAAAAAGCGAACTGGGTAAAATTAAATTCAATTATATCATAACCTCTCCTCCATATTGGAACCAGCTGGAAAGAAATTCAATTAGGCAAAAAGCCAGAAGCGATAAAGGCCTTGCGACTAAATATTCAGAAAATAAAAATGATTTAGGAAACATTATCGATTATGAAGAATTCTTAGAGCGTCAGGCTAAAATATTTGATAACGTGTTTTCTGTTACAAAGAAAAACAGCTACCTGACAATTATCACAAATAATGTTTATTATAACGGAAAACTCTTCCCATTAGCTTATGATACAGCAATTTCATTAACTAAAAGAGGTGAAAAAAGCTGGGTGCTTAAGGATGAAAAAATTTGGCTTCAGGATGATAAGGCATTAATTGCATTAGGTGTTAACAATGCATGGGTTTCAAATCGACATCACCAATATTGTTTAATTTTCAGAAAAGAATCTTAAGACATGCATGCAGTAATTGAAGGCAAGAATATTCTTATCAGAAATTACAAAGCAAATGATACACCATTATTATACGAAGCTGTTATTGAATCAACCACCGAACTTTCTCAATGGATGCCATGGTGTAACGAATATTATACAATAAATGAAAGTCTTGCCTGGGTTTCTTCAAGAGAAAAAGCATGGAATGAAAAAGAAGAATATTCATTTGTAATTGAACATAAACAAACTAAAAAATTTTTAGGTGCTGTTGGCTTAAATCATATTGACCAACTATATAAAACTGCAAATCTTGGTTACTGGATGCGCACTTCCGAAACAGGCAAGGGATATACTTCAGAAGCTGCTTTGCTTGCAGTGCAGTTTGGATTTGAGAATTTGAATTTAAATAGAATTGAAATTGTAATGGGTGTCGATAATATTAAAAGTCAAAAGGTTGCAGAAAAAATTAGAGCCTTAAAAGAATGTATCGCAAGAAATAGAATTATATTAAATGATAAGCCGGTCAATGCGTTTGTTTATTCACTGATAAGAGAAGATTTGAAAGATGGCAGTAAAAATTGATGTACTAACGGTTTCCGAACTTACTAAACAAATTAAAATCTCACTTGAAGAATCTTTTTCTGAATTAAGAGTTGAAGGTGAGATTTCAAACTTCAAGGCTCACAACAGTGGTCATTGGTATTTCAACTTAAAAGATTCCGGCGCTGTTATATGCTGTACTATGTGGAAGGGACTAAATAGCTATGTTTTTTTCACTCCGGAAGATGGAATGAAAGTTTTAGTAAGCGGTAAAATATCAGTTTATCCTCCGCGAGGTTCTTATCAAATTGATGTTCGATCAATGAAACCATCTGGAATCGGAGAACTGCAGGCAGCATTTGAAAGACTTAAACAAAAATTAGCAGCCGAAGGGTTGTTTGATTCAAAATATAAAAAACCTATTCCTGCTTATTCAAAGAAGATTGGAATTGTAACTGCAATTGACGGCGCAGCTTTTAAAGATATGATAAGCGTTGCCGAAAGACGGTTTCCCATGGTTGAGTTAGTTATTGCCCCGTCAAAAGTTCAAGGAAGCGGTGCAGCAATATCAATATCTCAATCTATTCGACAGCTTAATAAAACCGATGTGAATTTAATAATTATTGGTAGAGGCGGAGGTTCCATTGAAGATCTTTGGGCTTTCAATGAAGAGATTGTTGCCCGAGAAATCTTTAAATCAAAAATTCCAATTATTTCCGGTGTTGGCCATGAAATTGATTTTACAATTGCTGATTTTGTCGCGGATTTACGTGCTCCCACGCCATCTGCCGCAATGGAATTGGCAACGCCTAATAAAGAAGATTTCTTTGCCTTTATTAATGATTTTTCCTATAATTCAACACAAAAAATTATGGAAAATATAAATAATTCAAAACGAGCTGTCAGCCAAATAATTAATTCCTATGTGTTCAGGGTTCCTATCGATATGGTTAGAAATAAAACTCAGCAAATAGATAACCTTCACACCTGGCTCCACCAAAAAATTGACAAACGATTTTTGAGAAGTAAAAATCAATTAAATTTACTGTCTAATAAAATTGAATCTTACGATGTGAAGAGAATACTAAAGAGGGGATTTGTTTTGGTTCAGCAGAATTCAAATTATATTTCAAGAGCTGCTAATTTTAAAAACAATGTTCCGGCAGAATTAATTTTTCATGATGATAAAATTGAAGTAAATAAAAAAAATTGATATCAAATAAAAATTTATTTAATGTGGTCAGTCAATCTAAAAAAACAAAACTTAACTTGTTGAAGATGGTTAGGCTAGAACAAATTTACATTTCTACTGGCTTTGTGCTGCAATAAAAATTATTAATACGTATGGCAAAAAAAATAAGTAAACAATCCTTCGAAGACAGCTTAACCAGGCTTGAAGAAATCTCTGCATTATTAGACTCCGAGCAGCTTGGACTTGAAGCTGCAATAAATTTATATGAAGAAGGGATAAATCTTTCTAAGCAATGCACAGAGATGCTTAAAAAAGCAGAGCTTAAAATAACAGAATTGAAAAAGGATCTAGATAAGCTTGAAGTAGATCCGGACATGTTTGAAGAATAAAATATTTGGAGCAGCTATAAATGGCAGAAGATTCGAAATACGAGATTTTATCTAAAGTTGAATACCCGCAGGATATCCGTAAACTCGATGTTGCAGAGTTAAAAATACTCTGTAAAGATATTCGTGAATATATGATCGACACGATTTCTGAAATCGGCGGGCACTTTGGCGGCGGGCTGGGAACGGTTGAACTTACTGTTGCAATTCACAAAACCTTTAACACTCCTGATGATTTAGTAGTTTGGGATACGGGGCATCAAGCATATCCTCATAAAATTTTAACCGGAAGAAAAGAAGCGTTAAAAAGAATAAGAAGGCTAAACGGCATAAGCGGATTCCTAAAAAGATCTGAAAGTGAATACGATACTTTTGGTGCTGGCCACGCTTCAACTTCAATTTCGGCAGCTCTAGGTATGGCAATGGCTAGAGAAATATTTGATGGAGATAAAAAAGTGGTTGCCGTTATCGGCGACGGTGCAATGACAGGTGGAATGGCTTACGAAGCTATGAATAATTCCGGTTTCTTAAAACCAAATTTGATTGTTGTTTTAAATGATAACAATATGTCCATCGGCCCGAACGTGTGGCAGATTTCAAACTATTTTACTGAAATGATTGCTCACCCTGATTACAATAAATTTAAAGGGCAGATATGGGACCTGACGGGAAAGTTAGATCAATTTGGTGATCGGTTAAGAAAAATTGCAGTGAGGCTGGAAAGCGGAATTAAGGCAGTTATTACTCCCGGTATGCTTTTCGAGGCATTAGGATTTAGATATTTCGGGCCTGTTAATGGCCACAATCTTCACCAGCTTTTAAAAATCTTTGAGCAGGTAAAAGGATTGAAAGGTCCAATTTTAGTTCACGCAATTACGCAAAAAGGAAAAGGCTACAAACCTGCTGAAGGCCATAAACAAAGGCTTCATGCCTCGACTCCATTTGATAAGGTTACCGGAAAGGCAATAAAAAAGTCAGGAAGCAGTCCATCTTACACATCTATTTTTGGAAATGCACTTACAGAAATTGTGAAAGACAATTCTTCAGTGGTGGGAATAACTGCCGCAATGCCGGATGGAACCGGAATGGATATTCTTCAAAAATCTTTTCCTAAAAATTATATTGATGTTGGAATTGCCGAAGAACATGCAGTTACCTTTGCGGCGGGAATGGCAACACAAGGAGTAATTCCGGTAGTAGCAATTTATTCAACATTTTTACAAAGAGGATTTGATCAGATAATTCATGACGTAGCTCTTCAAAAACTACATGTAGTGTTTGTTTTAGATCGTGCCGGCTTGGTTGGAGCTGACGGCCCAACGCATCACGGTGCTTTCGATATAACTTATCTTAGAATGATACCCGGTATGGTGGTTATGGCTCCTAAAGATGAATCTGAATTAAGAGATATGCTTTTCACAGCAGTGAATTACAAAGAAGGCCCGGTCGCTATACGATATCCTCGCGGATCTGCTCTTGGTGTTCCGCTGAAAGAAAAATTTGATTTAATAAAAATTGGAAAAAGTGAAACCCTAAAAGAAGGAGATGATATCGCGCTCTTAGCTTTAGGTTCAATGGTTAATTATGCGTTAACAGCGGCCGATAAGCTTTCATTCGAAGGAATAAATTGTGAAGTGATAAATATGCGTTTTGCCAAACCACTTGATGAAGAGGCTTTGGTTCGTATTGCTGAAAAGCACACAAAAATTGTTACGCTGGAAGAAAATGCTTTGGCAGGTGGATTTGGAAGTGCGGTGGTAGAATATTTTGCCGATAAAGGATTTAAAAATGACATATTAAGAATCGGTTTGCCGGATAAATTTATTGATCACGGCACACAAACAGAGCTTCACCAACAGCTTGGAATGGATCCGGATAGCATCGTTGAAAAAGTAAAAACATTTTCAAAAAATCAAAAAGTGAATTTTGAGGTTCAAATTTGACAGATCAAAAAACAAAAGTCGGTGTCATCGGACTCGGCGGTATTGCACAGTTAGTTCATCTGCCTAATTTGGCAAAACTGGATAACGCAACAGTTATTTCGGTAGCTGAAATTAATAAAGGCAGATTGGTCACTCTTGCTGATAAGTTTAATGTAAAAGAACGTTATAAGGATCATAAAGAACTATTAGAAAAAAGTGATGTTGATGCTGTTATCATTTCAACTCCTACCGCGTCGCACAAAGATATTGCGATTGACTGTCTGAAAGCCAAGAAAGACATTCTAATTGAAAAGCCTTTAGCTAGAAATTACAGCGAAGCAAAACAAGTTATTGATGCCGCTAAAAAGAGCAAAAGTAAAATTATGGTTGGAATGAATTTAAGATACAGGCCTGATGCGATGCTTCTTCGAAGCCTTTTGGGAACTGGTGAGATCGGTAATCCGTTTTATATAAAATGCGGATGGATCCGCAGGCAAAGCAGCGGCGAAAAATGGTTTACTCAAAAAGAACAGAGCGGCGGCGGAGTTATTATCGATCTTGGAATACTTCTTTTGGATCTTGCACTCTGGCTATTTGATTATCCTTCTATTGCATCTGTATCCACTCAAAATTTTACGCACAATACAAAAAATGTCGAAGATACTTCAGTGACCATGCTTAAATGTAAAAATTCTACTTTAATAACAATGGAAACGAGTTGGTCGCTTCCTATCGATCGTGATTTATTTTATTTAAATGTTTACGGCTCAAAAGGATTTGCAACTTTAAATCCTTTTCGTGTTTACAGGCGGGTTGATGACCAGGTTATGGATTTAACTCCTTCACAAAAAGAAAGCAGCACCACACTATTTAAAAAATCTTACCTAAATGAATTAAAAAGTTTTATCGGTGCTGTGCGCGGGCTTAACCCGGTATTTTCTTCAGGTGAAGATGCATTAATGCGAATGAAAATTTTAGAAGCAATGTATCATTCCTCCCAAACTCAAAAAGAAATTAAAATGAAATAGTATATGAAAACAAAAATACTTCTTGTTGATGATGAAAAAGATATTGTTGAATTTCTAGAATACAATTTAAAGCAAGAAGGCTTTGAAGTAATAACTGCATATGATGGGGATGAAGCACTTAAAAAAATAACTAAAAATCCTGACCTTATTTTATTAGATATAATGATGCCTAAGCTAGATGGTTATGAGGTTTGTAAAAAAATTAGGGAACAAGAACAATTTCGTACAACTCCAATTGTTTTTCTTACAGCCAAGTCAGCCGAAAGAGATGAAATTTTAGGATTGGAATTAGGCGCAAGTGACTTTATTCAAAAACCAATTTCTCCGAAAAAACTCATTGCTAGAGTAAAATCAAATTTACGAAAATCAGACAGCGCTGCTGCTTCTAAGGATGAACCTACAAAAGTTCAAATAGGACCGCTGGTAATTGATAGGCAGACTTATACTGTGCAAATTGATGGTGAAGAAAGAATTTTTCCACGTAAAGAATTTGAAGTTTTGTTTTTCCTGGCCAACAATCCGGGAAGAGTTTTTTCGCGTGAGAATTTATTGAAAGATATTTGGGGCGCAGATGTTTTTGTTGTTGATAGAACAGTTGATGTGCATGTTAGAAAGATTCGGGAAAAGTTAGAGAAATATTCAGACTTAATTGAAACCGTGAAAGGGGTTGGGTACAAGTTCAAAAGTGTGGAATGAAATTAAAGATAATTTATTTTCTTCACGTGTTTACATAAAAGAGTTTCTTCTTTTCGACATTTCTGTTATTATAATCATCTTTTTAATTGTGAACGGCCTCCATATAATTATACCGCTAATTCTTCTCATAATTGTACTAAGCTTATTTTTTTTAAATCTTATCGGCAAAAAAAGAATTGGTGAAATAGATGAAATCAAAACTACAATTCATAGTATTAGAAATAACCTCTTGCTTTCATCAGATGAGATAAAGCTTAGCCGAAATCTGTATGAACTTGAAGAAGAAATAAAGCAAATGTTTGAGCGCGTCAAAGGTGATATTGAATATCTGAAAAAACTTGAAAGAATGCGTACTGAATTTTTAGCCAATGTTAGTCATGAACTGCGCACTCCAATTTTCGCGATACAAGGTTATGTTGAAACTTTACTTAACGGTGCAATAAACGATAAGATGGTTAATACTTCCTTCCTGGAAAAAGCTAACCAGCATACTATTAATTTGAGTAATCTTCTAAATGATTTAATTGATATTTCTATGATTGAATCTGGCGAAATGAGATTAAGCTATCGTTATTTTAATATTGATGAATATCTGCGTAGTATAGTTAAAGAACACGAGACGATGGCCAGAGAAAAAGAACTTGATTTGATTTATCACCCGGTTAGAGAAAATCTCCAATTATTTGGTGATAAAAATAAGCTGCGGCAGGTAATTGCGAACTTATTACAAAATGCAATTAAATATACTGAAAAAGGCAAAGTTGAAGTTTTAGTAGAAGAGGAAGATAGATTCGGGAAAATTATTATCAAGGATACCGGCCTTGGAATTTCCAAAGATGATTTGAATAGAATCTTCGAAAGATTTTACCGTGTTGACAAGGCAAGATCACGTTCTGTTGGCGGCACTGGACTTGGATTGGCAATTGTAAAACATATTGTTGAGGCCCATGGTTCAAAAATAGAAGTGGAAAGCGTACCGGGGAAGGGGAGTGAGTTTTCATTTAGGCTGAAGCGGTGAACTCACTTTTACCTGCGGTTATGGTCGCACCATAGATAATAATTATTCACAAGCTTTAATCCAAAAGAAAAAAGTTATTTAAACTGAGTAATGTGAATCACAATATCTATCTCAAATTCTCCCTCTTTCTGTTCAAAAATTATTATTATATTTGATGTCATTATTTATATGGCTTGATGAAATCCGGGGATTGTTTGTAATTTTATTCATGAAATTATGAGTGCATTTCCCTAAATACTGCGAGTGATTGTTTCAATATTTTCACCGTTCTGTATTTACTTATTCAAGCTCTCCAATTAAATTTTAATGAGGAATAAAAATTATGAGAAGAGGATTTAAAATAATTCTTATTAGTTTTTTAACAACTAGCATGGTAACAATTAGCATGGCGGCAAATAAAAATCAACCAAAAAGTTCTACCTCAGTTGACCAATCAAATCCATTTATTTCTCCAAGCGAGCTTCGTTTCCAGGCCCCTCCTTTTGATAAAATCAAAGACAGTGATTTTCAGCCTGCAATCGAAGAAGGAATCAAAGAGGAAACAGATGAAATGAATAAAATTGCTGAAAATGATGCTGAGCCAACTTTTGAGAATACAATTGTAGCAATGGAAAAAAGCGGTCAGCTACTAACGCGAGTTCAGTTAGTTTTTAATGCATTAACTAGTGCAAATACTGATTCAGTCCTGCAGCAAGTAAAAGAGGAAGAAGCCCCGAAACTGGCAGCTCACTATGACGCCATTTTTTTAAATTCAAAATTGTTTAATAGAGTTAAATCTCTATATGGAAAAAAGGATCAGCTAAATCTTGATCATGAAGCTCAAAAATTGTTAGAATATTATTATAAAAAGTTTATACATGCAGGTGCAAATCTATCTTCAGATGATAAAGATAAGTTGAAAAAAATGAATGAAGAAGAAGCTACTTTGATTGCACAATTTACAAATAAACTTTTAGCCGGTACAAAAGCAGCAGCATTGGTCATAAACAATAAATCTCAACTTGCCGGACTTACTCCTGATGAGATAGATGCTGCATCTCAAACTGCTGAAGCTAGAGGTCTTTCCGGCAGCTGGGTTATATCTCTTCAGAATACAACACAACAACCGGATTTAAAAACTTTAACCAACAGAGAAACGAGAAAAAAACTTTTTGAAAATTCGTGGAACAGAACAGAAAACAATGATGAAAATGATACGCGAGACATAATAGTACGCGTTGCAAAAATTCGAGCCGAGAAAGCTCATCTATTAGGTTTTAAAAATTATGCTGAATGGAGACTTGAAGATCAAATGGCTAAAACTCCTGCTGCTGTAAGAAAATTTCTTGATGGATTAATTCCGCCTACAGTTGCTAATGCTAAAAGAGAAGCAGAAGATATTCAAACCGTAATTGATAAATCCGGTAAAAGTTTTAAACTCCAGCCTTGGGATTGGAATTATTATGCGGAGAAGCTGCGCAAAGAAAGATATAATTTAGATGAATCACAGATTAAGCCTTATTTCGAATTGGAGAATGTGCTTCAAAAGGGAATTTTTTACGCTGCTAATCAACTTTATGGATTAACGTTCAAGGAAGTTCATGATATCCCTGTCTATCAAAAAGATGTTCGTGTATTTGAAGTTTTTGATCATGATGGCTCATCTCTAGCACTGTTTTATACCGATTATTTCAAAAGAGATAATAAAGCCGGCGGTGCCTGGATGGATAATTTTGTTCAGCAATCTAAACTTTTTAATACAAAGCCTGTTGTGTATAATGTTTGTAATTTTTCAAAACCGGCAGAGGGGCAACCTGCTTTACTCAGCTATGATGATGTTACAACCATGTTCCATGAATTCGGACATGCATTACATGGAATGTTTTCTAATCAAGAATATCCAAGCATTTCAGGCACAAATGTTCCAAGAGATTTTGTTGAATTTCCATCTCAGTTTAATGAACATTGGGCTTTATATCCCACTATATTAAAGAATTATGCTCTACACTATAAAACAGGTGAACCAATTCCACAAGAACTAGTTGATAAAATAAAAAATTCCTTAACGTTTAACGAAGGTTATGACTTTACTGAAATAGTGGAAGCCGCTGATCTAGATATGAGCTGGCATACATTGCCCGCAAGTGCTCCAAAACAGGAAGTAGATTCATTTGAAATTGAAAGCTTAAAAAAAGATAATTTATATATACCTCAAGTACCGCCTCGTTATCGTTCAAGTTATTTTTTGCATATATGGGGAAATGGATATGCAGCCGGATACTATGCCTACATATGGGCAGAGATGCTGGATGACGATGCATTTGAATGGTTTGAAGATAATGGAGGGTTAACCAGAAAGAATGGTGACCGTTATAGAAATATGATTCTTTCAAAAGGTGCAACTGAAGATTATAATAAAATGTATCGTGAATTTGCCGGACATGAACCGCAGATAGAACCGTTACTTAAAAATCGTGGATTGAAATAGAGTTCATTGAAAAGTAAAAATTGTCGCACAATTTGCTTTAGAATATACATCCTTATTCTGTAATACAGAGAAGTGAAAACGGAATCCAAAGCAGGAAATATTGTACCGTTTATTATCTATTTAAATCAGCGTGAAGAAGTTTAAAAAATAGATTAAAGCTTTACGTGTTAATCTGATTCTTTTTTTACCTTTTCCAGGTTCTCCGTTCCTTCAATATTTGGTACAAGTGCTCTTATAAATGCATTTTCTAATATGCTGCCGATTGTTGACCAAATGTTTACACCGGGATCATCAAAGCTGCCGCTGAATGGTATTCGAGCAGCAAACTGATCTTTCTTTTTATTTTCAAATAAGCCAGTAACAGCACCTGGAATCGTCTCCCAAAATAATTTAAGAGGATTTTTAATGTCTTCTTTAATACTCACTATTTTCATATTCTTAAAGAACGGCTTAACATATCCTTCAAATTTTCCTTTGGCAGCAGCAAATTCCCCTACGAGTTCAAAAGTTCCTCTTTCAACATCAAATTTTCCGTATGCTTTGATAAAACTATTAAGACTTACTAGATCAACATTTGTAAGTTTAGCTTTCAAATCAAAAGTAGGCTGCTTAGCATAAGGATCAATATTCGTATGCAATGTAAAATGACCGGACTTCATTGCATTTCCTTTAGCATCAATTGAAGCAATTAATGTTTGTGATAGATCTTTGCTGTTTGTAAGGTTTAGTGCAGTTGCATATAAATTATCTAAATAAATATCTACTTTTGGATCACTATTAAAATTTCTAAAATGAATTTCACCATTTTTAATTTCGAAGCGATTTATCTTTAGCGGGAATAATTCTTTTACCTTATCTGTCCAGGAAGTATCTATACTTTTTTGCGATTCTTTTTCTGTCGGTCCCGAAACAAAATTTAATTTTGGATGATAAAGAATTATTTTCCCTACAAGCGATCCGTCAAACAAAGCTCCCCATTCTAAAGATAAATCTATTTCATTTGCTGAAAAGAATGGCACAGGCACTTTACCGGTTGTCTTTAATAATTTTACATTTTGGATTTTATATGCACCTCTCCATAAATTCAAATCAACATCTCCAATTGAACCCCTGTAGTCAGGTATACTGCTTAGAACGTTGTTCACATAATCCTTAATTAGATAAGGTAATGCTATTCTAATTCCAATAAGGATAACCAGAATTATCCCCATTATTATTAAAATTTTTCTAGGGATAGTTATAACTTTTTTAAATAGTTTGAGTTTCATAGAATAAAATGAAAATTAAAGACAGAGAAATTTCAAGAATATCTTTAAAGTATAAAATGCGTTTGGGCATGATATAATTGTTTAATTGAGTATAATCAAGATGAATTTTAATGGTGAATGAAAATATCATTGCCGAATGATGCAGAGTAAAAATGATATTACAAATGATTGGAGCGAAAGAAAAATTTTTAAATAATTTTATCCCCATAAATTTTAATCCGTGTTTTCTATTATTGCCACTTTCGAATAAATATCTTGTCTCTTATCCAATAACGGAATTGTAGTTCCTTTTATTCTATTCTCATCTAATAAATCTAACTCTAAATCAGCAATTATTATTTGTTCGAGATTGGTAACCCCTTCAGCAGCTATTCCATCACGAGAAAATGGAAAATCAGATGGAGTAAATATGTTTGCTTGTCCATAATGCAGCCTTAAGTTTTCTACCGGCAAATTCCCGACAGTTCCTGTCATCACAACAAACACTTGATTCTCAATCGCTCTTGCCTGGCAGCAATATTTAACTCTAAGGTAACCTTGCCTGTCATCGGTATATGAGGGTACAAAAAGAATTTCAGCTCCAGCATCGGCAACAATTCTAGCAACTTCAGGAAATTCAATATCGTAACAAATTAAAATTGAAATGGGACAATGTTTAGTTTTAAAAACTTTTAAGCTCATTCCCATGCTCAAGCTGCCACGGAGTTTTTTCCCATCTGGTTCTGTGAAGTTTATCTTGAGTAAATACATTTCCTTCCGGCGTAAATAAATAAGCACGATTATATATTTTACCATCATCTTCAGTTGGATGAGTTCCGCCGATTAAATAATAATTATACTTAGTCGAATATTTTTTTAGAAGATCTACATATTTATCTTTATATGTACTTAATTCTTTGATTGCCTTTACCGGATCGCTTGAGTCAATAAATGACATGAGTTGAATAGTAAAAAGTTCAGGTAAAATAACATAGTGAGGTTTATATTCGGAGGCTGCGGTTAGAACGTAATGAATTTGATCTTCAAATTCTGAAAAATCTTTGACTTTTCTTAAGTTGTACTGTATTGAAGCAATTCTTACTCTCATCTAATTCTCCTTTTTATCAAAATTGGGATTGTAATTTGGATTAACCCAAACAATCAAAGAAGCAAATTCCATTGATTCGCTATCGCCGTGTAAATAATTCTCAACTATATCACAAAATTGAAATCCTTGTTTCAATTGAAATCTTAAAACCGGATCATAAATATCTCCCCAAATTACTTTTAGGCAATAGGTATGAGGGTCCAATTTGTCCGAGTATAAATGATAATTTGGCAATCTGCCGGCGGCAATTATCCTTTTTAAATTAAGTCTGGTACACAGAGTTCTTCTTGCCTTATAAAGTTTCTGTCCGATTCCCTTTTTCCTGTAATCGGGGTCCACGCAGACTTCTGCACCATATAAAGTTTTTCCATTAGGATTATGGGTGGAAAAAAAACCTCTTCCTGTAATGTCTATCCAATTATGAACCGGCCCATATTCATCCCACATTATGATAAATGAACTTGAAGTGCCTACAATCTTTGCATCTAAATCAGCGACGAATTGGCCTTCCGCAAAAACCTTTAGGTGATTTTCTAATTGCTCATTCGACCATGGTTTGATATCAGGATAAACTTTCTTTTGTAGTTCTCTAATATCATCAAAATGAGCAGGGGTAGTATTTCTAATAATTACTTCCGATTCAATTTTCATATAATTAATTTTGGGTTATTGATCTATTATAATAAGAAAAAAATTGTTAAGTACAAGTAATTAAAGTAATAAATGATAATAAAATTCATACTTTATTTTATATTCGATCATTTATAAATATTAAAAGTAGTCGTTTAATTTTTTTAGGAAAAGAGCAAAAATCTATTTTGCCATTATTTATAGAAAGTTAATTACAAGTTAAAACCATAGAAAAATTATTATTTTAGCCTTATTCTAAGAAATAAACTCAATTCACTATAAAATAATTGACTTATTTGATTAAAACATATAATTTTGTTTTCTTAAACTAAAAAAGATTTGAGGTTAAAATGTTCGCTGTTGTTGATATATTAGGACAACAATTCAAAGTTACAGAAAACACAAA
Source organism: uncultured Ignavibacteriales bacterium (assembly GCA_963731745.1). Classification (GTDB taxonomy): domain Bacteria; phylum Bacteroidota; class Ignavibacteria; order Ignavibacteriales; family Ignavibacteriaceae; genus CAVSWT01. The sequence continues at coordinate 90,555 of CAVSWT010000002.1, forward strand.
ATATTATGTCCCAAGATTGACAAACGATATTGATTCTGAGGTGACTTTTGAAAATGTATTAATTTTTGGTGATGATAAAACTACGAAAGTTGGAGTGCCAGGTGTAGAAGGAGTTACAGTTACAGCTAAAGTTTTAGAGCATGTTAAAGATGATAAAGTGATTGTCTTTAAAAAGAAACGAAGAACTGGTTATGATAAGAAGAATGGTCACAGGCAGCATTTAACAAGAATTGAAATTACCAAGATAGGTTAATAAAGGAGATTATAAATGGCTCATAAAAAAGGTCAAGGTTCATCCCGTAACGGACGCGATAGTAATGCCCAAAGATTGGGAGTTAAAAAATTCGGCGGTGAAAAAGTAATTGCCGGAAACATTTTGGTAAGACAAAGAGGAACAAAATTTCATCCAGGTGTTAATGTAAAAATTGGTGGAGATGATACTTTGTTTGCTGTTGCAGATGGTTTTGTAAAATTTGAAACCAAAAGAGGTGATAGGCAATATATTAGTGTTTATCCAAATGTTTAATTTTTAGTTCAAGTGTAAGTTCAAGTTTAGACAATGTTTTAAATCTTGAACTTACTCTTGAACATGAACTTTATAATTCTACTTTACAATCCTAACCTTTCCATATCCGCAACTAATTTTTTCACTGCATCAATTGAATTATCCAGAGCTTTTTGTTCTTCATCGTCGAGAGATAGCTCCAAAACTTTTTCTACGCCATTAGCGCCTAACACAGCTGGAACCCCAACATAATAGCCATCAACTCCAAACTCACCATTCAGGAAGGCACAAGCCGGCAACACTCTTTTTTCATCCCGCAATATAGCTTCTGCCATTGTAATAGCTGCCGATGCAGGAGAATAAAAAGCAGAGCCAGTTTTTAATAATTTTACTACTTCACCGCCAGCCATTTTTGTCCTCTGCACCATTTGATCCATTATCTCTTTGGCTTTTGATTTATCTTTATGTTTTCTTTCCAGCAATTCCATAACCGGAATTCCATTTACATTTGCGTATCTAATTAGCGGAACCATCGTATCGCCGTGACCTCCTAAAACCATAGCATTCACATCTTTAACTGAAACACCTAACTCCCAGGCGATAAATGTGGCGAACCTTGATGAATCCAAAACGCCGGCTTGACCTAAAACTCGGTTTGGCGGAAATCCAGTCACATTTTTAAATAAGGTTACCATTGCATCAAGCGGATTTGAAATAATTATCACTACAGCGTTTGGAGCATTTTCTTTTACAGCTTCAGCCACCGAGCGCATAATCTTTGCATTTGTTGTTAGTAAATCATCTCTGCTCATTCCTGGCTTTCTGGGAAGTCCAGCCGTGATTATAATTAAGTCGGAATTATTAATATCTTTATAATCATTTGTCCCTGTAACCGAGATGTCAAATCCATCTATCCTTGATGCTTCAGCTATATCCAGAGTTTTACCTTGCGGCATATCTTCAACAATATCAAATAAAACTACGTCACCTAATCTTTTTAATGCGATTAATTGAACTAAAACGCCGCCGATTTGTCCTCCACCAATTAATGCAATTTTTTTTCTTGACATTTTTTTCTCCTAATGATTTTTAAATATTTTATAAATATTATAAACTTTTTTTAAAAATACTGATGTAGATTTCTATTTGCAAAAAATAATTTCAATAAACTTTTGTATTTTGGTAACAATTATATTCTTTAAATAAAAAACAACTATGAAAAAAATCACTATAGTAGGGGCCGGGAATGTTGGAGCTTCAGCTGCGCAGAGAATTGCTGAAAAACAGCTTTCGGAAGAAGTCGTTTTGATTGATGTTTTGGAAGGAATTCCCCAGGGTAAAGCGTTGGATATTTGGGAAAGCAGTCCGATAGAATTATTTGATTCGAAAGTTTTTGGAACGAATGATTATAAAGAGACTTCAAACTCTGGTATAGTTATAATTACCGCAGGTTTGCCTAGAAAACCCGGTATGTCCCGCGACGATCTTTTAGCTACGAATGCTAAGATTGTTAAAAATGTGACTGAAAAAATAATTGAATTTTCTCCTCAAACTATAATCATTTTAGTTTCAAATCCTTTGGATGCAATGGCTTATGTATCGTTAAAAGTTAGTGGATTTGAAAGGCATCGGGTAATCGGGATGGCCGGAATTCTAGATAGTTCAAGATTTAGATTATTTATAGCTGAAGAACTAAATATTTCTGTAAATGATATAAACGCTATGGTTCTTGGAGGCCATGGAGATTCAATGGTTCCATTAATTAGATATTCATCTGTAAATGGAATTCCGTTAACTGAATTGCTGCATGAAGACCAGATTGAAAAATTGATTGCCCGTACTAAAAATGGTGGTATCGAAATAGTGAATCATTTAAAAACCGGAAGTGCATATTATTCTCCTTCTTCAGCAGCGGTTGAAATGGTGGAAGCCATTGTAAAAAATAAAAATAGAATTTTACCTTGTTCTGCCTGGCTGGAAGGGGAGTATGGGCTGGATAAAGTATTTTGCGGTGTTCCTGTAAAATTAAGCAGTATAGGTATTGAACAAATTTTGGAATTGAAATTAAAAAACGAGGAGATAAATCTATTAAAAAAATCTGCGGATGGGGTTAAAACTAGTATAAAAAAAATAAATGAGTTACTGTTCTAATTTTAACTTGAGTATCGTTTCAGTCCCTTCAGGTGTTAAATTGTAATCCAACTCGTCCATATATGTTCTCATCAGATAAAGTCCGCGTCCTGAATCTTTTAGCAAATTTTCAGGTTCCGTTGGGTCCGGAACTGCTTTTGGGTCAAATCCTTTTCCTTCATCTTTAACTGTAATTTGTAAAAATCCATTTATAACATCTGCATCAATTTTAACAAGCTTTAGCTTGACGTTTTTATTTGCATGTATGATTGCGTTTGTGGTGGCTTCTGTAACGGCTAACATAATCCCTGTTATTCTCTCATCGCCTATGTTTAACTCTTTACAAAAATAATTTATAAATTCTTCAACGGTAATTAAATTTTTGGGATCGCTTTCAATTTCGAGGTGATAATGTTGTGCTGCCAAGATTTACCTAAATTTTTAATGTGAAAATAATAAAAAAATCTTTTTATTCAATTTAAAAGTTCCAATTCATTTCAAAATTAAAATTAGCCATCTCATGGTTGGAATTTCCATTTCCCGTTATAAATTCATACCAACCATAAAAATTTAATGACAATGAGTTTCTGATATATAAATTTATTTCTGCAACCGGCCCCAAACTGAGGTAAGTTGAAGCGAGAATTTTTTGCCTGCCACTAAAATTATAAGTATTAATTGAAAAATACCTTATTCCTGCTGAAAATAAAACTTCTTTTATTTGTAAAGCCAATTTTGGTTCTGTATAAATTTCACTTAAATATCTGTTAGGATGCGTAGAAAAAGCTTTCCATTGTAAATCACCTTGTTCGGAAAGCTTAACGTAGCCATATAATCTCAGTGCAAAATTTTTAGTCAATTTGATAGTAGACGAATCAAGTGCAGAAAACTGCCTAAATGAATAACTATGAAAGTTAGGATTTAATTCTTCAAAATCATAAACATTATAATTAGCTGAAACTTCAAAAGAATTGTAAGAACTGAAATTTTTGCCGATATAACTTCCGCCTGAACTTAATCTTAAAATTCTATTGATATTATTATTTGAACTTTTTTCTGAGAAAATATAAACAGTATGATTTATTGTCCCTTCCAAACTAACGAAAGCTTCGAAGAATGGATTTAGCAATTTGGAATACTTAAGCCTTAAAATTGAAAGCACTTCATCACGGTCATCAAAATTAAGTTCGCTGGGAGTATCATAGACTAATTTATTTTGAAAAAAACTAAAATACAATTTATCTGTTGGTGAAAATTTTAAATTACCGCCCAAAGTTAAAGATGCCCGTGCTGCGTTATTGTTTTTAGAGTTCTCGTCACGCTGTCTTTCTTCATAGAAAATATCCGTAACGCCATTAAAAGGCTTTGTTAAATGCTGTTCATCTCTACCCGAAAAAATCAATCTTAAAAAGCCATCAAAAAAATGACTAGTGTAAGCAGTTGTAGTTTCAAGTTCTAAATTCAGTTCATTTATTCTTGTATCAAAGATAGCTTTATTATTTGCAACCAAACGGTAACGAGTATCTCTGTCAATATTTCTGTAGGCTATTCTTCCAGTAATGTCCAGCACAAAAGTGCTTAGAAAATTTGAATGCCTAAATCTATCCTGCAGTAAATAGTTAGATTCTGTTCTGCTCTGAATATTATTCGAAATATTAAAGCTCTTCGAAGTTACGGAATCAGCCTGGAAATAAAAATCTTTTTTATTTAAAGAATAATTTACGCGCACCTGGTTGTTCACTTCTGGAGTAAAATTATTTGTAAAGCGAAAATCAAAATATCGCAGTGCATTTTTTCGAGGTGAAATATCTTCATTTCTGAATTTGAATTCCGAAAAAATATTGAAGTCGGAAATATGCAGCGAATCTAAAACAGCTTCAGTCCCATACAATGCGCCATAATCATTTTGTCCAATTTGACGATTATTCATATATCCAGCATACGGTGTAATAATCAATCTGTCTAAAGGATGAATTTCACTAAACAATGCAGTGTTAGAAACAGAAGCAGAATTTATTTCAATCTTTCTGCTGTCAGATAAAATATTATTATGGACCATCAAGCCCAAATGGAAAAGCCTGTTAAATTTATAGGCTGAAGAAAATGAAAATGATTGTTCGTCACGAATACTTTTTTCAGAAGAATTAACGAATGATGAATTATATCCTTCCGAAAATTTCAAATCAACTTTATCAAATTGTTTGTTATATAAAAAAATAGTTTGAAGAGAATAGGTATTTAATTGCTTGTTTAATCTCGTAGAAAGTAAATTAAATGGATTTTTAGCACTGATGAATTCAAGACTGTCAGTAGTGGTCTGACAATATGCTGCAACATTGAATACTAAAAAAATAAGCAAAATAAATTTAAATGCTGGAAATGATATTTGATTCAAAGAATTTTTTTTTAATACTGAGTTGAAAAAGAAAAATTTAAATAAAATCTGAAAAACATTTCTCCCTTTAGTTGAAATGAAATCTAGAGTATTCAAGCTAGATTTTTCAACAGCTATCAAAATCTTCCTCTATTCAAATTATTATTTTCTTTCGACTTTAAATTTACTTAATCGTAAATTGATAGAGCTTTGAGATACTATTAGGTTCCGAATTGCTGGATGTATACAAAGCCACTCGCCAATAATATGTTTTGTTATTCTCTAAATATAATGGATCAAAAATAACACTAATATTTCCATTTGTAACATTTGAATCAAACTGTTTATCCCAGAACGTTCCAAAAAATTGATTGTCCTGAACAATTATTTCATACGTTGCGGGCACTGGAACAGCTTTAAGTTTAAATTCAGAGAATCCGGATAATTCAGTTTTATTGGTTGGAAAAATAACTTCCGGTATTCCCACTATTTGATCACTAACCACTGAACTTTCTTCACTGGATAAACCCCCTTTGTCAATAGCTTTTATTTTATAATAGTATGGAGTATATAGATATAATTTATTGGTGTCCGTAAATTCTGGTTGAACTGAAGCAGCTATAAATGACGCGCTGTCTGCTGAAAAATTATTATCTGTTCCTCTATAAATATTATATTGTTCAATATCACTTTCAAAGTTTGCACGCCAATTTATGTACACTGAAAGTTTGTCTTCCCAATCTCTTGCACTTATATTTATAAAACGTGGTATATCTGGTTTATTGATATTTATAGGCTGTGCTGAAACAATTGAAGATGCTGAACTTTCTTTACCCCAAATATCAAGTGCAGTTATTTGATAAAAATAAGTGCTATCATAACTTAGTGTATCATCATAAAAGAAATTATTTTTTGTAAAGGAAATTTTGTAGAATGTTGTATCGTCGGTGCTGCGGTAAATATTATAGCCCTTAAAATCTGGTTCACTATTGTAAGTCCAGTCTAAAATAATTTCACCGTCGCCGGCAAAATAAACCGAAACTCCGGACGGAACAGCTGGTGGAATACCATCATCAGCATTAGAAATATTAGTTGGGCGTTCGCAGCCGTAGTAGAACAGTAATAGATAAAAAAGAATAAATAAATTTTTCATATAGAAATAATTTCAAATTATAAAATAAAATATATAGATTATAAAAGATTTAAAAGTTATAACTACATTTAATTTTGATTCCAATTTTATAAATGCTTATCCATAATTATTATTTATAATGAATAGTTTAATGCTAAAAATTGGCACTGAATTCAATAATAATTAATTCGGTAATTACCTGAATGAAGAAAGACAACTTTTCAGTTAAAGAAAACATAAAAGCTATGGGACTGGTTTTTGGGGATATTGGTACCAGTCCAATTTATACATTAACAATAATCTTCAGCTTAACTCTGCCAACTGCGCAAAACATGTTCGGAATTCTATCATTGATATTTTGGACAATGGTAATTCTTGTTACCATTGAGTACGCCTGGCTGGCAATGACGTTGAGCACTAAAGGCGAGGGTGGAATTATTGTTCTTAAGGAAATACTTGCCAGGCTGGTAAAAAAGGGCCGCAAATATGCTTTTGTTACATTTCTGGGATACCTTGGAGTTTCTCTTCTTTTTGGCGATGGAGTAATTACACCTGCAATAAGTATCCTTTCTGCAGTTGAAGGTTTATCTTTAATTCCAGGAATAGCGGATATTTCAAGACAAACTATAATAATAATTACTGTTGTGATAACGATTTTATTATTTGCATTTCAGTTTAAAGGCACCGATAAAGTATCGTCATTCTTTGGGCCAATTATGCTGCTATGGTTTATATCTTTATTCATTTTTGGTGGTATGTCACTTTTAGAAATGCCTAAAGTTTTGTTGGCGCTAAACCCATATTACGCCGTAAGGTTTTTATTAAATCATGGTCTGGTTGGATTTTTTGTTCTGAGTGAAGTAATACTTTGTGCTACCGGAGGAGAAGCATTGTACGCGGATATGGGTCACATCGGAAGCAAGCCAATTAGACAAGCATGGTCATTTGTTTTTTTCGCTTTAGTGATAAATTATTTTGGACAAGGAGCATTTGTTCTTCATCATGAAACTAACAAATCTATTTTATTTGCTATGGTGAAAAACTTCTCTGAGTGGTTTTATATTCCTTTTTTGATATTGACTTTATTGGCTACCATTATCGCTTCACAAGCAATGATCAGCGCCGTTATGTCGCTGGTATATCAAGGCATAACTACCAGAATTCTACCATTAATGAAAATTAAATACACTTCAACAGAGCTTAAATCTCAAATATATATAGGGACTGTAAATTATGGATTGTTAATCGCTGTTTTGCTGATGATTTTTATTTTTAAGTCTTCAGATAATTTAGCTGCCGCATATGGTTTAGCAGTAACTGCGACAATGACAATAAGTGGACTTTTTATGATTTGGATTTTCAACATAAATAAACATTTTCTTAAAATGTCCGCAGCTATATTAGTCTTTATTGTTGATTTGCTTTTTTTAGTTGCAGTATTTAATAAAATTCCTTCTGGAGGTTATTGGTCAATTATAATAGCTTCAATTCCTTTGCTTGTAATTTATATTTGGCATAATGGTAAAAAAGCCGTTCGAAAAGTTTTAAGAGATTTGGAACTCGATACTTTTTTAACAAGCTACGAACAAATTTATGGATTAAATAAAAATATAGAAGGAACCGCTCTCTTCCTGGTGCAAAACATCAAAAGAGTTCCTGCATATATCACTCATTGCATTATAAAAGAGAACATTATTTATGAGAAGAATATTTTTATCTCTATCAAAATTTTAGACACTCCTTACGGAATAACTCATAAAAAAATCGAGAAGCTTGGAACCGGCCTTTCTGCAATAGAAGTAAATGTTGGTTATATGGAGTACTTAATTTTATCAGACATTTTGAAGGAAGAAAATATCACTGAAAAAGTAATCTTTTATGGCGATGAAGAAATATTAACTGAAAAAATTCACTACAAAATATTTTCAGTTATGAAGAGAATTTCACCTCGGTTTGTAAAATTTTATGACTTCCCATATAATCGTCTTCACGGGGTAGTCACCAGATTCGAATTATAAAATTGGAAAGTTCATATCTCCTAAAGTGAATTTTATTATGGATTAAAAAATCCATGAATGTTGTTTAAATTGACAATAAACCTATTTTTGGATAACTTTGAAACTCAAAAAAAGAAGATAAAAAACGAATGATTGAGCAATATATTCCTATATTTTTAGTGATTGCAGTCGCCGCAGTATTTGCCATAGGAACTGTATTTTCATCCGGAATTTTTGGTCCGCAAAGGCCAAATCCTGAAAAAATATCTACTTACGAAAGTGGAATGAAACCAGTAGGTTCAACGGATGAACGAGTTTCGGTTAAATATTATTTAGTGGCTATGCTGTTTATAATTTTTGATATTGAAGTAATTTTCGTCTATCCCTGGGCGGTTCAATTTAAAAAAATGTTTGCTCAGTTGGGAACACCCGTATTTTTATCAATGCTTGTATTTTTGATTGTACTTGAGTTAGGATATTTGTATGTGTATAAGAAAGGCGGATTCAAATGGGATTAGAAGCTAAATTAAATAAAGAAGGATTTTTAACCTCAACGGTTGATGCAATGGTTGCATGGGCTAGAGAAAATTCTGTATGGCCAATGCCGATGGGAATTTCATGTTGTGCAATCGAAATGATGGCTGTTGGCGGTCCTAAATATGATATTGCAAGGTTTGGTTCAGAAGTAATGAGATTTACACCTCGTCAATGCGATTTAATGATTGTGGCAGGAACAGTAACTTATAAAATGTCTCACGTAGTTAGAAAAATTTATGATCAAATGCCCGATCCGAAATGGGTAATTGCTATGGGTGCGTGCACATCTTCCGGTGGTATGTATAGGTCATATCCAGTTGTACAAGGTATTGATCAGTTTTTACCTGTTGATATTTATCTTGCAGGCTGCCCGCCTCGTCCTGATAATTTATTAAATGCTCTTCTTCAAATACAGGAAAAAATAAAGAGAACCAAAGCTCGTGATTTTCAAGATAGAAAGCTTCCTGAGCTTTCAGTCATTCAAAATAATTAAAGATAAAATAGCAGTATGGAAATTAAAGAATTAATTAGTGATAAAATAAAAGAAAAGTTTCCTGAAATTAATTTTGAAGTCGTTGAGTATAAAGGTGAACTAACTTATTCATTCGATAAGAAAAATATAATCGAGGTTTGTGAATTTTTAAAGACAGATACTGACCTTCAATTTGTTCTTTGTGAAGATGTGACTGCTATTGATTGGGCAAGAAGAAAAAATAGATTCACAGTTGTGTATCATATTTTTTCCTTAAAAAATAAATTCAGATTGCGCCTTAAAGCAGATGTTGATGAAGAAGACTGTAAAATTGATTCGGTTACTTCTATATGGAAAACAGCTAACTGGCATGAAAGAGAAACCTATGATATGTACGGAATTAAATTTAATAATCATCCGGATTTAAGAAGAATGTATATGCCGGAAGATTTTGAATATCACCCTTTAAGAAAAGATTTTCCTTTAATGGGTATTCCAGGTTCATTGTCATTGCCAAAGAAATAGAATTTAGAATTAGAGAATTATGGAAAAATTAATAAAAGACGAAGTTCATCCTAAAATTATTGAAGCATTATTAGGTGCCGACAGCGATATAACAGTTGAAGATGCTTTAGAAAATGAGATGATTTTAAATATGGGCCCGCAGCATCCTGCAACTCATGGTGTGCTTAGAGTATTGTTAAGACTCGATGGTGAAACAGTTGTGGCGAGCGTTCCTGAACTTGGTTATCTTCATAGAGGATATGAAAAACTTGCCGAGAATATGAGTTATTATGAATTCATTCCTCACACTGACAGACTTGATTATCTTTCTCCGCTTTCAAATAATGTTGCCTTTGTTTTGGCTGTTGAAAAACTTGCTGGTATTGAAGCGCCTCCTCGGGCACAATATATAAGAATGATTATTCATGAGTTATCACGCGTAGCCTCTCACCTTATTGCTATTGGTGCGCTTGCTATGGACGTTGGTGCACTTACCGTATTCTTATGGACATTACGTGAAAGAGAAAAAATATTAAATATCTGGGATGTACTTTGCGGCGCAAGATTCACCACTAGTTACACTAGAATCGGAGGAGTTGCAAATGATATTCCTCCTGAAGCAATGTCTGAATTAAAATGGTTTATCGATCAGTTTGAAGAGAATTTAACTGAATGTGAAAGTCTTCTGAATAAAAATAGAATTTTCGTGGAAAGACTTGAAAACGTTGGCGTAATAAATTCCCAGGATGCAATCGATATGGGATTAACCGGTCCCAGCTTAAGAGGCAGCGGTGTTGAACATGATTTGAGAAGATCGGATCCATATTTGTTTTATAATGAAATGGATTTTAAAATTCCTGTGTACAATGAAGGGGATTGTTTAGCAAGATATTTTGTAAGGGTTGATGAAGCTCGGGAAAGTATAAAGATTGTTAAACAGGTTCTAAGTAAAATGCAGCCTGGCGAGGTTATTTTAAATCAGCCTAAAAAAGTTCTTCCGCATAAAACAGAAATTTATTCAAAGATGGAAGAGCTTATTCATGACTTTATGATTGTAAATTTCGGAATTAATCCGGCAGTTGGTGAAATTTATCATGCAGTAGAAAATCCAAAAGGCGAACTTGGTTTTTACTTAGTGAGTAAAGGTGAGGGACATCCCTGGAAATGCAAAATCCGTAGTCCCAGCATGGTTAATCTGCAGTCTTTGCCACATATGATTAAAGGCCAAATGGTTTCAGATGTGGTTGCAATTATTGGAAGCATCGACCCGATTATGGGCGAAGCAGATAAGTAAAGTAAAAGTTCATAAATCAAAATTCAAAATCTGTCACACTGAGCTTGTCGAAGTGTGATTTAATTTTAACAACTTAATATTCTTTAAGTTAACTATGGAATTCAAATTTTCAGAAGATAATCAAAAAAAAGTAGAGCAGATATTAAATAAATATCCTTTTAAAAAACCTGCTGTTATGCCTTTACTTTGGCTTGCGCAGGAACAGAATGGCTGGATTTCAGGTGAAGTTATGAGTGAAGTTGCAGACATTCTTGAAATGACCAAAGAGGAAGTTCTTGGAATTGTAACTTTTTATACAATGTATTTCCAAAAGCCAATGGGGAAGCATCATATTCAAGTTTGCACAAATATATCATGTATGTTAAGAGGCGGTTACGAAATTTTTGATAAGGTTAAAGCTAAACTTGGTATAAATAACATGCAGGTAACAGAAGACCATCAATTCTCACTTGAAGAAGTTGAATGTATGGGCTCTTGCGGAACTGCTCCTATGATTGCAGTTAATGAAGATTATATTGAAAATCTTACGATGGAAAAACTAGATAATATTTTAGAATCATTAAAGAATAAAAATTAATGGAAAAAATTGTTCTTCCTGAAATAAAAGACCTTCATTTAATAAATGTTTATGTTGAGAACGGTGGATACACTGCAGTAAAAAAAGCATTGGCTATGCCGACGGATGATATAATTAACGAGGTTAAAAAGTCAGGTTTGCGTGGACGTGGTGGCGCAGCATTCTCAGCTGGGTTAAAATGGAGCTTCATGCCAAAGTCCACCGATAAGCCAAAATATCTTTGTGTAAACGGCGATGAAAGTGAACCGGGTTCTTTTAAAGACAGACAAATTTTTGAATTTAATCCCCACCAAATGATTGAAGGTATTTTAATCACCTGTTATGCAATAGGAGCTAAGAAAGCATATCTTTATATACGCGGTGAATATCATAAATGGATCAAGATGGCTGAAAAAGCTTTAGCCGATGCTTATGAAAATGGCTACGTTGGCGAAAAAATGAAAGATACATATGGAAACGAATTTACTTGCGATATTTATATTCATAAAGGCGCAGGCGCATATATTTGCGGCGAAGAATCTTCTTTAATGAATTCTCTTGAAGGTAAAAGAGGCTACCCTAGAGTAAAGCCTCCGTTCCCTGCACAGAATGGATTGTGGGGTTGTCCTACCACAATTAACAATGTTGAAACATTAACAAACATTCCTCCTATAATTAATAAAGGATGGGAATGGTTTTCTAGTATCGGCGAGCCTAAACACCCCGGTACAATTCTTTACGGCGTAAGTGGCCATGTAAATAAACCCGGAGTTTATGAATTACCTTCCGGCACATTGCTCACAGATATAATTTATAATCATGCAGGCGGTGTACCAAATAATAAAAAAATACTTTGTGTTATTCCCGGCGGTTCTTCCATGCCCCCTCTAAGAGGTGACCAGCTTGAAGGTGTAAAAATGGATGCGGAATCTTTAAAAGCCGCAGGTTCTTCAATAGGTACTGCTGGAATAATGGTAATGGATGAAGATACAGATTTAGTAAAAGTTTTAGCCAGAATAACAAAATTTTATTATCACGAAAGCTGCGGCCAATGCACCCCTTGCCGTGAAGGTACAGGCTGGATGTTAAAATTACTAAATCGAATTTTAGCAGGAAAAGGCTCAACTCATGATTTAGATTTATTAATTACTGTGGCAAGCAATATTGAGGGCAATACAATTTGCGCACTTGGTGAAGCTGCTGCGTGGCCGGTTAGATTTATGATAACTAGATTTAGAGATTATTTTGAAAAAAGAGTGGGCAAGCAAGTCGATTTACCTGTTATAAATAAGGTTCATTCCATGAGGCATACTTATAATCCTCTTGCAGAAGTGAAGCAATAATTCTAATATTTCTCAAATCGATTTATATAAAAAATGGATGCAAACGAATTTAAGCTTGATAGAAATTCATTCTCTGTAATTACTTTACAGGAAAATAAAAGCGATTTAAAATACTGGCTCTCAAAAACACCGGATGAACGTATTCAAGCAATAGAATTTTTAAGACAATTAATGTATAACTATGATCCAGCTACCGAGAGACTTCAGCGATTTTTTGAAACTGCTGAATTCAAAACAAACTGAATATTTGTTAATTGGCGGTTGGGCTGTTGGTTATTATGGATATCCTAGATCAACAGGCGATATGGATATTTGGATTTCCAGAACTGATGATAATGCTTCTAAGATTGTAGAAGTATTAAAAGAATTTGGATTTAATGAACCGGAACTTTCATCAAAATTATTTACCAAAGAAAATCAGATAACAAGAATCGGTATCCCGCCTTTAAGGATTGAAATATTAACGACAATTTCTGGGGTTTCATTTCAAGAATGCTTTAAAAATCGTCAATTAGTCGTGATTGATAATATCCAGGTCAATTTGATAAACCTTGCTGATTTGAAAAAAAATAAATCCGCAGCAAGACGGTTTAGAGATTTAGATGATCTTGAAAATTTAAAACAGTAAAAAATAAAATCTTAATTTGTAGCTGTCATTATAATTACGGTATATAAAATCATTTAATAATAATTTTATTTTAAGTATATTTTGAAAAACGTGTAAGCAAGCAAGTCGATTTACCTGTTATAAATAAGGTTCATTCCATGAGGCATACATTTAATCCACTCGCAGAAGTAAAAAATTAATTTACTTAAGAAGTTGTTTATTTCTCTTTCTGGCTATAATTAATCTAAAAAATCTTAAATAGATTTATACTATTTCAAAATTTCAATACTTAAGCTATTCCTCATCCTCTTCAACTTCAACAATGGATTTATCCGTAAATAAATAAGTTTTTAGTTTTTCAGAGAATTTAGAATTTTGTCTGCGCACCCATTCAAGCGTCATTGCCGCATGTTCCATTTCTTCTTTCATATTATGCAGCAGTATTTTTTTTAACTCATTGTCTTTACATGCATCTGCCCGCTGCTGATACCAATCAATTGCTTCCAATTCTTCATTTAACGAAACCAATGCTCTGTGCATGTCGCGTGTTTTATCTGATAATTCTGCTACTGGTTCATGATAATTCGTGCTAGATCCCGCCATGTTCTTTCTCCTTTTTTTAATTATAAGATAAGTTAATCTGATAAATATATTTGTGATAAATATAATAGCTAAAACAATTTATATAAATTATGAGGTTATAAATCGGTAAACCTAAATAATTATGTTAAGCTTCTGTTTAATCTTTGAAAGTAAATAATAGAGCAAAAAAAATCCTCTTAAAAATAAGAGGATTATATATTCAAAATTATTAAAATTACTTTTTACCTTTCTTCGCAAATCTCGCTCTCATTCCCATTTCTCTGTCAAGCAAAAATAAACCGTTTTTATTATCGCCAACCAATTTCATACGTTCCAAAAATTTAATTGAAGTTGCTTCTTCTTCAACTTGTTCGCTGACAAACCACTGCAGAAAATTATTTGTCGCGTAATCTTTTTCAGTCATTGAAGTTTCAACCAAATCGTCAATAGATTTAGTAACATGCTGTTCTTGCTTAAGCATATCTTGAAATACTTCTAAAGGAGTTTTCCAGGTTAATTTTGGAACATCAATTTTTTGAAGTGTAACTTTCCCGTTCACTTGATGAATGTAATCAAAAATTTTCATTGCGTGACTTGTTTCTTCCTGAGACTGTAAACGCATCCAGCTAGCAAAACCGGATAAATTTTCTGCTTCAAAATACGCTGCCATAGCTAAATAAGCATATGAAGAATAAAGTTCCTCATTCAATTGTTTATTTAATGCCTTTAACATTTTTTCTTTAATCATATTATGCCCTCGTATGAGTTTATTTGTAGATTTTATTTGTTTGGATTAACTAATTTCAAATGTAGCTATTTGTTTACTATGCTTCAATAATAATATCAATTTTTTAAATTATTTTCGCGTGAATATCACTAAATCAAAAAAAATTAAACACCCGGGAAATTCTGCCGAAATAGAGGCAAATAGTGTCGGTATCACTTTTTTCTAACCTTTTAATTCGATAGACAATTCAGTATATTTGCCAACTAAAAATAGAACATTAATCACATTTTAAATCAAAAAATAAACCTATGCTAAGTCTAAAAAATCTTAATAACGAACAAAAAAATGCAGTTGAATATATAGATGGGCCTGCAATGGTCGTTGCTGGTGCAGGTTCCGGCAAAACTAAAGTTTTAACTTACAAAGTTGCCTATTTGATGGAGAATGGCTACGATCCGGATAGCATTTTAGCTTTAACTTTTACAAATAAAGCCGCTAATGAGATGAAAGCAAGAATTGTTGAGTTAGTAGGCGCAAAAGCTAATTCAATTTGGATGGGGACTTTTCATTCCATTTTTGCCAGAATTTTACGAACCGAAGCTTCCAGTATTAATTATAAAACCAACTTTTCAATTTATGATGCCGAAGATTCACTTTCTATGGTATCAAATATAGTCAGCGAATTTAATATCGATATTGAAGGCGTAACTGCTAATTCCATTAGGCATCGAATCAGCTTTCTTAAAAATCATATGATAATGCCGCCGGAATTCAAAAAGAGTCATATAAATACTTTTATCGATGAAAAAATTGCAGAAGTTTACGTTGAATATCAAAAACGGTTAGTTGTAAATAACTCAATGGATTTTGACGATTTACTTTTGAATCCAATAAAGCTGTTTAATGAAAACCCAAAAATTCATCAAAAATATCAAAAGAGATTCCAATATCTTTTAGTTGATGAATTCCAGGATACAAATAAAGCTCAGTATGAATTGCTGAAAATGCTTGTCAATAAAAAAGGCAATATTGTTGTGGTTGGCGATGATGCACAAAGTATTTACAGCTGGAGAGGCGCAAATATCGGCAACATGCTGGACTTCGAAAAAGATTTTCCTAAACATAAATTATTTAAGCTGGAACAAAATTATCGTTCAACAAAAACAATTCTACAAGCTGCAGATTCTGTAATAAAGAATAATAAAGATCAAATTATTAAAACTCTTTGGACAGAAAATAATGACGGGGAACTTCTTACACTTGTAAAATGCTCAGATGAAAAAGATGAAGCTGCGCAAATTGCAAAATATATAAAGAAAGAGATTTCTAAAAAGAAAATATCGTTAAAAGATTTCGCGATTCTCTACAGAACGAATGCTCAATCACGTGCTCTTGAAGATGCATTTAGAAGAGAAAAAATGCCGTATAAAATTATTGGCGGAGTTGAATTTTATAAACGAAAAGAAGTAAAAGATATTGTTGCTTATTTAAGAGTAATAGCAAATCAGAATGATGAAGAGAGCTTGCTGCGAATCATGAATTTTCCGCAAAGAGGAATAGGAAGTACAACTGTTACAAGAATGATTGCCTTCGCACGAAAGCTTAATCTCACTTTATTTGAAACCATGACAAGGGTGTTTGAAGTAATTGATATTAAAGAAAGAATTCAAAAAAACGTTAAAGGTTTCAAGGTTTTGTTAGATAAATACATCGACCTAAAAGATAAGCTTTCAGTTGGTGAATTATCCCGTGCTTTGGTAGACGAATTAGGAATTCTGCGGATGTTTAAAGAGGAAAATACTCCTGAATCATTACAAAGATGGGAAAACGTGAATGAGTTACTCTCTGCGCTAAGTGAATTTTCCTCCGCAAATAAAAATGCAAAGCTTGAACAATATCTTGAAGAAGTGTCGTTAATTTCTGACATCGATCTTTACCATGAAGGAAGCAATGTAATTACACTGCTTACAATTCACAGCGCAAAAGGACTGGAATTTCCAATCATATTTATCTCAGGCTGCGAAGAGGATATTTTCCCACTATCAAATAAATTCAGCAGCGACGCATCGATTGAAGAAGAAAGAAGATTATTTTATGTCGCTGTAACTCGTGCACAGGAAAAAGTTTATTTATCTCATGCACGCTCCAGATATAGATTTGGAGAAGTTGCGTATCAAAGCCGTTCACGATTCATTGATGAATTGGATGACAAGACTTATACTGAAATTAATGGCAGCATTGGCAGGAAATCAAATCGTAAAACAAAAAAAGAACAGTATTACGAGTATTTTGAAAAAGTTGATTATGAAGATTTCAACCAGGAAAATAAATCTCTTCGTCCTGGCAGCAGAGTAATGCATGATAAATTTGGTTTGGGAAAAGTGACTGCCGTTGTTGGTGCTGGTGAAATGCAAAAAGCCACTGTTGTGTTCGAAGGAAATAATGTTAAACAGCTGATGCTGAAATTTGCAAAGCTTAAAGTTCTTTAAGATTCAAAATATTCATAAACCCGGTTTCTTAAAGTAACTGGGTTTGCATAAGTTTCCGCGTGGTTCTTAATTTCTATTTTGAAAATGAGCACTTAATAAAATAAATTAAATCTATCTATAGAGAATAGATGTAAAAAGAAACCAGGAGTAATAACATGTCTATTGCACCAAAAAAATTAGCAATCTTAGTCGGCGGCGGACCAGCGCCGGGAATAAATAGTGTTATAGGTGCTGCCACAATTCGTGCTGCACTTGAGGGTGTTGAAGTAATAGGAATTAAGGATGGTTTTAAATGGATTATGCAAGGAGATATTTCTCATACTAAAGAGCTAAATATTCACAATGTAAGCCGTATCCATTTTAGAGGCGGTTCTTATATCGGCATTGCTAGAAATAATCCAACAAAGGATAAAAAGCATCTGGAAAATACAGTCACTTCGCTTTTAAGATTAAACGTCGATAAACTAATTACTATCGGCGGTGATGACACTGCTTTTAGTGCTTTAAAAGTTGAAGAAATGGCTGCGGGAAGAATAAAAGTTGTACATGTTCCAAAAACTATTGATAACGATTTAGATCTTCCACATGGAATACCAACTTTTGGATTTCAGACTGCCCGCCACATTGGAGTTGAAGTTGTAAAAAATTTAATGGTAGATGCACAAACAACATCACGTTGGTATTTTGTTGTTTCAATGGGTAGAAAAGCAGGCCACTTGGCTTTGGGAATTGGAAAAGCAACCGGTGCAACAATAACTTTAATTCCTGAAGAATTCAGCAATACAACAATCGGATTTTCACACGTGGTTGATGTTTTAGTGGGAGCCATTATAAAACGACAAAGCTATGGCAGAACTGATGGAGTTGCAATTTTAGCTGAAGGTTTGGTTGAACATCTTGATCCAAAGGATTTAGAAAAATTAGTGAATGTTGAAAGAGATGCTCATGATAATATTAGAATTGCAGAAATTAATTTTGGCGAAATATTGAAATACAAAGTTCAGGAAAGATTAAAAGATTTTAATCTTAAAGCCACTATTGTAGCTAAAAATATTGGCTATGAATTAAGATGCGCAGATCCAATTCCGTACGATATGGAATATACAAGAGATCTTGGATTTTCTGCCGCTCAATTTGTTTTATCAGGTGGTAACGGTGCAATGGTTTCAATTCAAAACGGCCATTTTGTTCCTATGTTCTTTAAGGATATTATCGATCCAAAAACTAAAAAGACAAAAGTTAGAATGGTCGATCCAAGCTCAGAATCTTTTTATATCGCTAGAAGATATATGCTTCGGTTAAATAAAGCTGATTTCGAAGATCCTCATGAACTTGCAAAATATGCTGCAACTTGCGGGATATCTCTGGAAGAATTTAGAAAACAGTTTTACTATCTAATTGAAAAAGACTTGCTCTATAAAAATATTGAGGAAGGCAGTTTTAAATTATCAGCAGATGAAACCAATGAAGCATTTAGGCCTGTGCCAAGCGGAAGTGTTAATGATGAAGAGAATCACGATAATGGAATCCCTCATTAAACTTTAATTTCAATGAGTTAAATTAAAATGACATCTCTTAAAGGGATGTCATTTTTTTTTAATCGCTTCAATCTTCAATCTTATAAATTTTTGATGCTTTTTCTGCTGAAGTTACAATCCCTTTAATCATAGCAGAACTAAAGCCGAAATGCTCCATTTGATTTAATCCGGAAATGGTAATACCGCGCGGTGTGGTAACTTTATCAACTTCGCTTTCTGGATGGCCTTTACGCTGCAATAGAAGTGAAGCCGCACCTTTCGCAGTCTGTGCCGCCATTTGTAAAGCTTCCTCAGAATGAAAACCTATTTCAATCCCGCCCTGCGAAGCTGCTCTTATCGCTCGTAAGAAAAATGCAATCCCGCAGGCGCATAAAGCAGTTGCGGGAACCATTAACTCTTCATCAATCACCAATGTTTTCCCAACCGAATCAAAAATTTCTTTTGATATTTTTAGTGCATCACCGGATTTATTTTCAGAAGCTAAACATGTCATTGATTCTTGTATTGCAATTGCTGTATTCGGCATTGCTCGAACAATGGATACATTTTTTCTCTAATAATTCCTTAATGGCCTTAATGCTTGCACCTGAGACTACTGAAATAATTATATGATTTTGTGTTATCTCATTTTTAATTTCATTAAGTAGTTCATCAAGCTGTTTGGGCTGGACAGCTATAACAATTATATCTGAATTTTTAACGGCTTCAATATTATCCGCAGTTATTTTAAATCCATTGGCTTTATATTCATCTAAATATTCAATGTGTTTTCGAGTTATATAGATATTTTCAGCCGGGAACAATTTTGAATTTAATAATCCGTTTGCAATTGATAATCCAATGTTGCCGCCGCCAATAATACCCGCGTTTTTATAACCTTCCATTATTTCCTCTCACAAAATGATCGATTTTGAAATTAATTTTTATTTAACAAATATTCTTTTAAATCTTCGAACTTATTTGAAATTTTAATCGAGTGTTTTTCTTTCTTTATGCATTTTTCTAATTCATCCGGCAAAGTAATATTTTGATTTAAAACTTCATCGACAATATTTTTAAACTTTGCTGGATGTGCAGTTTCTAATATTATTCCAGAAAACTCACTACCATTTTTTTCATAAAACTTTTTTAATCCCAGATATCCAACGGCACCGTGCGGGTCAATTATATAATCATATTTATCTTTGATTTCTTTAATTGCTTCTCTCGTTTGATCATCATTAAAACTGTAACTTTTTATTAATTCTTTAATTGAATAATAATCTTCCCCAAATAAATTATGAAGCCGCACAAAGTTACTTGGATTTCCTACATCCATTGCGTTTGATATTGTTTTTACAGATGGTTTTGGCTGGTAGAGACCCGTCGAAATATAATTCCAAAAAACATCATTTGAATTTACTGATGCAATGAAATATTTTACCGGCAATCCCATTTTATAAGCAAATAATCCGCCTGTTAAATTTCCGAAATTCCCGCTTGGAACCGAGAATACTATAGGTAAGTTTTCTTCCTTTAATTGTGAATAAGCCGATATATAGTAAAATGATTGTGGAATTAGTCTTGCAATATTAATTGAATTAGCTGAAGAAAGGATTAATTTATTTTTAATATTTTTATCAAGAAAAGCAGATTTAACCAAATTCTGACAATCATCAAAATTTCCCCCTACTTCAAGTGCAGTAATATTTCCATGCAAAGTGGTTAGCTGCTGTTCCTGAATTTTACTTACTTTGTTTTGCGGATAAAGGAGGACAACATTTATTCCATCAACGTTATAAAATCCATTTGCAACCGCACTGCCGGTATCTCCGGAGGTCGCAACTAAAATTGTAATCTGCCTTCCTTCGTTAAAATGCGATAGTACATTCGCCATGAATCTTGCCCCAAAATCTTTGAATGCAAGAGTAGGGCCGTGAAATAATTCAAGAATATAATTTGAATCGTCAAGCTTAACTATTGGGGCTTTAAAATTTATGGAACGTGAAATTATATTACGCAGATCAGTTTCGGAAATATCATCTTTCAAAAATAACTTTGAAACTTGGAATCCAATTTCAGTTAAATCATATTCGTTAATATTCTTCCAAAATTCGTTTGGCAAAGTAGGGATGAATTCAGGCATAAATAACCCACCGTCATCTGCAATACCTTTCAGGACTGCATCTTTAAATGACACCGGTTCCGATTTTTTGTTGGTGCTGTAAAATTTCATAATAAATTTAGGAAATTACTTTTGGCCCTATTTGATTGATTTTAGAAATGTATAGGTCGCAATCGATACCGATTTCAGTTAAAACCTTTTGCATTTGTTTACCAGTTTTGTCAGCAGTTTTTTTTGAATCACTTAAAGCGAAGATAGAGGGGCCTGAACCTGAAATGCTGCAGCCAAGTGCGCCCGTATCTAATGCAGCCTGCTTAACTAAATCAAACCCTGGAATTAAGATTGAACGAATTGGTTCAATTATAACATCTTGAAGTGAACGGCCTATTAATTTATAATCTTTATTCATAAGTCCCGCAACTAAAGCAGCAACGTTTCCCCATTGCTGCACAGCATCTGAAAGTAAAATTTGTTTCTTCAATACTTTTCTAGTATCAGCGGTATGAATTTCAATATCAGGATGAACGATTGTACAATATAAATTTTCGGGAACATCAATGTTAATTACATCAAGAGGATGTAGGCTTCTCACTATAATAAAACCGCCATACAACGAAGCAGAAACATTATCAGCATGTGGAGTGCCGCCGCAAGTTAGTTTTTCTCCTTCAAGTGCAAATGGAAGAAGCTCATTTTTTGATAATGGTTTACCTAAGATTTCGTTTAAAGCAAATACGCTTGCAACTGCACTGGCGGCACTTGAACCAAGTCCGCTTCCAAGTGACATTTTTTTACGGATTTCAATTTCAATTCCTTTTTCGAAATTCAAATGTTCTGCAAGCGCTTTTAGAGAAACACCGGCTGTATTTGTTTCTACTGATTTTGGAAGTTTCCCATGATCGCCAGTGATTTTTGAAATTGTGATACCGGGTTTATCCTTTATTCTCAACACTAGCTCATCTCCTGGCCACTCAATTGCGAATCCCATAACATCAAATCCGCAACTGACATTGGTTACTGACGCTGGAGCAAAAACTTTAATTTCTTTCTTCATAATAATCAGTTATAAATCAAAATAATTTTGAGCTTTTAATAATTCAGCACATAGAATAGCTCCACCCGCGGCACCTCTATTAGTATTGTGAGAAAGTATCACAAATTTATAATCGAACAAAGGATCTTCTCTAAGTCTGCCTATTGAAACAGCCATACCTTTATCTAAATTTCTATGAATTCGCGGCTGAGGATATTTATCTTCTTCAAAATAATAAATCGGCTTTAACGGGGCTGTTGGTAAATTTAACTTTTGCGGCTCGCCGGAAAAATTTTTCCAGGCCTTTTTCACTTCTTCAATTGAAGCCTTCTTTTTTAGTTTAACCTGAACACATTCCAGATGGCCGTCAATAACTGCAACACGGTTGCATTGAGCACTGATTTTTATTTTTTCATATTCAATTGAATCTGAATTTAATTTTCCTAAAATTTTTAATGGTTCTAATTCAAGCTTTGGCTCTTCACCAGAAATAAATGGGATAACATTATCAATAATATCAAGACTTGAAACTCCTGGATAACCTGCTCCGGACAATGCCTGCATTGTTACAACATTTACAGATTCCAATCCGAAATTATCATGTAAAGGTTTGAGAGCTAAAACCATTCCGATAGTAGAACAATTTGGATTTGTAACTATACATCCTTCTTTAAATTTTTGATGCTTTACTAATTGAAGATGTTCTGCATTTATTTCAGGAACCAGCAGAGGAACATCAGAATCCATACGATGATTTTTTGAATTAGAGACCACGATGTAGCCTGCATTTGCAAACTCAGTTTCCACAGTGCCGGCAATGCTAGAATCGAGTCCTGAAAATACGAGCTTTGTTTCTAATCCTGGTTCGCAATTTTTCACAATTAAATTTGCGACTGAAGGGGGAAGGGGAGAAGATAAAATCCAATTAACAGCATCCTTATATGCTTTACCAGCTGATCTTTCAGAAGCAGCAACTTCAGCAATTTCAAACCATGGATGATCCGAAAGTAATTCAATGAATTTTTGTCCGACACTTCCTGTTGCTCCAAGGATACCAACTTTTATTTTTTTGTCTTCACTCATTTATTTATTCCTCAATTAAAAAATTCAAACATTAATTTACATATTGTGACGCCCGAATAATATCCGAGAACACACCTGCAGCAGTAACTTCCGCACCGGCGCCAGGACCTTTTACAACCACAGGCCTATTTAAAGAATATGCTGTTGTGAATGCAATTATGTTATCGCTTTCCTGGAGTGAGTAGAAAGGATGCGCAGCATCAACTTTTTGAAGAGAAACTTTAGCTTTTCCATTTTGGAGTAAAGCAATATACCTTAATACTTTTGATTGTTTTTTTGCTTCCTGAACTTTTGCATCGAACTCTGCATCATATTTTTTTAGCTGTGTAAAAAACTCATTGATAGATTTTGCTTTTCGCGCTCCCTCGGGAACCAGATTTTCAACTTTAATATCTTTAAGTTCTAATGAAAAACCTAATTCGCGAGCTAATATTAATAATTTCCTTGCAACATCCACTCCATTTAAATCGTCTCTGGGATCTGGTTCAGTGTAGCCTTTCTCTTTAGCATCCAATACGCATTGGCTAAATGGTTTGCTTCCGTCATAAGAATTAAAAATGAAACTTAAGGTTCCGGATAAAACAGCTTCTATTTTAGTAATTATATCTCCTGTTGAAACCAGATCTTTTAGGGTATTTATTACAGGTAATCCGGCACCAACATTAGTCTCGTACAAAAATTTCACGTTATGTTTTGAAGCAGATTCTCTTAATTGTAAATAGTATTTGTAACTTGCTGAGTTAGCTTTTTTATTTGGAGTAACGATTGAAATATTTGAATTTAATATATCAAGATATTTATTCACAACTTCATCTGCTGCCGTACAATCTACAAATATACTGTTCGGCAAGTTCAACGTTCTCATTTCATCAATGAATTTAATTAAATCAGTTCTTCTTGATGATGACATCAATTCATCTTTCCAATTGTCCGGCCTAACTCCGTTTGAGTTAAGAAGCATTCGTCTGCTGTTTGCCAATCCTATTATTTTAACACCAATTCCAAATTCCTTTGCGAGGAAATTTGTTTGATGATAAATTTGTTTAAGCAAAGTGCCACCAATCAAGCCGGTTCCAACAAGAAATAAGTTTATTGTTTTTTCCTTTGAAAGGAATAATGCATCATGTAAGGTGTTTAAGGCCTTACTTTCATCTGCGCTTGAGATAATCATTGAAATATTTAATTCGGATGAACCTTGCGCAATAGCTACAATATTAATTCCATTTCTACCAAGCGAATGAAAAATTCTGCCAGATATTCCATGCGTCTTTCGCATATTTTCACCAACTACCGCAATGATTGATAAATTATTTTCAATACTAATTTCGTTCACCTGTTTTTTAAGCATTTCATATTGAAGTTCATTCGCGATAGAACTTTTTGCTGCTTCTGCATGATGCGGAAGGACGGCAATACATAATGAATGTTCGGATGAAGCCTGTGTAATCATTATAACATTTATTTTTTCTAACGAAAGAGCTTTGAAAATTCGTTCGGCAATTCCAGCAACACCTACCATGCCACTGCCTTCAATTCGAAGAAGCGAAATATAATCAATGGACGAAAATGCTTTAACCGAAAATTGGTTACCACTAACTCTTCTGCTAATCAAAGTTCCTTTAAATGAAGGATTAAAAGTATTTTTAATTACTATTGGAATATTTTTTTCGAGCGCCGGCTGCATCGTTGGAGGATGAATAACTTTTGCGCCAAAGTGTGAAAGTTCCATTGCTTCTTCATAAGAAAGATTATTAATTGAAAAAGCATTTTTAACTTTTCGGGGATCGGCAGTCATCACTCCGTCAACATCGGTCCAGATTTGTACTTCTTTTGCATTTAAAGCTGCAGCAAATATAGAAGCGGAATAATCGCTTCCTCCTCTTCCTAAAGTAGTCGTCTCATTATTAATAGTTGAGCCGATAAAGCCTGTTATGATTTGGATTTTAGTGTGTTTTCGAAAATAAGATTTAATGTTTTTATATGTTTGATCAGCAATAATTCTTGCGCCGCCGTATGAATTATCTGTTTTTACTACATCTCTGCTGTCAAGAAATTCAGCCTCAATATTTCTATCGATTAGCGCTTCAGAAATTGTGTATGCTGACAGCCTTTCACCGAAGCTTGCAACGTAATCATTTATTTTCGGAGATAGCTCTTTAATCAATGAAAGTCCGTGTAGAACATCTTCAAGTTCATTGAAGCGTAATTTTAAATTTGCTAAAATTTTGCTTTGATGTTTAACTGATATTAACTCCCGTGCGATGTTAATATGCAGATTTTCAAGTTTCTTTAAATCTTCGATGAAAATGGGATTACCGGAAGCCGCTGTTCTGCTTAAGTAAAGAAGTTTATCAGTTACTCCTTGAAAAGCAGAAAATATAATTGCGATAGATTTATTTTTATTTAATGAATCGGCGATAATTTTAATTACTTCTTCAATACGTTTTGAATCGGCAATTGAAGATCCTCCGAATTTTAATACCTTCATTTAATCCTCAAAAAAGTTAGGTAAAAAAAAACCGGCTCATTTTACTGAAGCCGGTTAGATTAAGTTAAAAAATTATACACTACCGTGCTTCAGCCTCCAGGCTTAGTTGTTGGGGTTCCGGTAGAGGTACACATGTTCTTGTAATGCATGATTTTTTAACTTATCAATTCTTAAGTTGACTAAAGATTTTTTCTCGGAAACAAACGTAATATATAAATTTTGATTTGTCAACATAGATTAAACGAATAGTTAAGAAATTTCTGAATTTAATATTTCTTTGAAAGCCTTTATTCCTATTTCTATAATTGAATCATCCGGTAAAAATTTTGGATGATGCAGTCCATGTCTTTCACCTTTTGAAGTTCCAAGCCAAAACATAAAAGAAGGATAAAGCTGAGAGAAGTAGCCGAAATCTTCGCCAGTCATTTTGTAACCGCAATCAATAAAATTAAAATCATTCGATAATATCTTAGAATATTTTTTGAACAAATCTTCATCGACAATGACTTCTTTGTAAAATGAACCTTTGCTGAATGTGTAATCGACACCAGTTTTATCTTTAATTTTTTTTAGAATGCTTTTCAGCTGAATAATTAATTCTTCAGAAACAAAAGATTCAAGTGATCTAATTGTTCCTTCCACATATGCATTTGCGGGTAAGATATTTCTAGCAGTTCCAGAATAGATTTTCCCCAACCCTAATAAAAATGGATGATCCTTGTCAATTGGAATTTTATCTGCTTCATCAAAAAATATTCTAAGTGCATTAAATGCATTTTTACCTTCCTGCGGAAACACTATGTGAGCACTCTTACCAATAAATCGAATATTTATTTCCAGTGCGGTAGCAAACAGAACACCTGAAGTCGATGCAATTGTTCCTACCGGATATTCATCAGTTACATGCAGAGCAAACGCTTTACTAATATTGAATTGATTTAAAATTTGAGTTTCAATTATTTTTTCTGCGCCGCCGCCGCCTTCTTCAGCCGGCTGGAAAATGAAAATTATATTTTTATCAATTTTTGATTCAACAACATGATTGATTAAACCATACAGAATTGAAGAATGAACATCATGTCCGCAGGCATGCATATTTTGATTTGTAGAAGAAAATGAAATTCCAGTTTCTTCAATTATAGGAAGCGCATCAATGTCGCCACGGAATAAAATGTATTCGCCATCATTAACTGTATACTCAACAATCAATCCAGTTTCAAGTGGCCGGTGGATTTTAATTTTTGGAAATTCATTAAGTGTATCTAAGAGTAATGAAGTGGTTTGAAATTCATTAAACATCAATTCAGGAATTTGATGAAGCTTATGCCTTAACTCAATCGGTGTTAATTTCATATTTTATAAATCAAATTCTTTTACTAATGAATCAACTGCTTTTTGTTTAAATTGTTCTTCAATCAAGCATGAAATTCTAATTTCAGAAGTAGTAACCAGTTTGATGGGAATATCCTGCAGAGCTTTAAAAAATCTTGATGCAACTCCGACACTTGATTTCATTCCAATTCCTACTGCAGAAATTTTCACAAAATCGAGATGATATTCAATTTTAAATCCTTCAAGTTCTCCCAAAACTTTTTTTAGAGTTTTATCAAGCTCATTTTGTTTTGATTCAATAATCGTAAATGAAACAGTAAGATTTTCATTTTGATTAATTATTGAAATCATATCCACATTAAATCCGGCGGTCGCAATTTTTTCAAAAAGAGTTTTCACTAAACTAAAATCTATAGGAAGATTAGTAATTGTAACCTGTGTTTCATTATCCATTACACTCAAGCCTGTAACAACCGGCTGCTCAATTATTTCTTTTTCATCTACCACGTAACTGCCCTCCTCATTTGAGAATGTTGAACCACAATATATTTTTATTCCAAATTTTTTAGCTACCTCGACTGAACGACTGTGTAAAACCTTAGCACCTAAAGCCGACAATTCAAGCATTTCATCATAAGAAATTTGCTTCACCTTTTTTGCTTTTGGATGGAGCTTGGGATCAACCGTGAAAATTCCAGCAACGTCACTGTAAATTTCACAATTGATTCTTAAAGCGGCGGCTAATGCAACTGCAGAGGTATCTGAACCGCCTCTGCCTAGAGTTGTTAATTCACCTTCTTCCGTTATTCCCTGGAATCCAGTTATAACTATAACCTCATATTCTTCAAGCAGTTTTAAAATTTTAGTATTATTAAAATTTTTTATTCTTGCTTCACTGTAATTATCTGTTGTTACAATGCCGGCTTGATAACCATTAAGCGAAATTGACCTTGCCCCTATGTTATTCAAAGACATTGAGAGAAGCGAGGCAGAAACCTGTTCGCCGGTTGACAATAACATATCCATCTCTCTTAGCGGCGGCTCAGATGTAATCTGTTTTGCAAGTGAAATTAGTCCGTCTGTTGTTTTTCCCATTGCAGACACGACGATTAAAAACTTATCTCCTGATTTAATTTTTTCAAAAATTTTCTCTGCTATGATTTTTATTTTTTCAGTTGTAGCAACTGAACTTCCACCGTATTTATGAACCGTTGCCTGCATAGTTTTATTTTTTATAATTTTCTTAAAGTATCCACTAACAAAGTTTTTTGTTCAGTTTTTGCATCCACTTTTTTAATTGCTTTTGCCGGTACACCCGCTACAACTGTGTATTCTTCTACATCAGAAACAACCACAGAACCAGCGGCAACCACAGCGCCTTTGCCGACTTTCACACCTTCAAGAATAACTGCATTTGCACCAACCAATACATTGTCTGCAATTACAACCGGATCAGCACTTGGCGGTTCAATAACTCCCGCTACAACTGCTCCGGCACCTATATGACAATTATCTCCAATGACTGCTCTTCCGCCAACCACAACATTCATATCAATCATAGTTTTTTTACCGATGACTGCGCCGATATTTATTACAGCGCCCATCATGATAACACAGTTATCGCCGATTTCAACTAAGTCACGGATGATTGCTCCTGGTTCAATACGACAATTAAATTTTGTAAGGTCAACTAGAGGTATTGCAGAATTTCTTCTGTCAATTTCTACTTTGAAGTTTGAAATTAAATTTGAATTTTCATTTTTAAATTTTTCAAATTCACTAAATTCACAAAATAGAATTCCAAAATTTTCATCACCATAAAAATCTAATCCTTTGAAATCCACTTTTGAAAGCACTCCGCGAATATAAATTTTAACCGGAGTTTTTTTAGTTGAGTTAGAGATATAATCTATTATCTCATATGAATCCATTTTATCCTCAATCTTTTTTAATTAAATAAAACATCATGAAATGAGTAAAAACCATTTTTCTTATCTAATAAAAAGTAAGCAGATTTGACGGCGCCTTCTGCAAAAGTTCTTCTAGAAGTTGCACTATGTTTTAAGCTTATTACTTCTCCAAGTCCGCCGAAAGATATTTGATGATCGCCCGGGACATTACCCAATCTCAAAGAAGAAATATTAACTTCTTTTCCAATCGCATTCTTTAGCATAATCGCTGTTCCGGATGGTTTATCTTTTTTAAATCGGTGGTGTGTTTCTGAAATTTCAATATCCCAATCTGAAAGATTTTGAGATAACATTTCACTGCATTTAATCAGCATTTGAATACCGACGGAAAAATTAAAACTTTGTGCAACTGCTATTTTTTGTGAAGCATCTTTTAGCTGCTGTAATTGTTCAGATGATAAACCTGTTGTACCGCATACTAAAGGACAATTAAATGAGACTGCATATTCAATTGATTTGTTTAATGCAGACGGCAATGAAAAATCAATAATTACTTCAGGCAGTTCTTTCTGCCATTCGCCATCGATATCATATTTAAATACAATTTCATTTTGTTTTTCATCCATTACGTTTATGATTTCTAGGCCCATTCTACCGGATGCTCCGATTACACCGTATTTAATTTTCCGCATAGGTCAACCTTAAAGATTTCATTTCAGAATCAATTAAACTCATTGTTTTTTCTGAGGCCTTTATCAAAGGAAGTCTTAAAGTATTTTTGGCAAGTCCCAACACGCTTACAGCGTATTTAACTGGAATTGGATTTGATTCTGCAAAAAGTAAACTCATAAAATTTAAATACTTATTATTAATTTTTTGCGCAGAAGAGAAATCATTCTGTAAAATGTATGATGATAGTTCGCACATTTCTTTTGGGAAAACATTCGAGGCAACAGAAATAATTCCATCACCGCCAAGTGCCATAATAGGCAAAGTCTGATCATCATTGCCTGAATATACCAAAAAGTCTTTAGGCTTCATTGAAATTAATTTTGCTATCTGTGAAATATCACCGCTGGCTTCTTTCATTCCAACTACGTTTTCACATAGTTGATTAATTTTTAATGCCGTTTCAGGAAGCACATTCATTCCGGTTCTGCTTGGGACATTATATAAGAGTATGGGAAGCGATGTTCTTTCGGCAATGTATTGATAATGTTCAACTATACTTTGCTGTGTTCCTTTGTTGTAGTAAGGGTTAACAATTAATAATCCGTCAATATTAAATTGTTCAGCGGATTTATTTAACTCAGCTACGTGTCTAGTATCATTTGTTCCAGTTCCGACAATTACAGGAACTTTACCATTTACCTCATCAACCACAGCTTCAATAATTTTATTTCGCTCGGATTCATTTATTGTAGGCGCTTCGCCAGTAGTACCTAGAACTACCAAACAATCAATCTTGCTTTCTACTTGAAATGTCACAAACTTTTTTAATGAATCAAAATCGATACTAAGGTCATCGTTGAAGGGAGTGATTATGGCTGTGCCTGTTCCTTTGAACATATTAATTCCTCAAATGTTTATTAAATTCATTTCAGAAAAAACAAAAAAAAACCGGCTCTATCGCTAAAGCCGGTTTATGAAAATTTTATAACTGTATAATTAACCAACTTCAGCATATAAGCGGAATTTTTTCTTCGCCTTTTTCTTTAATTCGCTGGTTATGTTTTTCATTTAAAGTTCTTCTAGATTTATTAAGCGCAAAAGTAAACTGAAATATATTATATGTCAAATATTATTTTTTAATTTGTTAAAATAATATTGGCTCTAATCACTGACAAAAATTTGAAATATGATTTTTATTTAGATAATTATTAAGGGTATTAATTAGTAATATGTATGTTTCAAAAAACTAATAGATGATATGAGATTATCCGTTACATTAAATTGTCTTCAAACAATATTAGCTGTTAGTAAATGTTAGTTTTAACAAAAATTTCAATATAATTAAATTATTATCTTGACAATAAACTGTTCGTACCTTATTTTGCATCACGATTTAAAATTATGTACAACAGCAATAAAAAAAATATTATCCTCAAATTAAGTGCTATTAACAAAAAGAATAGTACTAATGTTGTGGTGCGTAATAAAAACCTTTCTTTAGATATCATCATTGGAATTTCTATTATTATTAGCCTACTAGGAATAATTATTCTACGCTAATAAGCATAGGTCAATCCCAAATCAAATCATAAAAATAAAGTTAAAAGATTCGGGGTTGGCCGAAACCCGAAGATAATATTTAAAGATTTTAATTTTTAATTTTATTTTATTAGAGGCGATGTGAGATCGTATTTCAAATATAAAGGTAAATTTAACCCTGCTTCCAAAAGAGGCTTTAAGCATTTTACCTTTCTCACCACAAGTGTTGTTTCAAAACAACATCTCACCACATGCTTCACTAATTTTATTATAATGTTGATTCTAATCCCGGGTTCCGGGATTAAGCTATAAATATAAAAACCAATTTTATCTGTTCTATTTTATTCATTGTTTTTCAAAACTAAATTGATTTGAAACCAATAATTCTTTAAATATAATTAAAGATATTAATTTAAGATATTAGATCAACTGAAATAATTAAGAAGCTAGAAAGGACTCATTCATGCAATCCAAGAAACCTATAATGTCTGGTGCAGATATATTTTTTGAATGTCTAAAACGTGAAAAGGTTGAATATGTATTCGGATACCCTGGCGGTGCAGTATTAAAACTTTATGAAAAGCTTTATGATGTTGATTATATAAAACACATTTTAGTTAGACATGAACAAGGTGCAGCTCACATGGCGGAAGGTTATGCAAAAGCAAGCGGAAAAGTTGGAGTAGTTCTGGTAACATCTGGTCCGGGCGCAACTAATACTGTGACTGGAATTGCAGATGCTTACATGGATTCAGTTCCAATTGTAGTCTTCACCGGACAAGTGCCTAGTAATTTAATTGGAAATGATGCTTTTCAAGAAGCTGATATAGTTGGAATAACCAGGCCGATTACAAAACATAATTTTCTTGTTAGAGATGTAAAGGAATTAGCTACAACCATTAAAAAAGCTTTTTATATTGCATCCACAGGAAGGCCGGGACCAGTTTTAGTTGATTTACCAAAAGATGTTGTAGCTGCTGAATGTGAATTTGAATATCCCGAAAAAATTGAAATGCGCGGTTATAAGCCAAATTTTATAGGCCATCAAAATCAAATTAAAAAAGCTGCTGAAATAATAAAAAATGCAAAACGGCCTTTGCTATATGTTGGCGGCGGTGTAATTATGTCTGAAGGCTACAGGGAACTTAGATTATTCGCTAAAGAAAATAATCTGCCTGTCACAATGACATTACAGGGTTTAGGTGCTTTTCCCATGACAGATAATCAATCATTGGGAATGTTGGGAATGCACGGCACTTATTGGGCTAATCAAGCTGTAAATAAT
This sequence comes from uncultured Ignavibacteriales bacterium, assembly GCA_963731745.1. GTDB lineage: Bacteria > Bacteroidota > Ignavibacteria > Ignavibacteriales > Ignavibacteriaceae > CAVSWT01. The sequence continues at coordinate 122,788 of CAVSWT010000002.1, forward strand.
TGCGATGTTCTTGTTTCCCTCGGTGCCAGATTTGATGACCGTGTTACAGGTAAAATAGAAGAGTTTGCAACAAAGGCATATAAAATTCATGTTGATATTGATCCTACGTGTATTGATAAAAATGTTGTTGTTGATCTGCCTATTGTTGGAGATGTTAAACATGTTTTAGCTGAACTTGCATCTGAAATGAATACTCCGCTTCCTTTAGATGAGTGGTGGGAGCAGATTGAGATGTGGAGAAAAGAATGCCCTCTGCATTTTGAGAATGAGGATGGAAGATTAAGATCGGAATATGTAATAAGCAGAATTTCTGAAAAGACAAAAGGCGATGCTGTTATTATTACTGATGTTGGGCAGCATCAAATGTGGACTACACAATATTTTAAGTTTAATCATCCGCGCTCTCATCTAACCAGCGGTGGTTTAGGTACAATGGGCTTTTCAGTACCTGCTTCAATAGGAGCTGCTTTTGCGGTTAAGGACAGGCCGATAATTTCTATTAGTGGTGATGGCGGTTTCCAGATGAATATGCAGGAATTAATTACTGCTGCTTATAATAAGTTGCCTATTAAATTTTTTATTCTTAATAACAGTTTTTTAGGAATGGTTAGACAATGGCAGGAATTATTTCACGCTGAAAAATTTAGTTTTACGGATTTATCAGATAGTAACCCTGACTTTGTTAAAGTAGGTGAAGCCTTTGGTGTTAAATCATTTTCAACAAACAGCCCGGATAATGTTGATGAACTCTTAGACAATGCTTTGAAATACAACGATGGCCCGGTCTTAATAGAATTTAAAACTGTTAAAGAGGACATGGTATTTCCAATAATACCTGCCGGCAAATCAGTTAAAGAAATAATGACTAAACGTCTGGATCCAAAGGAGATGATGTAATTTATGAAACACACTATCTCTGTTCTTGTAGAAAATCAATTTGGAACATTTAACCGCGTTGTTACAATGTTTAGCGGAAAAGGTTTCAATGTACATAGCATGTCAATTGGTGAAACAGAAACTCCTGAGGTTTCTAGAATGACATTGGTAACTTCCGGAGATGATAAAATAATTGAGCAAGTTGTAAAACAGCTTAATCGCTTGATAGATACTATTAAAGTAGTTGATTTAACCGGACAACCCAGAACTGAAAGAGAATTAGCATTAATAACCGTATTTTATCAAAAAGGAACTAGAGCTGAGATTACCAATATAGCAAGTATTTTTAGAGGCAAAATAGTAGACATAAATAATAAAACAATTACTCTTGAAATAACTGGTCCGCCTGACAAAATTGAAGCTGCGGTTAATGTTCTTGATCCATATGGAATTAAAGAAATGGCCCGTTCAGGAACTGTTGCCTTAAAGAGAGGCGAACAAACAAGAAAAGAAAAAGAAGAATCAGTACAAACACAATAAAATTAAAGGAATATAATCATGAAAGTTTATTATGATGGTGATGCATCATTAGATTTATTACTAGATAAAAATGTTGCAGTATTAGGATTTGGAAGTCAAGGCCACGCACATGCACTAAATTTAAAAGAAAGTGGAGTTAATGTTACCGTCGGTTTAAGGCCAAGCAGTGACAAATGGGCTAAGGCAGAAGCAACTGGATTATCAGTTAAATCAATTCCGGATGCTGTAAAGTCGGCTGATGTAGTAATGGTTCTTCTTCCTGATCAAAATCAGAAGGAAGTTTATGATAATGATATTGCTCCTAATTTAAAATCAGGCAACACACTTGCTTTTGCACACGGGTTTAATATTCATTACAAACAAATTGTTCCACCAAAAGATGTGAACGTTATGATGATCGCTCCAAAAAGTCCTGGTCATTTAGTTAGAAGAACTTATGTTGAAGGTGCCGGTGTCCCGTCTTTAATTGCAATCTATCAAGACCCAAGCGGAAAAACTAAAGATTTAGCGTTGGCATGGGCAAAAGGAATTGGATCAACAAAAGCTGGTGTAATTGAAACTAATTTTAAAGATGAAACTGAAACAGATTTATTTGGCGAACAAGCTGTTCTCTGTGGAGGATCAGCAGAATTAATCAAAGCTGGATTTGAAACTTTGGTTGATGCCGGGTATCCACCGGAATTAGCTTACTTCGAATGCATGCATGAAATGAAATTAATTGTTGACTTATATTATGAAGGTGGTTTGTCAAGAATGAATTATTCTGTCAGTGATACTGCAGAATACGGCGGTATGACACGCGGCAGCCGTTTGATTACGCAAGAAACCAGGAAAGAAATGAAAAAAATACTCTCTGAAGTTCAGTCAGGGCAATTCGCAAAAGAATGGCTTGATGAATATCATTCCGGCCAAAAAAATATGGAGAAGCTTCGTCAAGAAAATAGAGATCATCCAATTGAAAAAGTCGGATCAAAATTAAGGGATATGATGAGCTGGTTATTTCAAAAGAATAAGAAGCATGAGGTGGGTGTATGAATTTAAAAATAACTTTACTGCCAGGTGATGGAATTGGTCCCGAAGTAGTTGACAGCGCAGTAAAAGTAATGAAAGTTGCTGCGGAAAAATTTAATGTAAATTTGAATTTTACTGAACAACTGGTTGGCGGTGCATCATATGAAAAATATAAAACTCCTTTGACTGATGAAACACTGCAGGTTTGTTATGATTCCGATGCTGTATTTTTAGGAGCCGTGGGCGGGCCAAAATGGGAAGGCCTTCAGCATAATTTAAAACCGGAAGCAGCTTTGTTGAAATTAAGAAAGGCTCTTGGATTATATACAAATATTCGCCCAGCAAAGGTTTATAAGTCTCTGTTATCTTCTTCTACGTTGAAACCTGAAGTTCTTGAAGGAACGGATTTAGTAATACTTCGAGAATTAACCGGGGATGTTTATTTCTGTGAACCACGCGGATACGATGAAAAATCCGGATGGAATACTATGGCTTACACTTATGAAGAAGTTGAAAGAATTGCCAGGCGTGGATTTGAAATTGCAGGTAAAAGAAGCGGCAGAGTTACTTCTGTTGATAAAGCAAATGTTTTGGAAACCTCTCAATTCTGGAGAAAAGTTGTTCACAAGGTTCATGAAGATTATCCAGACATTGAATTGAATGATATGTATGTTGACAATGCGGCGATGCAGTTGGTTCGAAACCCACGCCAGTTTGATGTAATCTTAACGCAAAATCTTTTTGGTGATATATTAAGTGATATTGCAGCTATGATCACAGGAAGTCTCGGTATGCTTCCTTCAGCAAGTACAGGCAGCAGATATGCAATGTATGAACCCGTTCACGGAAGTGCTCCTGATATCGCCGGACAAAGTAAAGCCAATCCACTTGCAACAATCGCTTCGGCAGCAATGATGTTTTCGCATTCATTCCAAATGAGTAAAGCGGCCGATTTAATTGAGATGGCGATTGATAAAACTTTACAAATCGGTTATAGGACGGCAGACATTTATACCAAGGGAACTACATTGGTTTCTACTACAGAAATGACTTCAATGGTGATTGATAGTTTTAATCAAATATATGACGAGCAAGCACTAGGTGTTTTTACTCTATAGTTAAAATATTTTATTAGAAATATTCATAAATAAATTTTAAAATGAGGAAATAAAAATGGAAGAAAATAGAGTAATAGTTTTTGACACAACTTTAAGAGACGGTGAACAATCACCAGGTGCTTCATTGAATGTTTATGAAAAATTAGAAATTGCGAGACAACTTGTTAAATTAAAAGTTGATGTTATTGAGGCCGGATTCCCGGTTTCTTCTCCGGCACAATTTGATGCTGTGAGAAGAATAGCAAATGAAGTTGATGGAGCTGTGATTGCAGGTTTAGCTAGAGCCAAACAAATAGACGTAAAGTCAGCTTATGATGCCCTTAAAGATGCGAGTAAGTTTAGAATACACACTTTTTCCAGCACTTCTGATATTCATATTCTCGGAAAATTTGGTGATGACAGATACGGAAAAACTTTGGAAGAGAAGCGAAAAACTATTATTCAAATGTCAATCGATGCAGTCGCTTATGCAAAAACTTTTACCGATGATGTTGAATTTTCTGCTGAAGACGCCGGAAGAACCGATATCGGATATCTTGCCGAAGTTATTGAGGCGGCAATTGAAGCCGGTGCTACGACGGTCAATATACCTGATACAACCGGTTATACTTTCCCTTCCGAATACGCTGCAAAGATTACTGAAATTAGACAGAGAGTTAAAAATATTAATAAAGCTATAATCAGTGTACATTGCCATAACGACCTTGGTTTGGCAGTTGCAAACTCATTAAACGCAATTGAACATGGAGCTCGTCAAGTTGAATGTACTATAAATGGAATCGGTGAGCGCGCAGGTAACGCTTCTCTTGAGGAAATTGTAATGGCTTTAAAAGTTCGCAAAGATATTAATAAATGCTATACTAATATTAAATCAGAAGAAATTTATAACACAAGTAAAATGGTTTCATCATTTACCGGGATTATTGTTCAGCCGAATAAAGCTTTAGTTGGGGAAAATGCATTCGCGCATGAATCCGGAATCCACCAGGATGGAATGTTAAAAAATAGACAAACTTATGAAATCCTTTCTCCTGAAAGTGTTGGTGTTCCTAAGACAAAAATTGTATTAGGGCGTCATTCGGGTAGGCATGGTTTGAAATCACGTTTAGATGAACTTGGTTATTCCTTATCTGAAAAAGAGCTTCAAGATATTTATGATAAATTTGTTGAACTTGCTGATAAAAAGAAAGAAGTATTTGACGAAGATTTAAGAATTCTTATGGGTGATCATGCACATGAAACTGAAGATGAATATTATGAATTGGATTATATTCATGTCATGATGGGTACTAATTCTATCCCAACTGCAACTGTTAGAATCATTACAAAAGCAGGCCAGATACAAGAATCTGCTACGGGTGACGGTTCTGTGGATGCGTGCTTCAATGCGATTGAACGCGCCTTAAATATTAAACCAAAGCTTGAGTCGTATAATGTTCGTTCTGTTACATCAGGCCGTCAAGCTATGGGTGAAGTAATTGTAAGATTAAGAAGCGATGAAAATTCATTTACCGGCAGAGGTGTTTCTACGGATATTATTGAAGCAAGTGCAAAAGCTTACATACAAGCATTAAATCATCAGCAAATTTATTTAAAAAATAAAGAGGACGAAGAGTTTGTGAGTCATTCATTATCGGAAGTATCACAAGCAGTTTAATTTAATGGATAAAGGAATAAAATCATGTCAATGACAATAACAGAAAAAATACTTGCCAAATCAGCTAAAAGAAAAAATGTGCAGCCCGGTGAAAATATCTGGCTGAATGTTGATGTACTTATGACTCATGATGTTTGCGGTCCGCCGACAATTAATATTTGGAAAAGAGAATTTGGAGACAAAGCAAAAATATGGGATAAGGATAAACTTGTCATATTTCCTGACCATTATATTTTTACAAATAATCCTCAAGCAAATAGAAATGTTTCTATCTTAAGAAAATTTGCAGATGAATATAAAATTGAAAATTATTATGACGTTGGAACTGATAGATATAAAGGCGTTTGTCACATTGCATTAGCTGAAGAAGGCTACAATGTTCCCGGGACAGTTTTATTCGGTACTGATTCGCACACTTGTACTTCGGGTGCATTCGGAATGTTTTCAACTGGAGTAGGGAACACTGACGCTGCATTCATATTAGGAACCGGAAAAATTTGGGAGAAAGTTCCTGAATCTTTGAAATTCACTTTTGAAGGAGAAATGCCGCCGTATCTAACAGCAAAGGATTTAATTCTAAGAGTACTTGGTGAAATTACTACAGATGGTGCAACATATAGAGCGATGGAATTTGATGGTTCCGCTGTTTTTTCTTTATCTGTTGATGAAAGAATGACATTAACTAATATGGCAATTGAAGCAGGCGGTATGAATGGAATCATTGCTGCTGATTCTGTTATTGAAGATTATGTAAAGCAGAGAACCAACAAATCTTATGAAATTTTTCATAGCGATGCAGATGCAAAATATAGAGCTAAATATACATTTGATGTTAACAAACTTGAACCATTGGTGGCAAAACCCCACAGCCCTGACAACATGGATACAGTAAGAAATGTTCAAGGTACAAAATTAACAAAATGTTATATAGGATCATGCACAGGTGGTAAACTAAGCGATTTCAAATCTGCAGCTAAATTTTTGTTCGGCAACAAAGTTAAAGTTCCGACTTTCATAGTTCCAGCAAGCACATCAATTGCTCAGCAGTTGGAAGAGGAAACAATTAGCGGAGTTTCTATAAGACAAATTTTTGAAAATGCCGGATGCGTTGTTGCACAATCTTCATGTGCAGCTTGTCTTGGAGGTCCAATGGATACAGTTGGAAGAGCAACCGATGGTGAAGTTATAATTTCCACTACAAATAGAAATTTTCCTGGCAGAATGGGAAGCAAAAAATCAGCTGTTTATTTGGCATCTCCACTAACAGTTGCAGCTTCGGCTTTGAATGGAACAATTACAGATCCACGTGATCTAATGTAAAAAAGTCTCTTGCTCTTCTCACGAGGAAGAGCAAGGAGATTTTTAAAACTGATTTAAAAAATATAGATTTTTAGATAAAGGAAATAATCTCAATGAAAAAAGTAATTAAAGGAAAAGCATTTGTTCTTGGAGATAATATCGACACGGACCAAATAATTCCTGCTGAACATTTAGTTTACAGCTTAAGTGATCCGGAAGAATCTAAAAAGTACGGCCACTTTGCTTTATCAGGTGTGCCTTTACCGCAAGCCGGTTTGCCTGAAGGAAACACTCCTTTTATAAATGGAGATAATAACGAATCAGAATTTAGTATCATAATCGGCGGTTCAAATTTTGGCTGCGGTTCATCAAGAGAGCATGCCCCATTTGCATTAAAAGTTGCAGGTGCGAAGGCTGTTATTGCGGAATCATTCGCTAGAATTTATTATAGAAATTCCGTAGACGGCGGTTTTTTAATTCCTTATGAAACTCCAGTAAAGCTGAATGATAAAATTAAAACCGGCGAGGAATTAGAAATAAATTTAGAGGAAAATAAACTTAAAAATTTAGACTCAGGTGAAACATATAGTCTTCAAGATTTGGGAGAAGTTTTACCGATAATTGAAGCCGGAGATATTTTTGAATACGCCAGGCAAAAAGGAATGATAGCACAATAAAAAATTTTAATTTAATATTAAATTCAAACTTGGAATTAAAGCCATGAAAAAAATAATTGAACTTTTTGATACGACACTTCGTGATGGAACACAAGGAGAAGGAATAAATCTTTCTGTTCAGGATAAACTTTTAATTGCCGAAAAACTTGATGATTTTGGAATTGATGTAATTGAAGGCGGCTGGCCCGGAAGTAATCCGCGTGATGAAGAATTTTTTCAAAAAGCTAAAGGATTAAATTTAAAAAGCTCACAAATTTGTGCGTTTGGATCAACAGCTCGATCTGTAAATAATATTGAAGGAGATGCCAATTTACTTGCCCTGCTTCATGCTGAAACACCGACCGTTTCTTTATTCGGAAAAACCTGGCGGCTGCATTCTTCAAAAAGTCTTGGATTAGAAGATGAAGAAAACGAAGAATTAATATTCAAATCTGTTAAATTTATAACCGATAATGGAAGGCGCGTAATTTATGATTGCGAACATTTTTTTGATGGTTATAAAGACAATAAAGAATTTGCTTTAAAGATGATGAAAGCTGCTGAGCAGGGCGGTGCGGATGTTCTAGTCCTCTGCGATACCAACGGCGGAACTATGCCTCATGAAGTATATGATATTATTGAAGAAATCAAATCACGATTTACTAAACCTATTGGAATTCATACTCACAATGATTCAGAACTTGCAGTGGCAAATTCATTGGCAGCAATTCAAGCTGGAGCGGTGCATGTCCAGGGTACAATAAACGGCGTGGGAGAGCGATGCGGAAATGCAAATTTGTGCAGCATCATACCTAATGTAAAGTTAAAATTAGGAAGAGAAACTAAACGGGAAATTAATTTAGACCACCTGACTTCTATCTCTAATTTTGTGTATGAATTAATGAATCTTGTTCCAAATTCAAGAGCAGCATTTGTAGGTAAATCTGCATTTGCACATAAGGGCGGAGTTCATGTAAGCGCAGTATTAAAAGACAGCAAAATGTATGAGCACATTGAACCAGAAAAAGTTGGAAATAAGCAAAGAGTTTTAGTATCTGATTTAAGCGGTCAAAGTAACATTCGATATAAGGCAAAAGAATTTGGAATTGATCTCTCTGACAAAAAAGAATTAAGTAAAAAGTTAGTCAGCTACATTAAAAGTTTAGAGCACGGCGGCTACCAATTTGACGGTGCTGAAGCTTCATTTGAATTGTTATTGAATTCAGAAATTAATGAATTCTCGCCTTTCTTCAATGTCATAGAATCAAAAGTGAATGTAACTTATGATGACAAAGGCCATTCAACTTCGGAGGCAGTATTAAAAGTGGAAGTAGACGGCGAAATTGAACATACAGCTTCAAACGGTGACGGACCGGTGAATGCTTTAGACAACGCACTACGAAAAGCTTTATTAAGATTTTATCCTGAAATTTCGTTATTAAAATTAATCGATTATAAGGTGCGGGTGCTGGATGAGAAAGAAGGTACCGGTGCAAAAGTTCGTGTAATGATTCAAACCAGTAACGGCACAGATAGCTGGTCAACTGTTGGTGTATCTGAAAATATTATGGAAGCCAGTTTTCAAGCACTGAGCGACAGTATTAATTATGAGTTGTTTAAATATCACAACAAGAAAAAAAAACTTACAGCGTAAATGAAGATCGGTTTAGTTCAATATAATCCTGTATGGGAAAATAAAGAAGAGAACAAGAGTAAAATTCTAAATCTTTTAAGCGCCAATCGAGAGGATGTGTCACTTATGGTTTTTCCTGAGATGACACTTACTGGCTTTACAATGAAGTCAAAAGAATTTGCTGAAGATTTAGATGGCGACAGCTTTAATTTTTTTTCCGAGCTTTCAAAAAATAAAAATGTTCATTGTCTTGCTGGAATTATTGAAGTAGAAAATGGAAATTATTTCAATACTTTAGTTCACATAAATAACAAAGGTGAATTAGTAAAAAAATACCATAAGATTCATCCTTTTTCATATGGTAAAGAAGATAAAAATTATACTAAAGGAAAAAACATCCAAATAACTCAAATAGAAGATTTTAAAATTGGATTGTCAATCTGCTATGATTTAAGATTTCCTGAACTTTACAGATTCTATGCAAAGGAAAGGGCAGACGCACTTATTGCAATTGCTAATTGGCCTGATACTCGAATTGCACATTGGCGAAGTTTGTTAAAAGCGCGCGCAATCGAAAACCAATGCTATGTAATTGGCGTGAATAGAGTAGGTAATGATCCAAAATTAAATTATCCCGGCTACAGCAGTGTTTACGATCCGATGGGAATAGAATTAGTATCGGTGAAAGATTATGAAAAGATTATTGTGGAAAATATTGATAAGAAGAAAGTTTGTGAAACAAGGGATAATCTTCCTTTTCTTAATGATATTTCACTCATTTAATATAAACATTTAAATAATTTTTATTCATTAAAGTGAATAAAGTTAGGTGAATTAGAATAATATACTTGATTATTTTAGTAAAAAGTGTATATTTCTGAATAATTTAATTTCATTATAATGTAGACTTTAATTTTTTAAGTTTTAATAATTCTTAATAGAAATAATTAAAGTTTATTCTGAAATAATCTATTTTATTAAGTATTGGGAAACTAATTGTATCAGGAGATTTAATGCTGAATCAAAATAACGAAAACTATAAAGAAGTTAATATCCAAGGTAATGGTATGAACGAAGCTAAGGGATTATATGATCCTGCATTCGAACATGATGCATGCGGTATGGGATTTTTAGTAGATATCCAAGGAAGAAAATCTCGTTCAATAATAGACAATGGACTGAGCGTTCTTAATAATTTGGAACACCGCGGTGCTGTCGGTGCGGATCCTTTAACAGGCGATGGTTCCGGCATTCTAATTCAAATGCCTGATAAGTTTATGAGAAAAGTTGCAGCGGAATTAGATTTTCAGCTTCCTCCTGAAGGCCATTATTGTGTTGCAGTTATGTTTCTTCCTCAAGAGGAAACTCTAAGAAACACAATTCAAAATTTGATAGAAAAGATTGTGATAGATGAGAACCAGGATTTTATTGGCTGGCGAGATGTTCCGATCGATCCAACGGCTCCTGGTGAAAGTGCACAAAGAACTCAACCCTACATTAAACATTGTTTTATTGGTGCAAATAAAAAAATAAAAACGCATGATGAATTTGAACGTAAGCTATATTTAATAAGAAGAATTATAGATCAAAGAATTCGTGAAGAATTAAAATGCGACCGAAGTAAATATTATGTGCCGTCTTTCTCAAGTAAGACGATTGTTTATAAAGGCATGCTGCTTGCGCCTCAGTTAAAGGCATATTATAAAGATTTAAGTGATCCTGATATGGAATCAGCACTAGTAATGCTTCACATGCGTTTTTCGACAAATACTTTTCCAACGTGGGATCTCGCTCATCCTTTTAGAATGATTGCTCACAATGGTGAAATAAATACTCTAAGAGGCAATCAAAATTGGATGGCCGCTAGGCAGGCAGTAATGGAATCACCGTACTACGGCAAAGATCTCAAAAGAATGCTTCCGATTATTATGGAAGGCCAAAGCGATTCTGCTACATTCGATACTGTATTGGAACTTTTGGTAATGAGCGGAAGAAGCTTGCCTCATGCAATGATGATGATGATACCAGAGGCATGGTCAAAAAATGATTTGATGGAAAAAGATAGAAAAGCATTTTACGAATATCATGCAACTATGATGGAACCATGGGATGGTCCGGCTGCTGTTACTTTTACAGACGGGACAATTGTTGGAGCTACTCTCGATCGAAACGGGTTAAGGCCGGCAAGATATGTGGTAACAAAAGATGATTTAGTAATTTTGACTTCAGAAGCGGGCCCTTTGGAAATAGAACCGGAAAACATTGCTTATAAAGGAAGGCTGCAGCCTGGTAAAATGTTTATTATCGATTTAGATAAACATAAAATTGTGACAGATGAAGAAGTTAAAAAAGAAATAGTTTCTAGAAAGCCATACAAGAAATGGGTTGAAGATAATCTATTAAATCTTTCACGATTACCTGATCCTGAATTTATTCATAATGCGGATTTCGATTCACTTCCCACTAGACAAAAAAACTTCGGTTATACCAAAGAAGATTTATTTATTTTAATGCAGAACATGGCGGAAAAGGGTGAAGAGCCGATCGGTTCAATGGGAACAGACGCAGCACTTGCTGTTCTTTCCGAAAAGCCTCAAATGTTATTCAGATATTTTAAACAAATGTTTGCCCAGGTTACAAATCCTCCGATCGATCCAATTAGAGAGGAACTTGTAATGGAGTTAACAACTTACATTGGCCCGGAACAAAATCTTTTGGATGAAACACCGCAGCATGCACATAGAATTGAACTTGAACATCCATTAATATCAAATTCAAGACTCGAGAAAATTAGAAATATCTCGAGAGGACATTTTAAATCGATTACTCTTTCGTTGTTATTTGATACTTCTCATTCTCACAATATGAGAGAAAGATTGTTTCAATTATGCAGCGAAGCTGTTACTGCAGTTAAATCCGGTGTGGGATTAATTATACTTTCTGATAGAGAAGTTGATGAAAAAAATGCAGCCATACCAAGTTTGTTAGCAGTATCCGGAGTTCATCACGCACTAATTAAAGCTGGGCTAAGAACAAAAACGGGAATTATAATTGAAAGCGGGGAACCGCGTGAAGTTTCACATTTTGCTCTGTTATGCGGTTATGGAGCTAATGCTATCAATCCCTATTTGGCATACGAAACCATTGCCGATCTATATCGAAAAGATTTTTTACCAGGTGTAAAAGATTATAAAGATTCTGAGAAGCATTATGTTAAAGCTGTTAGCAAAGGATTGTTTAAAATTTTCAGTAAGATGGGAATCAGTACTTTACAATCATATTGCGGTGCTCAAATATTTGAAGCTGTTGGATTAGATACAGAAATAGTTCATAAATATTTTACAGGAACATCTAGCAGAATTGAAGGCGTAAGTCTTGAAATGCTTGAAGAGGAGACAATACGGAGACATAGAAATGCATTTAATTCTATAAATGAAGATATGGATTCACTTGAAGTCGGAGGATTATATCAATATAGAAGAGATGGTGAAAAACATTTATGGAACCCCTTAACAATTTCGAAATTGCAATTGAGTTCGAAATCAAATAATTATAAAACTTATAAAGAGTATTCAGAATTAATTAATAATCAAAATAAAAATAGAGTTACTTTACGAAGCTTATTTGAATTTAAAAAATCTGATAATCCCATTCCTATAGAGCAAGTTGAGCCCGCCTCCGAGATTGTAAAAAGATTTGCAACCGGCGCAATGAGTTTTGGTTCAATTTCTTGGGAAGCACATACTTCGCTTGCCATTGCAATGAATAAAATCGGCGGTAAATCAAATACCGGTGAAGGCGGTGAAATGGAAGAGAGATATACTCCGCTGCCGAATGGTGATAATATGCGTTCAGCAATTAAGCAAGTTGCTTCCGGTAGGTTTGGAGTAACAGCTCATTATTTAGTTAATGCAGACGAACTGCAAATTAAAATGGCTCAGGGTGCTAAGCCTGGAGAAGGCGGACAGCTTCCAGGATTTTAAAGTAGATAAGATTATAGCCAAAGTTCGGCACAGCACACCTGGTGTTACTTTAATCAGTCCACCTCCGCATCATGATATTTATTCAATTGAAGATTTGAAACAGCTGATTTTTGATTTAAAGAATATAAATCCTAAAGCAAGGATTAGCGTTAAACTTGTTTCAGAGGTAGGCGTGGGGACTATTGCTGCGGGAGTAGCAAAAGCTCATGCCGATCATATTTTAATAAGCGGACATGACGGCGGCACTGGTGCTAGCCCGGTTAGTTCAATTCAACATGCCGGAACTCCATGGGAATTAGGATTGAGTGAAACTCATCAAACACTAATGCTCAACGGATTAAGAGATAGAGTTTACATTGCAACTGACGGACAAATGAAAACCGGTAAAGATGTAATTGTGGCAGCGTTGTTAGGGGCTGAGGAATTTGGTTTTGCGACTGCACCCTTAGTTACACAAGGCTGTATAATGATGAGAAAATGTCATTTGAATACATGTCCTGTTGGTGTTGCAACTCAAGATCCTGAACTTCGAGCAAAGTTTACAGGCAAGCCTGAATATGTAATAAATTATTTGTTCCACGTTGCAGAAGAAGTTAGAGAATATATGGCATCTTTTGGATTTAAAACTTTTAATGAGATGATCGGGCAAACTGACAGAATCACCATAAAACGTCCTTTAGATCATTGGAAAGCAAGAGGATTAGATTTAAGTAAAATTTTATTTAAACAAAAACCTATCTATAAAACTGATACATATAGAACTCAAGATCAAAATCATGCTATAGAAAAACAATTAGATAATGAGTTGATTAAACTTTCTCAGCCTGCGATACAAAATGGTGAAAGAGTTGAGATAAAATTATCGGTAAAAAATATCAATAGAACTGTTGGAACAATGCTTTCCGGCGAAGTCGCTAAAAAATATGGAAATGCCGGGCTTCCTGATGGTACAATAAATATTTTACTGGAAGGCACGGCCGGTCAAAGTTTCGGAACTTTCTTAGCAAAGGGAATCGAATTAAAACTTATTGGCGAATCAAATGATTATACAGGTAAAGGCTTGTCCGGCGGAAGATTGATTGTTAAAGTACCTGAGAAAGTTTCCTATGATCCCGCCGAGAATATTATAATTGGGAATACTTGTTTATATGGTGCTACAGGCGGAGAGGCTTATTTTAACGGTGTTGCGGGCGAAAGGTTCGCTGTCAGAAACTCGGGTGCGCATGCCGTTATTGAAGGTGTGGGAGATCATGGTTGTGAGTACATGACTGGCGGCAGAGTCGCAGTATTGGGTAAAACCGGTAGAAACTTTGCGGCAGGAATGTCTGGTGGTATTGCATACGTTTGGGATTCTGATAAACAATTCAAAAAATATCTAAACTCTCAGCTAGTTGATGTTGAAACACTTTCAGAAGAAGATTTTACTGAATTGTATGGGATGATAAATAATCATTTAAATTACACCAATTCTAAAAGAGCCGAATATTTATTAAATAATTGGAAGAATGAAAAATTAAACTTCCTAAAAATAATTCCATTTGAATATAAAGCCGCACTTCAAAAGCTGATAGAAGAAGAAAAGAAGAACAGTATTGTTGAGGAAGAAACTAATTTTGCGGAGGTAGCTAATGGGTAAACCAACAGGCTTTAAGGAATACAAAAGAGTAACATTAAAAAAGGAAAAAGTCGACGAGAGAAAACTTCACTTCAACGAATTTGAATTTCCTTTTGAAGAAAATGACGCACAAACTCAAGGTGCAAGATGTATGGATTGCGGAATTCCATTTTGCCATGGCGATACAGGCTGTCCGGTCCAAAATTATATTCCTGAGTGGAATGATTTGATTTATAAAGGGCACTGGAAAGAAGCGTTAGACAATCTTCACTCTACAAATAATTTCCCGGAATTCACCGGCAGGTTGTGCCCGGCCCCATGTGAAGCAGCTTGTGTACTTGGAATTAACAATGATCCCGTTACAATTAAATCGATTGAACGGACTATCATCGATAGAGGTTTTGACGAAGGGTGGGTAGTGCCTAAATCTCCCAAACAATCAACTGGAAAAACAATAGCTGTGGTAGGGTCTGGACCTGCTGGATTAGCTGCAGCACAGCAGCTTGCACGCGAAGGACACTCGGTAACTGTTTACGAAAAAAATGATAGGATCGGTGGTTTATTAAGATATGGTATTCCGGATTTTAAAATGGAGAAGCATTTAATTGACAGAAGATTAGATCAGATGAAAGAAGAGGGAGTTGAATTTCAAACAGGAATAAATGTAGGCGTGGATATTAAGGCAAAAGAGTTAGTTGATTTATTTGATGCAGTGGTTCTTGCCGGAGGTTCGGAAAAACCTAGAGATATTTCTATTCCGGGAAGAGATTTAAAGGGAATTTATTTTGCGATGGAGTTTTTACCTTTGCAAAATAAAGTAAATGCCGGAGATGAAATTCAAAATCAAATTACTGCGGAAGGAAAAGATGTTGTTATAATTGGCGGCGGTGATACAGGTTCAGACTGTGTTGGAACTTCAATTAGACAAGGAGCAAAATCTGTTACACAAATTGAAATTTTTCCTAAGCCGCCGGATGAAAGGCCAAGTCACACGCCCTGGCCATACTGGCCGATGATACTTCGAACTTCTTCAAGCCATGAGGAAGGTGTTGAGAGAAAGTGGAGCATTAATACCACAGCTTTTAAGGATGATGGTACTGGAAATGTATCGGCATTAATTTGTAATGAAATCAAATTTGAAGGTGGAAAATTTGTTGATGTACCGGATTCAGGTTTTGAAATAAAAGCTGACTTAGTTCTTATTGCTGCTGGATTTCTTCATCCTGTAAAAGAAGGTTTATTAAGTGAGCTTGAACATTTAGGATTGGAATTTGATCAACGCGGAAATGTAAAAGCTGATTTTGGTGATGAAGATAATGCACATGTTACTAGTCTTCCAAAAGTATTTGCTTGCGGTGATATGAGAAGAGGCCAATCTCTAATTGTATGGGCTATTGCCGAAGGAAGAAAATGTGCTGCCGCAGTTAATAAAGCCCTTCTCAAAAATGAAGATGAAGAATGGTCTAAAGCTTCGTAATGTATATCTAAAAATTAAAATTAAATTATGCTTTAACCCGGAGTCGAAATAATTCCGGGTTTTTTATTGTTAATTCATTTTGAGTAAATTTGTTAAAACAATTAAGTAATCGGTAAAAAAATGTTTACAGCAAAAAGAAAAATTAATTTCTATGACTGCGATCCTGCCGGGATTTTATTTTTCGGAAGAGTTTACGAAATTTGCCATTCAGCTTATGAGGAGATGATCGACAGTTTTAATTTAAATTATGATTACTGGACTAATGAAAATTTCATTGTTCCTATAATTAAAAGTGAAGCATCATATCATAAACCAATTCAGTATAGAGAAGAAGTATCCATTGAAATATCGGTAAAGCAGCTAAGGTCAACTTCCTTTGAACTTGAATATGTATTCAAAAATTCAAAAGGGGAGAAGAGTGTTGTGGTAAATACAATCCATGTTTTTGTTGATAAAAATTCATGGAAGAAAAAAGAGATTAATTCAGAAATAAAAAATGGTTTGACGAAACATTTAATCAACTGAATTTGTTTTGAATAATTTTTTTCAACTCTTCTTTTTTAACTTTTCCCAAAGATGTTTTTGGAATCTGATCAATGAAGAAAAACTTTTGCGGGATTTTAAATCCGGCTAAACTTTTTCTTAAAAATAATTTTATTTCTTCGATTTCTAATTCTTTATTTGCTGTAATAGCAGCAGCAATAATTTGCCCCCATTCTTTATCTGCAATTTCGAATACACTTACGTCAGTTATCAACGGGTGTTTTGCTAGTTCAATTTCTACTTCAATGGGATTAACGTTTTCTCCGCCTGTTATAATTAAATCATTTCGTCTTGCTAGGACGAATAAATAACCATTATCATCAAGATAGCCTATATCGCCTGTGTAATAGAACTCACCTTTTAATTTTTTCTGTGTTTCTTCCGGGTTCTTAAAATATCCTTTCATGACGGAATCACTTTTTACTAAAATTTCTCCAGCTGTTTGTGACAAAGTTTCGAATCCATTTTCATAAATAATTTTAATTAAATTATTTTTTAAAGCTTTTCCGCTAGATTTATTTCCTCCCTTAATTTCATTTAAGGTTAATGCAGCAACAAAGGATGAAGTTTCGGTTGAACCATAAACCTTTGAAACTTTCCAACCTAATTTTATAGCATCATTTATTAAATCATCATCAATAAATCCACCACCTATAAGAACATTTTTTAATTCATCATTTGGTTTGAAATTTAATTCGACCAATCTTTTAAGCTGCGTTGAAACGAAAGATGCTAGCGTTGGTTTATACTTTTGAATCGAATAAATTATTTCGTCAGTTTGAATCGATTTAGGAATAATTACACTTGATGAATATAAAAAGGCGCGAATAAAAATTGAAAATCCGCCTATATGATAGATAGGAAGGCTCGCCAGCCATCTATCACCTTCTGTTTGATTTAGAATTTGATTTCCATTCTTTGCGCTGTGTAAAAGATTATTGAAAGTTAATTGAACAGCTTTAGGTTTTCCCGCGGATCCTGATGTGAATAAAATAATTGCAGTATCATCAGCGTGATTAAATTGCTTCGTTTCTTTTTTGTCTTTATTGTATTGACTAAGTATTTCTACATCATTAATATTAAGTACTTTTAAACCTTCCATCCCTAAAAGGCTGCTGAAATCTTTTGCATCTTTAATTTGAATTAAGCATTTACATTCAGCAACAGCTAGTTGTTCTTTTAATTCATTACGTGTCAGCCGTAAATTAAAAGGAACCGGAATTGCTCCTATATGCCATAGTGCGATTACCGCAATAATGAATTCTGAATTAGTTGAACTGATAATTCCAACCAAATTATTTTTTATTACTCTTTCTTTTTGAAAATAATCTGTTAAATAATTTATTTTGCTTATGAGATTTTCATAAGTGATAAAGTTATCTTTTTCAATTATTGCTGCCGATGATGGATTAAAATTTTTATTGAAGGGGAAATTGGTTAATTGCATACCACTAATATTTTATAATGTTAAGCCTAACGCAAACAATATCCCAAATAATGCTGAAAACTTAGCGGTCAGTTCTAAAGTTTTATTTAGCTGCATCCCATCAAATGTGTTCAGCATTTTGATAAGGCGAATCGCCAGTGGCAGTGACAAATAAGGAAGAAAAATTATTATGTGAAAGTTAAAAAACAAATATAAAACGGCAGGAACAACAAATGACAAAATTAAAAGAAAAATAAATTGAAATTTTGTAAAATCTTTTCCAAGTATTACGGCTAGGGTTTTTTTGTTTGCCGCTCTATCTTCTTCAATATCTCTAAAATTATTTACAACCAAAATATTTGTAATTAACGCCCCAACCGGGATGGAAGCAAGAATTGAAACTAATGTAATTGTTTTTGAATGAAGATAGTAAGTGAAAATTGTTCCGACAATTCCGAAAAACAAAAAAACAAATACATCACCAAGACCATTATATGCCAGCGGGTATGGCCCGGCAGTGTAAGCTATTCCGGCGATTATAGAAACAATTCCAACGATTAAAATTATTATTCCAGCATGGCTTACTAAATATAATCCTAGAAGAAACGCAATGCCGAATACAGTTATGATTCCAAGTCTCATTTCATTTACGGTTATTAATCCTGAAGCTAAAACACGTACGGGGCCTTTACGTTTTTCGTTATCGGCGCCCTTGTGAAAATCGTATAAATCATTAGTAAAGTTAGTTCCAACTTGAATTAATACAGAACAAAGTAAAGCGATAAAAGAATAAATAAAAATAAATATTCCTTCACTAACAGCTAATGAAGAGCCTACTATAACCGGTACAACTGCGGCCAACAAGGTTTTTGGACGGCTAGCTAAAATCCAGCTTTGAAATTTGTTAGGGGGTGTTATTTCATTTGACATATTAATTGGCTATACAGAAAATTAAATCAAGGAAGTTTTGGAAATTTGTTAAACTCAGGTTTTCGTTTTTCTAAATATGCTTTCTTTCCTTCCTGAGCTTCCTCGCTCATATAATAAAGCAGAGTTGCATTACCGGCCAGCTCTTGAATTCCAGCTTGTCCATCAAGTTCGGCATTGAAAGCTGATTTTAATAATCGAATTGAAAGCGGGCTATGCTCTAAAATTTCTTTTGCCCATTGTACGCCTTCTTCTTCAAGCTTATCGAGCGGGACAACTTTATTTACCAAACCCATTTTCTCAGCGTCTACCGCATTGTATTGACGGCAGAGATACCAAATTTCTCTTGCTTTTTTTTGTCCAACAATACGTGCTAAATAACTTGATCCAAATCCTCCGTCAAAGCTGCCAACTTTAGGGCCTGTTTGACCGAATATAGCATTGTCTGCAGCAATAGTTAAATCACAAACTACATGCAGTACATGGCCGCCTCCAATTGCATATCCAGCAACTAATGCTATTACTGGTTTAGGCATACTCCTAATTAATTTTTGAAGATCGAGTACATTTAATCTTGGAACACCATCTTTTCCCACATAACCTTTATCGCCTCTAATTCTCTGATCGCCGCCTGAACAAAAAGCATACTTTCCATCTTTCGCCGGACCATATCCTGTTAATAATACAACGCCAATCTTTTGGTCTTCTCGTGCATCGGAAAAAGCATCATACATTTGAATAACCGTTTCAGGTCGAAATGCATTTCTAACCTCAGGCCTGTTAATTGTAATTTTCGCAATGCCGTCCATTTTTTCATAGATTATATCAGAATAATCTTTAGCTTTTTTCCATTTAAATTTCATCACTATACCTATAATTGATTTAAGTTTTACAAAAATATCTAAAAGTTAGCAAAGATTGAATGTAAAATTGAAATGTAAAATTAAAATCCAAGTAAATAACTATTGACAGCTTTTATGAATTCTTTTGGTTCTTCCAGATGAGTATTATGCCCGGAATTTTTAATTACCATGTGTGCTGAGTTTGGAAGTAATGAGGCCATTTCAACATTTAGATTTGTAAATTTTGTGTCTAGTTCGCCAGATATCAATAAAGTATCCGGGAGAAAAGTTTTCAATTTATCATAATAGTCCGGCATTACTCCCGTGCTAAATCCTTTTAATGAGTTTGATAAACCTATTTTATTATTGTCAAGCTTTTGATTTTTAATTTCGTCAAGTTTTTTATTCGAAAATCTTTTTTGAGTGTCAAATATCGGGAGGTTCATCCAATGATCAATAAATTCTTCCATAGTTTGATTCATAATAAATTCAGCAAGATCTTTATCTTTGGTTGCTCTTTCAATTTTTTCTTTTCCGGATTTTATTCCTGCAGAAGTACTTTCTAAAATTAATCCTTTAATCATTTGTGGATATTTTAATGCAAATGATAAAGCCGCCCTTCCTCCCATTGAATAACCCAGGAAGAAAATTTTATCGTGCGTAAAATTCTCTACTATGATTTTTAGTTGTTCAATTTGTGATTCGGTAAAATAATAATTTATATCATTTGGGGAATCACTATTCCCATGTCCGATTAAATCTACAGCGATGGGAAAAACTTTTTTTGTGAGATCTTTATAAATAAATTTCCAGTCTAATGAAGAGCCTGTAAAACCATGCAGAAGAAATAACGGGGTTTGCTGTTTATCAAATTCATTGTCATCGTAATCCAGATTAAAGAATAAATCATTTACATTTATTTTCATCGTTCAATTGCCTATAGTAAATTTTTGTCAACTTCTTGCCAAAACTTTCTTCTCAATTGCAATGACTTTTGAGCATCGGTTTTTACCTCATGTACAGAAAAGATTTTAGTATCAATAGATGCATGGATTTTTTCATTTAATTCTTTCCAGCTTTTTATTGTATAATATTTACCGCAATAAGCCTCTACTAATGGTTTAAAATCCAGATTGTGCTGAGCTATAAAATACTCTTTAAATACCTTACCGTAGTCTGAGATTGGAAGAACCTCAAAAATACCTCCGCCATTGTTGTTGATTAAAATGACAGTTAAAGGTAAAGTATATTTTTTCGCCGCAAGCATACCATTCAGGTCATGATAGAATGCTAAATCTCCGGTTATGAGAACTGTTGGAAAGTTATTATGTGCTGTAATACCTAATGCTGTTGAAGTGATCCCATCTATTCCGCTTGCCCCGCGGTTATTGAAAATTGTAAAATTCTTATCAGTCTTTGAAGCGAAGTAATCAAAATCTCTAATAGGCATGCTGTTGGAAATCATGATTTGCGTATGCTCAGGCAGCGCATTTAAAATTTCAATTATTACTCGGGGTTCATTGGCAAAACTGGATTTTTCAATTATCTCTTTTTTGATTTTAGATGCAATTTTATCAGCATTTATAAAATTTTCAAGCCAATTGCTTTTTTGATTTTTAATTTCAACATCAGATAATTGTTCAAGCATGGTTTCACAAAAAACATAGGGCTTACAAGCTAATGAAGCAGTAGCTCTGTTGGATGGATCAAACCAATCGCCGTATTCATTAATCATAAATCTTAAAGCGTTAGTGTTTTCTAAAAAAGTTTCTAAGGCTTTAGAAGTCACAGTTCTGCCGAATTGTAAAATAATTTCCGGCTGATTTTCTTTCGCAAATTTATTAGAGCGAAGTATGGCATCGAAATTTGAAATAATATTTGTTTTTGCTGATTTGCCAAATCTTAATTGTGATGCCCCGTCCGCAAGGATAGGATAGCCTAATGTTTCTGAAAGTAATTTGCAATTTTCATGAAACCTTGAATTGTAATTTTCCGGGCCAGCTATAATTATTCCTTTTCTTCGTTTTAAAAGATGACTCTTAACTTCAGAAAACCATTTTTCGACTGTAATATTTTTTTCTTCTACTTTAAAGGTTTTCTTATTTTCAATTGAGTTTGATTTGGCCAACTCGATTAAACTATTATCAATTTCATCTGTAAAGGCTTCGGGTTCAAAAGGTTTTCTAAATGGAAAATTGATATGAACAGGCCCGCGAGATCTTATTGTACTTTCATAAACAGCGCGCTTAGCAACTGCTTTTATATGTTTTATCCTTTTTGCCATCGGTTCAGGAAGTCCGGCATCAAAAAACCATCTAATATGATTTTTGTAAATATTATTTTGATTAATAGTTTGATTTGCTCCGCAGTCAAGTAATTCAGGCGGCCTATCTGCAGTGCATATAATTAAAGGGATGCGCTGCTGATAAGCTTCAATAATCGCTGGGTAAAACTCTGCAGTGGCTGTCCCGGATGTACAAACTAAAGCTACGGGAGTTTCAGAAGCTTTAGCTAATCCAAGGGCAAAAAAACCGCCGCTTCTTTCATCAATGTGAAGAAAGGATTTTATTTTTTTATTCCCGGCAAACGCAAGCGTTAAGGGTGTATTTCGTGAACCGGGTGATATACAAGCATATTTAACACCGGATGAAACAAGTTCACTAACAAACGTATCTGTCCAAAATATATTCCGATTAATTTTTATTTTCATTCTTCAGTAAATGGTGTATGGTTTTTAATTTTAATTCTGTTTCTGCGTATTCAAGATCAGGATCTGAATCATGAACAATTCCGCAGCCGGCAAATGCGGTTATTTTTTTCTTGTTTAAGATTGCAGAACGGATAGCTACTGCAAATTCTCCTTCGTTATCAAAGTTTAACCAGCCGATTATCCCGCTGTACAAACCTCTATTATGAGTTTCCAGTTTTTTGATTAATCGAAGAGAATCGTTTACCGGAATCCCGCAAACAGCCGGAGTAGGTGAGAGATCTTTAATAATTGACAATACAGGAGATCCATTATTTAATTCCAGAGCAAATTTTGTTAGCAGGTGCTGAATGTTTGCAAGTTTTCTTACTGAAGGTGAATCGACATCAATCTTAATGCTGGAATAATTAGATATAACACTGCGGATATGATTAACAACGAAATTATGTTCTCTCAAATCTTTATCACTTTTCATCAGATTGTTTTGAAGAATTTTGTCTTCTTCCTCATTTATTCCTCTCGAAGCAGATCCGGCCAAGGCTTCAGTTTCAATTCTGCCGTCTATAAATCTGGCTAATTTTTCTGGAGTAGCACCGAAGAAAAAAGATTTATTATGATTGATGGCAAATATATAGCAGCGTGGATACAAATGCTTTAATTGGGAAATTAGTATTTCTATTTCCGGCTCATTCGAAAGAAGAAACTCAACTTTTCTGCTTAAAACAATTTTTTCAATTTTGCCTTCACGGATTTCATCCAGAGCTTTCTCAATTAGCTGCTTCCATTTTTTTTTATCTTTAGGAGTAAAACCTATTTCTTTCAATACTGAAAAACTAACCACTCCATCGTTATCCTTTTTTAGAGCGTTGAGAATATTGTTCAAACGAGATTCAAATTTTTCTACAGCTTTGTGTGTGCTGGAATTGCCTGAAAAAACAAAATTATAAATTAAATATTTTTTGTCATCAATATTAAGAAAAACAAATTCCGGAACGACCCAATCTGCGTCATCAAATTCTTTCCAATCATCATCTGAATGTTCGACCATAAATTTTATAGAGCCAATAAATAAAGGAATTCTATTACTATCAATCATTTCCCAGTTGTTTATAAAATTTTCTTTCCATTCATTTATTTTTTTTTCTGTAGCTGCAAATCTTCCCTCACCTTTTTCTGATATGGAAATTGCTTCGTCAATCCCGATAAAGGAAAAATTGTCGGCAGGAATTTCAAAATAAAAAGTTTTATTAAATCTGGAAACTAATGAATGAGTTTCACAGTCAATATTGAAATTATCAATGGGAAAACTGTAACTTATTAAAAAGTTATTAGGATTATTTTTTAGGGTTGATTTTTTTTCTGTAAGAAAATTAGAAAAAGAATTAACTTGAGTTTCAATCGAATCAGACATTTGGTTATATTTTTTTATGCATAAATATAATTTATAAAAGAAAAGTATTCAATTGGCATGTGATTGAGGTTATTAAAATATAATATCTTCTTCAATTGTATCTAATAATTTAAGGTAACTATCATATCTTTCCAAAGAAATTTTTCCATCTTCAACTGCTTTTATAACTGCGCACCCGGGTTCATGATAATGAGTGCATGTGTTAAATTTACATTCGCGCAAATACTCTGAAAATTCAATGAAATAGTGACTTAAATCTTCTTTTTTTATTCCATATGGATCTATTTCTCTTATTCCGGGTGTATCCGTAATGAAAGTGTTTTCATTTATTTTAGTCATTAAGCTGGTCACGGTAGTATGAATGCCTTTGTTTGTTGATGCGCTAATCTCCCCCGTAGCGAGATTTAAATCGGGAAAAACAAGATTTATTAAAGAGGATTTACCAACTCCGGATTGGCCCCAAAATAAATTATTTTTTCCCCAAACAAGATTTCTAATTTCATCAATTCCTTCTTGCGTTTTTTTGCTTGTACAAATTACTGTGTAGCCAATTCCGGTATATAACGAATACCAATAATCCATTTCAGAATTGATGTCGAGATCTTTTTTATTTATAATTATTATGATTTGGATATGAGAGTTTTCGCCGGTTACTAAAAGTCTATCCAAAGCCTTATTGTTAAAATCCGGTTTTTTGATGCTGGTTATAACAAAAAAATTATCCACATTTGAAGCTATTACCTGTTCTAATCTTTCACCGCGTTTACCGCTTCCTTTTATTTTCGGAGCTTTGCGTGAAATATGGTTTTTTCTTTGGTTGATTTTATGAATAACACCGCTTCCATCTTCATTTAAATCATATTCAATCTCATCGCCTACAGCCACAATATCCGTAAGGTAAAGTTTATCTTTTTTTAAATTAAATTCTTTTTTGAATTTGCCTTTTAAGCTGCATCTTATTTCTTCGAATTTATTTTCCGGTAAAATGTAATAATCTTTGCTTTCGATACGGGAAACAATTCCTTGAATAACATTCTCCTAAAATAATTGATTTGACTTAATTTAATTAAATTTTCAGCGTTTAAAATAAAAAAACGCCATAAAAAATATGGCGCTTTTAATTACTAAACAAATAAAATTATCAAAACCGGTAAGTTACGGTTAACATGAAATGATTATCAGAAATTGTTTGGAAAGTTCTGGAAACATCAACACCATAATTATCGCCATAATCTTTCCACCATCCGTGTGCAAAGCCGGCATCAATCCCGATGGTTTCTTGAGCAAGAAAACCAATTCCAAATGTAAAATATTTTTTGTTGTACTCAGAAGGATCATTTTTATAAGCTGATGGCATTGACATGAAACCGGCTCTAACTCTCAAACCTACTACGGGAACTGTGTATTCTGCCCCAAGGTTATAATTCAAAACTGCGCCAAGCTGGTCTTTTATTTTTTTATTTTGATCTTCAATGTATTGAGAAGTTATACCATTTCCATTATCAAATTTAGATTGAGAATAATCGATCAGTGTTCCATCTGCACTAAATATTAATCCCATAAAGTTAACCGAAAAACCGCCGCCTAGTTCAAATGGTGTAACAATGTCATATTCTACTTCATCACTGTAATCTCCACTATTTAAAGAATATTTCACTCCCGTTCCAAACTCACTGCTTCCATTTACATCAAACTTTTCTTTGATTGTATATGATTTTGGGAATTGCACTGTAAAACCAACTCTTCCATATTTTTCGAATTGGAATAACATACCGATTTTTGCATCCCATCCGGCTATATCCCAATTTAAAATTCGATTAAAATAAAAGGTTTGAAAATCAGTTGTATTCGGAGTGGCTGGATCAGTTAAACCTTGATAAATATTTTGCGTATCATCTTCATAATAATCATTAACCGATTTAAAACTGCCTGTATGAATATTTAAATTACCGCCTATAAATAAATTTCTTGCTGCTTCTATAGCTCCTGAAAATGACCAATTATCAATTGAGCCTTCATATGTAATATCGCCGCTTTGGTTTAACCTTCCATTTATGGGAGTGACATAATCCGAGTCAGTCAAATAAAGGTCATACGGAATATTTCCATTATTAAGATTTTGAATCATGGATGTATTGCCGCTATTAAAACCATCAAACTTTAATCCGCCGTTAAATTCTTTAGTTTTATTGTAAGATAGTCCAAAAACCAAGCTGCCCTTCATGGTTGGGAAGGGGAAGGCAAAGCTGATTCTGTTTAGATTTGTACTGCTGTTATCAAAGCTTGAAGAACTATTCATGAAATTGACATCATTCTTGAAACTAGAATACTCAATCCCCCCGGAGAGTTCTAATCTTTTCAGTAATCCAAAGCCTGCCGGATTAAAATACGCTGCTGAAGCATCATCACTTACACCTAAATAAGCATTGCCCATACCTAATGAACGAGCATTTGAACCTAAGCCGGTATAGCCTAATCTCAATACATCATTAATATCTTGAGAAAATGAATTCGTATAAATTATACAAGAAAATATTAAACTAAGCTTTACAATATTTGAATAAAAGCTTTTCATTATTTCCTCCCGCCGGAATTTCTACCACCATTGTTGTTACGAACATTATTACTGTCTGAACTACTGCTGCTGCTATTCCGTCCAGAATTTGAAGAATTGCCTGAACTTGATGAACTTTTATCAACACTGCCGCTGCTGCTTTTGGTGCTGCCGCCTGAATTTACTGCCGGAGGTGGTGTATTATTTATTTCACCTCTATCCCTTGGTGCACTTCCTCTTCCGCCATTTTCATTTCGTGCAGCTCCAGCCGATGTTCTATCTCTGCTTGTAGATGCGCTGGTTGCCGCAGGCGGTGTAATTGTTAACCACCAGGGATAATTATAATAATATCCATAGTCTCCGTAAAATGGGCTATTATAATAGCCGTCATTATAACTTTGGTCATAATCTGATTGAGTTGGGAAATTATCTTCAGGGCTCCAGATTACTGTATAGCATCCTGTTATAAAAAATCCCACAGAAAAAAGTATTATAATATTTAAGATTATTCGTTTCATAATTTATTACCTCCTATGTCCGCCTCCGCTCGAGCCAGATGATCTTCCACCGCTTCCGGAACTTGAAGAACGGCTTCCGCCATTATTAGAACTGCCTCTTGATGGGGCTGAAGATCTTGGGGGAGCACTATAAGTTCTCTGTGGAGGGGAATACGATCTTGGAGCACTATTTGTCTTTGGTTTATTATATGAATTGTTGTTTCCACTATTAGATCTTGTTTCTTTTTTAACATTGGAACGTCTGCTGTTAGTGCCGCTGCTTTTTCTTGAACTTCCGGAATTTCTATATTCTTTATTTCCGCTGCTTCTTCTTCTATTATTATCAATAGATCTATTTCTAGATGAACTTCTCACACTATTTTCATTTCTGTTTGTTGAAGCTCTTTTTTCTATACTTCTGCTGCTTGTCGAATTTCTATTGCTGTTTACCCTAGCATCACGACTTCTAGTTGACTCACTTGTTCTGAGTCCAGAATTTCTGCTTGATCTTTCGGCAGTTCTTGAAACAGCTGCTCTTTCATTTACATTCGTTCCTCTAACTATACTTCCTCTTCCACTGGTTGATCCACCTCTGGAACCATCATTGTTTCTAATTCTATAACCATCATTACTTCGGTATTTATAGTTTGAGTGGTTATTATAACTCCAATTACTATATCCATAATTATGATAAGGATAGTATCCGTAATAGCCGCCATAATACCAAGGAGAATAAGCTATTGGATAGTATGGTGAGTAATATAAATAGGGTGTTGAACACCAGTTCCAATAATAATATGGGTCATAATAAGTTGTAGAATACCAGAAAGGATCACAATAACTTCCAAATCCTATTCCGATATTAAATGATGGATGATAATATGAATAAAATCTTCTTTGATATGGAAATCCATCAAAATAGTAGTTGTTATTGATTATTCCATCATCCCCGTAATCATAATTAAGATTACTATCATCTGAATAGTAATTAGTATCACTTAATTCTTCCTGATCTTCAGCTCTATAAGCTGAATTATTTGATTGTTCGGTATAATTTCTGTCTTTATCTCTATCCCGCATGGCTACTTGAGTATAACAGCCGCCTAAAAATGAGACGAGAATGATTGATAAAACGAAATATAAAATATTAACTTTTTTCATGGTGAACCTCTTACTATTTACATACAAAATATTGGCAAAAATTAAGCCGGATAAAAGGTCTTTATAGAGTAGCAATTCCGGGTTTTGCTCTAGTTAACTTCTTTTTAATGTATAGGTTTGTAAACATCCCCGTATATTAAAAAATACAATTATTTATGTGTGATATAAACCGGTAACCGGAATCACTTAAAAATGTTTTTAATATATTCAATCCTAAGTGCTCGATCCGCAGTACTTGGATTTATTTTTTTATTATTTAAAAGATCTCTTAAATCAAATCCGAAAGTTAATCCGGAACCAACTGACCACCGAATTCCCATATTTAAATAACCATTTCCATTTCCGAATGCCTGGCTTTTATTATCGTTTAGAGCAAAGTCATATTCCCCAATAATTGAAAAACTGCTGCCTAATGTTTTTTCAAAGCCCAGATGCATATCCATAAAATTATCACCATCCTTTGTTTCAAGTGAATAATTAATGGAACCATGAATGCTTAGAAAACCCAGCATTGCGAAATTCTTACTGCCGGCAGCGAAAAATCCAGGTGATTTAATGGCATAACGATTAAGCGAATCAAAATATTCACCTTTCCCTTGAGAATCAAAACCTAAAGTGATTGCGGGCATTAAAATCGTTTCGTTAAATAGTCTAAACCTGATATTTATTGCTGGAACCTTATACCAATTTGGTTCGCCAGTTCCAATAATGTTTGAACCGCCATAGGATATCCCAAAACTAACGTTATCAAAAACTCCGACTTCCAGTTTTTCAATTAGAACTCCATGAGGCATTATATCTGAGGTTATTCCGACAAATCCTTTTTCCAGTATACCTGCAGTCTGCATATCCACCAGCGATCTGTATTCATACTTAGCATTTTCGCCGGCAGAGCCTTGTGCAAAAATTTGGGGGGTTAAATAAAAATATAATGTAATAAAGAATGGTAAATAAAATTTTTTCATAGAGATAATTTGATTTTAATGATTATAAAATCTTCATAACAAACTTAAAAATAAATTTTCACTTTCTATCACTTTTTACACAAAATTTGGATAAATAGTAATCTCGATAGATGAAGGGAGAAGAGCGTATTTAGAGTGAATCAAAACAACAACTTTACCGGTTTTATTTTTTGCTTTTAAAACAATTATACCTTCATCAGATTTTTCTGTTACCACACTTACTAGTTCACTTCCTTCACTTATATCAAATTTTGCATAAGCATTCCGGAAAGGCGCTTTCCATCCAAAGGAATTTATCGGGATTGCTTTTATTGTAACTGTTGATTGATTATCTGCATATAGTTTCTCCGGTTGAATGCTGTAAGTAACCTCATAAATACTAAATACATATTGATACAATGCAAAAGAAATAATTAATATTGAAAGTAGAACAATTATTAAAATGTTTACGTTTAAAGTTTTCATCTTTAGTTATAAACTCGCTTTTATACTTTTAAGGATGAAGCGCTTTAGACTTAAGACTATTTGTAAAATAACTTGATCAGGAACGCCGTCAACATGTTTAGATTTAAATCTCATATCGCACTGATCGTTAACATAATCTATAACAACAAATTTATCATTTTCCGTTAAAACTACTTCAGTTGAAAAAAAATCCAGCTGAATTATGCCGGCAATTTTTTTTGTGATTTTTTTAAGCTGATGCAAATTAAAATTTTTAATTTCTTCATCATTTAAAATATCATAAAGATGAGTTTGATCGTCCCACCAAACAGGAATTGCTTTACCAAATGCCCAAAAACATCTGAACCAGGCACGTTTTCCGTTTAAAATTTTAGGATAAATTTTTTCTTGAAGAAGATATTTGTCATCACAATTGGTTATTCTTTCGTCTAAAATTTCCTTTAAGGTTTCAGCTCCCGTTACAACTCCAATTCCTCCGCCTGTTGTGTTGCATGGTTTTATTATGAATGGACGGTTAAGTTTTGCCAAGTCTTCAATTGATATATATATGTCTTCAACTTCTGAATGCGGAGGGATTATGATAGAATAGGGGACATGAAGCCCGTTGGAAATGAATACCAAGTGCATACTTGCTTTGTCTATTGCATGCAGAACATTTTTGTATGGATTGAAGATAATGGTTTTTCTTCGATTTATAACTTTCCCCATTTCTTCGAAATCATCATCAACATCCCAGGCTCTATCAAGATAGAAATTAAAAGAAAGTTTTCTCTCCAAAAGTAAATTATGAGTTTCTTTTAGGTTGTAATATCCTATGCGGTAGGTTGTCAGCCCGTCTTTGTGGAGATAGTCTTCCAAAAGCTGGATAAAATCCTCATCATATTCCCAAACGAAAGCAAGTCCTAAGTCGATAGAGGTCATTTAAGTTTGATGTTTTTACAAAGATACAGTTTAGTATATTTGTATTCAAGAAATCCAAAATTCTAACAATAAATATACTTCAAGTATTCGCGGCAATAAAGTTTTGAAAAAAATTCGGAAGTGATTTACCTTGTTATTATTTTGGCATAATAATATATTTTACAAATTTTTTTTGATTATATGTATAGATTATTTTTTTTAATAGCATCGGCTTTAATTTTTATTCAGTGTTCTTCGCAAGAAGTTGTAAATAAAGATAATACTAACCAACCTTCTGCAAAAGAAACAAAAAAAACACTGACCAATGAAGATTCTAAAAAAGCGATGAGCCATTTTATTGACGGTTCCGTTGCAGAATCAAAAGGTGATTTTGCTAGTGCAATTTTGGAATTTCAGGATGCGCTGAGACTTGATCCTAATGCAGGTGTTTATTATGCTTTAGCAAAAAATTATTTTGCATTAAATAAACTTTCATTGGCGCTTCAAAATTCAAAAAAGTCAGTAGAACTTGATTCTCAAAAAATTGAATATTATGAATTACTTGCTGATATATTTTCCACTGCCCACCAACCAGACTCTGCAGCAATTGTATTGAATCAAATTATAGCATTAGATTCAACGGATATTCAGGCTTATTATCAATTAGCCCGGTTGTATGAAAATAATAGGCCGTCAGATGCCATTAACATTTACAATGAATTGACTAAACGAATTGGTCCTGAGTGGAGTGTTTTATCTAGAGTTGCTGAACTATATGAAAAGTTAGGCGAATTCGATAAATCTTCGGCAACAGTAGAACGATTGCTGGAACTTGATCCGGCAAACAGTTCATTACAGAAACTGCTGATCCAAACTTATTTGCGGGCTAAGAAATTTGATAAGGCATTAAAATTAGTCAATGATATTTTGGAACTTACACCGGACGATTTAGAAGCACACGAGACTAAGGCCCAAATATATATTGCTCAGGATGATTGGGCGTCTGCATCAAAAGAATATTCTTATATACTGAATCAAAAAGATGTTTCATTAGATGCAAAGCTTAGGATTGGAGCATCTTATTTTGCTCAGTCATTGAAAGATAGTACGCTGCTTCCAATTGCTAAAGATTTTTTTGAAAAAATGGATAAAGATACAACTGATTGGCAAGTTAAAATGTATTTAGGCGCCATCGCTATAAATGAAGGCAAAGATTCAATTGCGATTGAAAATTTTAAATTTGTGACTGAAAAAGCTAGATGGAATTCTCAAGCATGGATTAGGCTGGGCGGACTTTATTTTGATAATCAAAAATATTCCGAAGCCGAGAAAGTTATGACCGAAGCGGTTGGTTTATTTCCTGAAGATTTTACTGTCAATTTAATTTTAGGTTTATCTCTTTCACAATCAAGCAAGTATGAAGAATCAAAACCTTATCTTAAAAAAGCAGTTGATTTGAATCCCACCGACATTACTGCTTTATCAGCTTATGGTTTTACTTTGAATCAGCTAAAAGAATATGATGATGCGATTGATTATTTAAATAAAGCTTTATCAATTAAACCCGATGATATAAATTTATTAGGCACTCTTGGACTAATTTATGATTCAAAAAAAATGTGGCAGGAGTGTGACAGCGTATATCAAAAAGCTTTGTCGCTGGATTCCACAAATGCCCTGGTAAATAATAATTATGCTTACTCACTTTCCGAAAGAAATGTTAAAATTGACGAAGCTTTTAAGATGATTAAAATTGCCATTGAAGCTGATTCAAACAACACTTCTTATTTGGATACCTTCGGCTGGGTATATTATAGGATGGGTGATTATCAATCTGCTAAAGAATATGTTGAAAAGGCGATTGATAAAGGCGGTGCAAGCTCAGTTGTTTATGAACATCTCGGAGATATTCTTTTTAAAATTGGTAATAAAGCTTCCGCAAAAGAGATGTGGCAGAAAGCATTAAATTTGGATGAATCTAATAACCAGCTCAAACTTAAAATTGAAAAAGGTGAAATTTGAAAAAAATATTATTGCTGCTGCTTTTTGTAAGTCTGTCCGCCATTTATTTTATAAGCTGTGTGCCTGCAAAACCTACAGAAGAAGTTGAGCTGTTACCTTCCGAAAGATTAATAAATAAATTAGAAGCCAACCGGAGAAGGATTAAAACATTTGAAGGTAATGGAGTTATCAAAATAAAAAGCAGCCAGTTTAACAATAGCGCTTCTTTTAAAATAATTCTTTCGAAACCTGATTCAATTTATTTAACAATTATGGGCCCATTTGGTATTGAATTAGCCCAGGCAATTGTAACAAATGAAACGTTTGTTTTTTATGATGCACTTCAAAATACTGCATATAAAGGTGCAGTAAATGATGATGTTTTAAAAAATATATTTAAGGTCAATTTAACGTTTAATGAATTGGCTGATGCATTTGTGGGATCTGTTAATTTAACAAACAATCTTTATACTAATCCTACAAATTATGAAGTTCAGGATGATAAATATGTTTTAACTTATATAGATTCTGTTTCGAATAAGGAAACTATGTATAAAGTTGATATTAGGGAATTAGGTATAACAAATTATCTACTTTCGGATAACAATGGGAACGAATTACTGCAGGGCGATTATTCTGAATTTGAATTACATGATGGTGTTGCTGTCCCTAATAAAATTGAAATCCAAAATAAAAAAGATAATCAGGTTGTGGATATTGAGTATAGAAATATGTCCACCAACAAGAAAGACATTTTTATCGATTTTAAATTACCCGCAGATGCAACTATAATTAAATGGTGATTAAAAAAAAATATCTCATAATATTTTTCATCCTACTTATAGCTTTCACAGCTTTCCAGCAGCAGAAACCCCAAATTGAGGCTAAGAAAAACGAACTTGAAAAAATTCACGATGAAATTAAAGATTTAGAAAATCAAATTTCTTCTAAATCAGCAAAAGAAAAAAAAACGTATACAGTTTTTGAAAATTACAACAAACAAAATTATCTGCTTGGTAAAATAATAACTAAAATGAAAGATGATGAAAGGATAATTCAACAAAATATAAACAGCAGCAAAAGAAAAATTTCTAATTTAGAGGATGAAATCAAAAAACTCCAGCAAAATTATTCTAAATATGTTTTGGCTGTATACAAATATGGGAAACAAAATGAATTGGCAAGTCTATTCGATGCCAAATCCGTGCAGCAGGCATTGCTCCGTTACAAATATTTACAAAAATTTTCTGAAAAACGTGAAGCTGATTTAAAGCAATTTGAGGAAAATAAAAATGAACTTCAAATAACTAAATTGAAATTAGAAGATGAGAAAAAACAAAAATTGATTTTAGTTAACGAAAAGGAAAAAGAAGAAAGATCACTTGCTTCAAAAATTAATGAAAGAAAAAAAATATTAAATGCGCTAAAACATGATAAAGCTTCATTAAAAAAAGAATTAATTACCAAAAAATCTGCTGAAGAACAAATCAAAAATCTTATCACGAATTTGATTGAAGAAGAAAACCGGCGAAAAAAAGAAGAAGCAGAGAGATTAGCTAAATTAGAAAAAGATAACAAAAATAATATCGCAGAATCAAACAGTATTGCAAAATCAACTGAGACTTCAACAGAAACAAAAAACGTTAATTACAATTTTGATCTTGATGCTTCTGATTTTGTTTCATTTTCACAATTGCGCGGAAACTTAAATTGGCCAATTCGAAATGGTAAAATTGTTGGCGAGTTTGGTGAAAATATAAATTCAAAACTAAACACAGTAACTTTAAATTATGGTATTGATATAAAAGCAACCAATGATAAAAATGTTAAAGCAGTAGCTGATGGAGTCGTTTCAGTAATCGATTGGATACCTGGA
This sequence comes from uncultured Ignavibacteriales bacterium, assembly GCA_963731745.1. Lineage (GTDB taxonomy): Bacteria > Bacteroidota > Ignavibacteria > Ignavibacteriales > Ignavibacteriaceae > CAVSWT01. The sequence goes on from CAVSWT010000002.1 coordinate 156,928, forward strand.
TATGGAAGTGTAGTAATTGTTACGCATAAAGATAGTTATAGAACTGTATATAGTCACCTGGATGAAATTTATGTTAAAGAAGGTGATAAAGTAAAGACCGGAAATTTAATTGCTAAAGTTGGGGAAAGTTTAGATGGTGATATCCTTCATTTTGAAATTTGGAGTTCGCGCAATAATCAGAATCCTGAAGTATGGCTGGCGAAAAGGTGAAAGGGGAGATAGCCCGGCACTTTAAAAGTATTCTGCCTAACTTAACTTCTCTTTCCTTAGCTGAATTAGTATTTCGATCTGTCAATTTTATTTCCAATGTATTTATTGCACGTTATTTTACTGTAAGTGAATTTGGAAAACTCGGATTTGTTACTTCATTTATTGCTTACTTTTCTATTGTCATTGATTTTGGATTTGATATTTATGGAATTCGAGAAGTCGCTAAATCTCCTGCCGATGGAAAATCAATATTTAATCAAATAATAAATGTTAAATTATTTTTAGGCTTATTAACTTTCATTTTAATAAGTATAACATCTGTATTTTTTCCTTCAGGCGAAATTAAATATTTATATCTGCTTTATGGTCTTACAATTATCTCGACTTCAATAAATTTTAGCTGGTATTTTAAAGCGATTGAAAAAATGGGCATAATATTAAAAGCCAAAATATTTTCCAGTTTAATTTTTCTTATTCTAATATTATTATTAACAATTACTTTCGATTCAATCTTAATTATACCTGTAGCCTTATTTATAGCTCAATTAGTAGAATTTATTATATACAAAAAACATTTCCGGGAAAAGCTTAAAATAAATTTCAGCAAGATATGGTATAGGGTTAAAAGCCTATTTGCTGAAACATTTTTAATCGGATTATCATCATTTTTTATTTTGGTGTATTATAATCTTGATATGATAATGCTTGGATATTACAAGGGCGATTCCGAAGTCGGAATTTATAACGCAGCATATAAAATATTTCTGATTTTTATCATTCCACTTCAATTAATCTTAACAGCTTTTTTCCCGAAATTATCTCAAAACAAGCCTTCTAAAACAAAGGCATTTAAATCATTATTTTACTCTTATTCATTAAGCTTATTTATTTCATCGGTAATATTATTTTTTGTTCTATTTTATTTTTCGAGTGAAATTATTCAAGTTGTATTTGGGCTTAAGTATGCTGATGCCTATAAACCGCTTTCTCTTTTGAGTTTAAATGTGTTGGCGATCGGAATAAATATAATCTTTGGAAACCCTTTAATTGCATGGGGCCAGCAAAGGAAATATATAATTCCAATTGGATTTGGAGCTATTACAAATATACTTCTGAATATAATTCTCATTCCTAAATTTTCTTATAACGGTGCTGCGTTAGCTACTTTGTTTTCAGAAGTCGCAGTATTTATTGGAATAATTTTTTATTTCAATAATTTTTATTCAAAAACTATTAAGCTTGAATCATGAAGTATGATTTTATGATTGTTGGAGCCGGATTTGCCGGCTGTGTAATGGCGGAAAGAATAGCTTCACAGTTAAACAAGAAAGTAATTATTGTTGAAAAGAGAAATCATATAGGTGGAAACGCATATGATGAATTTGATGAACACGGTATTTTAGTTCACAGATATGGGCCTCATATTTTTCACACAAACAGTAAAAAAATTTTTGATTATTTATCGCAATTTACAGAATGGAGATTTTACGAACATAAAGTATTGGCGAACCATAATGGAAAGTTATATCCAATACCAATTAATAAATTGACTTTAAATTCTTTGTACAATTTGAATTTAAAAAATGAAAACGAAGTTGAAGAATATTTTAATAAAGTAAAAGCAAATAAACATCCAATAGAGAATTCAGAAGATATAATTATAAACCAGGTTGGTCGAGATTTATTTGAAAAATTTTTTCTTCATTACACAAAAAAGCAATGGAATCTGGAACCAAAGGAATTATCGCCTCAAGTTTGTGGAAGGATTCCCGTTAGATTAAATGAGGACTGCAGATATTTTACCGATAAATATCAATACATGCCCAAGAATGGTTATACTAAAATGTTTGAAAAAATAATTTCGAATAAAAATATAGAAATCTTGTTAGAAACTGATTATAAAAATATAATTGAAGATATTAAATTTTGATAAATTAATTTATACAGGACCCATTGATTATTTCTTTGATTATAAATTTGGGAAATTGCCATACAGGTCGATTAGATTTGAATTTGAGAATTATAAGAAAGAATTTATACAGGAAAACGCTGTGATAAATTATGTCGATTCTGATAAAAAATATACTAGAGTAACAGAATATAAACATCTATACAAATCAAAAATCTGATGTAACAACGCTTTCATACGAATATGCTCAAATAAAGGGAGAGCCTTACTACCCAATTCCCACCAATGAGACAATATAAAATTGTTTTCAAAGTATAAAGATAAAGCAGATAAATTAAATAATATTATTTTTTGCGGAAGGTTGGCGGAGTACCAATATTATAATATGGATCAGGTGGTAGCAAATACAATTAGTTGTTTTGAAAAAATACATAAATCAAAATAAGTATGAAAATTGCAGCAGTAGTAGTTACTTTCAATAGACTAAACCTACTCAAGAAATGTATTCTATCTATTAAATTGCAAACTTATAAAATTAATGAAATAATAATTGTTAATAATTCAAGTACAGACGGAACATCAGAATGGTTATTGACAAACCAAGATTTAACGGTAATCACACAAGACAATCTTGGCGGGGCAGGTGGATTCTACAAAGGAATTAAATCTGCATACGAAAAAGGGTATGATTGGATATGGTGTATGGATGATGACACGGAACTTGAAAAAAATGCACTCTACGAATTAGTTCGTAATTTGAATGATAATGAAACCAAAATATTAAATTCAATTGTAGTCTCTAAAGAAAATAAAGATGTTCTTGCATTTGGATTATATTTTAGTGAAGGTAATATTTATTTTGATAAAGTATCGTCTCTTAAATACCCCATATTGAAAGGAACAGCTAACTTTTTTAATGGAACATTATTATCTCGCGAGGTTATCAAAAAATTAGGGCTTCCTTTAAAAGAACTTTTTATTAGAGGGGATGAATATGAATATTTTCTTAGAACCAAGGTTAATAATATCAAAATTATCTCAATAACTTCATCAATAATTTATCATCCCCCAGAAAAATATTTTCTAGTGGACAATATCTTTTTTAGATATAAATTTTTATTTATGAGCCACTTGAAAAGATATTACACAACCAGAAATATGATTATATTAAAAAGATTGTATCGACGAATGAAGCAAGAATCTATTATTAAAAGGATTATCCTTGATTCTATCCTTATTTTGTTGTTCGAAAAATCTTTTAAAAGTTTATTTCAAGTCTATAAAGGTTTCTTTGATGGATTGCTCTTCGATGTAAATAAATATTTAATCAAAAAAAATGATTAGCAAAAAATCACTTTATTACATCTTAATTATAAATGTTTTGCTTTATGCGGTAATTATTTTAATCTATCCTGGTTTTATATCCGATGATTATTTGATCTTCACTCATGTAAGTCAAAACCCACAACAGCTTATTAGTCTTAATATTAATGAGCCCTTTTTTTTGTTTTTCAGGCCTGTTTCATATTTTACATTTTGGGTGGATTATCATGTATTCCATCTTCCATGGTTAATGAAATGTTTTTCTCTTCTTATACACCTTGGATTGATAACGGTTATTTTTCAGATAATAAAAAACTTCTCTCTTTTATTAGATAAAAAATTAGATAATACACTCCTATTTATTTGCTTACTCCTTTTTTCATTGCATCTTGATGTACTTACCTGGATTTATTGGATAAGTGATAGAACTGAATTGTTATGTTTGTTTTTTTACTCCCTTACGATTTTGTACTTTATTAAATATTATATTAACCACAAAAAACTTTATTTATTTTTTATATTTATTTTCTTTCTCCTATCTATTCTTTCCAAGCAGCAAGGAGCTCATCTGCCATTTTTGTTTCTTTCCTTATACATTTTTCTAAGAATTAAAAAGAAAACTATACTCGATAATAAATTTGTATATGTGAGCCTAGCCATGCTCACTATAACTTTAATATATAGTTATATTAATTTTTCATATTATTCGTCTGACTTAGATGTGATTTCGAATTTTTATAAAAAACCTTTCTCGCTAATTGGAAATATCTTAAATACAATTATACCGGTTATTTCATGGAGACTTTATAATTTCTTTATCCTTAATAAAAAGTTAGCCCTACTTCTTTTATTATTTTTTATAATAATCTTTGTAATATTTTTTATTAAAAAGAAATGGAGCATACATAATATTTTACCTCCTTTAGCATTTTTGTTAATCATTAGTTTTCCCAGAATTATGGCTGTTGGTACACAACGAATAAATAGTATTTATTTATTTTGGTTAATAGTAAGCCTCTATCTATATTTCATTTATAATGGTGGCAAGTATAAACGTAAATTGATATCTATTGCTATGATAATTTACGCTTGTTCTTTTATTTATAGGGTATTTGATGAAATTGTAATTCTAAAAAATTATGAACTTGAGACAGTAGAACTAAAAAAACTAGTCGAGAGTAAGCCTAATCAAAAGTTTACTGTGGTAACTGCTGAAAACAGCGAGATTTTACCCTATAAACTTTTTTATTTTCGACATCATAGTTTTGGATATGATTCCACTTTAGATATTCTGCCTGTTTATTTTGATCGTTCACTAATTTATTATGATATTGAAAAATATAAATATCCATTAATTGATGTCGCTATTAATGGTGATACATTGAAAATGCACTCAAACGATGAGCTTCTCTATTTTACAATAGATAATAGAGGCAAAGATTTCAATAAAATATTAGTCGTGGACGAGAGAATTAGTCAGTCGGGTAGGGGGTATAAAAGTATATGTATTATAGATACGCGGAAGCAAAAATCCAATTTAATTTATAGCAATGGGGTTAATTGGATAAAACTATAATGATTTCAGTTCTAATGCCAGTCTATAATGGAAGTAGATATCTTCTTTATTCAATAGGAAGCATTTTAAATCAAACATTTACAGATTATGAATTCATTATTGTAAATGACGGTTCGACAGATGATTCGGAAGAAATAATTTTATCTTTTAAAGATGAAAGGATTAAATATTTTAAATGCGAACATACAGGAATTTCAAATACACTGAATTTCGGATTATCAAAATAATGTTCTGATATCATTGCAAGAATGGATGCTGATGATATTGCTGTTTCAACACGATTGGAAGAACAGCTTAATTTCTTGAATAAAAACCCAGAGTATGATGTTGTCTCAAGCTGGTATGCTTTATTTAAACATAAAAAAATTAGATACATTATTAAGACAGTAGAAACCGATTTTCAAATAAAACAAAGATTAATGCTTCATAGTGAAATTGTTCATTCCGGTGTTTTGTATCGTAGAGAAATTGTTGAAAAGTATAGACGGGTATTTAACTGATGGGGTTGAAGATTACGAACTTTGGCTTAAAATAAAAAATGAAGCAAAATTTTATAATATTCCAAAGGTATTAACTTATGTAAGAATCCTGAACAATTCTTCCTCAAGATACAATCAATCCGATATAAGAGTAAAACAATATAATATTCAGGAGCAGTATTATAAAAATTTAGAATCGAATTTTGATTTGAAGAATGAAAATCAACTCAATGAATTAAAAGGCTGGAGAGAATATTTTTATGGAGATAAATCTAAAGCTGCAAAATATTGGCTTATGAATAAAGCAATAGTATTTAGAAATTTTAGAATAATAATTGCATTAGTAACTATTCTTCTGCCTGATAAAATTTATCAAATGATCAGAGGGGCAAGTATCAGATTAAAATTAAAGTATATACTAGAATACTTCTCAAATAGTAATAATAAACTAAGGGAAAACTTTCATGTGCTGGTTACAAACCTCGAAGAAGATCTAAATATTCATTAATAGCTCTTTCAAAATTAAATTTATTTTGAATTAGCAATTGTGAATTATTTATGAGAATTTCCCTTTTATTTTTATCGATTATTGATCCCTCCATTTTGTTTAACAAATCATTTATATTCGCCGGTTCAAATAAAAAACAATTTTCATTATTAAATATTTTTTCATCATTAATAAAATGTGATTTAATAATTGCAATATTATTTGCCATCGCTTCTAAAATAACTAACCCAAATCCTTCAACATATTCTGAAGGGAAAACCAAAATATCAATTTGATTAAAAATATTTTCAATTTCACTTTGCGGTGGAATTATTTTTATCGAATCTTTTAAATAATTTTCGTCTATAAATTTATTCATTTCATTGGTTAATACTCCAGAGCCAACCATAAATAACTTATGTTCAGAATATTTTTCATGGAATAATTTAAATGCTTTTAACATTGTCATTATTCCTTTTATTCTTACAAAGCGCCCAACATACCCAAAATCTAAAACTGTTTTTTTTCTATCTCCAGGATTGATTATAACTTTCTGTTTAACTCCATGATAGATCAAATGAACACTTTTCTTTTTTGCAGTAATAAAATCATTTTTAACAGCTAAACTAACAGCAATAAATTTATCCGCGATTAATAGTTTATTGATGAAATCATTAAAAACATTATGCCCAGTATAGATTATTTTTATTTTCCTGCAGAAAACTTTTACAAACAAAATGTACGGTAAAAAGATTCTTTGATGATAATTTATACAATTGATCTTTTGGACTCTTATTACTTTTAATACTGATTTAACATTGATGCAAAAAGTAATAGGATTATGATTTACGATATACGGGAAGAAGTAAGTTCTCACTTTAGGATTGATCATATCTTTGTAATTATATGAACCTTTGAAGGCCATAATATTTATTTTATTGATCAGTTCGCTTAATTCATTTGCATATATAATAGTAGATTTTTCAACCCCGCCTATATCAAATGTTTTCATCAGATTTAAAAGATTTATCTCTCTTAATTCCATTTATTTCTCTTTAATAATTTGTGCAATCATTTTGAAATAGAAAGGAATATCCTTCAATAAATATCTCCTATAAAGTCTTTTTGGTTCATATAATAAACGCCAAAACCATTCTAGTCCGCATAGTTGAAAAATTTTTGGAGCTCTGATTTTTACTCCTGAGAAATAATCAAGAACCGCTCCTACTCCAACATTTAATTTAGCACCAATTTTTTGTTTGTTTTTTTCAATCCAGTATTCTTGTCTTGGAGAACCTAAAGCAACTATTAATATATCAGGTTTAACAGTTTCTAATTCATTTAAAACTTTTTCATTAAGTTTTTCATTAACTTCAAAATTAAAAGGTGGGGAAAGTGCAGAAACTATTTTAATATTCGGAAAATCATGGTTAAGCTTACTGATGACTTTTTTATGAGCAGAGTCTGAGGAACCCAATAACGCAATTTTTAGATGATGTTCTTCCGCGATCAACAAAATTGCATTAAAAACATCCGTACCTGTAATCCTATTTATTTTTTTTCCATATTTCAAATAAATTAAAGAAGTTATTCCAACACCATCCGGAAAAACTAAGGTCGCATTTTGACAGATGTCTTTAAATTTATTGTCTCTCGTTGTGTTAAATAAAAAATCAAGATTGAATGTTATAATTAAATTATTATCTGTCCCATCTAATATTTTGTCAGATATTAATTGTTTGAGAGAATTAATTTCTACGGAAGAGATAGAGATTTCATTCAGACTAAATATTTTCGAAGAATTCATTCTTGATTGTAATTTTTGTGTAAGCTAACTTTGCTTGAATTTTAATTTTACTATTGGTTGTATGCGCATAAATATCGCTGAAGTATGAACAAAATATATTTGATTGTTATTATTGTAATTTCTTCTTTAACTATACGTATCTTCTCCCAGGCCTCAAACATAGTTGAAAAAATTCAAAACGAAAAATACAAAATCAGTTTTGAAGCACCGGCAATTAATTATAACATTAAACAGTTAAACAATAGAAAAGAAATATCCTTCCCCGGTTTTAGTGATGAAAACACACCTGGTGTTTTTATTCTTCCCAAAAAAGATTTATTTATTGCAATTCCGCCTAACAGCAGTCCAACTGTCAGTTTAAATATATTAAGTGAAGAGACAATTGATGCAATTCCAGCAATTAATCCTTCCGTAAAGTCTATTCGTGATTCGATTGTAGCCTATGAATTTCTAGATAAACCAATTAAAAATGTTAATAAATCTAATTTGACCATACTTGGAAAGTTATGGATAGGAAATAATTATTGTTTACATGTTCAAGTCAAGTTATTTGATTTTGATAACTATAATAGAAAAGTATTGAAATACAATAAATTTGAAATTGAATTAACGTTTAACGCCGCTCTTTCACAATTACAAAAGCAATCAAATAAAAATGAAGAGATTAGTCCGTTAATTATTAATCCCCAATTTGCGAGGAATTATTTTGCCAAACCTAATTTCCCCATTGCTGATTCTGACAGCTGGATTGATTACACAAAAGATTATTTGAAAATAGGAACTGCAATAAATTCAATCTATAAAATAACTCCCAATGATTTAGCCTCCTTTAATGTGAATACAAATTCAATAGATCCAAAAACTTTTAAAATGTTTAAAGATGGAAATGAAATTCCAATTTATGTTAGTGGCGAGTCGGATGGAGTTTTTAATGATAGCGATTATGTTGAGTTTAGTTGGTGAAAGAAATTATGGAGGACATCATAGAGAAGTAAGTTCTTACGGCCAACCTTATAACGAATATCTTGGCAGATATACCGACACAACTATTTATTGGCTCACCTGGTCTGGTGAGAATGGTAAAAGAGTTGAACTGATTAGTTCACCCAACACGGTCACAAATGATACAATGGAATATTATGATGAAGTAATTCATCAGGAAATTAATAATTGGTACGATTTTTCAATGGCTGATTTGGTAAGAAGGGAAAATCCTTTCTGGTATGAAAATAAAACCTGGAATGAAGGGAATCTTGGGGTTGGTACACGCAATAAAAATTTTTTAGTTTCCGATGTTTATCCGAATAAAGAGGTAAAGGTATTTAATAAGCTTCAGAGCTACGCTACTAATATTTTTACAGATGCCCATCTGTTAAGCATTTCACTCAACAACGAGGCTGTTCAGGATTCTGGCTTTATTGATAAATATCAAAAGAAAGTTTTAAAAGGCAGCTATAATTCCAGCGTTTTAAAAGAAGGCAATAATACATTAAAAATCCATTCTTATACTACAAGTGCAAATCCAAATCTTTGTATACTGGATTGGTATGAACTCGAATATCCGCGCTATATTAAGGCTGTGAATGATTCACTGTTATTTGACTTCCCATTTATAAATTCCAAAAAATTTACTTCTATCAAAATTCAAAACCTGGTAGGAAATAATTTTTCAATTTGGAAGTATGGTAAATCTTATGCGAAATATCTCGCAAAAAAATTAAATGATGAAATTGTAATTCAAGATACAATTGAAGCGGAAAATAGATTCGTAGTTCTAAATGAAAATAATTTAACAAAACCAAAGTTTTATTATGTTAAAAAATTTCGTAATCTAAGGAACACTCAGAATAAAGCAGATTATATAGCCATCACTCATAAAAAATTTTTAGAGCAGGTGAACCAATATGCTGATTTCATTTCACAGAGTTATGATGTAAATACTGAAGTAGTAGATATTGATGATATTTATGATGAGTTTTCTTACGGCCAATTTAATCCTGAGGCAATAAAAGATTTTTTGAAAAGTACTCACAATAATTGGCAGCAGCCTCTACCAAAATATGTAGCATTAATAGGCGGTGCAAATTATGATTATTATCATAATAAAACAATTTATCAAAAAGCTCCGCTTGTAATTAATTATGTTCCGTCATTCGGTGCTCCAGTTAGTGATAATTGGTTTGTAACCTGGGATACAACAAATGCGTATGTTCCTCAGATGGATGTAGGCAGGATACCAGTAACAAGTACCAGCGAGTTAAATTGGTATTTTGAAAAAATGCAAAACTATTTCAGTCAGCAACTTGATTCATGGAATAAAAGATTTATATTTTTTTCGGGGGGAACAGGGGACAATCAAAGCCAGTTGGATCAATTAAGAAATGTTAATGAGTATGTAATTAATAATTATGTAGTACCGCCGCCAATCAGCGGACGTTATACTCATTTTTATAAGACCATAAATCCAAATACAAATTTTGGCCCCTATAGTACTGATCAAATTCAGTCAGTAATTCAGAAAAGCGGATTGTTCATTTCCTATCTTGGCCACAGCGGTACACAGCAATGGGATAACTCCATTACTGAACCTTCCCAGCTTAAAAATAATTTAAATAAAAATCCGATGATTTCGGATTTTGGATGTTCAACCGCTCGCTTTGCGGAACCAGATATAAAATCTTTTTCACAATTATTTGTACTCGGATCGGAAGGCCAGGCGATTGCCTATATTGGGAATACATCTTTGGGATTTATTTCAACAGCCACTACAAGTCCAAAATTATTTTATAAAAAAATATTAGCTGATTCAATTTACATTATTAGTGAGGCGCTTAAACTTGCCAAATTAGATATGCTCCAGCAATACGGAAGCAGCGGCGTTTACCAGCTTTTTGCATTAACGAATACATTGATTGGTGATCCAATAGTTAAATTGCGGTTGCCAAATAAACCCGATCTTTCAATATCTCCTAATGATATTTCATACAATGCATCGCAGCTTACTGATAAATCTGACTCAATAGATTTCAAAATTTACTACCACAATTATGGTTTTACCAATTCTGATTCAATTAAAATTCTAGTTAAGAATGAATTTAACGGCGGTGTTAATTTTTCCAAAGTATTTAATCGAATTTTACCTTTACTTGATGATTCACTATTAATATCAATCCCCACTAACAATCTTCCAGGTGAACGCACTTTAACATTAACACTTGATACCGAGAGTTCAATTGATGAAATAAATAAAGATAACAATTCCGTTTCAATTAAATATAATGTTGCAAGTTCTACTTTACGTACGTATTATGATTATTCTATTGATCAGGAATCAGATGGTAAAATTAAAATTATCAATCCAACTTTAAATCCTTTAAGTGAAAAAATCATTTTACAGCTTAGTAAAACAAAAGATTTCACAAATCCACAAGAGATTACAAAAGATTTTGATACTTTAGTTACCTCAGTAGATGTTAACTCATTATTAAATTCCGGCAGATATTATTTTAGAGGAAAGATTTTGGGCGCTTCAGATTTTAATTCTGAGCAATCATTTTTTTTAGGAAAGAAAAATAGATACTTATTAACAGATAGTGCCAGCTTTGCAACAACAGATTACACTAATCTTAAATACATAAACAATGCTTTACAAATTGATTCTTCCAAAATAGAATTAAGCGTACTTTCGGCTGGTTTTAACGCCGGTAATTCTGCCCTCATTTCAATAAATGGTGAGAATTATATCCCTGAAAATACTAAGAGGGGGCATCATGTTTGTGTCTTCGAAGATTCTACATATAAATTTATCACTTATAAATTGTTTGATGTGCAGAATGGCAGCGCTGTAGTTGCCGATTATATAAGCTTCTTAGATACAATTCCGTCCACTGACATAGTTGCTATCGCGATAAGTGATAATGGGCCGGTTTCTTCTATAGATTTAAAGAATGAATTAAAGTCTTTCGGAAGTATTTACATCGATAGCGTTAAGTTCCGCAGTTCATGGGCATTTATCGGAAAAAAAGGAGCCATTCCAGGCGCAATGCCTGAAGCCTTTGCACCACAATTTGGTGAGAGAGTTAAGGTTGACACTATAATAAGTAAAACTATGAATAGCGGTTTTCTTGCTACAACAAAAATTGGCCCGGCAGCTGTTTGGCAGAATTTGGAAATTCAAGCTAACATTCCCGGAGATAGTAAAATCAATTTTAAACCATTAGGTATTCAAGAAGATGGAAATATAGATACATTAAACAATTTAACCATCTCCAATAATATGATTGATCTTAGTCCTATAAATTCAAAAAAATATCCTTATTTAAAATTTATCTCTGAATTTCAAGCTTCAGTCAATCAACAATCTCCGCAGCTTATTAGTTTGGGAGTTGAATATAAAAAATCTGCAGAGTTGGCCTTAAATTATCAGACAGTTTCGGCGTCAAAAGATTCAATTAAAGCGGGGGATGATATACAGCTGAAATTTAGCGCTTATAATATTGGTGAAGTGCCTGCAGACAGCTTTAAGATTACGGTTGATGTTATTAAGTCAGATCAATCTGCCGAAAGAATTTATAATAATTCTATTGCTCAGTTAAATCCAGGGGCAAAACTGCAATCACAAGTAAATTATAATCCTGGAACAAAATCCGGAAACCACAGATTTGTTATTAATATTGATCCTGAGAAAAAAGTGGAAGAAGTTTTTAAAGATAATAACAACTTTGAAATCCCTTTTTATGTAATTCCAGATACTACAAACTTGTTAATCTCGGATAAATCTTTCTCTGTGACATATGATGGCAAAGAAATAATAGACGGAGATTATATTTCTTCTAATCCTCAAATCACAATGACGCTTAATTATCCTGTTTGGTATTCGCCCGATGATACAACTGCAATCGAATTTTTGTTAAATGATCAAAAAATAAATTATAGTAGAATTGAAAATACAGTTGATGCTTCCAACAGGACTCAAACCTTTAAATACACTCCGAATCTTGCAGAAGGTGATTATACATTGAGAGTGTATGGCAAAAATATAAATGATAACATTGAGATAAATCCTGGTTACGAGAAATCATTCCTCGTATCAAATGAGATGAATTTGTTAGAGGTTTATAATTTTCCAAATCCTTTTACCGATAAAACTTATTTTACTTTTAAGCTCACTCAAATTCCTGATAATTTAAAATTAAACATTTATACCATTGCCGGAAGGCTTATTAAGCAGATTGAAAAGAGCGCTGGACAATTAGGCTATGATTTTAACAAAATTGAATGGGACGGAAAAGACGCTGACGGCGATAAAATTGCAAATGGAACTTATCTTTATAAAGTAATAATAAAGAAGGGGGACAAATCTCAAAATATAACTCAAAAACTTTCAATAGTAAGGTAAACTAACTAACTTTACTAAACAGTTTATATATCACTAATCGATTCATGCCATGAAAACAAAACTACTCACACTAACTTTATTTTTCATTTTCTCCGTATCAATCTTTTCACAATTGCGCGAGTATCCCCGGCCTAATGAGGGAAATATTTCCGGTGGATTAGGAATGAATTGGATTGACGGGGAATTATTTTATTCGTTTTATTTTACTCCCGAAGTCTCGTATGGAAATTTTGGTGTGGGCCTTGGCCTTCAACTCGATTTTAATCAAGATGGGAAATTACGCTCGCAAAATTTTGATGAAACTTCTGATTACATAAGTCTGATAAGATATATAAGATACGGATTAAAAAATGATCCGCTTTATGTTAAACTTGGAGTATTGGATTATTATACTTTGGGTTATGGAAATATTATTTATGATTACAATAACACTCCTAGTCTTGATTCAAGAAAAAATGGATTGGTCTTTGACGTGGACTTCGGAAAATTTGGGCTTGAATCTATCTACAGTCAATTTGGAGAAGCCGGACTTATAGGATTGAGAGGCTATGTTCGCCCATTGCAATATACCACTGCCGGGGAAATTCCAATTATCGGAATGACTGAAATAGGCGCTACTTATTCAACAGATTTTAATCAATACTCTGGAGTGGTATCGGGAACATTTAATAAAGCTTCTAAAAAATTTAATCCCATACATGATACGGGGAACATGAGTATTATTGGTTTTGATATTGGATTTCCTATTTTAACTACCTCTCAAGTCGATCTTAAATTATATACAGCATATAGTAAAATAATAGATTTCGGCAGCGGTGTTGCTACCGGACTAATGCTGAACTTAAATGGATTAGGTATTTTTTCGGCTTCTGCAAAATTGGAGCGAAGATTTAATAACGATCAATATATTCCAGCTTATTTTAATTCTTTATATGAAGTTGAAAGATTCCGCGTTGATACCGCTTCATCTAGTTTTTCAAGCAAGGCCAAAAGACTTTCAGAAGCCATCAATCAAAGCGACGGATATTTTGGTGAATTAAGAATAAGTATTTTAAATACATTTGATATACTCGGAAGTTATCAAAGGCTTGATAAAAAAAGCGATAGTGGAATACTTCATCTCGAGACAGATATTTCTCCTCACGATTTATCCTTTATTGCTAGAGCAGGTTACGATAAAATAAATATTAGAGATGCAAAAGATTTGTTTAAGCTTGATGATAGATCATACTTGTTTGCTGAATTGGGTTACAAACCAATTCCCTATATCATTGTTTCAATGGTTTACAGTTGGACTTACTCTGCGGTGAAAGATAATGACAAAAACGTAATTGATTATGTCCCTCAAAAGAGAATTGAACCAAGAGTTTATTTTGTAGTTCCATTTAATTTTGCAGACTAGTGGAGATAATTAAATATTTGCAGAAATGAAATTTGTTAGTTCATCCACAGTATAAAATACATAGTCACTCTTAAAAGTCAGCACTTCATCTTTAGCGTAGCTATCCCAAATGACGGAAGCAATTTCTACTCCCGCCGAACGTGCGGCTTTTATATCTGCCGGTGCATCTCCAATCATCAAAACATTTTCTTTAGGGAGATTAAATTTATCTACAAATTTAAGTATGCCTTCTGCCGAGGGTTTATGTTCTTTTATATCATCTCCTGTAATTATCATATCAAAATGATAAAATATATTTAATTTTTTTAAAGTAATTTCAGCAGCAGTTCTGCCTTTACCGGTGTAAATGGAAAGTAAAATATTTTTAGATTTTATTATTTCAAGCAAATCTTTTATTCCGGGGTATAAATCCGCAAGATGATGATTTGATGAATAATAATCGTAATAATCTTTACGTGCGGTTTCATATTTATCGCCGGTCCATTCTTTTATAATCACATCTTCGGTCGGGCCAAATAAATTAATTATTTCTTCGTTGGTAAACTTTTTATTAAGATATTTTCCGCCTATATGATTAAAAGAAGCAAAAATTAATTCATTTGTTGATGTCAATGTGCCATCTATATCAAATATAATTCCTTTGTATTTATTCATATTATCCCATTCAATAAATTATTTAACTATTCATGTTTTAAAGTAAAAATAAAAATCTTTCCGTCCATATTTGAAGCGGCAAACATATCATTTTTTATATGCTGAATACTGTGAACTCTTGCAGTACCTGTGAAAAATAATGGTTCCCAAGAGTAATCTTTATTAATTAAATAAACCATTCCGTCTTTTCCGCCAAAAATTATTTTATCGTTCCATTCTATTGGCTCACAAGGCATTGTATCTAAACCAAAATTTAAATCAATTTCTTTAATGCTTTTGCCATTTTTAGCGGAGACTATATAAAATTTATCTTCGATACTTTTAATTAATAGATTGTTTTTATCATTGCTTATTCCAATAGATTCCCAACTTGAAAAATCTTTTTTTCTCCAAACGGTTGTTCCTTGTAAAAGATCGATTGCAGAAACATATTTATCAGGAGTTGAGATATAAACATTTTTGCCATCTGTAACCGGCCAGCATGAAGCAGGGGAGTAATAAAAATTTTTATTTCCAGTCCATTTCCAAATTAAATTGCCGTTAGCTGCATCCACGCAATAAAGATAATTATCCCAACTTCCATAAATTATTTTTCCAGAAATAAAAAGCGGTTTTGTTTCTATCATTAAACCAGCTGAATGATTTTCCCAAATTTGTTCAAGTGAATAAAGATCATAACAAAACAAATTTCCGTTTGAAGTTCCAATTACAACTGCTGTAGTTTTTATTCCATTATATTGCATTCCTATTTTTATTAGTTGTGAAGTTAATGGTTCGCCCAGGCCAATAACTTGAATCAATTCTCCATTGTTTGCATTTAAAGTAAAAAGATCACCTTCAATAGTAGCGACGGCTAAAACATCTTTATCTCTCACCGGCTTGCTGAAAATTGTTTCATTAGTCTCATATTTCCATAAAAGTTTTCCATTTAAATTATAGCAAAAAATTGTTCCATCAATTGTAGAAGCAAAAATTTTATCGCCATCAGTCAAAACCGAAGTTGACATTGAAGTATTTAAATCCGTTTTCCATAAAATATTAATACTGTCAGAGTATTGTTTAAATTGAAGTGAATCAATTAAAGTAATATTTTTATCAAAAATTTTTGACCAGCCTCCCCAAACTTGTTCTGATATTGCCCCCGTGCTGTCTACTTGAATCTCTGATAATAAAATAGAATCCGACTGATTTTCAACAATATTATAGCCGGCATACTTGGGCCTGCTTAATGTAGATCTTCCCATTGCAGCAGGAATTCCGTTAAAATTTAACAACTTATTCGCATGGCCATGACCAACAAAAATTCCTTTAATGTTATAATTTCTTAAAAGGTTGGTAACTTTAAACCAGTTATCTACGTCGCCGTCAAGCGGGTGATGAACATAAAAATATATTTCTTCATTCTTGGGGGTTTTCTTCAATTCATTTTCAAGCCATTTTAAATCTTGTGGATCAATATGCCCGCCGCCGCCACGCCAGGGAATGCCGCTTCTTAACCCGATATGTTTCTGATGATTAATTTCGTAAGAAAATTTATCATCTTTCCATAGTTCAACAAATTTTGTTAAGCCGCTTTCGCTCCATTTTGTATCATGATTTCCTGGAATGATTAAATATGGAATTTTTAATTCGTCTAATATTATTTTTGCAGTATCTAATTCGTCATTTCTTCCTTTCTCTGCAATATCGCCTGTTACTACAGCAAACGATAAATTATCTCTTTCATTTATATCATCAATTACATTTTGTAAATCGATTTTTGCGTTCGGCGCTCCGATATGGACATCAGTAAGCCAAGCATATTTATAAGTTTGAGAGTAACTTGAAATGCTAATGAAAATAATAATTGAAATGTGAAGAATTAATCTTTTCATTAATAATTCCCTTTGAAGAATTAGAAAATTGAATAAGTAAAATTAAGAAAAATTTTATCGAAACGAAGTTGAATAACTAGACCAAATTCAAGTTGATTATATTAATCAACATTAAATCTTATGAACCTTCATTTTTTTTACTTCATGATTTATACTTAAATTTCTAACTATTAAATTTTAACTGAAGCTAATGAACAAAATAACTCTTAAGAAAAACGAAGAGCGAAGAATAAAATCCGGGCATCTTTGGGTATTTAGCAATGAAATTGAAAAATCTGAAGCTGGATTAGAAAACGGTGATTTAGTTGAAGTTTTCGATTCAAAAAATAATTTCCTGGGTACAGGATTTTACAATAAAAATTCACTGATTTCAATTAGATTGTTGACCAATTCAAAAATTGATAATCTAAAATCTCTCCTTGAAACTAAATTAAGAAACGCGTTTGATTTACGTAAAACGTTTTATCCAAATAGAAATTCTTTTCGTTTAGTTTTTAGTGAAAGCGACTTTTTACCGGGACTTATAATTGATAAATACAATGATACTTTTGTTCTTCAAGTTTATTCTTCTGGAATGGAAAGAAATGCTGATATACTTTGTGAAATACTTCAAAAGAATTATAACGCAAAAAATATTTTCACAAAAAATGAAAGTTATTTTAGAAAGTTAGAAGAATTACCTGAAGAAGATCGTATTTATTTAGGTGAAAAAACTTCAGAAGAAATTGATGATGGTTCGATAAAATATTTAGTCGATTTTACAAGCGGACAGAAAACCGGATTCTACTTTGATCAAAATGATAATAGATTTTTTATAGAAAATTTTGTCGAAAATAAAAGTGTTCTTGATGCTTTTTGCAATTCCGGTGGATTTGGTTTACATGCGGCAAAAGCTGGTGCTTCGTCTGTAACTTTTGTTGATTCTTCATCAAATGAAATCGAAAAAGTTAAAATAAATTTAGAGCTGAATGAATTGGATTGTAATTATGAATTAATTAATTCAGATGTTTTCGACTTTATGGAAAGACAGATTCAAGATAATATTAAATTTGATGTGGTAATAATTGATCCGCCGGCATTTGCAAAAAATAAAAAAAGTTTACCGGTAGCAAAAAAAGGGTATGAGAAATTAAACAAACTTGCCATGCAGATTATTGGCGGAGATGGTTATTTAATCTCTTCATCATGTTCATATCATTTGCACGCACAAGATTTTATTGAAATAATAAATTCTGCTGCACAAAAAGCTTCGAAACAAATTCAGCTAATTTATTTTAATGAAGCATCTTTAGACCATCCAAAACTACCCGCTATGCCCGAAACATCTTACCTGAAATTTGCAGTTTTCCGTGTTTTTCCAACTTAACTTTACTTAAAAAAAATTGATATAAAGATGCAACATTTTTATGTTTGCAGACGTCTAAAATCATTCGTATAAATATTTCTTCATAAATCTATAAGAGGATTCCATTGGATATAAGCGAATTAAACGAACGGATAAAAACTGAAAGTGCTTTTATTGATTTGCTCATGAGCGAAATCAGCAAAGTTATTATTGGGCAAAAGCAAATGGTTGAAAGGCTTCTTGTTGGCCTGCTTGGCAACGGTCACATTCTTTTAGAAGGTGTGCCTGGATTGGCGAAAACACTGGCCATTA
The DNA here is from genome assembly GCA_963731745.1 of uncultured Ignavibacteriales bacterium. GTDB lineage: Bacteria > Bacteroidota > Ignavibacteria > Ignavibacteriales > Ignavibacteriaceae > CAVSWT01. The sequence goes on from CAVSWT010000002.1 coordinate 175,704, forward strand.
AAACGCTTGCTTCCACAATGAAAGCTAAATTTCAGCGCATTCAATTTACTCCTGATTTACTTCCTGCTGACTTAATTGGAACAATGATATATAACCAAAAAGATGGCAACTTTCTTATTAAAAAAGGGCCGATCTTTGCAAATTTTATTTTAGCAGACGAAATTAACCGTGCTCCTGCTAAAGTTCAAAGCGCTTTACTTGAAGCTATGCAGGAACGTCAAATTACAATTGGAGAAAATACATTTAAGCTTGAAGAACCTTTTTTAGTTCTTGCTACTCAAAATCCTATCGAGCAGGAAGGAACTTATCCATTGCCTGAAGCGCAAGTCGATAGATTTATGCTTAAGGTTAAAATCACGTATCCAACTCGTGAAGAAGAATTGAAAATAATGAGACAAAATGTAAACGAAGATGATACGAAATTGAATCCTGTTATTTCTCCTGCGGATATTTTAAGAGCAAGGCAAGTTGTTCATGATGTTTATTTAGATGAAAAAATAGAAAAATATATTCTTGATATTGTTTTCGCAACTCGTTCACCTAAACAATTTGGGCTTGATAGATTAACTGATTTGATAAGTTACGGCGGTTCGCCTAGAGCTACTATCAATCTAGCACTCGGTGCAAAGTCTATGGCTTTCATAAAAAGAAGAGGTTATGTAATTCCTGAAGATGTTAGAGCAATTTGTCAGGATGTATTGCGTCATCGTATAGCCGTTACTTATGAAGCTGAAGCTGAAGAAATAACAACAGAAACGGTGATCTCAGAAATTTTGAATAAAGTGGAAGTTCCGTAGAAAGTCAAAATTCAAAAATCAAATTTCAAAAATAAAATCAATTAAAATTTTTAATTGTTAATTATTCATTTTTAATTTTTAATTAGAAAACGTGCTTACAAAAGAAATAATAAAACAAGTTCGTCAAATTGAATTAAGAACCAAAGGACTCGTTAACCAAGTTTTTTCCGGAGAATATCATTCCGTTTTTAAAGGAAGAGGAATGGAATTTTCCGAAGTTCGTGAATATCAATTCGGCGATGATATAAGAAATATCGATTGGAATGTTACCGCAAGATTTGGCCATCCATTTATAAAAATATTTGAAGAGGAACGTGAACTTACTGTTATGCTGATGGCTGATTTAAGCGGTTCTCTAATTTTTGGTACGGTGGATAAAACAAAACAAAGGGTTGCTGCTGAACTTAGTTCGATACTTGCTTTTTCTGCATTGAAGAATAATGACAAAGTCGGATTAATTTTATTTACAGATAAGATTGAAAAATTTGTTCCGCCAAGAAAAGGAAGGAAGCACGTTTTAAGAATTATCAGAGAAGTGCTTTCATTTCAGCCTGTCGGTAAATCGACGGATATAAAAGCTGCTCTGGAGTATCTGAACAGTACAATTAAAAAGAGAAGCATTCTTTTTCTACTTTCAGATTTTATGGATTCAGGATATGAAAAAATATTGCGAATAGTTGCCAAGAAACATGATCTTATAGGCGTTGTTCTTGAAGATCCAAGAGAAAACGAATTGCCGAAAATGGGCCTTGTTAAATTGACAGATGCTGAAACCGGAGATGAACGATGGATAGACACCAGCAATAAAAAAATTAGAACGATGCTTAAATCTCAGCGTGAAGAGTTAATTAAAAAGAGAAAATCATTATTTCTTTCAAGCCGGTTAGACAGTATTGAAATTCAAACAGGGCAAAATTATATAACTCCACTTGTGCAATTTTTTAAGCGGCGTGAAAAAAGATGGTGAGAATAAAAATACTAATAATACTCTTTGTATCTCTTATTACTTTCAGCAGTTTTGCTCAAAATATTTCTGCGCTGGCAACTACCGACACAACAGACTATTACGTCGGAGATGTTGTAACTTATAAATTACAAATTGAGTACAACAAGAATATTAAAATAGAAAGCCCGAATCTTTTAAAAAAAATTTCCAATATCGACGTTTTGGGTAATAAAGGCCCGATTACGAAAGTTACTGATGATAAAAAAATAACAACCTATTTAATTACACTTTCAAGGTATGATTCTGCAGAAGTCACTATTCCACCAATCACAATTAATTACAGAGTCGGCAAAGATACTCTAGTAAAGCATGCTCCTAATCTTTCTGAAGATAGTAACATCGTTCCGGATTCAACATTAAAGAGTATAACTTCAAATTCGGTTTCATTTGTTATTCATTTAATGAAAGTGAATACTAAGGAAGATATTAAAGACGTAAAAGCTCCGGTTACAATTCCACTTAACTGGAAAATAATTGCGTTATTTATTTTAATTGGTATAATCATTATTGGGTTAATAATTTATTTTTACAGAAGATATAAGAAGAGAAAAGCCGGGTCCGTTGTTGAAAGAAAAACAATTGTTCAGCCGCCGCATATTATTGCGATTGCCTCGTTAAATAAATTGGAAGAAAAACAGCTTTGGCAAAAGGGAATGATAAAAGAATATCATTCAGAAATTACTGAAATTATCAGAAAATATTTTGAAGAAAGATTTAATCTGCCGGCACTTGAACTAACCACTACGGAAGCAATTGATGCTTTAAGTAAACGGAAAGAAACTGAGAAGATTTTAGATATTACAAATAGTTTCTTAAACAATGCAGATCTTGTAAAGTTTGCAAAATTCAAACCACTTGTTGAAGTGAATGAAGAAATGATGTCGCAGGCAAGAGAGATTGTAAATAAAACAGCTAAAGCGGCAGCACCCGAAATTAAAAAGGAGGAAGTAAATGTTTAAAGGAGTAACATTTGCTTATCCATGGGTTTTGTACCTGCTTATCTTGATTCCATTAATGTTGGCTTATTATTGGTTTCGAGGTAGGAAAAAGCAGCCTTCGATTACATATTCGTCATTGAATTTATTTAAATCAATTCCGGTTACCTGGAAAGAAAGATCGAGACATATACCAGCTATTCTGCGGGCATTCGGATTGGCACTTTTAATTATTGCACTTGCGCGTCCACAAACTTTTTCTTCGGGTGAAGACACTTATACTGAAGGAATAGATATTGCAATGGTACTTGATATTTCAGGCAGCATGCTGGCAGAAGATTTAAAACCCAATAGAATTGAAGCTGCAAAAAATGTTATCGATCAATTCATCAGAGGCAGGACTTCAGATAGAATTGGATTGGTTGTATTTGCCAGAGATGCTTTTACACAATGCCCGCTTACGATTGATTATTCTGTGTTAAGAAATTTATTAGGCCAAATTAAAAGCGGAATGATAGATGACGGAACTGCCATTGGTAATGCAATTGCAAATGGCGTAAATAGGTTGAAAGATAGTAATGCTAAAAGTAAAATAATAATTCTTCTCACCGACGGTGTAAACAACAGCGGTGAAGTTGATCCTATTTCTGCTGCTCAAATCGCCAAAACATTTGGAATAAGAATCTACACAATTGGTGTAGGTACAAAAGGAGAAGCGCCCTATCCGGTTCAAACTCCTTTTGGTACTAGGTATCAAATGGTTCCGGTTGAAATTGATGAAAATGTGCTGAATCAAATTTCGAATATTACCGATGGAAAATATTTTAGAGCAACAAATAATAAAAAGTTAAGAGACATTTATAACGAAATCGATAAGCTTGAAAAAACTAAAATTGAAGTCACTCAATACAGTAATAAACATGAATTATTTTATTCGTGGCTTGGCAGTGGAATTATTTTAATATTTCTAGAACTTGGCTTATCAAAAACTATATTAAGAAAGATTCCTTAAGTTTATGTTTAGATTCGAACATTCAGAATACTTGTACGGTTTATATCTGCTGCCGGTTTTTGCATTACTCTTTTTTTATTTATGGTATAGAAGACGAAAATTGCTTGAAAACTTTGCGGATAAAAAGTTGCATCATATTTTATTTTCCTCATTCAGCAGTGCCAAAAGTGTAATTAAAATGATGATCTTTCTAGTTGCTTTTGAATTATTGATTTTAGCCGCTGCAAATCCGCAAATAGGTACCAAGATGGAAGAAGTAAAGCAAACAGGAATTGATGTAATGATTTGTTTGGATGTTTCTTTAAGCATGCAGGCAGAAGATATTAAGCCAAACAGATTGGATAAGGCTAAATATCAAATATCTACACTGATAAAAAAATTACATGGGGATAGAATTGGTTTAATAATTTTTGCGGGAGATGCTTATGTACAGTTTCCGCTGACTACAGATTATTCAGCAGCAAATCTATTCCTAAATGCCGTTGATGAAAATTCTGTTCCGCAGCAGGGGACTGCAATTGCATCTGCCATAGAACTTTCTGTAAAATCTTTTGACTATAAGGTCAGCACTCAAAAAGCTATTGTTATTATTACTGATGGCGAGGATCATGAAGGAGATATTACTAAAGCAGTGGATGATGCGGTTGATAAAAAAATAAAAATTTATACAATTGGTCTTGGTTCGCCAGACGGCGTTCCAATCCCGGTTTATAATTCAAGAGGTGTTCAAGCCGGGTTTAAACAAGACAGGCAGGGGAATATTGTTCTAACCAAATTGGATGAAAATATTTTAAAGCAAATCGCATCTGAAGGCGACGGACAATATTACAGAGGTTCAAATTATGAAGATCAGCTTGATTTGATTTATAAAGATCTTTCATCATTAGAGAAAACTGAATTCGGGGTTAAAAAGGTTACTGACTACGAAGACCGTTTTTATTATTTTTTAGCGCCGGCGATATTTCTGCTATTACTTGAATTTTTTATCTCGGAACGAAAATCGCCTTTGTATGGTAAGCTTAATAAAAAATTAGGAATTGAATAAAAATTTAAATATTAGTTATGTATAAAATATTTTTTATCTCATTTATTTTTTTAATCGCAAGTCAAGTGAATGCACAAAGTGCAAGAAGCTTGAATAATGATGGAGTGGATCTTTATAAGGATGGAAAATTTGCCGACGCTGAAGTGAATTTCAAAAAAAGCCTTGAAAAAACTGAAGATAATTTTAAAGGTAATTTTAATCTTGGTGATGCATATTACAAACAAAATAGATACGATGAAGCTCTAAAGTCATATCAGAAAGCTTTAAGTGAAAGTAAAGACAAACTGGATAAAGCGAAAGTTTATCATAACATCGGTAACTCATTATTGAAATCTAAAAAATATAAAGAAAGTGTAGAGGCATATAAAAATTCATTAAAGTTGAATCCGAATGATGATGATACGAAGTACAATCTTTCATATGCTCTCTCGATGTTAAATCAGGATAAAAATAAAAATCAGCAAAACAAGGATAACAAAGATAAAAATAAGGATAAGAATCAGAACAAAGACCAAAAGAAGAATGATCAGAATAACAAAGATCAGCAGAATAAAAATAAGGAACAGGATAAGCAGCAGCAAAATAAACAAGATCAGCAGGATAAGAATAGTCCCGATAAAAACCAGGAAACAAAGCAAGATAATTTGAAACAGCCGGATAAAAATAAAATTACAAAAGCTGAGGCAGAAAGAATTCTTGACGCATTGAAAAATAACGAAAAAGAATTACAGAAAAAGGTTAGGAAGAAAGTTGGTACACCTATTAAGACTGACAAGGATTGGTAAGATGAGAAGCCTTTTTGTATTTGTATTATTTTTCTTTGCTTGCAGAGTTTTCCCACAGTCTTTAACTGCAACAGTCAGCAATAATCCTGTTGGATTACAGGATAGGTTCCAAGTCACTTTTACATTTTCCGGTACAGATATAAATAATATTAAAAATTTTTCGGCACCATCATTCAATAATTTCCTAACTCTTTCAGGGCCCAATCAATCTACAAGTATCCAGTTCATTAATGGATCACAATCTGCTTCGATTTCATTTTCATATTATCTGCAGCCTAAAAGTATTGGTAAGTTTACAATAGGTTCCGCTTCAATTGATTACAAAGCGACACAGTACAAGTCCGATCCAATAACGGTTGAAGTTGTTAAAGGTTCGTCAAGCCCGCAGCAGCAAACTCAAAACCAGCAGCAACAGCAGGATAATTTAGCCACCAACAAAGAGATTGGCGATAATTTATTTATTAAAGCTGTAGCCGATAAGCAAAAAATTTACCTTGGTGAACAAGTTATTGTGACGTATAAACTTTATACCAGAGTTAATATTGCTGCCCAAATGAGTATTTCAAAGCTGCCTCAGTATCAAGGTTTTTGGGCAGAGGAACTTGAAACTTCTCCAACCATTATGTTTACAACTGAAGTTGTTGATGGAAAGCAATTTCGGGTGGGGGTTCTAAAGAAAGCCGCATTATTTCCTTCGCAAACCGGTGAATTAAAAGTTTCCCCATTTGAACTAAATGTTCCGGTTCAAATTAGGAAGAAACGTAAGAGCAACGGAAATTTCTTTGATGATTTTTTTAATGATCCTTTTTTTGATACCGGGCAAACGGTTGATTACACTGCAAAGTCAAATACAATAAAATTAAAAGTACTTCCATTGCCCAGCTCAAACGTACCGCAGTCTTTTAACGGAGCTGTTGGAAATTTTCAAATGAATTCTCATCTGGATAAATCTGAAACAAAAACAAATGAACCGGTTTCAATAAAATTGGATATTTCCGGAACAGGGAATATAAAATTATTAAATGTACCTGAAATAAACCTACCGACCGGGATGGAAAAATATGATCCTCAAGTTAAAGAAGATATTACGAGAAAAAATACTGTGTCAGGGAAAAAAGAAATAGAATATTTAATTGTCCCTAGAATTGCCGGCACTAAAACAATTCCGCCAATCGAATTCTCTTATTTTGATCCGCAAAAAAAATCGTATGAAACTCTTTCAACGCCAGAATATAAAATTAAAATTGATCAGGGAAAAACAATTGCAAATTATTCTACCAGCGGCAAAGAGGATATAAAAGTATTAGATAATGATATAAGATTTATTAAAACCTCAGATGATGAACTTAATAAAAAAAGCGGGATTCTATTGTATAGTTTTGGATTTTGGTCAGCAGCAGCTTTCCCTTTAGTTCTGCTCATTGGTATAGTAACATGGAAAAAGAAAACTGATAAACTTGCTGGAAATCTTCAATTATTGAAATTTCAAAAAGCACAAAAAGTTGCTCGTAACCGTTTGAAACTTGCGCAAAAACTTAAAGAAGAAAATAAACAAACAGAATTTTATTCTGAAATCTCACAAGCACTTTTTGGCTACCTTGAAGATAAGTTTAAAATTGCAAAGTCAGATTTTACGTTGGATAAAGCAGTCGCTGAGCTTAAAAATAATAACATCAGGGATGAGTTAATAAATGATTTTAAAGTCTGTGCGGAGAAATGTGAATATATCCGTTTCGCTCCTTCAAAAGATGGAGTCAGTGCTATGAACGATATGTATGATGAATCAACTAGAATTATTATTGAACTAGAAAAATCTTTTTCAGATAAAAAACATGCTTAATAAAATTAGTATTCTATTTTTATTCTTAACTATTTTTTCATATGCCTTTGCTCTGCAATCAGATAGTTCAAAAATAATATTTGACAGAGCAAATAATCTATATAGAAATAATAAATTTGAAGATGCGGCTAAAGACTATAAAAAACTGATAGAAGAAGGCTATGAATCAGCTGAGCTGTACTACAATTTAGGAAATGCATATTATAGGCAAGGTAATATTGGGTATGCAATTTTAAATTACGAAAAAGCATTGAAGTTGGAACCTAATGACGAGGATATAATTCACAACATTGCCTTGGCTGATTCTAAAACTGTGGATAAGATTGAGCCGCTGCCGAAATTTTTTATTTTTCAGTGGTGGGAAAGTTTGCTTGCAGCTTTGACGATACGCGGGTGGACGATTATTGCTTATGTATTCTATTTGTTAATACTATTTGCAATCGGCACTTACTTTTTTTCTAAACAAAATAAAATTCAGAAGTACAGTTTCTTTGGTGGACTATTATTTCTCGGATTATTTATTTTATCATCCATTCTTTTAGCTATTCGTCTTAATCGTGAAGAAAATATCAAGCATGCAATCATCATGGATACAGTTGTAAATATTAAAACGGCGCCTGACTCAGGCAGTAATGATGCATTCGTTGTTCACGAAGGTTTAAAAGTTAAACTGGAAGATAAAATTAATAATTGGATTAAAGTTCGTTTGCCAGACGGCAAATTAGGCTGGACAACAAATGATAAATTGAAGGTTATTTAATTTCAAAATTAGTCACTGCTTTTTTCCATACCCGGTGAACATTTTTGCCGGGATTTTTTATTTAATTGATGAGCCAATGAATTGATTGGTGAGTGCATACATTGTATTTTTAGTATATGGATTCAAAAAAATATAATAATATAAAATTAGCTTTTAGTATTGGAGAGGGAATTGCGAGCTTTATAATAATCTTTATTTTTGTTCAAAGCGGATTAAGCATTTTTTTAGAAAGTTATTTATATAGATTTTTCTCAAATAGTTATTTGGTGTTTTTAAGCTTTGTAGTCATAACCGGCATAGCAAGTGCAATTCTCTTTTCTCCGGTTACATATTACACCGGATTTTACCTAGAGCATAAATACAATTTATCAAATCAAACTTTTCTTAAATGGATTTGGGAAGGATTAAAGGGAGTCCTTGTTGCCGCTGTAGTTGGAATTCCAATTTTACTTTTCTTTTATTACTCATTGAATCAGTTTGAACAATTGTGGTGGCTTCCATTTGCTATTGTTTTATTTCTTGTCTCGGTTGTTTTAGCGAGAATAGTTCCCATCATTATTCTGCCTATTTTCTACAAAGTAACTCCGATAGACAATGAAGAATTAAAAATGAGAATTAGCAATTTAGCAAAAGATGCCGGAATAAAAGTCGAGAACGTTTTTAAATTTGATATGAGCAAGAACACTAAAAAAGCTAACGCTGCTTTTACAGGTATTGGAAAATCAAAACGAATTTTGTTGGGTGATACATTACTTGATAATTACTCTGATGATGAAATTGAAACTGTAATTGCTCACGAGCTTGGACATTACAAGAAAAAACATATTATTAAAAATATTATAATTGGGACAGTATCAAGTTTTGTCACTCTTTTTTTAATCGCAGTTTTATATAAAATCTCACTTAGTTGGTTTGGATTTCAATCGATTCATAATGTTGCAGCACTACCGTTGCTTATGCTTTGGGGGATGTTAATAGGTCTTATTCAATCCCCGCTTTCAAATATCTTATCCAGGAAATATGAATATGAAGCAGATGAATATGCTATCAAAACAACAAGGAAAGCAGCCGCTTTTATTTCAACTTTAAATAAATTAAATGAACAGAATTTAGGAGATAAAGATCCTCATCCTTTTGTTGAATGGTTTTTTTATAGCCACCCCTCTGTGAAAAAAAGAGTTGCTGCAATAAAAGATTTTTCCGAAAGCAGAGATTCAATGGTTTTGGAAACAAAGCATGAAATGATGACCTCCAAGGAACAAAATTGATAACTTATATTAAATTATTTTTAATTATAATTTACACTTTGATTTGTTCCATTTTCGCAATTCTGTTCGCTGTTTTTGACCGAAGTAACTTTCTTTATTTCAAACTGGCAAAAGTTTTTTCCGGCGGGATTTTATTTATTAGCGGTGTCAAGCTTAAGATTACAGGATTAGAAAATTTTGATCATAAAAAAACTTATGTTTTTGTTTCAAACCACAGCAGTCAGTTTGATATTACGGCTTTACAGTTTGGGATTCCAAATAATATGGGAATTGTTTTTAAAAAAGAACTTGCAAAAATTCCATTCTTCGGATGGCAGCTCTGGCTCGGCCCATATATTATGATTGATAGACAAAATCCTGAGAAGGCTATTAAAAGTATTGAAGAAGCAAAAATTAAGATGACAAAAAAAGGAATATCTGCTGCCATTTTTGCCGAGGGAACTAGAAGTGAAACAGGAGAAGTACAGCCATTCAAAAGAGGCGCATTTTATCTCGCTGTAAAATCGGGTTTTCCCATCGTTCCGATTTCGATCAGCGGTTCGGAAAAAATATTGCCTAAAGGCAAATTGAAACTAAATACCGGCACAATTTATCTCCATTTTTCAGAACCAATTTCAACCGAAAATATTCTAAATAGGAAGGATGAACTTGAGCTAATGCAAAAAGTAAGAGATAAAGTTATTGAAAATAGAAAAGGAAATTAAATATGTCTGTAAACAGAAAAGATGTTGAACACATAGCAGAATTGGCAAGATTAAAATTTGAAGATAAAGAACTGGATCAATTTACTAATGAACTTAATGAAATATTGACGTATGTTGAAAAGCTAAATGAGCTCGATACAGAAAATGTGGAACCGCTTTCACATCCAATCGAAAGCGTTAATAATTTTAGAGAAGATATAGTAAAACCTTCTGTTCAAAGAGAAGAAGCACTAAAAAATGCTCCTGATAAAGATGAAGAATTCTTTAAAGTCCCAAAAGTTATCGGTGAAGGCTGATTCATTTTTGAATTTTTAATCATGTCACACTGAGACTTTCGAGGTGTGAAGTTAAATATAATGTCAGTCTTTGATAAGGTCAGACTGACAAAACAAGTCCGCTAAAAATATATAGTGGTCAAGATTTAAACTTAATTATGATTATAGGAATTATTCCTGCCAGATTTGCATCAACTCGTTTAATGGGGAAACCTCTTGCCGATATAGGCGGTAAGCCAATGATACAGCACACTTATGAAAATTCATTAAAATCAAAATTACTTCAGCAAGTTTTTATAGCTGTTGATGATGAAAAGGTAGCAGAGGTAGCAAAGAAATTTGGAGCAAGAGTTATTATGACTCCAAAAGACATTGCAACCGGCTCAGACAGAATTGCTTATGTTGTTAATGAAATAAAAGATGCAGATATAATAGTAAACATACAAGGTGATGAACCTTTTATTGCTGGGACAATGATCGATCAGGCGATTGAACCTTTGCTGTTTGATCCCAATGTTTCAGTCTCAACTTTGGCCAAAAAAATAGAAACTGTTGAAGAGTTCAAATCCACTTCAATTCCGAAAGTTGTTTTTGATTATCACAATTTTGCGCTTTACTTTTCTAGGTCCCCAATTCCTTTTGTAAGAGAAGCGCGTTCGAATTTTGAAAAAATCAAAAAGGCGGATATTTATAAACACATCGGATTATATGTTTATAGAAGAGAGGCTTTATTTAAATTCACTCATCTAGCTGAAACTGACTTAGAGCAAATTGAAAAGCTTGAGCAGCTTCGAATGCTTGAGAACGGAATGAAAATAAAAATTGTTGTAACAGAATATGATAATCTTGCGGTAGATACTCAAGAAGATTTAGAACGGGCGAGAAATTATTACTTTAAAATGAACAAAAAATAACATCAAGATGAAAACTCCAAATAAAATTAACTTAGCCTTTTTGCCAACACCAATTCAAAAAATAAATTTTGAAGGTAATAAATTCTTAATTAAACGTGATGATATGACTGGTTTTGAATTAACCGGCAATAAAGTAAGAAAACTTGAATATTTAATTTATCAGGCAAAAAAGGAAAAAGCGGATTATATTTTTACAGAAGGCGGAGAACAATCAAATCACGCTCGAGCTACTGTAATTGCTGCTTCTCAATTTGGAATTAAATCAAAATTATTTTTATGGGGAGAAGATAGATCCAAACCGAATGGGAATTTATTCCTTGATAAATTTTTTATTTCCGAAATTAAGTTTCTGAATAAAAAAAATTATGCAAATGTGAATGCTATTATGTTTGAAGAACGAAAAAAGCTTCTTAAAAAAGGTAAGAGAGTTTATGTAATTCCAGGCGGAGGCTCAACCACATTAGGCATTTGGGGATACATTTCATTTATCCATGAATTAAATCAGCAAATTGATATAAATAAACTAACCGGGATTACCTCTGCTTCCGGGTCTGGCGGGACTTCTGCGGGGTTGCTGGTTGGTGCTGCAATGATGAATCCAAAATTAAAAATTTATGCTGTAAATGTTATTCATGATAAAGAAACAATCAGAAAAAAAATATTACAACTTGCCGAAGGATGCGTGCTTGAATTTAAATTAAATTGTAAAATCAATCCTGATAATCTTGTAATTCTTGACGGCTATTCTTCGGAGGGTTATAAAAATATTTCTGATGATAAACTGAAACTGATAAAAAGATTTGCGCTTTCCTCAGGAATAATTTTTGACCCTGCGTATACTGGCAAAGCATTTAAAGCATACTACAGTAACTTCCTTTCTAAAAATAGAGGAATGAAAAATTTGTTCATACATACTGGTGGAATATTTGGTGTGTTTGATAAACGGGAAAAATATTTAAAAGTTTAAAAACTGAATTATGATTCTGTTTCAATTTGAATTTATAAAGCGTAATTTTAAAATATGAATTGTATCTTTTGTGATATCGTAAAACATAAGTTAGCCGCTGAAATATTACATGAAAATGAAAAAATAATCTCTTTTCTTGATATCAACCCCATGAATTATGGGCACGCTTTGGTTATTCCAAAACAGCACTATGAAAATTTTCTGCGGGTATCTGAAGAATATTTACATGAAATGATAAAGGGAACTCGCCTGATATCCGATGCAATTAATGAAAGTTTAAGGCCGGATGGATTTAATATTGTGGCAAACAACGGAAAGGCAGCAGGGCAGTCTGTATTTCACTTTCATTTTCATATAATACCAAGATTTAATGATGATGGATTTAAAATAAAATTGAATTTAAAAAAGTATCATAATGGAAATATAAAATTATTCGGTGAGAAAATTCGTTCACAGATAAAATAATAGAGGGAAAAATAATGAACAAGAAAATTAGAGTTTTAGTAGCTAAAGCTGGTCTTGATGGACATGATAGAGGTGCAAAAGTTATTGCTGCAGCTTTACGAGATGCAGGAATGGAAGTTATTTACACTGGTTTAAGGCAAACACCAGAAATGATAGTTGAAGCCGCAATTCAAGAAGATGTTGATGTGATTGGAATAAGTATTTTATCCGGTGCACATATGACTATTCTTCCAAAGATTAAGAAATTAATGAATGAAAAAGGTTTGGATGATGTGTTGTTAACAGGCGGCGGAATAATTCCGGAAGAAGATATTAAAACACTAAGCAGCCTAGGCGTTGGTAAATTATTTACACCGGGAGCTACCACCACAGCAATAGCTGATTATATTAAAGAATGGTGCACCGAACATCCCAAAGAAAATTAATAATCATTACAAAAAAAAGCTGCTCAAAATAAATTGGGCAGCTTTTTTAATTTTAAAATATTTAGTGAAATTATTGGTCTCTAGCGTTTATAATTCCATTTATGTGTTTTGATTGATCAATAATATTTCCATTTTCATCTACTACATCACCGTGACAATTGAAACAAGCAGTTATTGGCAAAGGTAAATGTCCTTGAGGAGCAATACTTTCTGAAGTTCCATGACAAGAACCACACTTTGCCTGAGTTCCATCAACTTGTGTCCAATTTACTGTTTTATTATTCCCAACAATCTTATCCGATACAAATACAAAAGTATCTTGCGGGGCGGCGTCAGCCTTGTCAAACTCAAAATTCCCGTGGCAATATGTATTCGAACATGATGCATCAGAGGCATTATATGTGGCGTTTGAAGCAATGTTTGCGACAGCTAAATTGGTTAACGCAACTTCAGCGGGTAAATCACTATCAAGATGTCCGGCTGTATACACAGTACTTGGAACCTTATGACAATCTTCACAGGCTACCTTGCTGCTTAAAGTATGGCTGTACAAATGATTTGCATGAGCGCCTACACCTTTAATTGTAGTTGAAGTATCGCCGTTTATATCTCGGGGAGGTGCGATACGGGTAGGATCAGCAAAATCACCATGACAAGTGTTGCATGCCAATGGGCCGCCAGGGTTTGTATGACATGTATTGCAGCTTGCGCCGGTCAATCCACCTGAAAAATCTGCTGCATGACATTGTTGACAATCTTTCATATTCCAATTATCATTTTTTATCAGTAGTCCATGAAAATTAGAAGAGCTTTTGGAAGTAAATCCTTGTTTATGTACACTAACTTTTTCAGCAGGCGCAATATTATTTTCAAGATCACTGCAGCCTGAAATTATTAAAACACCAAAGACTATAACTAAATATATTTGTAATAAATACTTCATTTTTATTTTCATCTAATTAATTTCCCCCTTTCGCACCATGACAGTATCCACAGAAACCAAAACCAGAAGGAGTTTGAGGGTTAGCACTTGCATGGCAATTATAACATACTGAGCCAGGGTTCTCATGCCAATCTCCATGCATATCATTCATAAAATTTGCAGGATGTGTTTTCGGATTTGTTCCTTTTATTCCATCACTATCTAGATGACACTTAATACATGTTGGATCCGCACCTTGTGTATCATGGCATGCTGCGCAATTTTCAATATCTCTTCTAGCCAAAGTTGCATGATCTCCACCTCCAGTTCCAACGCCAATAATCATGAAACTTGGTTTCAAATGTGAAGCGGGCTCAATTCCTCCCAGACTATAATCTGCATTTTCGCCCTGATGACAGGAAGAACAAAAATTTTCAAGGTCATGGCATGATTGACAATCGGCTGTTTTGCCTTTAGCATCAATTCCATGTGTAAATCTGTAGTCAAGTTCATGCACTCTTGATATCTGCTGTTGTTTTGTACCATCTTTGAAATTGCTTGGAGCATAAGGCTGATAAAAATCATTAGGTGTATTTTTTTCTAATATTACGTTGGACGCATCATGACATTCTTCGCATGAATTATTATCGTGACACATCATACAGTTGGCATCAAACTCTCTAGCGGCAAATTTATGTGCTTTTAAAAGGATCCGCTTTTATGATTTTGCGGAATCAGATTGGCCGTTGAAATATGGCAAGCTTCACATGCACTAGCTGCAGATTTTGTCGATCCATGGCATGAAAAACACGTTTCCATTGATGGATTTGGATTTGCTAATTCACTACTATATTCAACTTCCTTAAATCCCATATGACACTTTTCACATTCCAATTTTTGTTTTGAAATATGAAAACTGTGGTTAAAAATTAATTCTGATTTTTTCTTAATTAACGGTTGATAATTATCATCATAGTGGCACATATTACAATTTTTTTCGTCTTCAACGTCATGACAAGTTCCACAGCTTTCATGAGTAGGGAAGAGATTTTCATTCAATGAAGTACTTGTTGGGACTGCGAGGTGACATGATTCGCAATCAGTGGCATCAGCATGCAGCATATGTGAGAATTTTATGATTTTACTATTATCTGTAAGAACATCGTTAGACTCAGGTTTGAATGCAGCAAAAAGTAATGCGGCAGTAAAAATTGGAATCAGAATAAAGTATAAATATTTAAATTTCATTGTACGTCAATTAATATTTGTATTGAACCAGTAGTTTAATTTGAAGAAGAACCTAAAATCATCTTTATAAATTTTATTATTCATATATTGAGCCTGGCAATCAAATGATAGAAATACCAAAGGTCTAAAATTCAGCCCGCCTAAAATCGCCACAAGGTGATTTGTATCATCATCTTTAGAAAGTTTGTAACTAGTGTAAGATATACCTGCGGAAGGTGTTAATAAGCCTTCAATGAAAGAATATGCTGAATAGAGAGATAGCGCATCAAGTTCACCTTCATAACCTAGAGTTTTTCGATAATTGATACTGCCATAATTTGAATTTACTCCTAATGTAATTCTTTGGGAGTTATCAGTTTTATAAGTTACGTTTCCGAATTTGCCTATTAAAGTAAAGGTTTTTGTTAGATTGTAGTCTGCCCCTACTTCAACTTCCTGAGAGTTGCCATAATCGAATACTGAAAAAATGGAATTGTATTTAATTCTAGGCTCTCTAAAATTGTAATAAATATTTAGTCTAAAATCTTTTAATTGATCATAGGAACCATATGCTTCGAACTTTGAGGTTTTTTCAAAATTAATGTCATAATCATATTTTGTATTCACAGAAAATGTGCTTCTTCATTTCATAATTAACTTCAGCACTTGCATATTGGTATTGTGTGGATTCATTTTGAATAAGTACTTGCATAGGATTTAAATTTGCATCGTAGCGTAAAGCCATATAATCTTGCGCTTTAAAATTCTTATTTACGTAACCAAGAACAAACTGAAAATCTTTTACTGAAACTGCTGTTAATTTCCCACCAACTATAAAATCATTTTTAAAATCATCTGTAACTTTAAGCTTTTGATATGCCGGTACATTTCCGCCATAATAAGCCGATAATTTATATCCGCTCTTTTTTAAATCAACGTTTAAACCATCAAAAGTTCCTCCGGCTATTCCGCTGAATATCGGCTGTCGGCCTAACTTGAAACTTAGAATATCAAACAAATTTCTGCCTTCAAAATAAAGATTATAGAATCTCAATCTTGGATCATTCTGCAGGCTTTTTGATAAATCGGCTTCTAAATTCAAATAAGACCTTAATGAAAAATGTCCTTCGTTAACATTTAGATTAAGCATTTGAAATGATCTAAGATATTTTCCTGAAACATCGGTTGTATCAAATCTTTGAAATGCATATAACGAAGAAGAAAATCTTCCATTAATATTTTGTGAAAAAAACAATGGAGAGCATAAGGAAATTAACAGCAGTGTAAAAAGACTTTTCTTCATTTTAAATACTTCGTGAAATTTTATTACTTCCCTGGAATTGGATGCTTAATTTTTGCCCACATCTCATCAACATCTCTTGCTACAAAGGTTGGGCTATCTGGGTTATGGCAGCCTGCACAAAATGTTTTTAAATCCCCAGGCTCAACTAAACCTTTAGCAATTGCTTCTTTTTTATCTTTCATAACCTTTAAGCTTTTATAGTCTGCACCAGCTCCATGGCATGTTTCGCATTGAACACCATCTTCTACACTGAATTTTGCGCCTTTTAATGATGCATCAACATTATATCCGCTGGCATGGCATTTTAAACAAGCTTCAGTTTCAACAGCCTTTGTTGTGAAACCAGCTTTTTTGGCTATCTCGTCAGCTTTTTCTGATTGAAGAGTTTTATAGGCTTGTGCATGTTTACTTTCCTGCCATATCACAAACTGCTTACCTTGCTTTTCTGATTTATGACACATTCCGCATGTCGAGGCGCCTACGAACGCATGCTCTGTAGCTTTATCTTCTCCTTGTGCATATAAGCTTTGAAGCAAAAGGAGGGGAGATACTAACAAGATTATTAGCGTGCAAAATGATTTGGTTTTCATTGTACCTCCTGAGTTTAATTTTAAGAATATTTTATTTATTCAGAGAGTCCATCTAATAATTAAGAGACGAACTCTCCACTGAATTTATTTAAGATTGTTACTTTAACAGAACCATTTTCTTAACCATTGAAAAATCATTAGCCTGTATTCTATACAAATAAATTCCTGATGCTAATGAAGAGGCATTCCAATCAACGGTATATTTTCCTTGAGGCATATATTTATTGACTAATGTAGCAACTTCATTTCCTATAGCATCGTAAACAGTTATTTGTACATTTCCTGCTTTTGTAATTGCAAAATCAATATTAGTTGTCGGGTTAAATGGATTCGGATAATTCTGGCTTAAACTGTATTGAGTTGGAACCACAGAATTATCATTTGTAATAGAAGTTTGAACCATACTAGCAATTGCATCTTTTAACAATGATTGTACTAGCCTTGTATTGTGAATTCCATGACTGCCTTCTTGCTGGCATGATGCAAGATTATAATTTGCTTCTTTAAATTTATCTGTTGCAGAATCAGCTGGTGAAACGCTGCTAAGTATTCCTTGAAGCACATCAATCAAACTGTCTGTTCTGGTTTGTGTTCCTCTATAGTCAAACATTTTTTCATGATTTGAAGTATCAACTACAGTGGTATAATCAGCGTGACAGCCTACACAAGCTTGAACTCTAGGTACAAATGTATGTCCGTGTGCGGCACCAAATTCACCAGTGCCTTCATTATTCAAGTGGCAATTGATACATCTTTCTTTTGTTGCAAAAGTATGGGCTGAACTTTGATAAGATTTGTCAGGATACTGATATCCAAATAACTTTGAGCCGCTGAAACATTCAGAAGTCGTGTGGTGCGGAGTTGAATTAATATCAACACTATCTTCAATTTCAGCATTATGACATTCATCGCAAATTACTCTAGCGCCTGATACAGGGAATCTTAATTGATGAGGGAATTCTTTTGAATGCGGATTATGACAAGCTACACAAGTAAGAGGTTGAATTTCATCACCAGTAACATCTAACTTCTCTTCATAATTTGCCGGATCATTTGCGAATCTAATAAAACTTTGAGCGACATGGCATTTTACGCAAGCTGGGTTATTAACTACAAAAGCAGTATTAGCGGAAGCAGCGTGCCCAGATACCGCCCATTCTTCATAAAAACCATGATGCGAACCTTGATGACATTTTCCGCAGAGTTCTGCTGAATAATCTAATTTGTTAACTCCTTTAAAATCCCAGTGGTCATACGAGAGAGTAGAATCAGCAGTTCCTAATGGCCCATGGCAAGCTTCACATTGAACATTCTTAACTCGATTGAAATTAGCCAAATCAGTTATTCTATAATTAGGAACTGTGGTGTCTTTAACAACATATTCATCAGCACCATAATTCATCGATTCTGTATCCCATCCTGTGTTATGGCAGCTTAAACATGCAAACCCGTAATGTGAATTATTTATAGAATCCTGTGCTTCGGCATGCAAAGTTCCTTTCCATTCCTCGAACTTTGCTGTTGCTATTCCATCCTTAAAATGGCAACTAGCGCATGATGTTCCTTGTACATCAGATGGGCTGCCGACACCTAAGTAATAATTTTGACTAAATGCGAAAGTAACTAAAGAAAGGACCCACACGGCCGTAAAAAGTATTTTTTGTTTCATCGTATAACCCCAGCTATTTTAATAATTATATAATAAGTTTCGCTATTATGACAAAAACTAAACCAACAACAGAAATTCGATTTTTAACAAAAAAATAAAGGTATGTTTTCAGAATTGAGAATGATTTTTGTTGTTTCTCTTGTAAGAGAAATAATATTTCAAAATGGTTGGGAGAATGTATTATAAAAGTTAAATTAACCAACCAAAACAATTTTAAAAAGAACATCATGAAATTTAAAACAACGTTCAGATCATTACACATATTAATATACATAATAATTATTATTTTTTTCAATTCATGTACAAAAAAAGTTGATACCCACAAAAAGAAATTTTTTGTTTCGGATAGTTTGATTTATAAAAATAATAATTCTGATGAACTGTTTAGTGGAGTTGTAACGGATACTGTTAACGGCCAAATAGTTAGTTACGAAGTTAAGGATGGTATGAAGAATGGATTCTTTAAAATTAAATCTATAAAAGATAGCCTCATTATGACGGGTACGATACTAAACAATAAGAATTCTGGTGAATGGCGATACTACTATGAAAATGGAGTGCTCGAATCTAAGGGTTTCTTTAAAAATGATTTACCTGATAGTGTTTGGACCTGGTATTATCCTGATGGTTCTCTTAAAGAAAAAGGATCGTTTGCTGCAGGTTCAAGAATCGGGAATTGGGATAGTTACGATAAAAATGGCAAAATCATAGAAAAAAACTCTTTCTCTGATTCTTTAACTATATCACAAAAGTAATTTAAATTTAAAAACCTCTTGAACTAATCATAAAGTTTTTACATTTTACACTCAAGATATTTATACCCTCCAAAATATCTTAAAATGGGCTAAGCAGTATAAACTGCAAAAACTAAAAGTTTTCTATTTCAAATACTTTTAAGGGATGCTATGAAACTACACAGCCATTTTAAGGTAAGTTATATTCATTTAGCAATAGTCGTAATGCTATTATTAACTGCATGTAACAATAAACCCAATCATGAATATTCATATTTTTTCAAAGACGGATTAATTATTAATTCGGACACTCAGCAATTATATTCCGGACAAATAAGTACAAAGCTAAATGATAAGAAATTAGTATATGATGTTGTAAACGGAGAAAAAACTGGTTCCTTTGTCACTTATTTTGCTAACGGAAGAGTTGAAATGATTGGTCAAATGTCGAAAAATAAAAATTCAGGCTATTGGAGATATTATTATCGATCAGGTGCTATTGAAAGTGAAGGTAATTTTAATAATGATGTTGCAGAAGGAAATTGGAAATGGTATTATCCTGATGGTTCTGTAAAAGAGGAAGGAATATTTTCCAAAGGTAAGAAGAATGGTGTATGGATAAAATTCGAGCCTGACGGTAAACCAGCTTTGAAAATGATTTATCTTGAAGATAAAAAGATAAGTGAAGTTGAATATTACAAGACTATGTCAGTGTAATTTTTTAATAATAATACTAATATTTTTTTTAAAGTTATCTGAACTGAATATTTCACTAGCTTAAAAAACTAAAAGTCTTTCATATCAGAAACTTCATTTAATTGAACATCTTTAACCCTTCTATATTACTTTTCAATTGGTTTGAAATTATAATCCGCTTTAGCTAATTTTGCGTTGTATTCTAAAATTTTCAATCAAAGGAGTTCACAAATGGCAGTTAAAGTAGGTATAAATGGATTTGGAAGAATAGGTAGATTAGTTTTTAGTGCAATAGTGGATAAAGGTTTGTTAGGTAAAGAAGTAGATGTTGTAGCTGTTGTTGATGTTACTACAGACGCACAATATTTTGCTTATCAACTAAAATACGATTCAATTCACGGAAGATATAAAGGTAAAATTACAACTGAAAAAAGCAACTCTAATGCGGAAGCTGATGATGTTTTTGTTATTGATGGTCACAAAGTTAAGTGCATAATGGCAACAAAAGAACCATCGCAATTACCATGGAAAGAGCTTGGTGTTGATTACGTAATCGAATCAACAGGTATCTTTACACATTCTGATAAAGCTAAAGGACATCTTGAGGCCGGTGCTAAAAAAGTTATTATATCCGCGCCTGGTAAAGGCGATGTTAAAACTGTAGTTCTTGGTGTTAATGACAATGAATATGACCCGGCAAAACATCATATAATTTCTAATGCTTCATGTACTACAAATTGTTTGGCTCCATTAGTACACGTAATTCTAAAAGAAGGTATTGGAATTGAGACTGGTTTAATGACAACTATTCACTCATATACAGCTACACAAAAAACTGTTGATGGCCCTTCTAAAAAAGACTGGCGAGGCGGCAGAGCAGCGGCAATAAATATTATTCCCTCAACTACCGGAGCAGCAAAAGCAGTTGGTGAAGTGCTTCCAGTGACTAAAGGAAAATTAACAGGCATGTCTTTTAGAGTGCCGACTGCAGATGTTTCTGTTGTTGATTTAACATTTAGATCTGTAAAAGATACTTCAATTGCAGAAATTGATAAACTATTAAAGAAAGCTTCTGAAACTTATCTTAAAGGAATATTAGGCTATACTGAAGAAGAATTAGTTTCAACTGATTTTATACATGACGATAGATCCTCTATCTATGATAGCTTAGCAACTATGCAGAATAACTTTAAGGATGAAAAAAGATTTTTCAAAATAGTTTCCTGGTATGATAACGAATGGGGTTATTCTTGCAGAGTAGTAGATCTTTTAACTAAAATTACAAAGTCATAATTAAGAATAAAATTTAAGGAGATCAATTTGATCTCCTTTTTTTATCCTTCCTTAATCTTCAGAACTTTCTTTTGAAGCATTGTTTTGTGTTATTGTCATCTTAATTAAGATAAATTAAAAGGTGGAAAAATCATGAGTAAATTATCTATTGATAAAGTAAATTTAAAAAATAAAAAAGTTCTTGTTCGTGTTGATTTTAATGTCCCTTTAGATGATAATCTAAATGTGACTGATGATAGAAGAATTTCAGCAGCTATACCAACAATAAAGAAAATAATTTCCGATGGTGGTAAAGCAATATTAATGAGTCACCTTGGAAGGCCTAAAGGAAAAGCTAATCCTAAATACAGCTTAAAGCCTGCTGCCGAAAAATTAAGTGAACTTTTAAATAAAAAAGTTACTTTGGCGCCTGATTGCATAGGAGATGACGTTAAAAAAATGGTAAATGAAATGAATGAAGGTGATATAATTCTTCTTGAAAATTTACGTTTTCATGAAGAAGAAGAAAAAAATAATGAAGACTTTGCAAAACAATTAGCCTCGCTTGGTGATATTTATATAAATGATGCTTTCGGTACCGCTCACCGTGCACACGCTTCTACAGAAGGTGTAACAAAATTTATTGATACATGTGCTGCAGGTTATTTAATGCAGAAGGAATTGGATTATTTAGGTAGTGCCATTTCAAACCCTCAAAGGCCCTATTGTGCAATTCTAGGAGGAGCAAAAATTTCAGGCAAAATTGATGTGATTAATAACCTTCTCGATAAAGTAGATTCACTTATTATTGGTGGTGGAATGGCTTTCACTTTCTTTAAAGCTCAGGGAAAAGAAATTGGAAAGTCATTGCTTGAAGAAGAAAAATTAGATCTTGCAAAAGAATTGCTGGATAAAGTAAAAAATAAAAATTTAAATTTTTTGCTTCCTGTTGATGTTGTTGTAGCCGATGAATTTAAAAATGATTCACCTTCTGAAGTTGTGGATGTCGATAATATTCCTTCAGGCAAAATGGGACTGGATATTGGCCCAAAGACAATTGAGTTATTTAAAAAACAATTGTTGAATTCTAAAACGATTGTATGGAACGGCCCCATGGGTGTATTTGAAATGGATAATTTTGCAAAAGGTACTTTTGCGGTTGCTGAAGTGTTAGCCGAAACAACAGCAAAAGGTGCAACTACTATTATTGGCGGTGGTGATTCAGCCGCCGCAATTACCAAAGCTGGTTTGGATGATAAGGTTTCTCATGTATCAACCGGCGGCGGAGCTTCACTTGAATTTTTAGAAGGAAAAGTTTTACCTGGTGTTGAAGCATTAACTGAAGCCTAAATTGATTTTAAGCATTCGTATTTTATAAGGAATTTATACTTTGAGTAATTATTATAGACCAAGTGGTTTCGGGGGGTTTAGTTTTTTTCCGCCAGTCATTAAAAATTTACTAATAATTAATGGTGCGGTTTTTATTGTACAAATGCTTGGCGAAGGAATTCGGATGGGCTCCGGGTTTACTTTATCAGATATCATTACGAAATATTTTGCATTGCTTCCGCTTGGAGGCCTTACCGCAGCAAGTATTGGTAATACTGCTATAACTTGGAGTTTCTATCCGTGGCAGCTAATCACTTATCAATTCATGCACGCAGGTTTCTTTCACATATTTTTTAATATGTTTATTCTTTGGATGTTCGGGATGGAAATTGAAAACCTTTGGGGTTCAAAAAAATTCTTAACTTTTTATTTAATCACAGGTATAGTTGGCGGACTTTTTCAAATTATATTAAGTCCGCTTTTAATTGGCGGCCCTTATGGACCAACCATTGGAGCTTCCGGTTCAATAATGGGAGTAATGGTTGCCTTTGCCATGCTTTTCCCGAATAGATATATATATATTTATTTCTTAATACCTGTAAAAGTTAAGTATGCCATTGTGTTTTTAGTGTTGCTGGATTTATTTGCAGTTAATGGAAGTGGAGATAATATCGCTCACTTTGTTCATATCGGCGGAGCGTTATACGGATTTTTGTATATGATGTTTACAAACCAAGGAAGTATTACATTTAGAAATATTTTTGGCGGTTCTACATCTACTTCTTATGGAAACTATTCTAATGTATCAAATAAATTCAAAACTATGTCTAATCCTTTTAAGAAAAAGAAAGAGGATGTTGAAGATGCTACTTATTTTGATATAACGGATAAACCCGATACACCGGTTTCACAAAAAGAAATCGATGCAATTTTGGATAAAATTAGTCAATCGGGTTATCAAAATTTAAGTGATAAAGAAAAAAAGATTTTGTTTGAAGCAAGTAAAAAGATGAAATAGGAGATTGTAAGCCTGTCCTGAATTCATTTCAGAGCCAATATTCAAAAATCAAAAGTCAAAACTGATTGCGAGATTTTAAGTTCATGTTTATGTTAGATGTTTTAGTTTATCATTCATTCTTGAAATTTTGTCATCTTTTAATCTTTAAATATTTTCATTCAAACTTTTATCCATTCCTTTTCTAAGAGAATATAGCTTGCGGAATTGTTTTAAATACCTCATTTTATTTTTGATTCTTTTTTCATACAGCATTTTATTTTCTTCCTGTCAAAATCAAAATCGAATTGACGAAGAAAAATTTGTTAAAATTTACACTGACATGGTAATTGCACAAGATTCAATAATTGATAAAAAAGAAGTTGATAGTACACAAATTGTTAATCCCCGAACGGCAGCTCGTGATTCAATATTAAAAAGATATAATGTTAGTCTTGATAAGTACCAGGCAACTGTTCAGTATTATAATCAAGAGCCTGAACGATGGCAGAAATTTTTTGATAAAGTTATTGCCGAGGTTGACAGCATGAAAACCAGGCCGCCTCACTAATCCTGCCTTATAAATTTATGCCTAAATTTTGCTGCGGCAATACGGATAAGTGAATATGAAATTTCTTTTGGAAGTCTTTCTTTTAATTCCTTTATGTTAGTGTAACCCTGCTCAACTTCGGATTTAATCATTTCTAAAATTCCATTTTGAAAAAGATGCGAAATATTTATATCCGGCTGGAATTCAATAATTGTTTCAATCTGCATTGAAATTACCGGTTCCGCCAGTTTGCGAAGAGAAGCAATGTCTTTTAAACTATAACCTTTTTCCAATAGATGAAACGTCTCTAAAATATTTTGTGGAATATTTTTGTTCTGTTCGGATTCTAGTTTTTCGGTCGAATCACTTAAAAACTCATTTACAGCCTCTAAAATTTCTTCTCCCATTTTACTGAACATTCTATTATTAAAACCTTCAACAGATAGAAGCTCGCTTTTAGTCTTTGGTTTTTTTTCTGCAACTTTTCTTAGTATATCATCCTGACAAATTAAATAAGTTGACTGTAAAAATTTTTTAGCGGTTTGTGTT
>CAVSWT010000003.1:0-71647 GCA_963731745.1 uncultured Ignavibacteriales bacterium
GTCCGGAGATATAATTAAAATATTTAACCCCCTACGGGCTAGGACCGCGCATAAGTGTTAACTTCAATTCGGGAAACTTTTTTATTAACTCCGGAAGTGATTCAATTAGCAAATGCTGATAATATTTTTCATCAATTTGACGGGTGTTTAAAATATTTGGTGAGGTTTCATTCAAATTACGATTAAATTTTTTATCTATTTCAACAATATATCCGGATTGAAGCCATTTGTTTTCATTAAGAGTTTCATAAAGGTTTTAAATTGAAAGAAAGATTCTTTAAGCGGGACAATGAATTTGTCAACTAAACTTAGAGACTTTTTCTCAAGTTCATATATCATTCCTTCAGGGGAATAATATCTTAAAATGTTCCATGGATTTATGAAGATTGGAATTGAAGAAAATTCTCTAACAGCTATAATAGCTGCCGAAGAAGTTAAGGAATGTACATGGATAATGTCAGGTTTTTCAATATTAATTATTTTTTCAAGCTCAAATCTAATATCAGAATATTTTTTTTTATTGTAAATAATTACTTACATCATTATCGCTAACTTCATAATTTAAGGTATAAAATGGATATTGTTCATATAAATAACTTTTGTCCGGAGAAGTTTTTGAAATTATTGCTTGATTAAAACCTTTATTATTAATCTCACTCATCAAATCTCTTACATGAGTTGTGTGGCCGCCGCCAAGATGAAGTATTTTTTTCCTGCTCTTTTTTTTAACAATATTAAAAATCTCATCGCCTGATTTCTTATTTATTTTTTTCCGTTCACTGGCAAGGTTGCATAAAGGAATTATTTCAAGGCGGGAATAGATTTGATGCTACTTAAAAGACATTTAAACTTTTCTACTTTGTTTTCATCTAACTTGAATGAATTAAAATTATCCTCTGTCCGGGTAAGCGAATAACTATGTAACATCATTGTTATGGTTTCAATTTCTTTATCTTCTGTTAACTTATTAATGGTTAATAAAATGTCTTCGTTACTAATCCAATCAGGGCCAAGCTTTAATAATTTTTCGTTATGAAAAAATGAAGTGACTGGTACTTCAGAAACAGCGGATGTTTTATTTATTCTGTTCTTTGTAACAACGGTTTTACAATTAGGATGTCCATAAAAATTTGATGAATCAATTTCAATTCCTGCTTCAGAACATGCTGTCAGTGTATTTTCATTAAAACCATAACCTCCTGCTCTATGAGCAACAACTGGTTTACCAGTTGAATTTTCAATAAATTCTTTCCCAAATTTTATGATTGAACTTTGTTCCTCCAGAGAATATTGGTGCATAAATTCACGACGCTTTTAATCAATCCAGATTGGATGAGTATGGAGTTGTATGTCCTGTCCATTATCTTTTAAAAATTGAAGAACCTTTAATATCTCTTCTCTTCCCCATACTTTATATTCATAAATATTAACAAAGAATGTTGCTATTATTTTTTGCTCATTTAATATTTCAACTATTTTCTCAATACCATAGCCGTTAGCCCAAAATCTGTTATCAGAAAATTTCTTTTGGAATAACGGAGTCTGGGGGTTTTCGGTATCAATAGTTATTATTAGCTTTTTCTTATTCATAAATTTTTCGCTAAAATTATTGAATGAGAAATTACATCATTTGTCCCTGAGGTTTGAGCTTTTTTATTGAAATACTCAAGTATGTGTATATTATTTATTAAGTTGAAAGAATTTTGTAGAAATTCTTCTGCTAAATTTTTCTCATCACTGTTAAAGTCTCCATAACCTAATTCTATTTGATGCATTGCATCCCTAAGAGGTAATTCAATTTTATAGTACGGCTTGTGATAGCGGACCTCTTCATCTATTATTTTAAAATATTTAGAAAGAAAAACTTTAAAATTTTCAGGCGTATAGAATGGGGGTTGATTCATGTAAATCGATATTAAAAGATAGCCATCAATATTTATTAAACTTTTTAAACGTAATGCGGCTTCATTCAATTTATCTTCGGAAACGTAACATATAACCTCTAAAGCCGAGACTAAATCATATCTTTCAGCATTGAGTTCTTTTAGTTCAGGAAGACTTGAATTAATAAAGTTAAAGCCTTCATACTTTGTTTTACATTTTTTAAGTGCTTCTTTGGAGATATCTATACCTGTAAAATTCTTAGCATTAACTAAAGATTCTTTTAACTGATTTAGAAAAACTCCTGTTGCACAACCGACATCTAAAACCGACTTTATATTTTCTTTATCGACATTCCTTTCAATTAACTCGATAGATTTTTTATAACGAATTAATTGGGATGCACGCCAATCCTGTCCCCAGGGATCTGTTTTAGAATTTTTATATAAATATTCGCTCCATTCATAACTGCCGTATTTCAGACCGTTTGTTGGCGGCATGGATATTTGATAATCTTTATAATTTTTTTTATTTGAAATATTTTGTGCTGAATTGTTTTGTTTTGCTAACGAAAAACCTGAAATAAAATTGTTCCATTGAGGTTCATTATTGATCAGTTCTATAATTTCCTTGGATGAGCTTTCAATTCCAGTTATTTCTTTAATTTCAATTATTATAAAAGTAGGAATAAAACTTTGGTCTATATTTAAATAATCTTGAGCAAGTTTACGTAATCCTTCTAATTTTGATTTAGTAGTTATTGATTTATCTGGATTAGCTTTTACACCAGCTTTACTGCTATTTTGATTATAATATCCCCATTCACCGGATTCTATTTTCTTAGATGCAAAATACTCACTCATCCCTCTCATCATCCATCCTTCACCCCAGCGCAGGTACGGAATCATAATTTTGCGTTCATCTTTAATCATGTATCCGAACCATCCCTCTTCATGTTGGAGATTATTTACAGTCCAATTAATACATTTTTCTAAAGTACTTTTAAGTTCTGGGTTTTCTTTTACTAGAGAGGAAAGCAATAAAATTGTTTCAGCAACTCCATGAATATTTATCTGGCTGTCGTTTTTTTGAAGAGCAAATTGCCGGGTACCACCATCAGTCTGTATATAATTTCTTAAATAAAATCCCAGATATTTTTCCGCCGCAACTTTAATTTCAATTCTTCCAGTATGAGAATAAAGATTAATTAAAGATCGAATTTCAAAACCCGAATGATAGCTGTCTAAATGTTTTGGGCTAAAAGACTCTTGAATTTTACCCCAATAAAAAATTGAGCCGTCGTCATTTTGCTCTGAGATTGCATAGTTTGCTGTTTTTATTCCTGCTTCAATCCATTCACTATTAGAGATCTCTTTCCCAATCCTTGCTAAAAATTCTCCTGCAAATAAATTTGCATTATGTACATGAAAATTGTCCAATGGGGTATATGAAAAACATATTTTATCATCATCAATTATATCACATTTAAGATCTTCGTTGATGAATTCACAAATTGAAATACAAACATCTAAATAGATTTCTTTTTTTGTTATTTGATATAACTTCCAAAATCCATCCCCGACAATAGTTGAAACTACAACAGACGGGGTACCTTTAGGAATGAATATTTTAGATTGCCAATCGAAAGGATATCCCCAGCAGAACTTAAAATATCCGGCACTTCGATTTTTCATTAGCCAGTTTGCAATTTCTTCAGCTTTGGTTAAATATTTTTTTTCATTAAAAACCAAATAAAGGTTGGAATACGAACTTAATAGCAAACCAAGCGCTTTGGCATTAATCTTTTTTTCAATCTTTAGTTTTTCGCGGCATAAAAGAGGATCTACTTCATTATATTGTTTAACTCTATTTGCATCAGATTCAGTAAGTTCCCCGTTTTTTTTCTTTGTCATTATGAAATCTTCAATGTCGTAAGGATCACATCCTTCCCAACCATTTTCATCAATCCAGCCTTCAAGTTTTTTAAATGAAGACGAAATTAAATTTTCATTTTTATTTAAATTATTTGTTTGCCTTGTTTCACTTTCAAATTTTATTTCTTTTTTTTCATTCTGTTGTTTATTTAAAATTTTAAAATAAAACTCTTCAACTTTTTCAATTTCATTTTCATAGGTAAATTCAACCTTCTTCCCTTTCATTTCCGATTTAATTTTTAATAAATTATCAATTTTAGAATGAAAATCTTCAATTGACGAAAATGTAATTCCAACTGGATTTTTTTTGAAGAAATCCCTATAAGAAGTAATATCAGCAGCTGCAACAGGAAGTCCGGCTGCTAAATATTCAAATAATTTATTTGCAATAGTTGAAGAAAGGAATCTCACATTTCCCTTTTCCATATTCCATGGAATTATACCAAAATCGAATTGAGTCAAAACTTCAATTAAAGTATCCGGGGAAACAGGTTTATTATAAATAATATTTGGATATTGTTTGAAAAAATTATTTAATTCATCGCTAAAACTAGCCGGGTATATATGAACCATATATCCTAGATTTGCTAACTCAACAAACTGGTCTGCAAAGTCGCGGTGCTTTCCATTTGCACCACTTACTCCGCCTTCATAAACCAAATGTATTTTACCATCCTCATCTGAAAGTTTCGGGAGGAATTTTTTAGGTAGATGATTCTCTGAAGCATAATTATAGAACACCACAGAATTACCATTTACTCCATACAAATCTTGTGCTTCTTTATATTGATAAGGAGTACTGTATATTCTTCCGGCTGCACCTCTATTAGCAACGCCTTCAAAATATTTTAGCTGAGTATTTTCAGGACTCCTTAAAGAAATTAAATCATGTGTATCATGAATAACAGGGATACCTCCAGCCATTGCTGCTACTGTATAAAAATCCGGTTCATTGTGTGAATGAATTAAATCATAATTTTTACTGATATCCCAAAGCTGTTTGAAGTCGGTTATTTTGATCGAATCTTCATAAACATCATCACTCAAGCCAGTATAACGTTCGCTTAATTTCTTAACAAAATAGGCAAGCGTAACTTTATGCCCTCTTTTTCTTAATGCCGCAGCATACTTATAATTTCTTATACAAGGAGAATCTTGAATAAATAAAATTTTAAGTGCATTTTCATTTTTAATTAATTGATGTTTTGTTAAATTATTAATATCACTTTGCTCATAGACATTCTCAACGGTGTTCGTTAATAACCTTTTTAATTCTTCATCTTCAGGAAAATTAACTAGATAACTTTGAATTATTTGTTTTGCTTGTTCAAATAGCGAAATCTTAATTAAACTTTGTGAAAGGATAAGAATATTGTTTCTTTGTTTAGGTTGAATTTTAAAAGCAGTTAAAGAATAGCGCGCTGATTTCTCAAAATTGTTTTGCTGATAATAAATAGTAGCCGTTTTAATATTTGCTTCAAACTCTAAAGGATTATTTTCAAGAATTTTTAAAAAGATCTTTTAAAGAAATATCTAAGTTTCCGTTGTTATAAAATTCTAAGGCTTGTGAATGCAGGTCTTGACTTTTCAGGTTGTCTATTATATATGATAACCTGTTATCTATTTCACTCAATAAATTTTTATTTTTTCCCAAAATACTTCTCAATTAATTAACAGAAATAATTTCCAGAATGTTATTGTATTCTATTTCTATACCACCATTACTAATTGCATTTTACAGCAATTTTTTAAAATGATGGTGCATATTAACTATCTGGCTAATTATAGCCATTAATAAATATGGAAAAAGTTTATGGAAGTGTTATAAAATTATTACGAAGAAGATTATTAATATCTGATAATTACAATCTGGTAACTAATAAAAACTATTTTTCGAGAGGATTTTTCAACTTATTAATTATTTAGAATAACTAATTTTTCTAATAATATTTATGATAGAATTGTAAATTTGATTTGAAATTTCAGGTGTGCCTATTGCTTTTACTTCTCTTGCGACATTTAATATTGTATTTAAATCACCATTTGCGTTTTTTAATATTTCGTCAAATTGATTTAGTAATATTTCATCCTTTTCCATAATTTTTTCCATCGTTTAGTCATTGAATAATTATCATTTAATTTAGAATCGAATATTGTACCAAAATATTTAGTCCGGTAAAAAAAAGTTCTAAATTTGTTTATGTGTTCGAATATTTTCATCGATAATTTTTGACCTGATAAATTTATCTTAAAAATGGCTTGAATATCTCGCATTCTAACTCAACTTTTTCTTCTGCTTCTTTTTTAAGAATCTCTTCCTGCTGCTTTTTTTCTTTCTGAATGTTATCTATCATTTTTTTTAGCTGTGTAATTTTTTTCTTTCCAATATTTTCGACAACATAATCTTCTTCCTTTTTAGCATGCAATTTTATCCTTTCCAATTCTTGTTCTCTGTATAACTTAAGTCCATAAATGTCTTTTAAAAATCTTTGTCTTGTATTTGATCTTTCCACCCCGACTGTGCCGGCAATAAAAGCCGCTATTAATGAGCCGACAACATAACAAATTAATCCCCATTTAAATCCACCGGATAATATTTGGGAAATGTTGCTTCCGTAACTGCTGTTTAAATAAGATGAAAAAATTCCAATCATAAATACGATGAATGAGAGAAAAAAATTATAGCTCATTGTATTGCTGAATGAATTTAGAGGATTTAGTTCAGCCACATCATTAATATTATTAACTTTGTTTTGAAGAGTTGCAATTTCAGTATTGAATTTACTTTCAATAAAATTAATATCTTCTGTTCTTCTATGATTTATCTCTGTTTTAATTTCTTCTAAATATGTTTCCAATTTTTCAATTTCAATTCGCTTTTCATCAGTTTCATCTTCATATGATTTAATCTGTCCGCGAATTTCTTTTTCGTAGCGGCTTCTAATCTTATATATTATTTGCTGAATGCCCGACTCAAACTTATTCTCAAGGCTCTTTAGAATTGCAAGGAAATAAATATTCTTTCTTTCAGAAAATGAAGTAATTAATTTTTCGATAAAGAAAAAATTATTAATATCTATATCAAGTTCAGGATTTTCAGATTTCAAAGTTAAAAAGGAACTAACTTTATCTTTAAATGTTTTTATGGTGGATTCATTTATCTCTTTAAATTCATTAATTATCAACTCTATATTTTCAACTATGGTTGAAAATTCATCATAATAAAAAATATTTTGAAATACTGAATTCTCAACAAACTGATAAAACATTGATACATTGTTTTGATCTATAGAATAATTAATTCTTCTTAAATCATGCATCCAGATTTTTTGTAATAGTTCCGCCGATTCCATATAATTTTCTAATCTTAGTTCTGCATAAGAAATATAGAAAATTGCCGTAATTCCATCATGCTTAAGATTTAATGCGTTTTGAAAAGTAATTTTTGCATTCTCAAATTCTTTTAACTTTAAAAACACAAAACCTTTATACACTTCAATCAGATAAAGTAATTCAATTCTTGCTTCATCAGTTATTTTCAACTTTTCAATTATTCCTTTTGCCTCTGCAATCAATGCTAAAGCTCTTTCCGCGTCAAAAAGAGTTTCACTAAAGATTAAAATGACCGCACTGAGAATTGGATTGAAAAAATTATATTTGGTTATACTTTGTTCGCTTAATTTTAATGTTTGTATTGCAAAAAACTTTTTATCTTCGGTTGTCTGCGCTTCTAGCCATTTCAAGTAATTTTCTTTTATTTCTTTATAATCATCAAGCCCTCCGACTACGGAAAGTGATTTTTCTATAAATTTTTCCAGGTATATTATGAGGGGAGTTTGGGCGGCCCAAAAAAACGGTGCTTTATTCAGATCAATAAAAACATCATTGATCTCACTAGTCAGATTCAGGGAAGCAAATTTGGAGAATTCTTTATGGAAGCCCTTAGACTTTTTCTTTTTCGTTAATTCAATTTCAAAAAATTCTTTAGCTAATTCTTTGAAGTGGGATTTTTTAGGATCAATTCTCTGCTCTTCAAAATCCGCATACTCTACTATAATATTATTCCCACTCATTTATAAACAATCTAAGGTTTAAAAACACGTTGCCTTGCGCTTATTATCGAAATATTTTTATTATTATTTAATTTACTAGTTATTCATTCTTTGGTTATTATTTTTAACATTTGAATAATTGTATTTACCTAAACTTATATTTTTGATTATTTTTTAAAAGCAAATTATTTCATCATTCAACAATTTAGAAACTGATTACGTGCATAAAAAGAATGTAAAACTTGTAATAATATTTTTCCTTTGTTCATATGTCCGAATTTTCTCCCAAGACCTGCCTCCTATTAAATTAGATTATGCTTCTTATGCAATTTCATCCACTGGAAAACTAATTGGATACTTTGGAGAAAAAAATAGAGTTGAAGTAAAAAATATAGATAATATTTCTGTCTATGTAATCCATTCTTTAATTGCAACCGAAGACAGAGATTTTTATGAACATCATGGAGTATCTCTTAAAGGTTTAGGCAGAGCGATCTTAAAGACTATAACTGGCTCTACTCAAGGGGGAAGTACAATTACAATGCAGCTTGCAAGAAATTTATTTCTCTCAAATGAAAGGACCATTTCTAGAAAACTTACAGAAATTGAATTAGCTGAGAAACTTGAAAAAAAATTCACTAAAAAAGAAATTCTACTTCTTTATTTGAACACAGTTTATTTTGGTCACGGTGCTTACGGAATTTGGGCGGCATCTGAAGAATACTTTAGCAAAACTCCCGATAAACTTTCTGTTGATGAAAGTGCTGCATTAGTCGGCATGCTTCAATCTCCAAATGGATATGATCCTGATAAGAATCCCCAAAAAATGTTCAATAGAAGAAATGAAGTTTTACATAACCTTGTAGAAGTCGGCAAGTTATCTCAAAAAGATTATTCGACACTCAAAAACAAAAAACTGAATTTAAAGCTTCATCAAAATCTCGCCGGACATTTTTTAGAGCAAGTTAGACTAAATGCTATTGACATATTGAAATCAACCGGTAAAAAGTTAACTGTTGATCAGCTTAAAATAACAACAACGTTAGACTATGATTTACAGAGAGCGTCGGAAGATGCTGTTGCATCTCAATGGGAAAAATTTCCAAATCGAATGAAAGATGCTCAGATTGGATTAATTTCGATAGAATGCGGAACAGGATTAATTCGCGCCATGGTTGGAGGTAATCCATCATCGGAGCCACGAGGATTAAATCATGCTACACAAATACGTAGGCAGCCTGGTTCATCCTTTAAGCCGTTTTTATATGGAAGTTTGCTTGAGAATGGTTATACACTTGCAACTCCTCTTCTTGATTCTGCAATTGTTGTTGATTCCGGAAAAACATATGAATGGCGTCCTTCTAACTCTGACAATGAAACTTCAAATTCATATTTAACTATGCAATATTCAATTGCTCATTCAATCAATTTAGCTGCTGCTTATGCCATAACTCATCTTTCTTCTCCAGATTCCGTTATTGCCTTTGCTAAAAAATGCGGAATTGAATCCCCAATTCCAGCATTACCATCAATCGCTTTAGGAACTGCTGATGTTAAACCTATTGAAATGGCATCTGCATTTAGCGTTTTTGCATCTGAAGGATTTTATGCACAACCATTTTCTATACTGAAAATAACAGACAAAGAAGGGAATGTGCTATATACGGCAAACCCTTCATCTAAAATCGTACTGGATTCTGCTACAGCTTTTTTAATAACCACAGCTTTAGAAGATGTTGTCGATAAAGGAACGGCTGCTTCTGTTAGAAATTATTTTAAAGGAACGGCAGCGGGAAAAACCGGAACAACTCAAAATTATACTGATGCCTGGTTTGTTGGTTATACTCCAACATTATCCACTGCAATCTGGATAGGATTTGATGACGCACAAAAAAAACTTGGAGGAGGTTTTCAATATGGCGGAACTGCCTGCTCACCAATTTGGGCTAAAATGATGGCTGAATATTCAATAACTAACACCACATTTGCGAATCAAAAATTCAGCGTTCCATCTAATGTTGCATACATGGATTTATGTGAAACTACGGGCGAGTTAGCCGATTCAGACTGTACTAACATTAATTCTTTTGCGGTGAATACGGACTTAATGAATCAAGAAATAAAAAAGGAGCGGTATGATATTCATTATGGATTTTAATTAAGTATTGTTATAATCTCATAATTGATATTTTAATAAGTTATTCTATTTCTCCTCTTGGTAAAGTAAATTTAAATGTGCTTCCTTTTCCCAAAACACTATCTACTCTTAAAACTCCACCTTGTTTTTCAATCAGTTCTTTGGCTATAATTAAACCAAGGCCTGTCCCTTTTTCATTTGATGTTCCTTTAGAACTGGAAGCATGATCAATTTTAAAAAGACTTTTAAGCTTTTCATCACTCATGCCTACACCATTATCGGTAATAGAAACTTCAACCAAATCGTTAATACCCGAAGTTTTTACCAAAACCTTGCCGCCAACACTTGTAAACTTAACCGCATTGGAAATAATATTTTGTACAACAGAGCTTAACATATTTTCATCTGAATAAACATATAAATCTTCGTCCATCTTCACATCTATTTCTATGTTTTTGGTTGTTGCATTGACAGAAATAATATTAACAGCTCTATTTATTATTTCAGATAGTTTAATTATAGTATTATTGAACTTTAATCTCCCGCTTTGAACGTTGGACCAGGCAAGCAGATTTTCAAAATAATTGAATAAACTTTTTGCTGAATTATTTATGCTTGTACAAATTTGTTTAACTTCTTCTTGTGAAAGAGAATCAATATCAGTAGTTAGATAATCTGTAAAACCTAATAATCCATGAAAGGGCGTTCTCATATCATGAGAAATAATTGAAAAAAATTTATCTTTCATAGCATTAGAATCTGCTAGTTGAGAAGCGATCATAGTTAATTTATTGTCAATATCTTTTCTTCCGGTGATATCTCTAATAAATACCAATAATCGTTTTGAATTGCCTTCATAAAAAATTTTAGTATTTAATTCTATTGGAAATTCTTCCCCACTCATTTTCTTTGCAATCGTCTCAACAACCTCATTTTGGTTAAGCTCTTGATTTTCAACTCTTTCATGAAAAAATTGAAGAAGTTCATTAGGCATAATATCTTCTAACGAGATGGAATGAAGTTCGTTTTTACTACACTCAAATAGTTCCTGCGCAACAAGATTACAATTGACAACCTTTCCATCCATTGAAAAAACGATAATTGCGTCATTCGATAAATCAAATAAAGCTTTATATTTTCCAATGCTTTCTCTAGTCGTGTGCTCCATACTTTTTAATCTTGTAATATCTCTAGCTTCTGCAATTACAGCTTTATTCCCCATGAAATAAATATTCTTAAGAAGAATTTCTCTTGGAAAAACTGTCCCATCTTTACTTTTCCCCCAAAATTCAAATTTCTGTGTTTCGCCTTCGAATGCTTTTTTAACTTTGATTTGAATTTCTGATAAATCATTCGCACCGTTTTGTGCAAGTAATTTGGGGGTTGAACCGATTATTTCGTCCCGTGAGTACCCATACAGATCAACGGCAGACTGATTCGCTTCAAGGAAAACACCGTTTTCATCCTGAATATATACGGCTGTGCTTACGGAATTAAATAAATCGAAATAGGAATTAAATTTCTTTTGTTGAAGCTTAATTTCTTTTTGTAGTTCTTCAACAAGATTTTTCGGATGAAGAGAGGTCCCATCATTTTCATTCATTTTTGCCCACTAATGAATTGTGAATGCTTATTGGATTTAATATAGAAGGAAAATTTTCCTTTCTGTCACCTCCCAGAAAGCCCCTAAAATTGGACTGAAATATATAACTTTTAATTTAAATTTGATAGTCTATTCAAATTAATAATTAAAAATTCATATTATATATAGTGGGAAAAAGCTTGTCCACGAAAATTAGCAGTAATTTTATTTTAAATAATTAAAAATCATTAAAATAAGAAGAGAATTAAATGAAAAATTTACAAACTGATTACTCCACCGCCTAAACATACTTCGTCACAATAAAAAACTGCAAATTGTCCGGCAGCAATTCCTTGGTCAGCTTTTTCTAATTTCACATTTGCGGAATCATCTTCATTCCATGTTAAATGACAATCATAAAAATTTGCACCGTGCCTTATTTTAACCTTCAAATTCTTTTCATCAGGTTTGCTGTCATTAATCCAATTAATATTAACAACAGAAAACTCATCACGTTCTCTTTTAGCCTTATTTTCCCGCGAGATATAAATAATATTATTTTGAATATCCTTTTTTACTACATACCATGGCCCGCCTCCCAATTTTAAACCTGAGCGCTGTCCAATTGTAAAATAATAGTACCCCTCATGCTCACCCATTTTCATTCCTGAATCAATATCGATTATATCTCCTCTAAATTCGCCAAGATGATGCTTAATAAAATCTGCAAATTTAATTTGCCCTAGAAAACATATTCCCTGGCTATCTTTTCTATTTTTATTTGGAAGATCAAAACCTTCAGCAAATTGTCTTATCTGTTTTTTATTATAATCTCCTAAAGGAAACAATGCGCGCGACAATTGCTGCTGTGTTAAATAAGCAAGAAAATAAGTTTGATCTTTTACGGGATCCGGTGATCTTTTAAGAATAAATTTTTCGTCATGCGCTTCTACTTTAGCATAATGTCCGCTTGCAACTTTTTCAAATGAGTCGTCAATTTTTTCATAAAACTGTCCGAATTTTATAAGGCTGTTGCAGTAAATATCCGGATTTGGAGTTCTACCCTCCTTAATTTCATGGATAGTATAAGTAACTACTGAATCCCAATATTCATTTTGAAGAGATAGAATTTCAAGCGGGATATTTTCTTGTTCACAAACACTTCGTACAAATTTCAGATCTTCTTCCCAGGGACATTCGCCTAAAAACGAAAATTCATCTTGAAGCCAAATCTTCAAATAGAACGCTGTAAGATCGTGCCCTTGTTCTTTCAATAATTTTAATGCCACTGAGCTGTCAACGCCGCCCGACAATAGTACTGCTATCTTCATAAAAAATTAATCAGCTTTCCTTAGAATCAATTTTCTTTTTATTTTTTAATCCTACTCTATCTACAACTTGATCGTAAATTTCTTTATTCACTTTACTTAAAATTAAAGTCTCTAATTGTTTAGCATTTTTTATTTTATTAAAAAATCCGATAGTCATTTGATTTCTTTTATCAAATATTTTCATAACTCCATAAAGTTTGCCGTCAAATATTCCTCCGGTTAACGAAGTGATATCTTTAAAATATATTGTTACACGTCTTTGTGAAAATATAAAATCCGAACAAACTAATTTTTCATCATCTGATTCAATTTTATAAGGCAAAATTTTATAAAGATAAATGAATGTTTTATTAATCAAATAGAT
Organism: uncultured Ignavibacteriales bacterium; assembly: GCA_963731745.1. Classification (GTDB taxonomy): domain Bacteria; phylum Bacteroidota; class Ignavibacteria; order Ignavibacteriales; family Ignavibacteriaceae; genus CAVSWT01. Next base: position 13,282 of record CAVSWT010000003.1, read on the forward strand.
TAGTATTAGAGTAATTATTAAAGGAATAGCATAAAAAATATTTTTATCAAGGTTAATTACTGCCGGAATCAAATAAAATAAAAGAATTATTGAAACAGGTATATTTCCGTAACGATAAATAAATTTAAAGAAGAATGTGTATTTGTAAATTTTCATATTGCATATTTTTTTGTTTTAAAAATAACAATAATCTATGATTAATTTTGGCTATTTATTTTTGTCCATTAAAACAAAAAACCCAACTTCACTACAGAAATTGGGTTTTTAATCTTAAAATATAAATTGAAAATTATGCTAATGGAATTTAACCATCATGGGCTCATTCATTTCAATTTTAATTCCCGGAATTCCTTTTACAATTTCTTTTAACTCTTCCAAACTATTGGGATGAATCTTTGTAAACTCTTTGAATTTTTCTTCATCATCTAAAAGCTTACCAAAATCGATTTCAAAAAGTGTGATTTTTGATCCATCAACAAAAGTAGCATTGGTTTGATCTATTTTGCCATTCAATTCTAAGGAAAGAGACATCTTTAAATCTTTTAATATTTGTTTCATTTGGCCCATTTCAGCCATGTTTTGAGAAGTATCGCTTTCTGTTTCTTCATCATTAAATTTATCGTCTTCTTTTTCTTTCGGCTGTGAAAAATGTACAATTATTTCTGCAGGATTTCCTTTGATAAATTGAAAATTAACATATTCTTCTTTCACGTCAACCGTATCTTCTTCTATGCCTTCACTTTTTAATTCATCCATTGACAATTTGCTGTTCGGATTTTGATTTATCTTTAATAAGTTTAAACCTTTAAAACTGTAAATCGCTTTAAAACCTTCCTGTGTATCGGTGTTAACATGCTCTCCTGAAACATACTCAACGCCTTCTCCATAATCGGATGCTCTTTTCTTTGCATCTTCTTCTTTAAACATTTCAAAATCTTCTTGTTTGGTTGAGTCTTCACTAAAAGAACTGGCAAACTGCTTAAACATTTGAATAACTTCCGAGCTCATCATAACAGTTTCTTCAATAGTTCCAGATCCATCGGGATTTACTTTAACGTTGGTATTAACCTGCAGGCAGCCAGAGAAGATTGTGAGTCCTAAAATTAATGAAAGTATCCCTGTAAAAATTTTCATTTAGTTTCCTTTTTTTTGCTGTTAAATTTAATAATGAAAACTGTTACCTACAAAAACTAAATAACAATTAAATTTTGTTCAATAGAATTATTTGCAAATATTTATCATTAGTCTTTAAACCCGGGAGCAGAATTTATTGACTAATATATATGAAATATTTTGAGTTTTGAATGAAAACAATAATTGCTCTTCTAATGTCACTTTTCTTTAGTATAAATCTATATTCACAAACACACATACTTTCCGGTCAAGTAGCTGATTCTTTAACAAAGGAGAATTTGATTTCTGCTAATGTTATTCTTAAAAATTTCTCCAACTCCGATGAATATGGAACAACTACCGATAAAAATGGAGTTTTTAGATTTGAAGGAATTAAAAGAGGTAAATATAATCTAAAAATAAGCTATGTTGGTTATAAAACTTTTCAAACTAAAATTGAAATAAAAAATAAATCTATTGATTTAGAAAAGATTTTACTGCCTCCAATCAATATTGAAACAAATGAAGTTGAAGTGGTTGGAAAAGTTCCTCCAGTAATCCAAAATGCGGACACAACTCAATTCAATTCAGATGCTTTTAAAACTAACAAAGATGCAACTGCACAAGACCTTGTTCAAAAGATGCCCGGAATGACCGTATCAAATGGAAAAGTGCAATCGCAAGGTGAAGATGTTAAAAAAGTTTTGGTGGATGGAAAGCCATTTTTTGGAGATGATCCATCGGCTGTCCTTAAAAATGTTCCAGCCGAGATTATTGAAAAAATTCAAGTATTTGACCAGCAAAGCGATCAAGCCCAATTTACTGGATTTGATGATGGAAATTCAAGCAAAACTATAAATTTAATTACCAGGATGAAATTCAGGCAAGGAACATTTGGAAAACTTGCCGCGGGTTATGGAAATGAAGAAAAATATTTATCCAGTGGTAATATTAATATTTTTAATGGTGATCAACGCATAACATTTTTAGGACAAATAAATAATATAAATGAGCAAAATTTTTCTAATGAAGATTTGTTAGGAGTTATGTCACAGGGAGGCGGCGGAAGGCGCGGCGGCTTTTCGCGTCCTCCGGGAGGAAATTCCGGCGGAGGCAGCGGGTCTTCTAGGGGCGGAAACTTTAGAGGCGGCGGCTCAGCTTCTGATTTTCTTGTGAATGCTCAAAACGGATTAACAAACACAAAATCCTTCGGGTTTAATTATTCCGACAAATGGAGTGAAAAACTGGATGTTAGCGGCAGCTATTTCTTTAACACAACTAATAATAATGCTGAATCAATAACTAACCGTGATTATCTTTTGAATTCTTCTGTACAGCAAAATTATGCTGAAAATAATTCCTCAATTTCAAAAAATATAAATCACCGGTTCAGCTTAAGAATGAATTATCAAATTGATTCTTCTAACTCAATTATTTTAGAACCAAGGTTGACAGCTCAAATAAATGACGGCAGCAGCAATATAGTCGGCAACACAAATTCGGGATTAACAAATTTAAACTCCACATCAAGTTTATTTAACTCAAATCTTTCAGCAATTAATTTTTCAAATCAGCTTCTATACAGGCACAAATTTCTCACAAAAGGAAGAACTTTTTCAATCAACTTAAATACTGCCGTTAATAATAATAAAGGTGACAATAATTTGTATTCAGAGAATACTTATTTTACAAACTTAGCTCTCTCCGATACTTTAGATCAGATTTCAAATTTAAATAAAAAAGGGACTTCTATTTCTCCAAGAATTATTTACACTGAACCATTAAGCGATAACAGCATATTGCAATTGGGATCCTCTTTCACTTATTCAAAAGACGAAAGCGATCAGAAAACTTTTAACGGCAGTGTGATTGGGAATTACAATTTACTTGACACATCTTTAAGCAACAATTATAATAAGGTTTATAATACACAATCTTACAGTACCGGCTACAGATATCGTAAAGATAATATAATGTTGATGGCGAATTTAAATTATAATATATCTCAGCTTAAAAGCGAACAAGTTTATCCTTACGCTGCAACGACTGAAAAAACATTTAACTCTGTGCTTCCTTCATTTATGTTCAGGTATAATATTTCGAGGGACAAGAACTTCAGGTTTTTCTATCGAACAAATAATAATGATCCAAGTGTAGAACAACTTCAAAATGTGCTTGATAATTCCAATCCCCTTCAGTTGAGTATCGGGAATCCAAATCTAAAGCAGGATTATACTCATTCTTTTTTTATGCATTATTCACAAATTAATATGCGAAACTTAAATTCATTTTTTGTTTTGCTTGGCGGAACATTTACGCAAAATTATATTGGATACAATACGATAATCGCCCAATCGGACACAACAGTTTTAAATAACATTACGTTAGCTCAAGGTTCAGAATTAAAAACTCCTATAAATGTAAATGGATATGTGAATCTGCGTTCATTCTTCACTTACGGAAGTCCTATTTACTTTTTAAAGTCAAATTTAAATTTGAATTTAAGTGCTAACTTTTCAAGAACGCCAGGCGTCATAAATGGATTTACTAATTTCGCTAACTCAACTACATTAGGCGCCGGATTTGTCTTAAGCAGCAACTTCAGCGAAAATTTAGATTTTACACTTTCCAGCAATTCAAGTTATAATATTGTTAAAAATTCTGTGAATGAATTGAATAATAATAATTATTTGAGTGAAACAGCCTTTGTAAAATTTTACTGGCTGCTTTGGGAAGATTTCACCCTGCAATCAGATTTTAATTATCAATATAATGGCGGTTATTCAAACAGTTATGATCCAAATTCTTATTTGTTAAATGCCAGTATCGGTAAAAAATTATTTGCTGATAACAGAGGCGAAATAAGATTTACAGCCTATGATATACTTAACAAAAACAATAACGTACAGCGAACTGTTTCCGATTCATATATTCAAGAAACTCAATCAAATGTTTTGGGCAGATACTTTATGCTTTCGTTTATTTATAATATTAAAAATTTCTACTAGATATAATAAAAGGATAGATTCATGCAAAAAAAATTTATTGAATCATTTGGTAAAATTATTTTGACATTATTGATTATCACAATTATTAATGGATGCTCGAGCTCGATTGATATACAAAGCACTTCCAATAATAATAACATAACTATTGATGGAAATCAGCAAGACTGGGGTAGTCTTAATTTCATTAAAAATGAAAATATCGGTTTCGGTTTTAAGAATGATAAGGATAATCTTTATTTGTGTGTGGTTACATCAGATGCACCCAAAATTAGAAAAATACTATCCGGCTTAACTGTCTGGCTGAAAACTGATAAAGATGAACTTGGAATAAAATTTCCAATGAAGCCTGATTTTAATGATATAACTGAAATGAGAAATTCATCAGGCGATCCTGAAGGAATCGGTAACCGTGATGACGATGATGGAGACAGAACAAATCAATCTGTTCAAGATACTCGCCGAGAAGAAAGAATGAAAATGATGATTGCAAGAAATAGAGACCTTCAAATTATTAATGCAGATGATCTTCCTCTTTATACAAACAAAGCTGATGAAGGAACCGGATTTATTGGAAAGCTAGGATATCAAAATGGACAGCTGGTTTATGAATTAAAAGTTCCTTTAGTAAATAATGATATTTCAAAAAGAATTTTTGATAACAGCATAAATGATGTCAACATTAGTTTTATGACTGATAAATTAGAAATGCCAAATCGGAATATTAGAGGCGGACGAGAAGGTGGAATGGAACCTCCAGAAGGCGGATTTGGTGGAGGACGCGGTGATGGCGGATTCGGCGGTCCACCGCCTGGTGGAGGCCGAGATGATCGCGCAGGAATTCAAAGAATGGATTTTGACGCCCTTGAATATAATTTTGATGTGAAACTCTCTAAGTAAAACCTGATTTTTTATCTCTCCGAAAAGCCTTTATGCTTATTTGTGTAAGGGCTTTTTAATTTTAAAGGATAATTATTCTATATTAGTTAAAAACAATTTATCTTAAGTTATTGTTAGCATTGTTTTAAAATTAGATAAATGAGGAAAAATATTCTTATGAAATACCTTCAAATATTAATTTTAGCAACGTTGTTTATTTCATGTAAAAACTCTTTAGAAGTTGTTGAATACCCAGATAGCATTTCAAAACCTGATAATGTTATCGAGAGCAGCGGCTGTGGAAATATTTTTGTTTACCAATTTTTAAACAGCAAAAAAGCATTAACAGTGTACATTGATGCAAAGCAATTTCATTTAACTAAAAAAAGACAGGATATTGATTTAAGCGATTCAAATCCAAATGTATCTGTGGTATTAGAGATTGCAGGTAATGATCCAGACAGTATATATTTTAACTATTGTAATGATGTTGGGTTTCATAATATGGGTACGACTACAAAGTATAAAGCAATTAAAGGTAAATTATCTTTTTCAGTTTCAGAAGATAACCCTATAAAAGACCCAATTTGGAAAACAAATTATTGTGTAACAATTAGAATTGAAAATCTTCATTTATTAAATGAAGCAGCAAATGATGAAATTACAATTGATGAAGCAGTATTTTGGAATGTACGCGTTGGCTGGCTGGCTGGATGAAATTAGTTCAGATATCAAATCTCTTGTGCATTAATATTAGAGGAATCATGCTAATTCTTGTTGTTGCATTTAGTTTATTGCATTTACAATTAAGTGAAATACTAATTATGGAAAATAAAATTAGTTTGACACACATCCTTCATTGACGTATATTTGGATATGAAGATTATAGAGACCTCATTCTTTACTAAAAAGATAAACACTTTATTTTCTGATGATGAATATCGTGGTCTTCAAAATGAATTAATACTTAATCCTGAAAAAGGAAACATTATTCGAGGCAGTGGAGGACTTAGAAAAATAAGATATGGAACCTCTGGAAGAGGAAAGAGCGGAGGCGTTAGAATAATTTATTACTGGATAAAAAATAAAGAAATTATATTATTGTTATTAATTTATCCTAAAAACGAACAGGATAATTTGACTCCCTCGCAATTGAAAATATTAAAATCATTAGTGGAAAAGGAATTGCAATGAAAGACGAATTATTTGAAGAGTTGAAAAAAAGTATAAAACAAGGCGGACAAATATTAAAAGGGAAAAAAAAGGCAAGTAGAGAATTTAGTTTTGATAATCCTGACCCAAAACAAATTCGGGAAAGATTGGGTTTATCTCAAAACAAATTTGCACAACTGCTAGGAATAAGTACATCCACACTACAAAATTGGGAACAAGGCAGAAGAAAACCTGAAGGCCCGGCAAAAGTATTATTAAATGTAGCAGCAAAATACCCTGACGCTGTTTTAAATACTGTATACCAACAATAATTAAAAACTTTCCTTCTCTATCGTGGCTAAATTTAATAAAATAAATTTTACTAAATGATGAAAAACACTTGTGTAGTATTAGGAGCCGGTTTTTCTAAAGCAATCGCGAATTTCCCCTTAACTAAGGAGATGATTCCTGCATTTAAAAAAGAAATTGAAAAACAGAATCTACTAGACCAAAAAAGTAATACAGTAAAAAGAGGGATTAGATTACTATCTTTTATAAATAAAATTGAAAAGGATTTTTTAAAGAATATATATGAAAAAGCCGATAAAGGTGGCAAGATCCTCCGTTCAAATTATATAGAAAACTTTGAGGGGTTATGTTCGTTTATTGATTTAAATTTAGCTTTTGAACTAAATGCATTAAGTGAAGTAAATGGCGAAGAATCTGATTTAAGTGGTAAATCTTTGTTTTCTCCGTATACGATAGATTCTCTGAAAGATGCCCGAGCAAATATTGGCCACTTTTTATTCCTAACACTTATTAAAGATAATATCAATGAAGAACTTTTAAATAAAATTTTTGACAATTTATTTAAAAATTGCACATCTATATTAACATTTAATTATGATCTAATATTAGAGAAATTCCTCTTCAAAAAAAAATATTGGCTACCTAAAGATGGATATGGGTTTTCATTAAAAGAATTACCTGAAATAAATTCCGTTTATTCAAATCAATTATCGAAAATACAGATTTATAAAATGCATGGATCAATAAATTGGGATCCAGCTGATGAGTTTTTTCGTCCGCATTTGAAATTAACATGGTTCGATGATGATAATAATTTCTTTTTTCCAGGGCATTTAAAAATGGAAGAAAAAAGGAATTGGAAATATAAAGGATTACATCCTCCACGGGGTTGGATTCTTCCATCTTGGGTAAAGCAATTTTTATTCGATGAAATGGTTCAAGTTTGGAATAAAGCTTTCAGTTCATTATACCATTCTGATGAAATCATTTTTATTGGTTATAGCTTACCCAAGGCAGATTCGGCTGTATATTCACTTTTTTCTGCTATTGATTGGAGCAATAAAAAAGTAACATTAATTGATCCATTTGCGAATGAATTATTGAAAAACTATTCTTTTATTTTAAGGAAAAGTGATATAGAACCAATTCCAATGACCTTAGAAGATTATTTTCTAAAGTAAATTACTAGCTAACTCTGCCAGTTCCGACCTCTCCCCTTTCTCAAGATTTATTTGTGCATACAGCTTTTGCCCTTTTAAGTAATCTATCAAATCCATTTAAAAATGGTTCTTAGTAATTATAATATATTCAAGTTTTCTTCCCTTATTATAATAGAACTTGCTTATGATAACGCAAAGCGTTATTATGCTAATGTATGATAAATAGCTTTTCAGATAAAGTCACTGAAGGTATTTTTAATAGAATATTTATAAAAGGATTTCCTTCAACAATTTTAAAAGTTGCTTATAGAAAGTTATTATTAATAGATGCAGCAGAACAATTAGAAGATTTGAAAATTCCACCCGGAAATCGACTTGAAAAGTTATCAGGCAATTTATCCGGAAAATATAGTATAAGAATAAACGATCAGTGGAGAATAGTTTTTAGATGGAAGGGGAATAATGCATACGAAGTTGAAATACTTGATTATCATAAAGGGTAAATAATATGAATAAAAAAATGAAGCCCATTCATCCTGGAGAGATTCTTCTTGAAGAATTTTTATTACCAATGCAAATTAGTCAATATCGTTTGGCTAAAGACATAAATGTCCCGGCTAGGAGAATAAACGAAATAATTCTTGGTAAAAGAGCAATAACTGCTAACACAGCATTAAGGCTGTCAGAATATTTTAGTTTATCCGAAAAGTTTTGGTTGAATCTACAAGTACGATATAATTTAGAAGTTGAAAAAGATAGGCTGCAAGACAGACTTAAAAAAGAAGTGAAGAAACTTAAAATGGTCAGTTAGATGTAAAGTTAAATGGAAACACACTACAAAATAAAAATACAATCAGTTTTTATTTTGTCAATTAAATAGTTACAGCAAATTACTAGCTAACTCTGCCAGTTCCGACCTCTCCCCTTTCTCAAGATTTATATGCGCATAAAGTTTTTGCCCCTTAAAATGGTCAATCAAGTAAGTTAGCCCATTAGATTCTGAATCAAGATAAGGATGATCGATTTGATATATATCTCCGGTAAATACAATTTTAGTTCCTTCGCCGACGCGTGTTATTATTGTTTTAATTTCATGCGGAGTTAAATTCTGTGCTTCATCAACAATAAAATAAATTCTCTGTAAGCTTCGTCCGCGGATATATGAAAGCGGTTCAATTACCAGTTTCTCTTCTTTTGTCATCGAATTTATGGCCTGGTAATTTTTATCATTCTCTGAAAATTGATCTTGAATTACTTTTAAATTATCCCACAGCGGCTGCATGTATGGTTCAAGCTTGCTTTGCACATCGCCGGGTAAAAATCCAATATCCTTATTGCTTAATGGAACTATCGGACGCGCAATATAAATTTGTCGATAATTTTTTTTGATGTGCAGTGCACTAGCTAAAGCCAAAAGGGTTTTTCCTGTTCCGGCTTTTCCAGTTAAACTTACAAGTGGTATATCCATATTTGTAAGAGCATCAACAGCGAAAGTCTGTTCGGCATTTCGAGGCTTAATTCCATACACTGTATTCTTATCAACTTTATGAAAAGTTTCTTTTTCCTGATCAAGATAAGCAAGAACTGATCGATTTGAATTTCTAAGTATATAAAATTTATTTGGTATCTCTTCGCCATTAATTTTATTTAGAATCGGCTTTGCGGGTGATTCATATGGCGTTTGGTAAAGTTTTAAAATTAAATCATCATCAAAATTTTCAACTATCTGTTTGCCGCTGTAAAGTTCTTCAATGCTGCCAATTCTATCAGTAGTATAATCTTCAGCTAAAATGCCTAACGCTTTAGCTTTCATTCTAAGATTAACATCTTTAGTTACAAGAATTACGTTTCCGTTTTTTGATCTTTTATTCCATTCATGTGCAACTGAAAGAATCCTATGATCCGGGGAATCTTCTTTAAATAAATCTCTTATTTCATCATTAATTCCTCTTGATAGAGCTATTCTTACTTTTCCTTTTCCTTTGCCAAGAGAAACTCCGCCGTTGAATATTGCATTACCGGTAAGTGAATCTAATTTTCTTGCAAACTCACGTGCATTTAAATTTATAACCTGGCTCCCTCGTTTGAAATGATCCAGTTCTTCAATTACAGATAATGGAATTACAACATCATTTTCCTGGAATTGCTGTATGGATGTGGCGTCATGCAAGATAACATTTGTATCCAGAATAAAAGTTTTGGGAGTTTTAATATTTTTATTTTTTTTCATGATTTATAAATATAAGTGAATGGATTTTTGGGAATGTGAGTTTGTGATCTGAAGCAACAGTATTCTTGAAGCATTAAATAATTTTTAATTATTAATTCTACCAGTCTATATAATTTTTTTTTCGATAAAATTAAAGTCCTTTTAATTATTTAACAAAAATTTTTTATGAAAACTTTAATATTTTCATTTTTAGTGATGTTTGCTGCCGGCTGTTCGTGTACAAAAAATTCAACTTCTCAAAATTTGATGATTAATGATATTTGGGTGTTACAATCTTTGGAAGGTGAAAACATTTCTAAAAGTGAATTTCCAAACGAATTTCCTCGATTAGAATTTTATGATTCTGAAAAAAGGATAACAGGATTTACCGGCTGCAATAATTTAAGCGGAACTTATAAAACAAATAATAATGAAATTTCGTTTTCTCCGCTGATGACAACCAAAATGTTTTGCCAGGGAGTAAAAGAAAACGAATTTCTTCAAGCAATGAATGGTATAAATAAATATAAAATTGAAAATTTAAAACTCTATCTGTATAAAGATGAAAATTTGAAATTAATTTTTAAAAAAGATGATTAAAGTTTTTGTTTCTTAATTGTATCTTAAAACCGATTGCTTTATATTTGTTTCCCAAGCAGTCAGAAAGAATTACCAATCAACAAAAAGAAAATTAAAATAATCATTGATGATTTTGTAAATATAAGTGTTATTTCAGCCACTCATTGAGTGGCTATTTTTTTATAAAAAAATATAGTTTTTATTATGAATCAAACAAAAATTAAAGCAGCCTTAATCTTGGAAGACGGAACCGAATTCATTGGTTATAGTTTTGGATATGACAAAAATACCAATGGCGAAGTGGTTTTTAATACCGGAATGGTTGGGTACCCCGAAACAATGACGGACCCGTCCTATAGAGGACAAATATTAGTCTGTACTTTTCCGCTAATCGGAAATTATGGCGTGCCCGGCGATGAAAGAGAGGATAACCTTTATAAAAATTTTGAATCTGAAGAAATACATGTAAGAGCATTAATTGTTTCCGACTATTCAGAAAATTATTCTCATTGGAATGCAAAACAATCCTTAGCAGAGTGGATGAAAAAACAAAAAATTCCAGGAATAACTGGAATTGATACTCGAATGCTTACAAGAAAATTACGCGACCAGGGAACTATGCTCGGAAAAATTATAATAAATGATAAAGAAAAAATAGATTTTGAAGATCCCAATCAGACCGATCTTGTCGGAGAAGTGTGTGTTAAAAAACCGATTGAATATAAAAGAAACGGAAAGAAAATTGTTTTAGTTGATTGCGGCACAAAAAATAATATTATTCATGCTTTTTTAGGTAGAAATATTTCCGTGCTGCGTGTTCCTTATGATTATGATTTCGCAAATGAAAATTGTGACGGCATTGTTTTATCAAATGGACCTGGAGATCCTAAAATGTGTAAGAAGACTGTTGAAGTCACTAAAGCAGCTATGAAAAAACAAGTTCCAATTTTAGGTATTTGCCTGGGCAGCCAAATACTTGCCCTTGCTGCTGGAGCAAACACATACAAATTAAAATACGGGCATAGAGGCCATAACCAGCCATGCAATGAGACAGGTACCAAACGATGTTATATCACTTCGCAAAATCATGGCTATGCCGTTGATTCCGAAACATTACCTGAAGATTGGCGTGAGTGGTTTACAAATGATAATGATGGAACGAATGAAGGATTAATCCATATTTCTAAACCGTTTTTTGCAGCACAATTTCATCCGGAAGCTTCACCAGGTCCCGATGATAGTGAATTTATTTTTGACATGTTTGTGAGAGCACTTTAAGAAAATATAAATCACAAGTCAGCCTAAATCGAAGACTGACAATTTTTAGTAAGCTCTAAGTTTCAACAAACTCGGTGAGATAAAAGTAATGACATTCGGAATGGGAAATATATGTATAGCATAAAAACAATTTTAATCTTTGCATTATTAATTTTCTTTTCAGTTGAGATGAATTCAAATTCATATGCACAAGAAAATTCGAAAGATAAAGACGCAAGAATGGAATGGTGGCGTGATGCACGTTTTGGATTGTTTATTCATTGGGGGCTTTATTCGATTCCTGCCGGGGAATGGAATGGTAAAACAAATTATGCGGAATGGATTAGAAACAATGCAGAAATACCGATAAAAGTTTACGATAAGTTTGTGAATGAATATAATCCAGTAAAGTTTGATGCCAGGCAATGGGTGAAAATGGCTAAAGACGCAGGTATGAAATACATAGTGATAACTTCAAAACATCATGATGGTTTTTGCAACTTCGATTCCAAATATACTGACTTTGATATAATGTCAACTCCATTTAAACGTGATGTTCTAAAAGAGCTAGCAGATGCTGCTCATCAGGCTGGAATAAAAATAGGTTTTTATTATTCAATAATGGATTGGCATAACCCGAATTATCTTCCGCGGCGTCCATGGGAAACTGATCGTTCTGCAGAAGGAGCTGACTTTGATGCTTATGTTCAATATATGAAGAACCAATTACACGAACTCTTAACAAATTATGGTGAAGTAAGTGTGTTATGGTTTGATGGTGAATGGGAAAATACCTGGAACAATAAATATGGTAAAGAAATTTATGATTATGTAAGAAAGCTTCAGCCTAAAATAATTGTAAATAACCGCGTTAGTGTAGGCCGTAATGGTTTAGAGGGTTTTTCTAAGGATGAAGAAATGATTGGTGACTACGGAACTCCCGAACAAGAAATCCCCGCAACAGGAATCAGCGGAGTTGATTGGGAAACTTGTATGACGATGAATGACCACTGGGGATATAATAAAAGAGACAACGATTGGAAATCAAGTAAAGAATTGATAAGAATGCTGGCAGATATTGCATCAAAAGGCGGAAATTATTTATTAAATGTTGGCCCGACTTCCGAAGGTGTTTTTCCTCCTGCTGCTGTAAAAAGACTAAAAGAAATCGGCGATTGGATGAAAACAAATGGTGAATCAATTTATGGAACCGAAGCTAGTCCATTCAGTGAGCTTAAATGGGGCCGAGCCACAATGAAACAATTCGGTGACGAATCAAAATTGTATCTGCACGTTTTTGACTGGCCGGCGGATTGTAAAATTACTGTACCTGGAATTTTGAACAAACCCAAAGCCGCTTATCTTTTATCCGACCCTTCAAAGAAAGCATTAAAAGTCGAGCGAAATGAGGATGCATTAATAATAAGCTTACCTTCAACTGCTCCTGATTCATTGAACAGTGTGGTCGCATTAGACTTAATTGGCAAACCTGATATTTATAATCCGCCAATCATCAGCGCCTCATCTAATATTTTTATTGACTCATTAAATGTCACATTAACTTCAAATAATCCTAAAGCTGTTATCAGATATACAACCGACGGAAGCGTTCCTGTTAGTTCTTCAGAGATCGCATCGAACCAAATTATAATCACAAAATCCAGTACTATTTCGGCAAGAATTTTTTCCAATGAAATGCCGCTTACATCTGCGTCGGAAGCTTCTTTTAAAAAAGTATCTCCCAATCCTTCAGTTTCAACAGATGATTTAATGCCTGGAATAAATTATTCTTATTTTGAAGGCGAATGGGATGCATTACCGGATTTTGATAATATGAAGCCAATCTCCTCAGGCATTATTAAAAACATAGATGTTCTTCATCAGAATAAACAGGAAGATAACTACGGATTTGAATTTACCGGATTTATTAAAATAGAAGCAGAAGGTATTTATAAATTTTTTACCTCGTCCGATGATGGCAGCCGGTTGTACATTGATGACAAAATGGTTGTAGATAACGATGGCCCCCATGGATTAACCGAAAAAGATGGTGTCGCTGCGTTATCAAAAGGTTTACATAAAATAAAAGTAACTTACTTTGAAGCAACAGGCAGTAATGATTTGTTTGTAAGTTATAAAGGCCCAAACATTAAGAAGCAAATCATTCCGGATTCAATTTTATTTGTTGAAAAAAAGTAAGCATGATTTCAATTAGAATAATCAAATTTTAAAAATTGATAGGAACATAGGATACTTAAATGATAAAAAAAGGCAAACCAAAAAAAGTACTGATTCTAGGCTCAGGAGCTCTGCAAATAGGACAAGCTGGTGAATTTGATTACTCTGGCAGTCAAGCTATAAAAGCTTTGAAGGAAGACGGAATTTCTACTGTTTTAATCAATCCGAATATTGCAACAATACAAACTTCAGAAAATTTTGCAGACAAAGTTTATTTCCTTCCAATCAAACCGGAGTTTGTTGAAAAGATAATTATAAAAGAAGAACCTGATAGTATTCTTCTTCAATTTGGCGGACAGACCGCTCTAAACGTAGGCGTATCTCTTTACGAAAGCGGAGTTCTTGCTAAATATAATGTTAGAGTTTTAGGCACCCCCGTTGAAGCAATTCAAAACACTGAGGACAGACTTCTCTTCGGTCAAAATGTAACCGAAATTGGATTAAAGGTTGCAATCAGTGAAACCGCCACAAATGTTGATGAAGCAATTAAAGCTGCTGAAAAAATAGGTTTTCCTGTAATGGTCAGAATCGCTTATGCGCTGGGCGGCCTTGGTTCCGGCATAGTAAATAACGAAGAAGAACTTAAAGAAAAAGCTAGACGCGCATTCACATTTACAAAACAAATTTTGATTGAGGAATCTTTATACGGTTGGAAAGAAGTTGAGTACGAAATTGTCAGGGATAAATATAATAACTGTATTACTATTTGTTCCATGGAAAATATTGATCCAATGGGAATTCATACTGGCGACAGTATTGTAATTGCGCCTGTTCAATCTCTTTCCGCAAAAGAAAATTTTATGCTGCGTTCAATTGGAATAAAATTGATTAGACATTTAGGTGTAATCGGAGAATGCAATATTCAATACGCGCTTGATCCATTTTCGGATGACTACAGAATTATTGAAGTTAATGCCCGCCTAAGCAGAAGCTCTGCGCTTGCATCAAAAGCAACCGGTTATCCCCTCGCATTTATCGCAACAAAACTCGCTTTGGGGTATGCCTTAAACGAAGTTGAAAACATAATTACACAAGAAACTTCCGCATGTTTTGAGCCGGCACTTGATTATGTTGCTTTGAAATTTCCACGATGGGATTTACAAAAATTCAAACACGTTAGCACTCAGCTTGGTTCTGAAATGAAATCTGTTGGCGAAGTGATGTCGCTTAGCCGATCTTTTGAAGAAGTTCTTCAGAAGGCAATTAGAATGCTTGATGTTGGCTTGGTTGGTTTTGTCGGAAATGAATTGGAGTTTAGCGAACTGGATAAAGAACTTGCTCAGCCTACGGATAAAAGAATTTTTGCAGTTGCTGCCGCTTTACAAAAAGGTTATTCAGTTGACAAAATTTATGAACTAACAAAAATTACTCGCTGGTTTTTGTACAAAATGAAAAATATTGTTGATACAGAAGCAAAATTAAAAAACAAAAAAATTACTTCAGTTTCAAAAGAATTATTACACGAAGCAAAACTTTATGGATTTAGTGATTATCAAATTGCTACTTTAACTTCCTCCGATGAATTTGAAGTTAGGAATTACAGAAAGTCATTTAATATAATTCCTGTTATTAAACAAATTGATACACTGGCTGCGGAATATCCGGCACAAACAAATTATTTATATTTAACTTATAGTGGAAATGAAGATGACATAGCCATTGAAACCAAAAAAATGGAAGATGAAAAAGATGAAAAGATTATTGTGCTGGGAAGCGGTGCATATCGAATTGGTTCTTCCGTAGAATTTGATTGGTGCTGCGTTAATGCAGTAATGGCCTTAAATAAAAGCGGCTATCAATCAATTATGATTAATTGTAACCCGGAAACTGTCAGCACAGATTATGACATTTGCGACAAACTTTATTTTGAACAGCTTACTTTGGAACGTGTGCTTGATATTTGCGATAAAGAAAACCCTAAAGGTGTAATAGTTTCAATGGGCGGCCAAGTGCCAAATAATCTTGCAATGAAGTTACATCAGGCTGGTATTCATATTTTAGGAACTTCACCGCTTCAAATAGACAATGCGGAAAACCGTCATAAATTTTCAGGAATACTTGATAAAATCGAAGTGGATCAACCCGAATGGGAAGAATTGACAAGCTTGCCTGAAGCAATAGAGTTCGCAAGAAAAGTTGAATACCCGGTGTTGATACGTCCAAGTTATGTGCTTAGCGGTGCCGCTATGAGCATTGTTGTTTCGGATGAAGAGCTTGAAATATTTTTGAAGAAAGCTGCGGAGATTAGCAAAGAGCACCCAGTGGTTATTAGCAAGTTTATAACCGACGCCAGAGAAATAGAAGTTGATGCTGTTGCTGAAAACGGCCAGCTGTTTTGTTATGCGATTTCTGAGCATGTTGAAAATGCCGGAGTCCATTCGGGAGATGCAACTATTGTTCTGCCTCCGCAAAGAACATATTTGGAAACTATGCGTCGGGTGAAAATGGTAACAAAGCAAATTGCTAAAGAGTTAAAAATTACCGGGCCGTTTAACATTCAGTTCATAGCAAAAGATAATGAAGTAAAAGTAATTGAATGTAATTTAAGAGCTTCTCGAAGTTTTCCTTTTGTATCAAAAACTTTAAAAATTAATTTCATTGAAATCGCAACAAAGTTAATACTTGGAGAAAGAGTCCCCCGAATTGATAAATCATCTTTTGATGTTGATTATGTCAGCGTTAAAGCGCCTCAATTTTCGTTTACAAGATTGAAAGGATCTGATCCGGTACTTGGAGTTGAAATGGCATCAACAGGAGAAGTTGCGTGTCTCGGTGATGATTTTAATGAAGCATTCCTAAAAAGCTTTTTATCAACTGGATTTAAAATCCCTAAAAAAGCTGTTATGCTTTCAACAGGAACTTTGAAAGATAAAGCAGATTTACTATCGGAAACAAAAAAACTTTCTGAACTTGGATTAAAACTTTATGCAACAAAAGGAACTTCTGAATTCTTAGGTAGGAATGGAATTGAAGCCGAAATTTTAAATTGGCCTCTTGAAAAAGAGGAACCAAACGTAATGACATATCTTAATGAAGGGAAAATTGATTTGGTAATAAACATTCCGAAGAGCCAGGAAAAGTATGAACTTGATAATGATTATATAATTCGAAGAAAAGCCATTGATATGAATATAAATTTAATAACAAACACGCAGGTTGCTAAAAGATTTATTAAAGCTATTAACTTATATACTGAAGAAAGCCTATCTGTTAAAAGCTGGGATGAGTATAATTAAGAAGTCAAAATTAAAAATTCAAAAGTCAGAAAAATTATTTTTTATGATTGCCAGTGTTTTTATTAATCAGTCTAAATTCTGCAATCACAGGCAAATGGTCGGAAGCACCGCTTCTTAAAACTGAAATTTGAACAGGCTCCAGATAAGTATTTTTTATAGTTTCATTCTTGTTTGAATAAAATATATAGTCAATTCTTTTCTCCGGAAAATCAGAAGGAAAAGTTAATCCCATGCCTTCTCCTACTTGTTCCCATGTATCGGAATAATCTTCTTTCATGTTTAAAATTGTTTGACTCATCGTTGTATCATTAAAATCACCGCAAATAATTACCGGCATTTCAGGGTATTTTTTTATTTCACTTTTAATCTGATCAACACTGGCAACTCTTTCGCTGTCGTCGCCATTCGAATCAAGATGAGTGGCCATAAATAAAATCTCATGGCCTAAAAAATCGACTACGGTTTGCAGTAATCCCCTTTGTTCCCGATTAGTTATCATACTGTAATGATAATTGTACTTAACTAAAATCGGAAGCCTGGATAAAATTCCATTTCCATATTCTCCGCCTTCAAAATCAATATTCTTATCAAAATAAAAATGCATTTTTGTAATTGAAGAAAGGCTGTCTAATATTTTTATGCCCAATGATCGCTCAGTTGCTTGATCGACTTCCTGTAATGCGACTAAATCAACGCCAGTTTCTCTTATTATTTTTGCAATTCGGTTTATATCTATTTTACCGTCAATTCCTTCGCCATGATGAATGTTGTATGTCATTACTTTAAGGTATAAAGTATCATTGTCATCTTGAGAAAATAAACTTTTGGAAAAAATTATCAACAATAACGATAAGTATAATGCTGTTTTTTTCATCAGTTATAAAATTAATTTATTGAATATTAATTTAAATTAGCTAAATCTACACAAGAAAGAATGTTGAAAATAAATATATTTGTAACAAAAATTTATAATTCAATAAGCATGGAATCAATTAGATGATATTATTCTTTTCAATTTTCTTTAGTCTTTATGCAGCAATAAATTATTATGTATTTATTCGGGGATGGCAGGCAATTTCAAGTTTTACTTCATTAAAACCATATTATATTGCCATTTTCTTATTAGGCTCAACTTCGTATTTAATAACTAAATTTTTTACTGCAAAGCTTTCAGCTTGGCTTTATGATTCATTGTTATGGATAGGATCATTTTGGTTTGCTTTTTTAATTTACTTTTTTCTTTCAGTGCTAATTATTGATATCGCCCGACTAATTAATCTATGGCTGCATTTTATCCCGGGTTCATTTTATACCAACTATGAATTAACAAAACAGGTAACTGCATTAATTGTGGTAATGATAGTTTCAGCATTAGTGATTTACGGATTTATAAATACCAGGAACTTGTCAGTATTCACAAAAGAAATTACAATTGCAAAAAAGAAAAGTAAGTTGAATGAATTAAATATTGTTGCTGCCTCAGATTTTCATCTTACGCCAGTTAACGATGGGAAACTGCTTAAGAAAATAGTCAGCAAAATTAATGAATTGAAACCGGATATTATTTTACTGCCTGGAGATATAATTGATGATAAGGTATTTATTCTAAAAGAAAGAAATATCTGCGATGAATTAATGAATTTAAAAGCAAGGCTTGGGGTTTATGCTTGTACAGGAAATCATGAATATATAAATGGAGTGGAAGAATCAGTCAATTATTTAAAAGAATTAAATATTACTACACTTCGTGATTCAATAAAAAACATTAATGATGATTTTTATTTAATTGGACGTGAAGATAGAGAAGTTGATAGATTCAGCAGCAAGCATAGATTAAAGCTTGAAGAAATTTTACGAGGCGCGAACGATGATCTGCCAAAAATTCTTTTAGACCATACACCTTTTAAATTGAATGAAGCCAAAGAAAATAATATTGATTTACAATTATCGGGACACACTCATCACGGACAATTTTTCCCGGGAAATTTAATTACAAAGATGATCTATGAAGTTAGCTGGGGCTATCTTAAAAAAAATCAAACTCATTATTATGTTAGCTGCGGCGTCGGGACTTGGGGGCCGCCGGTAAGGATTGGAAGTGTAAGTGAAATTGTAAATATAAAAATTAATTTTGTTGATTAAGATATTTATGGGACGTTCAGTTGAACGTCCCGCGCAAATCAAAATACAAATGTTAATCCGAATTTAAATTGATCATAACTTAGCGGAGCTGCTGTATCAAACGGCCAATTCATTTTTTCTTGTCTTAATTCATAAATACCATATGACAACGCATTCTTTAATATAAAGTTTACGATAGGAGCAGCGTACGGAGATGATTTATAAATTGCCTCCACAAATTCATCAAGCAACGCCTGTCCGGATGCTTCAATTAAAACGCCGCCTGCCCATTTCCAAAATAGATGACGGGGGAAAACAATCGATCTTTCATATTCCACATTAATGCCTATGTTTTCTGTAGCTTGAAAATTTATTCCCCCCTTGGAACTGGTGCCAAAACGGAATGATTTATTGAAATGATCAATCACATTTTTGTCTACTGAATCAGTCGGCATCCCTTCCATATTTAGCCTTGACCAGATCAATGAATTTGAATAATAAGGAATAAGTGAAGCTGCACCGAACTTGTAACCTAATGCATAAGTTCTTCCAACCCCGATTCGCCACATATCAGATTTTAAGCCTTCTCCGCTACCGCCAAGCTTAGTTGAAATGTTGCTGACCGAAAGAAAGCGATAGTTGGATTGAAAAATAGACTCAAGCCATTTCATCTTATAATTCGTATATCCAAGCTGTAGTTCCGCCAGTTTTGGATCAGCAAATTTTCCCTTAAAATTATATAAACTCATATTCGAGATTCCGTAATTCAAAACAAGAGTTGGCTGCGCGTTATTTAAAAAGTCCATGCTAAAATCTCCCCAATCATCATTCATATTCTCTTCCCATTCTTTCCATTTCTGCCAATCATCTTCTGTAGATGACGAGTCAGTTTTATTTTGTGCTAGCGCAAACGAAGCGCTGATTAAAATTAGAAACGCAATAAATTTTATAGTATGGTTAAATAACATTTTTGCTCCTTTTAAGGATTTATCGGATTTAATTAAATGTCAATATAAATGTCATGCAAAACTTGTAATAATAACATACAAATTAAAATGTTGTATGATAAAAGGATAATTTACTAAACAAACGGAATTATTAATTATTCACAGAAATTCTAGAAAATCGTGTCAAGAAGTTAATTGATGTTTAATAACTTCATCAAGGTATGAATGAAATTTTTGCGGAAGGTTTTTATATTTAGAAGCAACTTTTAATTTTACTGATTCAAAGTCTTTATTCCCCAGCTTATTTATATCAGTTTCAATATTCTTTATAAGTAGCTGAATTTTATTTTTTACTTTTTCTTTAACCTCATCATCACCGCTTGCTGAAAAAAAAGTTACAGTTTTTTCAATATCAAAATCATTTTCAACAAGTGACTTTAATACAAGGCCTCTAAAATTTTCAGAAACTAAAGTGCGGCTGATATTTCCCAATTCGTTGGCAGTTTCCGTAATTGAAAAATGTGAAAATATCTTTTCTATTTGATATGATAGAATAGATTTTCTATTTGATGATCAACTTCTTCGCTGATCCCATTAAAGAATAGCAGTATAAAAACTGCCGCAAGAAATGCGAATACTCTAAGAAGTATCTTTTTTTGAATTGTAGAATGTAATTCCATTAATAGAATATAATTTTTGATGTGGCCTTACAAATATAAAATAACTTAATGGAATTTTAAGAACAATTAGATAAATAATGTAAGCTGAGATTGATTATATAATAATATTGAGCTGTTAAGTATAAGATATGATGGAGAGAAAACATTTAAAATTAAAAAAATTTTTGACTGATTGTTGAAAATACTTTCTGGAGTTTCAGTTCACCAAAATCGCTGCCACTTATTGTTAATTAATCTTAAAATGATTTCAGCAGTACATAATTTACTTATGGTTTTATACTCTCTAGTTAATTTAATTTGATTTAGATAATCCTCAGTGAAATAGTTTTGAATTTGTGAATCTTTAGAAAAGATTAGTTCGTCTACAAAAGCTTTATGATCCACATTCAACCAGTTATCCCAATCTTCTAAAGTTTTAGTACCTCTATAGAAGAATAAATTATTAAGCTTATTTATAACTCTTCTGTAATAATAATACGACTTGAATGCCATTTGACCTTTGAGAACTACATTTGGATTGGTCATACTCACAGTTGGAATCTTCATTAGTTCGGGCGCAAATTGAGAAATGAGGTAAGATTGCAGAAGCAATGCTTGTCTTGATCCTCTTTTATATCCTATATATTCTGAAAAGGTAAGCGAGCTTTGCTCTATTAAGAAAGACAATTTAATTATTTCAAGATCCCAAGCCGGGGCTCTAAAAGTGGAGAAACGCTCGGCAATTTTATATTCACCGATAAAATAATTCGGGTACATTATATAGTTGTTAAAAAGTACTTGAGCTTCTGCTGTTTTAAGATCGCCGACTTCAGCCTCTAAAAGATTTAATTTGAATTTAGCTTGGTCCGAAAAAATTTTAAAATCCGTCTTAAACATACCTTCAAATGATTTTTCAATCTTTGCGAGAGAACCATTTCTGAATGCTGCCGCAATTCCCTTAGAAATTATGCTTTCGCCGCCAATATGCCCGCGAAACAAACCATCGTAATGGATGCCGCTGATGACCACCGGGAAATCAGAAAGTTTAGAGTAAACATGCATAAGTGTTGCTCTTTGTACACCCTGCAGACCAGATGATTGGTAAACCGTTTCCAGCATTAGATTTGGTAAGCTAGAAGTTAATTCTTCATCGAATAAAATTTCTTTATGTTTGTTGCGTTTTACGCGGACTACTTTTTTAGCATAAATTAAATCATGACAATTTTTGCCTCCATATGTATAAGTAGTTACATTATCTTTATCATGCGCAAAACAAATGTTTGTTCTTCCATCCCAGCCTCCCGTTAAGGCGCTAGCTATATTTTCGGAACCATTATAATAAAGCGGGCTTCTTTTGGAAAATATCTCTCTTGCATATTCAAGGCCTTCTTTTCCACTTAATAAATTTTCTGCCTTTCTTAATAAACCGGCATATTTTTTATATAATTAGTTTTTTTGTCTTACCACAATATTCGAGAACTGAGGAATAAGGAAGTCTATTGGTATTTTTTAGAAATGTCTCACCGGCTAATGGAAAATTAAAGTACATAAAATCATAAAGCCACTTTTCATTAAACTCTGCTCTATCAAATATTCTTGCAAATGTTGCCAGTTCCGATGCTGCAATAAATTTTTCATTTGATAAATGATAATAAATTGGATACTGACCTCGAAGATCGCCAATTATATAATATTTATCCTCCTTCTTGTTATGAACGATAATTGCAAATATTCCGTTAAAATCTTTAAACTCTTCAAATTTTCTCGCTTCAACAATTGAAATAATCTTTTGAAATGGAACCGTCTGGTAGTCAATCATTTCCCCAAGAAATAGTACCGACCAAGAATCATTATTAAAATATCTTTGACCTTTTAAAGGTTCGTCATTCAGGTAAGTAAATAAAAAGGCAGCATCCTTTTCAACCTTAATCTGAACGCATTCCTTAGAAGATTTTTCGATGATATTATTTGCAAATGACCCAATAAAGGTATCATCGTTCACGTTATTTGTGGAAATAAGAAATCTAGACATGAATTATCGCTCCCCGCCTCCCTCTTCTAATTAATGATATCGTCAATTCTAAAATAAAATTATTTAGAATAATAACAACAAAAAAGTTAAAACTATTTTTCACCAAAACTTTCTCCAACGGTTATTTATTAATCTTAATAATATTTCGATTGTGCATAGCTTACCGATAACATGGTAATCCCTTTGGATTTTTATTTTGGATAAATAGTCCATTGTAAAATAGATTTGAATTAATGATTTCTTTGAAAAAATTAATTCGTCAACAAATTTGATATGAATTTTATTCAGCCAACTATTCCAATCCTCGAGTGGTTGTTGATCTCTATACATAAAAATTTTGTTCATTTCATATATAGATCTTCTATACTTAGAATAAAGTTTGAAAAAAGAATGGCTGCTTAAAACAGAATTGGGAGAATGGGTTTTGACAGGTGTGTTTATTAATTCATGGGCAAATTTTGAAATTAAACTTGCTTGCAAAGTCATGGTTTCCTGTGATCCCCTTCTAGTTTTAACAAACTCAGAATAATTTAGAGTGCTTTGTTCGATTGAAAATGCTAAATCAATTAATTCATAATCCCATGCAGGTACTCTTAAGGTTGTATATCGTTCTGCTAATTTATATTCACCTAAGAAATTCTGCGTATCACATAAATAATTTCCAAACAACAAATGAGTTTCCGAAGATTGAAAATCTCCAAATTCATTCTCTATCCAATTGATTTTATTTACAATTTGATTTGTGAACTCGCCATTAATTCCTATAAAAATATTTCGGTATTCATTAAAATTATCCGGCCTTCTGCCGTTCTTAAATGCTTCAATTAATTTGGGAGAAATGATACTAGGCCCCCCGATGCTGCCTCTAAATAATCCATCATAACTTATCCCGCTTACCACTATTGGAAACTCTGCTAGCTTGGAGTAAACATGTTTTAAGGTCGATCTAACTATGGGTTGAGTGCCGGATGATAAGTAAACAGTATTAAAAATATGATTAGGAAGTTCATTTATAAATTCATCTTCAAAAGGTATTTCAAAGTGCTTAGTTTTAATATCCTTTATAACTTTTCTTGAAAAAATAAAATCGCTGCAATCTTTACCGCCATAAGTGTAAGTTGTAATTTTATTTTTATCCGGAGCCAATGCTATATTTGTTCTTCCGTCCCAGCCGCCGGTTAATGCACAAGCTATATTATCAGATCCTTCAAAGTATTTTGGGACTCTGCCGCTGATAACATCTATCGCGTATTCCAAACCATCTTTACCTTTCAGCAAATTTTCTTTCTTTCGAAAAAGGCCGGAATATTTATTTAATTGTATTTTTTTTGTTCGATTACAATAAATAAGAATTTCAGAGTGCGATAATTTTTTTACGCCTTTCAAAAAAGTTTCTTCACCAATCGGATAATGAAAGACTATATAATCATAAAGCCACTTCTCATTTAGCTCTGCATTATTCATTAATCGGCAAAAGGCAGCTAGTTCTGATGAAATAATCGCAGTTTCATTTTGAAGATAATAGTAGATTGGAAATTGAGCCTTTCGGTCGCTTATTATATAATATTTTTCTTCTTTTTTATTTATAGCGATTAACGCAAAAACACCATTAAAATTTTTTAATTCGCTGTAGTTTTGTTTTTCAATTATCTCAATAATTCTTTTAAATGGAACGGAGGGATAGTCGATAAATTCTCCCCCAATGTAGACTGTCCAATTTTCATTACTAAAATAGCGCTGTCCTTTTAAAGGTTCATTCCTTAAGAACGAGTATGTTAATATCGAATGATTCTCGACTGCAATTTTAATTTCTTCTTGTGGTGAAGAATCTATAAAACTATCTTGCATCGAGTAATTGTCATATGGACACGGATCTCCGATTGCAAGGGTAAACCTGGACATAAATTACAAATTCCTTAAAAACTGAAATGATTTTGCCTGGTATTCTGCGATGTTGGAAATTCTCAAACAATATGCCAGCGTAAAATTGGCTGAAACTTTCCCCTAAATATCAGAATTTAAGTAATTTTCCGGATTTCAATAAAAAACCCAGCCTCATAAAGCAGCTGGGTTATTATTATAATACAAATTATTGTATTAAATATTTATATATTATTAAAATTTATTTACAAAATATACTTACTTAAGTCTCTGTCCTTTACAATCTTATCAAGCTTTTCCTTTACCACTTTGGCATCAATTTTAACAACTTCAGTGGGAATTTTATCAGGAACATCAAAGAGAATTTCGTCCAATAAGCTAGTAAGAATTGTGTGCAGCCTTCTTGCTCCAATGTTCTCTACATTTTCATTCACTTCGGTTGCAATGCGCGCAATTTCTCTGATCCCGCTTTCGGTAAATTTTAATTTAACACCTTCGGTTTCTAATAAAGCACTATACTGTTTTAATAATGCATTCTGCGGAGTGGTTAGAATTTTAATAAAATCTTCTTCAGATAAACTTTTTAATTCCACTCTGATTGGAAATCTTCCTTGAAGTTCAGGAATTAAGTCAGAGGGTTTTGAAACATGAAACGCTCCTGAAGCTATAAATAAAATATGATCTGTTCTGACAACACCATATTTTGTATTCACATTTGAGCCTTCAACAATAGGAAGTAAATCTCTTTGAACTCCCTCGCGGGATACATCAGGACCCTGGGATTTTCCTCCGCCGGCAACTTTATCAATCTCATCAATGAAAACAATCCCGGAATTTTCTACTCTTTGAATAGCTTCTCTTTGAACAGCATCCATATCGATTAATTTTTGAGCTTCTTCTTGAGCGATAATCTTGCGTGCCTCAGAAATAGATGTCTTTCTTTTTTTCTTTTTCTTGGGCATCATGTTTCCAAGTATTTCCTGGAAATTAATTCCCATATCATCTAATCCCATCGGCCCGAGAACTTGCATCCCGACCGATGATTGAACAGAAGCATCGAACTCAATCATCTTATCATCCATTTCACCGTTTTTAAGTTTTTGCTTCATCCATTCGCGGGTTTTTTGATTTTGATAATGTTCGTTATTTTCATCTTCGCTATCATCTGAATTTGCATTTGTATTTGCAGTCTGAGTTTTTTTAACAGGAGGAATCAATATGTCTAATATTTTTTCCTCTGCAAGCGCTTCCGCCTTATGCTGTACTTCTGAAGTCTTTTCCGATTTAACCATATTAACAGCAAAGTCAGCTAAATCCCTTATCATCGATTCAACATCTCTTCCAACATAACCTACTTCAGTAAATTTTGATGCTTCAACCTTAACGAACGGTGCGTGTGCTAATTTAGCAAGCCGTCTTGCGATTTCAGTTTTACCAACTCCGGTTGGGCCAATTAGGATTATATTGTTTGGTAATATTTCATCTTTAATATCACCTGTAACCTGCTGCCTACGCCATCTATTTCTAAGAGCAATAGCCACAGCTCTTTTAGCTTCGTTTTGCCCGATGATATAATTATTAAGCTCCTTTACAATTTGAGTAGGAGTTAATTCTCTCATTTCTGTGTTTTCCATTTTTTATATCCGTTTTTATTTCTCAATTACTTCAACATTAATTTTGTCATTAGTGTAAATACAAATTTCTGAAGCCGTCTTTAAAGCTTGTTCAACTATTTCATTAGCAGAAAGACTGCTGTACTGCTTTAACATTTTTGCAGCGGCCAGTGCATACATTCCTCCCGAACCGATTGCAACTATTTGATCATCCGGCTCAATAACATCTCCATTACCTGAAATTACCAATGCTTTATCTTCAGTTACAACAGCCAGCATAGCTTCAAGTTTTCTCAAATATTTGTCTGTCCGCCAATCCTTAGTTAATTCTACCGCCGCACGATGAACATTACCTCTATATTGCTCAAGCTTATCTTCAAACCGCTCCATCAAAGTGAATGCATCGGCAGATGCACCGGCAAAGCCGCAAAGCACTTGTCCGTTAGATATCTTTCTAATTTTCACTGCATTATGTTTCATAACAGTATTTCCAAGCGATACTTGCCCGTCGCCGCCTAAAGCTGCAACACCGTTGTGAATTATACCTAATATTGTTGTTGATCTTATTTTGTTTTCCATTGATTTTAAATTCTCCTTTGTCCTCAAATATAGTTATATGTCATATTCTTTTATGAACTATGGCGCTGCTTTCAGCTTATTTTCCCAAACAGGAACCCATTCAGTAAAATTAATAGTTGAAGGCACGGCTGTTATACGTCCTCCAAAACCCATATATCTGAAAGCGTAAGTTTTTAAATCTAATAATTTTATTTGATTGAATAATACTTTATTAATTTCAACATTATATTTATCAGCTAATTTAGCAGTATAATTAATAAAATAATCAGCCAGCTTCTGAAAATAAGCTTCTGTTTTTACTTTTGATTTGACTGAATCATAAGGCGGCAGCAAACCATTATCGCTTTCTTTTTTATCAATCAATTTAAAAATTGAATACCCTTCCTTAACTTTTAACGGCCCATAAATTTGCCCAATGTTCATTGTAGCTGCAGTTTTACCAATTTCCCCATACATGGTTGACGGGAAAAAACCAAATTCACCGCCTTTGTCTTTAGTCCATTTTCTTTTAGTGTAAACAGAAGCAAGAGTTTTAAAATCCGCTCCATTATTCAATTGATCTAAAACTTGTTCTGCAACCTCCAAGCTATCGGTTAATATTTCAAGAATATTAACTTGAGCGGGTTGAACATTCGATTTGTTTTTATTTAGATAATATTGATAAACTTCCTCATCTGTTACTTTTACCGAATCAATTAACCTTTGTTTAAACAGTTTAGCAAGATAATTTTGTTTCCACATCTGTATTTGTGATCTGACTTCAGGTAAATTTTGAAGCCCCCTTCTATAGCCTTCTCTTGCCAAAAGCTCGCTTTCAATAAAGGATTTTACTCGTGAATTTAGTTTTGCTGAAATAGTTTTCTCATCCACTTTTGCAGAATAAAAACCATCAAATAGAAATTGCTCTAAAAAATCTTTAGCAGTAACAGGGTTATTTTTAAATTGAATAAACGAGGCATTCAGCATATTCTCACCGAGTTCAGATTCAATGTTGGATATATCTTTTGATTCAAGATTTATATTCTGCGTATCCGGTATAGCTTGTTCTGTTTTCCGTCTGCTTAATTGATCAGAAAGCAAATCAGATATTTTCCAGAAAATATCACCATCCGTCTCAACATTCATATTTACAAAAAACTTATCCATAAATTTTTTGTATACTTCATTTTGTTTTCTATCCTCAATAACTTTTTTAACTTTTATTTTTGCCGCATTTATATCTTCAGAATTATAAGACCGACTTTTGAAATCATTAATTTTTATAATCATCCAAACATTATTTGTATTTAAAGGTGCAGTATATTCACCTACTTTTAAATTGTAAAATAAGTTTTCGGTATTTTCATCAAGTTCACCATATTTTATAGTACCTGTATCAGCTATTAAATTATTGATCTGGATGAGTGAATCGAATGATATTCCTGCATTAAGTTCAGCATAGTCTTTAAAAATTTTCGATGAATCTATTTCAATTAGACTAATAACAGATATGTCGGAAAAATATTTTTTCAGGCCCTGCGAAATTTCCTCATTCGTTGCTTTTGATTTACTTGCAATTTCAATTTTATATAATGCATCACGGACATACATTTGCTCAATTCGTTTATAGGCAGTTTGGTTAATTAATGCCGTATCAAGATTTTCGTTTTCAGCTTCAAGTGCCCAAAGTTTTTCAGCAATTAAAGAATAGAGTAAATTATATTTATTTAAAGATGGATCAGTATCTTTTGTCAACTGCGGAACCAGCTCATATCTTTCGGTAAACTCTTCTTTTGTAATTTTTAACGGACCAACTTTAGCAATAGTGCTGTCTTGTGGAAAAATATTGGTCGTAATAAATAAGACGGATAGGACGCAAAAATATTTTAAATAAAATAAATTTGCTTCACTAAACGGTTGTGATGTTTTTCCTGTATGGTTTAAAAATATTTGCGGGAAATATTCTTGGAACTTTATTTTGATAATCTTTATAAACTTCGCCAAAATTTTCAACTAATTTTTTCTCTTCGTAAATAGAACCAATGTAAAAATAAGCAAGTGAGCAGATAAAAACAGTTACGTAAAACAAATCCATGATAGGACGAAAAAACAGAAATAATATGCTGAAAAAATAAACGGGGTGCCTGCTGTATTTATACGGGCCGGATATTTTTAATGTTAGTTTTTCATCCAATTCATCAGGTTTGTAATCTTTATTTAAATACCTTTCAATCTGTTTTGTTCCTAGAAATTCCTTGCCCGAAAAATATTTAAATGACCACAACAGTCCGGCTAAACTTAAAAACTGAAAAATTAAAATAATAATATCATAGGGTTCAGGTAAGTCATAAATTACTATATCCGGCTTAGGTGAAATTTCGTATAAAAAATATAAAGTAAGCAATGAAATTATATTATAGGCCAGCCTATAAAAAGCTATTTTATTGCCGAGATAAGGCAATAAATATCTTTTAAATTTATTGGAAGCAAGTAATGAATGTGAGTAACCAAAAATAAAAAATAAAAATATTATTATAAGCACATCAAAAGCATAAGAGATCATAACTCTCTTCTTAGCCGGGCAATTGGAAGCCTAAGCTGCTCACGGTATTTTGCAACAGTACGTCTTGCGATATGGATTCCTTCTTCATTCAACATTTCGGCTAATTTGTCATCACTATAAGGAGATTTTTTATCTTCAGCTTCTATTAATTCTTTTAATCTTTCTTTAATATGTTTATTTGAAACTTCCTCACCGGAATCAGTAGTTAATCCTTCACTGAAAAAATATTTTAATTCATGAATACCCATAGGGCTTTGAACGTATTTACCATTAACCACACGGCTAATGGTGGAAATGTCCATCATAATTTCTTCAGCGATATCTTTGTAAATCATCGGCCTTAAAAACTTAGGGCCTTTATCAAAAAATTCATACTGCTTCTCAAGAATTGCACGCATAATTTTCATTAAGGTTTCCCTGCGCTGCTGAATGCAGGCAATGAACCATTTTGCAGATTCAAATTTTTCTCTTAAAAACTTATAAGTGTTTTTTTCACGTTCATTCTTTTTAACTTTTTTGGTTGAATCTATCATTTCCAGGTAAGTTCTGCTGATTGTAACTGAAGGCAGACTTCTATCATTTAAGGTGATAACAAAATTGTCATCAACTTTTTCAATTAAAAAATCCGGTGTAATTTGATTCAGCTCTTCGCTCTGAATATTTCCTTCACCGGGTTTAGGATTTAAATGCTGGATAAGGTCAATGGTAGCTTTTAATGATTCATCAGTCAACTCCATTTTCTGTTTAAGTGCATCAAATCGTCTTTTAGTGAAATCATCAAAATAGAGCATTAACATTTGTTCGGCTAAATAAGTATAATAAGTATCAAAATTCGAATTACGCAGCTGAATCAAAAGGCACTCTCTTAAGTCGCGGGCAGCTATTCCTAACGGATCAAACTTCTGAATTTTTACCAGCAGCTGCTCTGCTTTTTCAGCAGGGATAAGTATATGCTCAAATAGTTCCAACTCAGTTAAAATATCATTTAAGCTTCTTTTAAATAACCATCATCATCAAGGTTGCCTATAATTTCCTGGCCCAAAGTAAAACAATCTTCATTCAGCTCCATCATTCTTAGTTGATTTGTTAAATGCTCAGTTAACGATTCTTTTGCAGGAGTCAACGGCTGATAAACTTCATCGTCTCCGCTTCTATTAACTCTGTCTGATGAATCATATTCATCATTCATAAAATCTTCTAATTCGAATTCTTCACTGCTGCTGTCATACTCTTCAAATTCGTCATCGGCTGAATCATCTTTTTCTTTTTCCTGATTCAACTCCATTTCGCCTTCCATAACCTCTTCAAGCACAGGGTTAATTTCCAGCTCATTTTTAATTCTTTGCTCAAGCGCCAGAGTATTAAGCTGCAGAAGCTTTTGATATTGGATCTGCTGCGGTGACAACTTTTGCTGCTGCGATAATCTTTGATGTAATGATAACATATTACTTTCCGATAATCTCCTTTAGTTTAACATACCATTTTTTTCCATATTGTCGAATCAACGATTCTTGACAGAAATCCACAATTCTAATCTGTTTATTTTTTCCATTTTTTAGTGCAGGTTCACATTCACTGAAATTTTCGTACCGTAAAATATCACCGCCTAAATTTGAAACTCTAATCGGGAATAAATGACAGGAAATGGGTTTTTTAAAGTCGACTTTCCCATCATTATACGCCTTTTCTATCCCGCATTTAGCTATTTTTCCTTCAAAATAAACAAAAACACAAGCTTTGTAATCTACGCTGCTCGTCATCAATTCATTATCGTGAACTTCGTAAAATCCGTTAATATCAATCTGCTTTTGATGAAGAGGCGGAAGATATTCTCTAACAATAGGTAAAATTTCCTCAATTTTATCAACTTCTTCCTGAAGCAGAGGCGCTCCGTATTTACTTTCCATTGTGCAGCATGCGCCTTTACATTTTTCTAAATCGCAGGCGAAATGGGTTTCAACTATCTCTGACCTGACTAAAACTTCATCAACCGGAATTATATTACTAACAAACATTCACAATCATTGGAATAATTTTTGTACCAAACATAATAATTTGAATTTAAAGTTGAAAGATATTTCTGGCTTATATTTTGATGATTGGCATTATTCTTTATTCTTACCTTAAATATTATTTTTAAATCCACTCAGCTTTTACTTATCTTAGACTATTTTTGAAACAATAATAATTAATTTTGATAATGAATTTATCCGGAAAAGTTGTATTGCTCACCGGTGCATCTAGCGGAATTGGTTCAGCACTCACCGAAGAATTATCAAAAGAAAACTGTAAACTTGCAATTCTTGCCAGAAGAAAAGATAGATTAGATGAGCTTGCCGAAAACTTCAAAAATAATGAGAGCGAAATTCTTCCAATTAAATGCGACGTAACAAATCAAGATGATATAAAAAATTCAATTAAAATTATTAAAGAAAAGTTTGGCGATATTGATGTTGCAATCTTAAATGCCGGAACCAGCAAAAGAGTATTAATGGAAGATGCTCAGTCTTCAATTAGTAAAAGAATTTTTGATGTTAATGTTTTTGGGATAATAGATTTTGCAACTGAACTTATTGAAGAATTAAAAAAAAGAAAAAGTGGAATGATAGTCGGAATATCCAGCTTATCCGATGTGCGCGGCTTTCCTAAAAGCGGATTGTATTGTGCAAGCAAGGCAGCTGCAACAATTTTCCTGGAAAGCCTCAGGGTTGAACTTTCTGCATATAATATTAAAGTGATAACCGTTAAACCGGGTTATGTAAAAACTCCCATGACAGATAAAAATGAATTTCCAATGCCGTTTATGCTGCCCCCGGATAAAGCTGCCAAGATTATATTAAAGGGAATTAAGAAAGAAAAAAAAATAATTCAATTTCCTTTGCCTATTGTTTTAGGTGCTAAGATTATAAAAATCTTCCCAAATTTTTTATTCGATTATTTTACATTGAGACATTTGAAAAAATATAATTGAATAGTTAACAGTTTGCTAAAATTAAAATGAACTCTTAATTTCGAATTCAATTATATTATTTTACGAATTGTGCAACATCCATTGAAAATTTTTCTATCTATAATCATTATTTTTTCTTTCAGCTTTGTTTATTCACAAAGTGACTCAGCTTTAATTCTTAGCGAAGTAATGTTCAATCCCGCCAGCGGCAATAATGAATTTATTGAATTATACAATACCAGCGAAACAGATACAATTGATTTAACAAACTTTAAAATAAAATATCAAACATCTTCTGCAGATTTGATTGTTCCTGTAAATGATTCCACACTTTTAGAGCCAAAAAGTTTTGCGGTTATACTTCAGGGTAATTACGATTTTCAAAATGGAATTTATAATTCACTCATTCCTTCAAGCGCTTTGATATTAAAGATTGATAATAACGCTTTTGGTTCAAATGGAATGAATAATGGGACTGATAAAGACCTTTACTTATTAAATCATTTAAATGACACTCTCTCCACATATACTTATTCCGCAAATAACTCATCAGGTATTTCAGATGAAAAAATTTTACTGACGGCTGATAACTCTAATTCAAATTGGGCAAATTCACATCGAACAAATGGAACGCCCGGATTTAAAAATTCGGTAACCCCAATTGATAATGATTTAGAATTAACTTCAATTACCATCTCGCCAGGCCAGCCTATAGACGGCGACAATGTAATGGTAAACGCAACAACCAAAAATATTGGTTTGCAAACTGCTGATAATTATATAGTGCAAATTTTTTATGATAGTAATTCTGATTCAGTTTCAGAAGCAGGCGAAATAATTTTCGAAGAGCAATTTTCAAATCTATCTGCCGGAGATTCTATCATTGCCTCTGCATCCATGACTTCCCTTTCATCTAAAACCTATAATATTATTGCGAAAGTTATTTATACGAGTGATGAAGACACTTCAAATAATTCAAAGTATTTTTCTTTTACCGTTACACCTCCGGGCAACAATTATAATGATGTGGTTATAAATGAAATAATGTATGCACCTGTGCCCGGTGAACCTGAATGGATTGAAATTTATAACAAATCCACATCAGCAATAAATTTGAAAGGTTTGTCCGTTTCAGATAATTCAACTAAAGTAAAAGTAATTGAAAATAATTATAGCCTGGATGCAAACAGCTATTTGGTTATAAGCAAAGATTCTTCAATCCTAAATTTATATGATGTTGGTTCTCAGATTATTGTTTCCACTTTTCCCGCATTAAATAACACGGGTGATGCTGTTGTAATTAAAGATTCACTAAATGTAGTTCTTGATAGTCTTGAATATCTTCCGGGCTGGGGCGGTTCAACCGGCGGAAGATCATTGGAACGCATTTCAATAAGTGAAAGCAGTACCGTCCAGACAAACTGGGGAAGCTCACAAAGCTTAAATAAAGCTACGCCTGGAAAAGTAAATTCAATAACTCCAAAAAATAATGACTTAAAAATTCTATCATTCAAACCGGAAAAAGAGTTTGCAATTATTGGAGAAGCAATAAATTTTCAGATAGAGATTAAAAATGCCGGATTGTCAGCAGTTAATAATTTTCAAATTCTATTTTATAAGGATTCTAACAAAGATTCTATTCCACAGTCTAATGAACTGATTTCTAATTTAACGGGGAATTCAATTCAGCCAAATGAGAATGCATCTTATTCGGTTTCTACAAATAATTTTGATAATGGAGTAAATCAATTTATCGCTAAAATTCTTTTTGCAGATGATGAAGACTCAACAAATAATATTGCGTTTACAAAAATTTCTGCTGCTAAAATAAATGAAGAACGAAATGATATTGTAATTAATGAATTTATGTATGCGCCAACTTCTCCCCAGCCGGAATGGATTGAATTGTTTAATCGAAGTGATAAAACAATTAATCTTAAAAATTATAAAATAGCTGATGAGAATGACACAGTTGTGGTTATTAAAAATTCAACCGTTCTTAATCCGAAAGAATATTTCATTATCACAAAAGACAGCTCGATAAAAAATTATTATGATATAAAATCAAAATTCATAAAAGCAAGCTTTCCAGCGCTTAATAACAGCGGCGACAGAATCATCCTAATTGATTCATTAAATAGAACTATAGATTCACTTGAATATCTTTTTACATGGGGCGGAAGCGGCGGCAAATCCCTTGAAAGAAAAGAAGCGGATAATTCAGCGACGGATTCTTTAAACTGGGCAACTTCTATCAGCCAGTTCAAAGCCACTCCGGGAAAGATAAATTCGATAACACAAAAAGATTTTGATGTGCTAGTTTCTAAAATTACTTTTGCCCCTTCCAAGCCATTGTTCGGCGATGAAGTCAGCATTTCAGCAATCATTAAAAATATTGGGAAAAATAATTCCAGCTTCAATGTATTTCTATATGAAGATACAAACCTCGATTCAATTCCAGATTTGAATCTAGAAAATAAATCAAATATAAATGTTGGAGTAAACGATTCAGCGGATATTAACTTTTAACTATGTACTTAAAAATCTTCAAACTAAAAAAAGGTTTTTCGTTACTGCTGTTTTCACTGACGATCAAGATACAACTAATAATATTCTTTCAGCAGAAATTCAGCCCGGTTATTCTTCTTCATCTATCATAATTAATGAAGTTATGTATGATCCTGCAGCAGCAGAACCGGAATGGATTGAACTTGTTAATAATTCAGGTAAGGATGTAAATATCAAAAATTGGAGCGTAAGCGATTTGCTTCCCTCGCCCACTAAAAATATAATTATTAATGAAGATGCTATTATAAAACCCGGTGAATATTTTATAATTGCAAAGGATACTTTATTCATTTCTTATCATGCAAATGTAACCGCAAAAATATTTATCGTAAATTTTGGAACATTGGGCAATACAAGTGATGGAGTTATTTTGTACGATTTTAGAAATGAAATTATTGACAGCTTAAATTACAACTCTTCCTGGGGCGGCGGAAATGATTTTTCTATGGAACGTATTTCTTTTAATGCACAAACCAATGACAGCACAAATTGGATAACATCATTAAACAAAGATAAAAGTACTCCAGGTAAATTGAATTCCATAAATACTTTTAAGCCTTACAAGAGAAATGATTTAGTTATAAATGAAATTATGTACGATCCGGATGCAGACAATTGTGAATTTGTCGAATTCTATAATCTAAGTAATGATTCCGTTAACATTGGCGGCTGGCAGATTGAAGATGAAAATGGAAATCATTTTAACTTATCAAACATGAGTTTCACTATTCCCTCGAATTCATTTTTTGTTTTAGCTGCCGACTCACTGATTAATTCAAACTATCGTCTTGAAGAATTTTATCAAAAAACGATATTAAATATTTCTTCACTGGGGTTATCAAATTCCGGTGAATTAATCCTTTTAAAAGATTTATTCGGAAACACTATTGATTCGGTTCATTACTTTGACGGCTGGCAAAATCAAAATTTTATCTCCACAAAAAATATTTCATTGGAAAGAATTAATCCTACTCTAAATGGGAATGATCAATTCAATTGGAGCAGCTCGGCAAATACAAACGGCGCAACACCCGGGGCGCAAAACAGCATTTATACAAAATCGAAAAACATTCAATCAAATATATCTGTAAATCCAAATCCTTTTTCACCGGACAATGACGGCTTTGAAGATTTTGCAATTATCAGCTACAATCTTACTCAGCCTATCGCTCAAATAAGAGCCAAAGTTTTTGACAGCAAAGGAAGATTGGTTCGAACAATTACCAACAACCAGGCAAGCGGAGCAAAAGGTTCAATCATTTTTAACGGGCTCGATGACGAAGGTCACAGCTTAAAAATTGGAATATATATCATTCTTATTGAGGCATTGAATGCTAATTCCGGAGTGGTAGAAACATTAAAAACAACGGTAGTAGTTGCAAGAAAGTTATAAATTTTGCTAAAAATGAATAATTCAGCCCAATTTCAAGATAAAATTAAAGTTTACATTCCAACAAGAATAGAGCAAATAATAAAGCTGAAAGCAAACGTACCAAATTACTTAATTTATTTAGGTAAAAATTATTTTTCGCCTAATATTGTTTTTTAATAAAAAATCCTTTTAATTAGTAAGTAAGGAACTGCTGTTATTATTTGCCATCTAGCAATATTTTCGTATTTAAGAATAATTTTTCGCATGTGGGGAAGAACACAAAAATAAGTGTGAAATAATTTGAATTTTATGCGATAAATAAATTGGCATAA
This sequence comes from uncultured Ignavibacteriales bacterium, assembly GCA_963731745.1. GTDB lineage: Bacteria > Bacteroidota > Ignavibacteria > Ignavibacteriales > Ignavibacteriaceae > CAVSWT01. Next base: position 50,015 of record CAVSWT010000003.1, read on the forward strand.
TGGTTGATTATTCTCTTTCGACTAATAAATACTGCTATGAAATTATTCGGAGAAATTAAATGAAAAAATCTGAGGGATCTGCGTTAACAGGAATCTTCAACGGCATTATGATAGAAGCAGGTTTCATTATGGCAATTATATTTATTATTAAGATACTATGAATTTATAATTTCATTTCAATTAATTAGTTCTTCTATTTATAACATTTACTTATAGAAGTTTTTGAGCCGCTTAACGCGGCTTTTTTTATTGTTATAACCGCCAGCCTTTCAAAGTTAATTAATTATATATTTATGAAAAATTCTCAATCAGAATTATAAATTAATTTTGGATTTGAGCGTTAATAATTTTAATTTCATATGTTGTCTTTGGGGATACAAGCCTTATTTAATAAGTATATAAATAAATTAAATTAGTCTTAAAACCTTACAAGACTAAGCGAGGGTAACGGCAAATGAACAAATACAAATTTATATTCATAAAATTATTTCTTGCATTCATCGTACTTTCTTTATCTTCATGCAAAGCAGAAAATCCCAACCGTTATGTAAATGACAAAGACAAATTTTCAATTGAATTTCCGGAAAGCTGGGAAGTAAAAGAAAATTATTACGGCACTACGGTAATGGCATTGTGCCCGCTTGAAAATAATTTTGATAATTTTAGAGAAAACATAAATGTGGTTGTTGAATCCCTTCCATCAAATACAAGTTTAAATGATTATTTCAGCAGTTCCATTAAAAGCCTAAAGCAATTGAATAATTTTAATGATGAGTTCAGCGGGCTGGAGGAATTGGGAAAAGCCCAGGCTAAGTGGCTGTACTATACCCATGAAATGGGGGCTTATAAGTTAAAAGTAATATTATATCAATTAGTAAATAACGGCAAAGGTTATTCTATAACCTGCACTTCGAAAGAAGAGGATTTTGAGAAGTTTAAAAAACAATTTAAAAAGATAACTTCAACTTTTAAGTTTGAATAGTCCGATTACATACATAAAAAAGAGAGAGATTAAATAAGTGATTGTTTTTGGTATCCTTAAGCTGATAGGCGCTTTGGGCTTCTTCATTTTCGGTATGAAGATAATGAGTGAAGGAATACAAAAAGTTGCCGGCAACAAAATGCGGCAAGTGCTCAACACGATGACAACAAATAGATTCACCGGTGTTTTGACAGGATTTCTGGTTACAAGTGTAATTCAATCCTCTTCCGCTACAACAGTTATGATTGTAAGCTTTGTAAACGCCGGACTGCTAAAACTTAAGCAGGCAATCAGCGTAATAATGGGAGCCAACATTGGTACAACAATCACCGCCGTGCTAGTAATTGTGTTTGGCTTTTCAAAAATAAGTGTCGCATCGTATTCCCTTCCTATAATTGCCATCGGCTTCCCGCTAACTTTTATGCGAAGCAGCAAGCTGAAATCATGGGGAGAATTCTTAATTGGTTTTGCCATTTTATTTATGGGTTTGGAAGCATTAAAAGATTCGGTTCCGCAGATAAGTCCTGACATGCTGGCTCATCTAAAAAGCCTAACTAATATGGGAATTTTCTCAACGCTGTTATTCATTTTAATCGGAACATTGTTTACTATGATTGTTCAATCTTCAAGTGCGGCAATGGCTTTAACATTAGTGATGTGTGAAAACGGCTGGATCACTTTTGATATTGCTGCGGCAATCGTTTTGGGCGAAAATATCGGAACCACAATTACCGCGAATATTGCTGCTATAGTTACAAATGTACAGTCAAAAAGAGCAGCTCGAGCACATTTTATATTTAATGTTTTTGGTGTACTGTGGATGCTTATAGTATTTCCATTTTATCTGCAGGGCATTGACAAAATAATGATTAATACTCAAGCCGGTTCACCATTTATAAATTTTCATGCAATAAAATGGTCGCTTACATTATTTCATATTTCATTCAATATAATAAATACTCTGCTGCTGGTGTGGTTTATTCCGCAGATAGTAAAAATTGTTAAGCTGATGGTGCCGTCAACTGATACGGATGAAGAATATCACCTGGAATATATCGGTACGGGCTTAATGAAGACTTCCGAACTGTCATTACTTGAGGCACAAAAAGAAGTTGCAAAATTTGGAAAGATAGTTTCAAAAATGTCAGGTTATGTTCAAAACTTATTAGATAATAATCAAAATAATAAACGTCATAAGTTATTTGATAAAATTTTTAAGTACGAACAGATCACTGATAGAATTGAAGTTGAAGTGGTAAATTATCTCGCAAAAATTTCCGAAGGAAGAATTAGCAAAGACGCTTCAAATAAAGTTAGAAGCATTTTAAGCATTGTAAGCGACCTGGAAAGAATTGGAGATATTTTTTACCAGATGTCACGTTCTATACAAAGAATGGATGAGGATAAAATTCAATTTACAGAAATGCAAATGGCAAATATAAAAGCTTCATTTTCTCAGCTAGACCAGGCATTGTCAATTATGCATGAGAATTTAAAGACTCCCTACGAAAAAGTTAAATATGAGCCCGCACAGGAAAAAGAACTTGAAATAAATGAGCAGCGTAATAAACTGAGAAAAGAATATTTTGAAGATATTGAAAAAGGCGATTACAATTTAAAAAGCGGAATGATTTACAACGACATTTTTAATTCATGTGAAAAAGTAGGCGACCATATAATAAATGTAACCGAAGCAATTTTAGAAGATTATTCAGAAAAAGTTCTTAACTAATTACTAAAAATATTATGGGGTAAAAATGCTAAAAGAATCTTTTATCGAACTATTCGACCGTGATTTAAATAAACTTAAAGATGAAATATCTTTATTTAACAGCGAAGAGGATTTATGGAAAATTTCCGGCAAGATAAAAAATACAGCCGGCAATTTATGCCTTCATCTCTGCGGAAACTTAAAAACTTTTATTGGTGCAAATCTCGGCAACAGCGGATATATCCGTAACCGCGACGCAGAATTTTCGGGCACTAATATTCCTAAAGAAGATTTAATTAAAAATATAGATGAAACTATTGAAGCTGTGAATTCTGCTTTAACATACATGGATGAAAAAGAATTAGATAATATTTACAAGCAGGATTTTTTAAAGAAGAATGTAAGCACGGCTTTTTTCCTGGTTCATTTAATTGGGCATTTGAATTATCATCTTGGCCAAATAAATTATCTTCGAAGGATGCTTAGTTAAAAATACCGGCTATTTTCCTTTTTAATCATTTCGCCTTTGTGTAATTTTTTACAATTGAATTATAACATTCGTTTTAATCACAGGGGGCGCTAATTTGCGTCCCCATCAATTCATAATCTTTTTAATCATTAATTATTTACATTTATGAAAAACGTAAAACTATTTATCAGCAGCTTCTGTTTAATTTTTTTATTCACTGCATTCAGCTATTCCCAGGAAAAAGCTAGCAAGGATTTTTTAATTGAAACCATAGATACAACTGTTGATCCGGGCACAGACTTTTTTAAATATGCAACCGGTAAATGGGAAAAAGAGAATCCGATTCCAACATCAGAAAAAAGATGGGGCTTACCTAATCTTGTAAATGAAGAAACATACAGCCAGATAAAAGGAATTCTACAGGAGGCTGAAAAATCAAACGCCTCTGAGGGCAGCAATGAACAAAAAACCGGGGACTTTTATTTTACCGGAATGGATACAATCAAAATAGAAAAATCAGGCTATTCCCCTATCCAGCCGGAAATTGATAAAATTAATTCTATAAAAACAAAAAATGATTTATTTGAAACCGCTGCAATGCTGCATAGAAAAGGCGTTAGCGTAATGTTCGATATTTTTGTTGATCAAGACGCAAAAAGTAGCCAGCAATATGCGCTGTATCTGTGGCAGGGCGGGTTAGGTTTGCCGAACCGTGAATATTATTTCAGAGAGGATGCCCGCACTGAAAATATTAGAGCTGAATATAAAAAGTATATTAACACAATGCTTAGCCTTATTAATGACAATGCAGAGAATGAGATCAATAAAGAAAATACAGTTTACCAGATTGAAAATTTTCTTGCCGATTCATGCAGAAAACTTGAAGACTTAAGAGACCCATACGCTAATTACAATAAAACATCTGTTGCCGAACTTCAAAAATTAACACCATCCGTTAATTGGAATACACTGCTCACCGGCATGGGAGTGAAGAATGCCGATTCAGTTATAATCGGGCAGCCTGAATTTTTTAGAGCTTTAAATGCAGCAATTAATAAATTCGATTTAAATCAATGGAAAGAATATTTCAAATCTCATCTTATAAATGATTATGCAAGTACACTCAGCAGCAAAATAGATAATGAGTATTTCTATTTTAGAGGCACCGTAATGTCAGGGGTTAAAGAGCAAAAACCAAGATGGAAACGAATACAGGATGCAGCCGAAGATGCTATGGGCGAACTGCTGGGACAGATTTATGTGAAAAAATATTATTCTCCCAAAACTAAAAAACGCTACGAAAAAATTGTCGACAATATTATTGATGCGTTTGCGAATAGAATTAAAAACCTGAACTGGATGAGCGAATCAACAAAACAAAAAGCTCTGGTGAAATTATATAAGATTACAAAAAAAGTCGGATACCCGGATAAGTGGAAAGACTTTTCAAAGCTTACGATTAAAAAAGATTCTTACGCAAGAAATACAATTCGCGCAAATGAATTTTGGTTTGATAGAAATATTAATAAGCTTGGAAAACCGGTAGATAAATTGGAATGGGATATGACCCCGCAAACCTGGAATGCTTATTATAATCAATACAGTAATGAAATTGTACTGCCGGCTGCCGCATTTATTGTTCCCGGTGTTCCTGATTCGCTAGTTGATGATGCCGTTGCCTATGCTTATGCAGGCGCTTCAACCATTGGGCATGAATTAACTCACGGATTTGATGATGAAGGAAGACTTTTTGACGCCGAGGGAAACTTAAACAATTGGTGGACAAAAGAAGACGAAGAAAGGTTTACTGAAAAAACAAAATTGATGGTTGAACAGTTTGATAATTATGTAATCCTCGACAGCATGCACATAAACGGCAAGGCAACGCTGGGAGAAAATATTGCAGACCTTGGCGGAATAATGATTGGATGGGATGCTTTTCAAAAGACTGATCAATTTAAAGAAGGTAAAAAGATCGGCGGATTAACTCCCGCACAAAGATTTTGGCTTGGCTACGCTTATTCATGGTTTGGACATACAAGGCAGGAGGCGCTGGCACAGCAGGTTTTAACTGATGTTCATTCGCCAAATTTCCTTCGTGTAAACGGGCCGTTTAGTGACGCGCAAGGTTTTTATGATACTTTTAATATTAAACCCGGGCAGCCAATGTGGAGGCCGGAAGATAAACGGGTTAAGATTTGGTAGGTGACTTTTTAATTTTGACTAGCTTAACGTGACAATGTCAGACTGAGCCTGTCGAAGTCTGAACGATACATTTGGAAACGTGAAGCACATTTCGACAAAGCTCAATGTGACAATTGAGGTGAGTGCATTTGTGCTTTGTGAAGACGTTGATGTCAGGTTGAGCTAGTCGAAGTCTGAACGTTGCATTTGAAAACGTGACGCACATTTCGACAAGCTCAATGTGACACTGGAGCGATGAGTGCATTTGTGCTTTGTGACGACGTTGATGTCAGGCTGAGCGGGACGATGTTGGTGTCAGACTGAGCATGTCGAAGTCTGAACGGAATGATTGACAGTTTAACTTCTCTCTTCGACAAGCTCAGAGTGACATGAGATTATAAGATTATTTTAATATGAAAAATTATTTCATTTATATTGTTCGTTGTTCGGATGGAAGTTATTATACCGGCGTTACTTCTAATTTAGAAGTAAGAATATCTAACCATAATTCGGGAATTTTTAAAGGTTATACTAGTTCTAGACTTCCTGTTAAATTAGTTTATTCACATCAATTCAAAAATGTTAATGATGCTATTCATGCTGAGAAACAAATTAAAGGTTGGAGCAGAGCTAAAAAGGAAGCTCTTATAAACGGAGATTTTGATGCTTTGTTGATGCTGTCTAAATCAAAGGATTCTAAACGGCACTCTTCGACGGGCTCAGAGTGACATGACAATTGCTGTGCTTGAAATGAGAATGTCAGGCTGAGCATGTCGAAGTCTGAACGTTATGATTGACAATTCTGCTTCACATTTCGACAAGCTCAATGTGACATTTGAAGTGTGCGACATTTGTACTGGGTAAGGATGCTGATGTCAGGCTGAGCATGTCGAAGTCTGAACGTTATGATTAACAATTCTGCTTCACATTTCGACAAGCTCAATGTGACATTTGAAGTGTGCGACATTTGTATTGGGTAAGGATGCTGATGTCAGGCTTAGCATGTCGAAGTCTGGACGTTGTAATAGAAATCGTGACACACATTTCGAACGGCTCAATGTGACATTTGCAGTAAGCGGCATTTTAGATTGAAATAGAAATCAATATTTTTAAAAAGGGAAACTAAATATGACCAACCATAATCTATTAACACTTTTAATTATTTTATCTGTATTAAGCTTCGGCTGCAATAAAGATTCGTCCCCTACAAATACAGAAAATCCACCGGCAGAAATAACTAAAAGCCCTAAACGCGGATTAGCTTATGATCTAACAAACCCTGCAGATTTTAGTGCTCTTAAAAGCGGCGTTTCATGGTGGTATAACTGGGGTAAAAGTACAAATGTTACTGAAGATTATTATTCAAATTATAAAATGGAGTTCGTCCCCATGCTTTGGGGCGGAAATACTTCTGTAAGCGATATCGGACAAATTGAAAATTTTATTTTAAGCCATGCTGAAATTAAATACTTGCTGGTAATGAATGAACCAAATTTAACCGATCAGGCAAACCGTACTCCGGTTCAAGCAGCATCCGATTGGTTACGATATGAGCAGGTCGCATCTGATCTTGCAGCAAAAAAAAGAACCATCTATTTAGTGGGCCCTGCGATGAATTGGGGAACTATGCAGAATTATTCCGATCCGGTTATATGGCTTGATGCATTTTATTCTGCTTATAAATCTGCGAATGGCGGAAGAGATCCGAAAATTGATTATCTCGCTTTTCACTGGTATGATTACGGTCTTGCCGCGCAGCTTGACCGCTTAAAAAAATACGGTAAAAAAATCTGGATTACAGAAATGGCAAACTGGAATTCACAAATTAATTCATACGCAAAGCAGATAGAGCAAATGAAGCAGATGGTGGCTTTATGCGAAAGCAGAGATGATGTTTTCCGGTATGCCTGGTTTATTGGGAGAGGAAGCGGACCGGACAATAAATTTACTTATTTGTTTAATTCAACTCCAGGCGAGTTAAATGAACTGGGGAAGCAATACATTGCATTGCCTTACTCTAAATGAATTTATTTTCAGCATGCGCGTGGCTGGCGATGGATCATTGCATTTGAAATTATGACGCACATTTCGACAGGCTCAATGTGACATTTGAGTCCTGGTTAGCATGATGGTGTCAGGCTGAGCCTGTCGAAGGCTGAACGACATGATTGACAATTTATGTCAATCTTCGACAAGCTCAGAGTGACATTGTAAGCTTAGTGTATGGTGATGCATAAATACATTTTCGAAACGTGACGCACATTTCGACAAGCTCAATGTGACATTGGAGTTTAACGTCACTCTTCGACTTGCTCAGAGTGACATGAGATTATAAGATTATTTTAATATGAAAAATTATTTCGTTTATATTGTTCGTTGTTCGGATGGAAGTTATTATACCGGTGTTACTTCTAATTTAGAAGTCAGGTTATCTAACCATAATTCTGGAATTTTTAGGGGTTATACTAGTTTTAGACTTCCTGTAGAATTAGTGTATGCAAACCGATTTACTAATATTGATGATGCTATTCATGCTGAGAAACAAATTAAAGGCTGGAGTAGAGCTAAAAAAGAAGCTCTTATAAACGGAGATTTTGATGCTTTGGTGATGCTGTCTAAATCAAAGGATTCTAAACGGCACTCTTCGACGGGCTCAGAGTGACAATTGCTGTGCTTGAAATGAGAATGTCAGGCTGAGTTTATCGAAGACTGAAAGTTTTGATTGACTATACTATTTCACATTTCGACAAGCTCAGAGTGACATTTGAGTCCTGGTTAGCATGATGATGTCAGGCGGAGTTTACCTACCGAAGGAAGGCCGGTCGAAGGCTGAACGACATGATTGACAGATTAACTTCACACTTCGACGGGCTCAGTGTGACAAGAGAGTTTAACATCACTTTTCGATCAGCTCTGAGTGACAATTTTATTTTGCAGTAATAATTTAGATTAAAATCAATTATGAATTTAGAAGAAGCAATTAAACTGCTCTCGTATTGGTCAAATAAAAAAGAAATGTGGGCTGACCTTGGATGCGGTTCGGGAACTTTCACTTCAGCGCTTGCTCATCAGCTTGAAGGCGGTGGGGTAATCTATGCAGTAGATCAAAATAAAAATGCTTTAAATAAAATTCCGGATGATTATAATGATGTACAAATTTTAAAGCATCAAACTGATTTTACTGAGATAGACTTGCCTAATAATTTAGACGGAATTTTAATGGCAAACTCACTGCACTATGTAAAAGACAAATATTCATTTATAAATAATATCAAAAATTATCTAAAAGCTTCCGGAATTATTATAATAATTGAATATGATACGGATAAATCAAATCATTGGGTTCCCTTCCCTATTTCATTTCAATCTCTAAAATCATTATTTGAATCTTGCGGCTTTACTTGGATTAAAAAATTGAATGAACATCCTTCAATTTACAGGCGCGCAAATATGTATTCGGCAATCATTAAAAAGCAATAAAGTCTCATCAGTAATAATTTGTTATACGTCAAATTGGCTCATCTAAATTATAAAATATTTGTTGAAAGGATTTAGAAAGCATTTAGTAAGGATTTAGTAAGGGAGAGAAGCAAGAAGTAAAATCTTCCAAAAAACGTTGAAAACGGAATATTTAGAAAAGTAGATAAAATTGTCTTTTGACAGTTTGACATTAGATTCCGGATCGGGAGTCCGGAATGACATGGATAGGTTAAACAAGCAGATGTCATTCTGATGACAATCAGAATCTCGGAGATTCCGGATAGGTACTGATTTTCATCAGCACAGGTTCCGGAATGACAAGGAACGGAGATTCTGGATCGAGGTCACGGGAATGTACAAGGAGCGGAGATTCGATCAGGGTCCGGAATGACAAGGATAGGAGATTCCGGATAGGTACTGATTTTCATCAGCACAGGTTCCGGAATGACAAGGCAAAAGCCAGGAATGATTCATTGAAAATTGTGACGCACACTTCGACGGGGCTCAGTGTGACATTGGAGCGGTAACGATGTTGATTTCAGGCTGGCGAATGCAAGAATCTCGGAGATTCCGGATAGGTACTGTTTTTCATCAGCACAGGTTCCGGAATGACAAGGCAAAAGCCAGGAATGATTCATTGAAAATTGTGACGCACACTTCGACGGGGCTCAGTGTGACATTGGAGCGGTAACGATGTTGATTTCAGGCTGGCGAATGCAAGAATCTCGGAGATTCCGGATAGGTACTGTTTTTCATCAGCACAGGTTCCGGAATGACAAGGCAAAAGCCAGGAATGATTCATTGAAAATTGTGACGCACACTTCGACGGGGCTCAGTGTGACATTGGAGCGGTAACGATGTTGATTTCAGGCTGGCGAATGCAAGAATCTCGGAGATTCCGGATAGGTACTGTTTTCATCAGCACAGGTCCGGAATGACAAGGCAAAAGTCAGAAATGATTCATTGGAAATCGTAACGCACACTTCGACGGGGCTCAGTGTGACATTTGCACTTCGACGGTCCGCCACGGCGGACAGTGCGACATGCGAGCTGCTTTAATTTTACTATTGTGTATTAATAAATAATATTTTATTTTGAAAGGGAATTTTGTAATTCTACAAAATGAAAATGTAAATAGGGTGAGATTCTTATAACTATTTTCCCGAAAAGCAAAAATTTATTCTATTTAATTATTTGTAATGTAATTGAATGTACGAAGTATTAAGTAAATCAATTTAACGTTTATGGCAGAACCAAAATTATTAGATAAGGTACATACTGAATTAAGAACAAGGCATTATTCTTATAGAACGGAAGAAGCCTATATTAATTGGATTAAGTCTTTTGTAAAGTTTCATAACTTGAAACATCCTAATAAAATGGGAGCGAATGAAATTAGTAATTATATTAATTATTTAGCTGTAAAGAGAAACGTTGCTTCATCAACACAAAACCAGGCTTTATGTGCGGTTATATTTCTTTATAAACATGTGCTGAAAATTGATATTAGTGAATTTGATATAATCTGGGCAAAGAAACCTAAAAAACTGCCTGTAGTTTTTACCAAAGAAGAAGTTAAGCAAACAATAAATAATTTAAATGGAACTGCATGGCTGGTTGGAAATATCCTTTATGGTTCAGGGTTAAGACTGATAGAGTGCCTTCGGTTGAGAGTTCAAGATATTGATTTTGTAAGTAATCAAATTATAATACGAAACGGCAAAGGCGGGAAAGACAGAGTATCAATGCTTCCGTTCCTGGTAAAGGATGCATTAAAAGCAAAGCTTGAAGATGTAAAGAAACTTCATCTAAAAGATTTGAAGAAAGGATACGGGAAAGTTTATTTACCTTACGCACTGGAAAGAAAATATCCAAACGCTAGTAATGAGTTTAAATGGCAGTATGTATTCCCTTCCGGAAAATTATCAATTGATCCTTCGGACGGAATAATGCGAAGGCATCATCTGGAAGAAAGTGTCATCCAAAAGGCGGTTAAAGAAGCAATTAAAAAAGCTGGAATAAACAAAACGGCGGGATGCCATTCATTGAGGCATTCATTTGCTACTCACTTGCTGGAAAGTGGTACAGATATAAGATCGATTCAAGAATTACTTGGGCATAGTTCTATTGATACAACTATGATTTATACTCACGTACTAAACCAGGGCCCTTTTGGAATTAAAAGCCCGGCGGATATTTTGTAGAGATTTGCAATGCAGAAAAATAAATTAGATATTAAGAAAGCGGCAAAGCTCACGGGGAGAAAATTAACAGCCGGAATGCCGGGGACAAAGAAATTGGTTGAAGAATTTGGAGATAAATTAATTTGCGTTAGATATAAATATGATGCCGGAAAGAAAACAAAATATAAAACAGTTGAATTAATAGTTGACCAGGGATTTTGGGATCCCGATGAAAGCATAGGCAAAAAAAGCCGTAAGGTTTTTGTAAAAATAAATTATAGTGAAACAGAGCTGCGGACGAAAATAAAAGCTGCAGGCGGAAGATGGGAACCAGATAAAAAGTTATGGGAAATAGAACACAAGAAGTTAAAACCGATGGGAATGGAAGATAGAATTTGCAATTTATAAAAAGTATTTATGCAGCAGAAAAACTTTCTTATATAAGAAAATTTATGTTTCTACATATAGAAAAAAAAGGATTTTGTTTCTTATATAAGAAAAAAGTTTCTTAATTTAGAAACAAAAATAAAGCGCCATAAGGCGTCTAATTAAATAGTTATACATAATAAAATGAGGGAAATTTTTTATGAAATATCTTTTTATAATAACGCTAATTTTGTTAACTACAATTAGTGCTTCTGCTCAGATAATTCAAAATTATGGATTTAAGGTAGGTTATGTTAGTTCAAGTCAAACATATAGCAACTTTGATTTAGATAATAGTATAAAACGAAAAAGTGGTTATAGTTTTGGTGTGTATGCTGACATTTTCAATTTTAATGGATTCTCTATTTCACCTGAATTAAAATATATTCAAAAAGGAATGGGATTGGAATTGGTGATTACTGGAGAAGAAGGGCCTGAACCAATCGGAAAGAAAATTGAATATGTTTATCACAACTATTTATCTATCCCTATTTCTTTGGTCTATAAAATCCAATTAATTTCTGGAACTCCTTTTTTAAAAATTGCACCCAGATATGATATATTGTTGAATAGTCATGATGATTTTAATTCAACATCATCAACTTATGATAATTATAAAAATGTATTTGGCGGAACACTTTCAATAGGATTTATACCTAATCTTAATATGGTCTTTAATCCATTTATTGAATTTTCATACCATTTAGATTTTACATCAACGTATTCAAATTCTTTTACGGAAATAAAAAATAATGTTTTTGAAGTTAATTTAGGGATTCAATTTTAAAACTAAAAAATTATGTATAACAAGTGGCTCAAGGCGACAGCGATTTCGCTCTCGGCAATTTTGGGTTTTCGGGTTTGTCGTTCCGTGTTTAGTTTCTTGTTCAACGTTGTTCAGCTATGAAAGATTTTTTTAATTATAAAATTTACTAATTAAATCGGCATTGTTGTTATGGGCTGCGCCTTAGCCGCAAAGCCGTTAGCTGCACAAAATGAAGGAGGAGTTCTTTGGAAAAGATAAAAAAGAATGTTCTTAAATTAATTATTCTTAAGCAAATAAATATTACTTCCGTTTTAGTAATTGGTATATTCTTAACTCTTGTCTCTGGTTGTAATAAGGGAATTGACAATCCTGAACCACAAAAAGATTATATGGAATATGGCAATGTTGTTAAAGAGGGTCTTATTGCATACTATCCTTTTAATGGAAACGCAAAAGATTATAGTGGCAATGTATTTAATGGTGTTGAAAACGGAACATCCGCTTCGGTCGGGAGATTTAATCAACAAGTAGGGGCATTACAATTTAATGGTGTTGATAACTATATTGAAATTCCAAACTTCTCTAACGTTATTGGAGATAGTGGAACTATTTGTTTTTGGATAAGAACACCTGATCTCTCAATCAAAATAGAAACGCAGCAATCATTTCAAAAATAGATTCCAATGGTTTCGGCTATATATTGAGTGTATATGGAGTACATGATTTTTGGTTTAATTACAAACTTCAAAACTTAAAAGTTGAAGAATATATGTATACAAATTATTCGGTAGCTGGAGAATATTTATTTCTTGCAGTAACATTTTCTAATAAAAAGTTAACATATTATTTTCAGGGATATCCAACTTTGGAGGATACTTTTAAGGTAGGTGAATTTAGATTTAACGATAATAACCAGCCATTGTTTATAGGAAAGAGTCTAAGTTCACAGTATAAATTCTTTGAAGGAGAAATTGATGATTTATTAATTTATAATCGAGCATTAAGCAAAGATGAAATTTTAAAATTGTATAATTGGAAATAGTTATTTGGAATATGAAACTTAATAAAATGTTAAATGAATAATTCCAGTATTTAAAAATGCAGCTAACCCGCGGCTCAAGGCGACAGCGATTTCGCTCTTGGCAATTTTGGGGTTTTAGGGTTTGTCGTTCCGTGTTTAGTTTCTTGTTCAACGTTGTTGTGTTATGAAGGATTTTTTTAATTATAAAATTTACTAATTAAATCGGCATTGTTGTTCTGGGCTGCGCCTTAGCCGCAAAGCCGTTATACCACTAATCAATTTATAAAGGGTGAAATCATGAAGTACTTTTATTTTCTTATAATTTTCATTCTCTCTTTTAATTTAACTTTAGCACAAGATTCTTCTAAAACCAATAATAAAGAATTAAAACATGGCTTGGAGTTCCAAATTGGAAATTTACTTACTCTAACAAATTTTAATAACTATACTTTTTCCTATAGATATTGTTTAAATAACATTTCCGGGATAAGAATAGGATTACTAACAAATATAAATAAAGATGACTATGACGTTACCCAAAAATTAGATAGTATTTCTAATAGCCCACAAGAATATAATCACAATTATAATTTGAAAATATCAATTCAATATCTCTATAGTGTTATGAATTATAACAAGTTTTCCCTAATATTTGGTGGAGGGCCATTTATATCATACAGTAAACGTGATTATAAATCAGCCTCTCTTTATTCCTCATACACCGTCAAATATGAAGATAACAACAAAACAACCAGCTATGGTTTAGACATAATTTTAGGAACCGAATACAAATTATCAGAAAATGTAATATTATCAGGTGAATATGGGTTAACAATATCAAAAGCAAATTCAGATATAGAAAGTTTTCAGAATTATAATTATACTGATGGAAGCCCAAATTATATAAGAAGTGAAAGTGGACAAATAGATTCATTCACCACAAGAGGATTAGGTGTAAATTTAGGTTTGTCAATATTCTTTTAAGTAAAGTGGTATAACCCGCGGCTCAAGGCGACAGCGATTTCGCTCTTGGCAATTTTGGGGTTTTCGGGTTTGTCGTTCCGTGTTTAGTTTCTTGTTCAACGTTGTTCTGTTATGAAAGATTTTTTTAATTATAAAATTTACTAATTAAATCGGCATTGTTGTTCTGGGCTGCGCCTTAGCCGCAAAGCCGTTAGGCATATATGTGAGGAAATTATGAAATATAAATTTTTAATTATTATAGTTTCACTAATCTTTGTTAATCAAAATATTTTATCACAAAATAATTTTGCATTCGGTATTAATTTAATACCTGCAATAACTTATTCATATTCACCATCAGATTTACCTTCACCCAAAAATAATTTTGGTTATTCATTTGGAATTACTGGCATCTATTTTATTCAACCAAATCTAATTATAGAGACTGGGTTAAATATCAGATTAAAAAACTTTTATATGCGAAAGATATATTGGATACAAGAAAAGCTTGGATAGATGTTAATGGAAATGGAATAGTAGATGCAGAAGATAGATTCGATTATTCTCGTCTTGTTCCGACAGATTTTTCAAACAAATATTCAAGCATAAGTTTACCAATAACTATAAACTATAAAACGAGTACAAAAAACACTACAAGTTTTATTGGTTCATTTGGTGATTAATTTTAATTATATATATAATATTGAAGGAATAAGTAAATCAAAACAGTTCGGTGAAAATTCTGAAGGAAATAATATCAACAGATGATTTTAGCTCATCAATTTCTATTGGCGTAGCATTATTTCAGCCATTAACTAAAAATATATTTTTGACAGTGGGACCTAAATACTTTTTTGATTTTTATACAAACCAAAAAGATTTGGAAGCAAAATTCCATACTTTAGGATTGGAAATAAAATTGTATTATTTGCTGTAAATATGCCTAACCCGCGGCTCAAGGCGACAGCGATTTCGCTCTTGGCAATTTTGGGGTTTTCGGGTTTGTCTTTCCGTGTTTAGTTTCTTGTTCAACGTATTCGTGTTATGAATGATTTTTTTAATTATAAAATTTACTAATTAAATCGGCATTGCTGTTATGGGCTGCGAGTCTGTCCGGCAACTACCAATTAATTATAAAAATTAATAGATTAGGGAAAAACAAATTTGAAAGTATAACGGGATGAAATTTAAGCCCTACGAGCAACACCAGCTTTCACTCCTCCCCCCTTGTATAGATGAACTTGTAAGCAAAGATCACTTTGTACACTTCCTTGACAGAATAGTAGAACAATTAGACTTTAAAGAACTCTACGGCAGCTATTCAGAGGAAGGCAATAGTGCATACCATCCGAAGATGCTGATAAAAATATTAATCTATGCATACACAATAGCAGTAAGAAGTTCCCGCCAGATAGAATCAAAACTGATCAGCGACATATACTTTATGTACTTAAGCGGAGGACAGAAACCAAACTTCAGAACCATCAGTGACTTCAGAAAAGATAAGGGAAAATATTTCAAGCTGTATTTTAAGGAGGTGCTTCAGATATGCCGCCGGATGGGAATGGCAAGCTTAGGACACGTATCAATAGACGGCAGCAAGATAAAGGCAAACGGCCATAAGAGTAAAAACAGAAGAGAGAAAGAACTTCGCAGAGAAGAATATCTTCTTGAACAGAAGATAAGGGAAATAGTAAATCAAGCAGAGCGGATAGACGAACATGAAGATGAACTCTATGGAGAAAAAAGAGGAGATGAGCTGCCGGAGGAACTTCAGGATGAAAAGAAGATGCTTGAAAAAATAAAACAAGCACGTGAAGAGCTCAAAGAAAGAAAGCTAAAGGAAGTAAACATAACAGAGCCTGAAGCACACCTAATGAAGACCAATAACGGAGGCTATGATGTATGCTATAATGCCCAGATATCCGTAGACAGCGATAAGCAGATAATAACAGCAGCAGAGTTAACCAATCAAGGAGGAGATAATCATCAGTTAGTTCCAATATATGAAAAGACAATACAGAACAATGATGGCAGCAAACCAAAAGAAATTTCAACAGACTCAGGATACTTCAGCGGTGAGAATTACCTCTACTTAGAGAAGAATAAAATAGATGCATATATACCGGACTGCAAGCTTAAGAAAGAAACTGATGAACAAGGCAATGAAATAATAGGAAGATTTGACAGAAGGAACTTTAAGTATGATCAACAGCAAGATGAATACATATGTCCGGAAGGAAGAAGATTAGTCTTTAGAAGGAATGAAACAAGGAAAGGAGTAAAGAGCCGTCACTATGAAAGCACCGACTGCAGCGGATGTAAATACCAAAGTGAATGTGTAAGAAAATCCAAAAGAGGAAATCGTCAAATACAGATATATGAGAATGACGATTACAAAATTATGATGAGACGGAAATTGAGAAGTGAAGAAGGAAAGAAGAAATATAATAAGAGGATGGCAACCGTAGAGCCCGTATTTGCACATATCAAAAATGTAATGAACTTCAGAAGCTTTTTGCTGAGAGGAATGCAGAAGGCAAACTATGAATTTACACTTATATGTTTGGTGCATAACCTAAAGAAGCTGCACAGCTTTATGGCAGAATGCCCCGCATAAGCTGATCTTTTTTCTTATGGATAAATAGAAAAACATGTTAAATATTAGATTTATGCCTGACAAAAGTCCAAAGAAAATAAAAAAATAAAAATTAATACAAGAAAGAATTTTAATTTCCTTTTTTAATAATAAATAAAATTACACGGCAGTTGGCGGACAGACTGCTGCGCCTTAGCCGCAACTCCGTTATACGGTAAAATAGAAGATGAAAAAAATATTCCTAATTATATTCGCTGTAGTATTTATATCATGAGCGGACTTGAAAGTGGAAAATCTGGATTTTCTTCGAATATAAATGAATCAAAAAAAAGAGGAGTAGATTTTAAAAGTAAATCAGTTATAAAAGTTGATAATGAAGATAAAATGGGCAAAGAAATTCAAGTCAATGAATTTTGGTATGAAAATATGTGGATGAAAGGTCAATCAGCAAATGAGGTAAAAATTGATTCGGCAAATTTACAATATAGTGCAACAATTAATACAAGTCTAAATGAGGATTCATTATGTGTTGTTTATAACAAAAACTACGGATTTTATTTAGGTGTCTTTCATTCTCAAATGTATGCGTATGCATACTTAAAAAAATCAGATGTTCCAGATACTGTTGTGTTAGAATTCTTTATTAAGAAAAATGGAAAGAATAAGAAAATTAAAACAGTATTGTTTAAATAAACCGTATAACCCGCGGCTCAAGGCGACAGCGATTTCGCTCTCGGCATTTTGGGGTTTTAGGGTTTATCGTTCCGTGTTTAGTTTCTTGTTCAACGTTGTTCTACTATGAAAGATTTTTTTAATTATAAAATTTATTAATTAAATCGGCATTGCTGTTCTGGGCTGCGCCTTAGCCGCAACTCCGTTAGGCAACATAAAATACAAGGGAGATAAAAATGAAAAGTATAATAAAATTATCGTTTATATCTTTCCTATTAATCTCAATTAAAATTGAAGCTCAATGGTTTTCTCAAAATTCTGATGTTACTGTCAATCTAAATAGTGTTTCGTTTTTTAATGAAACAAATGGATGGGTAACGGGTGATAGCGGAACTATTCTATATACTTCTGATGGTGGAACTAAATGGGAAAGACAAACAACAAACTATACGACTCCATTATTAAGTATTTCATTTTGTGATGAATCAAATGGATGGGCGGTTGGTGATGATGGTATTATCCTAAAAACAACAAACAAAGGAAATGATTGGAGTAGAGTTTATAACGATACTTCAATTTATATAAGAAACCTTAAAGTTGAATGTATTTCACCTACACAAATATTTATTCTTAGGGATAGATTTGAAGAGGATTTTTATACAGATACAAAAATTTGGAAAACCACTAATAGCGGGGAGACTTGGGAAGATATTTCACCCTATAATAGTTGGTTTAGATATATTACAGATATTAGCTTTACTTCATCAATAAATGGCTGGGCTTGTGGATTTGGCGGACAAAATCTTGACGGATACCAAATTCATTGCACAACAGATGGTGGAGCAAACTGGGATACAAAATATTTTAATTCTCCTACTTTATGGTCAATGCAAAAAATATTATTTAAGAAATACAACCGAAGGTTGGGCTACCGATTGGGATACTTTGTATTACACTTCTGACGGTGGTGAAATATGGAATGTTTCTGGCGTTCCAAATTTTAATGATTTAACTGACATTGTTATGTTTGGAAATATTGGCTATGCAAGCAGACTTATAGGGAAAATCAAAAAGACAACGGATTTTGGAAATAGTTGGATTGAACAATCTACTGCTCCAAATAATTTTGTAACTGATATTGAATTTATTAATGAAAATATTGGTTGGGCAGTTGGATGGAATGGAATGATTTATAAAACAACTAATGGAGGTGTTACGTCTGTTGATGAAGATAATCAGATTATAAAATCATTTACACTTTATCAGAATTATCCTAATCCATTCAATCCAAATACAACTATAAGTTATTTTATTCCAGAAGAATCATTTGTAAAATTACAAGTTTTTAATTCTCTTGGTCAGATAGTAAAAGTCTTGGTAAATGGAAATTATAAGTCTGGAGAATACAAAATTAATTTTTCTGCTGATGGTTTATCAAGTGGAGTTTATTATTATCAATTAACTTCAGAAAATAATACTATAACAAAGAAATTTATGTTGGTTAAGTAAATGTTGCCTAACCTCTTTAATAAGTAAAAAGTCAATAGATAAGTAGAGAATAATATTCATGGTTTCGATTCAATTATATAAAGTTCTTTGATACATTGATCTACAAATAATTCATAAACTTAAACAACTACTTTTGCCTTAATATCTATGTGGCTGCATATGGCAACCAAACCTCTTTAGGGACTTACTCCAAGATGAACTTGAAGTTGCATAGTAAATACTATACTATTCCAGATATTTTATTGGCAAGCGCATTACTTCCCAATCCCGCGGAACGGATATGCTTGGCTAACCAGTTAGGCGTAGGGGCTTGTAATGCGCGGCCATTGTAATGATTTCTTATGTTCTAATTCTTGGCCTTTGAATTTGTTGTTAAAGTCTGTTTTATTTTTTAATACATGATATACTATTTCTGCCAGCTGTTTGGCTATTATTGTTTTGGCTATTTGTTTGTTTTTCTTTCTCAGTAATTTGTCGTGGCATTTTCGTATTACCGGATAGTGCTGAACGGCATGTATAGCAGCATCACAGAATACTACCTTTAGGTATTTGTTTCCGTCTTTGGAGGACCGCTGTTTTGATTTACCTCCGGAGTTACGGGCTGAGGGGACTAACCGGCAATAAGAAAAGAAGTTCTTTACATCCGGGAAACGATGGATGTCATCAACTTCAAGAAAAATAGTAAAAGCATTCATTTTCCCTATGCCCGGTATCCACAGTAGACGCTGTATATCATCATTTGGAATGAGGAATGGATAAAGCTGTTTTTCAAGATCAAGCATTTGTTCGTTTAGTATTTCTTCTACTTTACAGAGTTGTTCATACTGAAATTTTGGTATACCGGTAAGTTGAGTTGGTGAATCATAATTATATTTAGCCAGCAGAAGCTGCATGGAGTTGGTTATGGATGTATGACGCTGAACTATTTTTAGTCTGGCTCTAAGGGCATCACGAAGCAGACGATTTTCTGCGGAGATTTTATGTGCAGCCGGGATATAATCCATACGAAGAAGCTGAGCAAGTGTATGAGAATCTACTTTATCGGTTTTAACTTTCGCATAGGCAATTGCTTTAACATACTTGGCATGTGCAAGTACCAAAGGAATGTTGATTGAAGTTAATAGATCATTCAGCCAGTACCAGGTCATAGTTGATTCAACTGTTGTTTTATGTTCTCCCGGAAGTGAGTTGAAATATTGAATAAAATTGTGAGCAACGTTTTTCAGATTCTCCTGTTTAACAACAGCTCCTGAAGAATCAACAGTAGTTAAGTAAGAAGTGAATTTATGCAGATCAATACCTGTGTAATACATTTGATACCTCCTAAAGTTAAAATATTGTTTGATGAACTAATTTAACTTTTTACTTATTGGAAATATCAAGCGCCTCAAGCCGACCGCAATTTTCGCTCTTGGCAGTTTTATTTAATCCGGGCTGTGTGTTTTGGCAAACACTATTCAGCAAAGAAAAAACTTTTTAATTCGTTCTGTTCGAAGCTTTTGCCATTAGTTTCATTCACTCATATGATTTATTCAGCTAAGCGCACAGTTTGCTGTTTGATTTTTGATTGTATTTTAAGAATTGTTTGCCAAAACCCAAACTAATTCCACATCCTTGATTCGGGTTTGACATTAAATTCTGTACTCCTTCCGATGGATAAAATAAGGTCCAAAAATTTCCTAAAGATCTATTTGGCCCCTCTTAAATTCTTTTCTACAAAACTTTCGGTATAAGAAACACATACTAACAACAATAAAAAAGGAGTTACTATGTGTTTCACTTTAGGCTGCGATCCGGAACTAATCTGTAGACGCAACGGCCAATTCATTTCAGCTGACCGCTACTTCAAACAAAACTCTTCATTCGGACTGGACGGCTGTGAGTCCACGGCAGAAGTTCGCCCCGGTTATTCCGAAAGCCCCATCGATTTAACCAGCAAGATATATCAGATCTTAGATTACGGCGACAGTAAAGCCGATGATCTGGAGTTTTACTCCTGCCATTTTGTTGATGATTATGCAATCGGCGGGCATATCCATTTCAGCATTCAACCGGAACCAAATATTATAAAATCACTGGATATAGTACTCGGCTCTTTAAGCAGCTGTATATGATGATAAAGAACAGAAACAAAAACGTGAGCGTACCGGCTACGGTAAAGCTGAGCTCATACCGAAAAAAATCATACGGCTTTGAATACAGAACGCCGGGTTTCTTTTTCCTACTTTCTCCTTCAACGGCTTTGGTCACCTTAACACTTGCAAAACTGGCAGTACTGGGGAACAACGGAGGATAATCTCAATTTTGTTGAATGAAGAACCGCCAGCAATCATGTACTTTTCTTAAGAACCTAAAACATTATCTGCATACTATTCCCGATGACTGTAGAGAAGGACTGAAAGAGCTTGATATGCTAATAAGTAAAAAGTGGGATTGGAATCAAGATATACTTCCCGCTTGGGGATTGGCAGCATGGGGAGAGGTACAAACTGCGAAGAGAATATCCGGTGATGAAGGGAACAACCCGGGATGGGCATTTGATCAGCCGTATTGCGAGAAGATGCCATAACAGCTTATTTACTTTCTGCTCCACACTGTGATGGTGAAATTTATAGAAACAGCGCTTATTTTAATGATGATGGGGACCCATACTGTGAAGATTGTTATG
>CAVSWT010000004.1:0-16833 GCA_963731745.1 uncultured Ignavibacteriales bacterium
TCTGCCGTGACTGTCAATCCTTGCTTCACTTAATTCGTTATTTGTAAATCTAGTTTGAACATTTGGAAAATTGATTGAAATATTTCCGGATTGTCTTAATTCTACAGTCCTCCAAATTCCCATATTAGTATCCGGCGGTTCAGGATTCCAATCCACAAAACCCATTGTATAATCACCTTTAACCGGCGGGAAAACTTCGACCGCTAAAACATTTTTTTTACCCCGTCTAACGAATGAAGTTACATCGATCTCAAATTGGCGAAATGATCCAAAGATTGTAGAAGTATCTGCGGCAAGCTTTCCATTTACCCAAATATTTGCTCTATAATTTATTCCATTGAAATTTATTTGATAAGTATTGAAATTTTGATTATCAGAAATGACAAATTCAGTTCTGTACCACCACGATTTTTTAAATTGATCGGTAGGAATGGATTTTAAATTTTCACCTACAAAAATATTTTTATAAACACCGTTTTTAACCAAAGCAGCGAGTACCGTTGTAGGGACAGTAGCTGTGTACCAATCTTTCGTATTATAACTTTCAGTTGAAACAATCTTGCCTGAAACAATAAGCTTTTCGGATGATTGTATTTTCCAGTTATCTTTTAGCAATAAAGTGTGCTGGGAGTTGATTTGAGAGAACAAGTTTAATTGGGATACTATAAGTATCAATAAAATTTTTTTCATAACTAATAATTCAAAATTTATTAATTGTTAATTTAATTTTGTGCATCAAGATACAATGCAGCTGCACCTAATACTGCAATATTTTTTATTTCGGAACATTCAATTTTTATTTTTTTAAGCGCGTGTGTATACTCAAATTCATTAATCGAATTCCACATGGCAGATTTAAAAAATTCAAAAGACTTTGTTAAAGATCCGCCTAAAATAATAATCTGCGGATCGATTGAATACATAACTAATTTGATTGCCTCACCCAGATTGCTTCCAAATTCAGAAAATATTTTTAAAGCGTTAGCATCTTCATTTTTAGATGCTTCGTATAATGCGGCTCCGTCTGTTGAATATTGCTGTAAAAAATATTGTCCGCTGCAGTAATATTCGTAATTATGTTCTCTGAAAGATATCGTTCCAAATTCTCCGGCACCGCAGTTTGCCCCTGAATATAATTTTCCATTCACTATCAATCCCGCACCAAGGCCTGTTCCAATAATTAATCCGACAGCATTATTATAATCTTTAGCTTTTCCAAAATATTTTTCTCCGGCGGCAAAACAATTTGCATCATTGTTTACATAAGTTGGAAGATTATATTTTGTCTCCAAATATTCTTTTAAATAAACTTCCTTCCACGAAGGAATATTTTGAACACCAAAAACAACACCTCTTTCAGTATCAACTACACTTGGAACACCAACGCCTATACCAGAAATATCGGGTTGAATTACTTCATCAATAGTATCACAAATTTCGTTTAATATAATTCCTTCAGAACCGCTTGCTGTTATTTTTTTAGATGAAATTTTTTTAATTGTACTATTATCAACTCGTCCAGCACGAACATTAGTCCCGCCAAGATCAACTCCAATTAACGCCATAAATTATACTTCCAGTTTTATGCAGTTACTGTTTCTTTTTTAGAAGCAATTGTTTCATTTGTAATGATTGGTTTAGCCCACAAACCTATGCTTAAAATATATCCCAAAGTTAAGTATATCACCAGCATTCCAACTCTCAGCCCGAAAAGATCTCCAAGCCAACCAATAATAACGGGAACAATTGCCCCTCCAATTATTGCCGTACATAAAATACCTGAGAAAGAACCATGATGACTATCAAGAGAATTAAGAGCTAATGAGAATATTATTGACCACATTACAGAAAGAGAAAATCCAGCCATGGGAAATGAGATGAGCGCAAAGTTAATCCCAATAAAATTTGTAGATCCGAACAATGCTGTACTCAACCAGAATAAAGCGGAAATGGAAAACCAAACAAGAATTTTTCTGCTGTCAAATATTTTTAACAGCACCAAGCCTAACACACAACCTAAAGTGAGAAGGCCCCAAAAATATGAAACGATATTTGAACCTACATTTAGAGGGTCATAACCATGATAGACGTAAAGGAACTGTGAAATCCAATTTGCTATTCCCTGTTCTGTTCCAACATAAGCAAAAATCCCAATGAAAAATAAAATAACGGTTTTCATTTTAAATAATTTTTTATGTGTTTCCCATGCACCTGAACGTTCATCTTCATTTCTTTCAACCTTGGGGAATTTAGATACGTAAATAACAATTACCATTACGAAAATTAAAACTGCAAACAGCCAGTATAATGAAACCCATGGAAGATTCTCAGGAACCATATTTGACAAAGTAGAAATTAGAAAATTTTGTGCATGAGTTTTATCGGAAATATTTGTAACAAGGTAAGTATAAATAAAAGGACTGAGGAAAGACGCACCACCAAACACTAATTGTGCAAGCACAGAATTAAACGCAAAATGTTCCTCGCCGCCAGCTACTCGTAACAACGGATTAATCGCTACTTGTAAAATGGCCATTCCAATTCCAAGCAGAAATAGAGAACCAAGCGCCACAACGTAAGAAGGATACAAGGCAAATAAAAAAGCTCCAACCAATTCAATGATGAAAGCCCAAAGCATTACAACTTTTTCATTATATTTTTCAACCAGCATTCCGGCAGGGATTGACATTACCCCATAGGCAATAAAAAATGAAAACGGAAGAAATGAAACGAGAGTTAAACTGAGATTAAAACTCTTAATAATGTCAGGAACAAGCGGGCCCAAAATATTAGTGATTAATGATATAACAAAAAATACTACAAATATTAATACTACTATAAAATAGTTTCGTTTCATTTTAACTCCGCATTACTCTATTAATATGTTTTAGTTTAAAAACTATTTCTGAAAATCTTTCGTTA
This sequence comes from uncultured Ignavibacteriales bacterium, assembly GCA_963731745.1. Taxonomy (GTDB): domain Bacteria; phylum Bacteroidota; class Ignavibacteria; order Ignavibacteriales; family Ignavibacteriaceae; genus CAVSWT01. The sequence continues at coordinate 2,923 of CAVSWT010000004.1, forward strand.
AAACTTCCCAATCGTCGGTTCTAAATGGTGAAGCTGGGAGTCCCGCTTTATTGTATAGATTGCAAATCGGATTTGAAGACCATGCATATCGCACAGCAATAGGATTTTTAATGGTTGTATTCCAAACCATCACAGATTTTCCTATAATTTTTGCATGCGCCCATTCAAATTTATGATCAGTTCCTGCAATAGCGAATCCTTTCAAAATATCACCATCTTTTATTTTTAATCCATCAGAAAAATCAAAATCAATTATTATTTTATCACCTTTCAAATGATAAGATTTGTAAATGGGGCCACTGTATTCATCGCGATAACCATAAAGTTTGCTTAATGCAATTAATGATAATCGCCTGCCAACCTCTCTCTTATTTTTAGGATGAATATCGGAGGAATCCCCAAGATCAATTGCAGTTGCCATTCCGGTATTTTCAACTTTCAAAGTCATTAATTGCGACTCACGTAATTCAGCCCAAGTATCCTCTGCAGGTTCCTGAAAGACACTCATATAATTAGCAAGCTGTACAAAGAAAAAAGGGAAATTTCCTTGTTCCCATTTTGAGCGCCAATCTTTAATCATCAAAGGAAATAATGTTCTGTATTGTAAAGCATTTTTAGTATTGTTTTCGCCTTGATACCAAATAGCTCCTTTAATTGCATAAGGAATTAATGGTGAAATCATTGCGTTAAAAAGTACAGTTGGACAATTTGGATCATCTAAAGAAACTGGTTTTGCAGGGAATTCATTCATAGCAAGGCTCTGTTTAAATTTCCATTCACCTGCAAGAGAAATTGGATCTTTTGAATTTATAGAAATACCGTATTGCTTTTCTTCTCCCCACATTCCTCCTGGCCCACCGGTATCAATGCATCTGATGGCAATAACATTTTTGCCTGACTTAACATTAAGTGCAGGAACTATATATTTTCTTGGTTGATTCCAACGGTCGCTGCTGCCAAGCTCAATTCCATTAAACCATGTTACATCAATATCATCAATCGGGCCTAGGTTTAAAATCAATTCCCGACCGCCCCAACTCGATGGAATATCAATTTCTTTTCTGTACCAAACAGAACCATCAAAATTTACAAGCTCCTTTTGATCCCATAAAGCCGGGACATTCATTTTATTCCAATTAGAATCATCGAATTCAAAATCTTTCCAGCTTATTCCTTCTTTAGGAAAACCAGGATCTGTATGATTTGAGCTGCTTTTCCACTCATATTTTTCTTCATCATATTTTTTTACAGTTGATGTATCGCCGTCTGAATATTTTTTTAAATCAGCAAGAATAGGTTCGAATCTTTTTATATTTTGAAGTGAAACTGCGCTAGTCCATGCTTCAATGTCAGTTCCACCGAAAGATGAATTTATAAGTCCAATTGGAATATTAATTTTTTCGCTTATATACTTTCCAAAAAAATATGCAACGGCTGAAAATTTCTTAACTGTATTTGAATCACAAATTTGCCAGCCTGTCCCAGTGAAATTATGCTTCGGTTCTACTGCTGTAGCTTGATTCACAGAGTAAATTCGCAAGTTGTAATTGCCGGAATTAGCGATTTCATTTTCGTTATCAAAATTATCCCCAATTTCTTCCATTTTCATTTCCATGTTTGACTGCCCGGAACAAATCCAAACTTCACCAATCATAACATTTTTAAAAGTGATTTTATTTTTGCCCATTACAACTAATTCATACGGTCCGCCGGCTTTAAATGCTTGCAAAAAGACCTTCCAATTTCCATCTTTATCAGCATTGGTTGTTGCGGTTTTTCCGTCAAGTTCAACTCTAATCATTTCATTGGGAGCAGCGGTCCCCCAAATTGGTATGCTTGTGTTTCTCTGCAAAACCATATTGTCAGAAAATATTGCCGGCAGATTTATTTTCATATTATCGTTTAATGCACCACTTTTAAATGAAGTAAAAAAAATTGCTATTAATAATAGAATTATTTTGCTTAACATTTAATTTCCTTCAAAAAATATTATTGATTCTAGGTACATCCAAAGCAAATTATCATTTGACAGTTTTTATACTATCTTTAATAACCAATAATTCTTTCATCACATCAAACAGATTTCCATTCCAATTAGTAGTACCAAATGCATCGTGCATTTTTTTATAAAGATTATAAATTTGGATATAAACTTTATGATTAGCTTCGATTGGATTATAAACAGTTTTAATTCCAATCATATTTTGTTTTGCCTCTTCTACTGACTCGTAACCGCCTGCTTTTTTACCGGCTGCAATTGCTCCAAAAATGGCTGCACCTAAAGCAGGCGTTTGATCGCTGCGAGAAATTTTCATCGGCCTCCCGGTTATGTCAGCATAAATCTGCATTAACAAAGAATTTTTAGAAGCCAACCCGCCGCAGTTAACAACTTCTTTCACCGGCACGCCGTATTCTTCAATTCTATTAATTATGGTTAATGCCCCAAATGCCGTTGCTTCAATTAATGCTCTGTAAATTTCATGAGGTTTTGTGTGAAGAGTTTGCCCAAGTAATAATCCGGTTAATCTCGTATCAACTAAAATTGTTCTATTTCCATTATTCCAATCAAGAGCAAGTAAACCGGTTTCACCAGGCTGAAGCTTTGATGCTTCTTCACCTAAATTTTTAAATTTTTCATCGACTTTTTTACCATATTTTTCAGGCACAAGATTATTAACAAACCATAAAAAGATATCGCCTACTCCTGACTGACCGGCTTCAATTCCGTAATAACCATCCATTACTGAGCCGTCAACAATTCCGCAAACACCTTTTATATCATTTAAAGATTTATCACTTGGCCAGACCATAACATCACACGTACTTGTCCCGATAATTTTTACCAAAGTTCCGGTTTGAACACCTGCGCCAACCGCTCCCATGTGTGCATCAAAAGAACCAACAGATACAATTACATTTTTATTCAATCCTAATTTCTCTGCCCACTCTTTAGAAATATTACCCGCTGCATGGCTCGCTGGATAAGCTTTATTATACAACCGGCTTTTTAAGTTCTCCTAATCCCGGTGAAAGTTTATTGAGAAATTCTTCATCCGGTAGGCCGCCCCAGATTGAATTATACATGGCTTTATGGCCGGCAGCGCAAACACTTCTTTTTATATTCTCCGGTTTTAAATCGCCGATTAAAGAAGCTGTTATCCAATCGCAAATTTCTACAAAGCTGTATGCTGCATTAAAAACTTTTTCATCAATATTTTTACAATGTAATATTTTACTCCAGAACCATTCTGAAGAATATGTTCCGCCGATTTTACTCATATATTGCGGGCGAATTTCAGATGCAAGCTCAGTTATCTTTTCTGATTCTTTAAAGCTTGTATGATCTTTCCAAAGCCAAACCATAGCGTTAGGATTATTTTTAAATTCATCTAGAAAACATAAAGGTGTCCCTTCGGAATTTACAGGTAATGGAGAGCTTCCTGTAGTATCAACGCCTATACCTATAATATTTAAAGCATCAAATTTTGAATCAATTTTCTTAGCGGCCTTAATGGCATTCTTAATTGTGAATTCAATTCCAATTATATAATCGGCTGGATTTTGACGTGCTAAGTGTGGATTGGATGAGTCGACAATAATCCCAGCTTCTCCGGACGGATACTGAAAAATTGAACTTGCTAATTCATTTCCATTGGAAACATCAACAATTAAAGCACGACAGGAATTAGTGCCAAAGTCTAATCCAAGAACATATTTATTCATTAGATCCCCACAATAATTTAAGTTAAAAGTTTAATTATGTTTTTAATTAATCAATTTTAATTGAGAAAAATAATTATCCGTCTCTTATATTATCAAAATATTTAGATTAATAAATATATTATCATACTTTTTGAATAAATAATATTACAAACTTACTAAATATTATTAATTAGTGAGGCTTAATCATGTTACTAAAATTTATTGCGTTTTTAAAATGGGGCAAAGACCTTACTGATTTTAGGGGAGGATTATAATCTTTAATTTAAATAATGAAGCAAGTTAACCTTAAACTATAATTGGATTCCATTTTGTAGCGATTGGTTCTCCATCAACACTTCCTTCAGCGCAGTGATGATCAGCCGCCGGAGAATTACCATCGAATCTTACTCCATCCGCAAAATAAATTACGGTCATTCCCTTCCTTGTTTTTTCCGTTTGATTCTTTCCTGTATAATGAATTGTTAATGCATGATGAAAAGTTGCATCTCCAGGCTTTAAATTATAGCTGACCGGTTCTGTTTTAATTTTTTCTTTTGCTCTCGTCAGCAAATCGCTTTTTCCTTCAATTGAATCTTCGATTCTATTATTGTAGCTGAAAAATTCTTCTCTATGCGAACCGGGAATAAAATTCATCGCTCCCATTTCAACTTTAACTTCGTCCAACCCCAGCCAGATTGTCCCGCCATTTTTTTCAATCATCGGCCAGTAAGCTATATCCTGATGCGGTTCCGTAGCTGCCCCTCCAGGAACTTTATACAAAGCCTGGTCATGCCATAATCTAACATGATCGGAATTTAGCAGCTGGCTTGCAATTGAACCGAGCCTTTTGCTTAAAGTGAAATTTCTTACTTCAGGAAATTCTCTCCATAAATGACTGCATTGAAGAAATTCTCTTTCATATGGAGTTTTTTCTTCCAAAGATCTTTTATCGTGACTTGTAAGATCATCGACAACTTTGTCAATTATTTTTCTGTATTCATTCACTTCTTCCAATGATAGAACTTCTTTTAAAAGAACAAATCCGTTTTCTTCATAAAATTTTTTTTGCTCTTCAGAAATTTCATAGCTGCCGTTTAATTCTAAATCAATCATAGATTATCCATTTCATATTAAATTTTTTTTTGTGTTTTTAAAATTACATTAGCAAAATTTAGAATGCTAACTAGTTTTTCACGATTAGCATAATCACAATCAGCATAAGAATCTTTTTTAAATTTATACTTAATATTAATATTCAATTCTTGTAATGTGTTTGTCTTAGAAAGTTTCCGTGAGAAGTAATAATTTTGAGCTTAGAAATTTTTAATGGATTTCTAAGTTGTACCTCCAAGCTAATTTGAAAATGGTTCAACTTATCTGAATAAATTAGTAGACTTTATAAATATAATTTAGCTAATAGCCGGGTCAAGAAGAATTAATTTACAGGTTTATTAAATTTTATAAGTTAATGATTGCATGGAATCTTAATAGTAAAAATTGTTCTATCACTTTTATTTGAAATAAATGAAGTTTCACCTTTAAGATACTTTTCAACGAGCAGCTTTACGCTATATGTCCCTATTCCTCTTCCATTAGAAGCTTTAGTGCTAAATGATCTTTGAAATAGCTGCAATTGTATATGCTCAGGAATAACATGATTGTTTTGAACATGAAATAAAACAAAATTCTCTTCAATTGTACAATAAATTTTTACCTCTTCAGATTTATCTGAAGCCTCCAGGGCATTTTTTACTAGGTTGCCAAGCGATCTGATTAATAATACACCGTCCGTTTGCAAATAAATATCATTTTTCAAATACTCGCACAAAAAATTTTTATCCCTACTTAATTCTGTGTTCTTATAAAGGTCATAAACTCTGCTGATAATTTGATTAGCCGATTTCAATTGAAGATTGATGGCAAGCTGCCCATTTTCTGCATTCAATAAATCACGTTGAGATTGAATTTCGCTTACCAGCTGACTGGATGAATTAAATATGAGACCGCTTAATTCATTTATCTCACTAATATCATCGGTTGAATGCAAGATTTCTGAAATTCCTTGGATTGCCGTTGCAGTATTTAGTACATCATGAAAAAATATTTTTTCCAGAACGCTTCTTCTTTTTTCATCTTTTATATCTTCAATGGAGAATAAAATATAATTTTCGTTTGAAATATTCAGATTAGAAGTAAATACTCTAATATCTAGTGGTGATTCAGTATTGTCATGCTTGGTTGCGATGCGGCACTCTTGCGAACAGCTTGAAAGAGTTTCGCTGGTCTGCTTGCTACACTTGCCTGCCCCACATTCAGCGCAAAATTTTGAAGTCCCGCATCCTGCGGGCATTTCAACCGAATGGATACAGTTTAATGCCTCACCTAAACGCTGCCCGTAAATTTCACCTGATCGATCTGGAAATAATAACTCGCCCGCTTTTGTATTATATGCTATTATCTGTCTATTGTGATTTAGAATAACAGCTAGATTAGGATATCCTTCCAAAAGTTGCGTAACAAGAGGCTGATCAAAAATAATTTTTTTATCATTTTCAATTTCATTTTCAGTTGAACGGTAAGGAGAATCAAAATAGGTTTCAAATAAGTCGTTCGAATTCATATCTTCCTTTTTCCATTTATGTGTATAATATTCAACAATAAAAATTTATTTTCATTTCATCACAATTAATAAGAAAGAATAACTCACTGCCTCAACTTTTGTAATAAGTTTGTTTATTAAAAAGGCTTTTTCCCCTAATATCGGCTTATAATTCTATAAACAGGGTTTTAAAAAATTACAATTTATAATCACATGCATAATTTTAACTACTTCTATTCAGCCTATTTTGTTATGTATTGGTTAATACGAATTGTTTCAATACATATTTGGTCAAGTATTTAACACAAACTTAAATCATTAGAGCATTAATCATTCCAATACTTAATGTGATTCTTTTGCTCTTCAAAGATATCATAGGAACCATTTAACTCAAGATTTTTCATAATCAAATTATTTTTTGGTTAATAATTACAATCCACTTTCCCAATTATTCTGTTTGTCACTCAAATCAATTTGAACAGTTTTGTATAAATCATTATTCGGATCTGCCTTGGATAAGGTTCCGAAAGATAAAACTTCCGTAGGACAATTTACAATGCATGCGGAACATCGTACGCATTCAACGTCATTCATCGGGATACCTTTGTTTGCATAATTCATAACATCAATTCCCATGTGACAAACTTTTGTGCAGATGTTGCATGAAATACATTTTTTCTTTTCAGCAAATATTCTGTATTTAGAAAATCTAGTATAGATATGCATTAAAGCTGCAAGAGGGCAGCCGAATCTGCACCAAACTCTTCCGCTTAAGAAGAAATAAACTCCAACCCCTAATACGCCGGCAAATATTACATCAATTCCAATAAAATAAAAATTATGTAAAAAACTTGCTGTGTAAGAAATCTTTTCATTTATGATTGGAATATTAAAATCATATAAAACACTTACTAATTTTAACCCGGTTATAACAAATGCTGCAAGTAAAATCCATTGTCCGGCAAATTCATATTTTTTTGCTTTAGCTCCATGAGGCGCCAGGGTTCTGTATTCATCACCTAAAGTCTCAGCCAAAGCTCCGCATGAGCAAAGCCATCCGCAGTATGCGCCTTTCCCCCATTTATAAACTATTAACGGAATAAAAACAAATGTTTGGATTAAACTAAACACCAGCCAAAAAGTTGTAATGCTGCTGTTATAAACATTAAAGAAAAATAACGGCCATGCTAAAATAAATCCATAAGATCGCCAATAAGTTTGGTTTGGAAAAATTTGCGACAATATGAATCCATTATTTCCGCCTAATGCACCGGCATTTCCTAAAAACGGTAGGATAATTTCAGGCAAAATAAAAAGTGGAATTGCTTGAATAAGTATCAAAGTCCATGTTTGAAATTTTATATACTTTGTTGGTTTAACATGTATTCTTCTTAATCCAAATATTAAGATTGTGAGTGAGTATAAACCTGTATACCAAAATCCTTCATGTTTGCCAAACAATTCATAATTAAAATATTTCTCTCCGAAAAATGCTATCGCAAAAAATACAGCAACTAAAATAAAATATGAGTACTTAAATGTTTTCCAGTTAAAAGAAAATATTTTATAGTTTGATTTTATGAAGTTGTAAAGCAGATAAATGCCCAGGAATAATGCACCTAAAAATGAAACGTAAGCAATCGCTGCACTTATGTAATCATTTATATTCCATATAGAAGTTTTGCCTGAAAAAATAGTTTTAATTATTTCAACCGGCAAAGTTATCAGCTTACTCCAGGCAGCTGGATTAATAAATTGATAAATTAAATCTCCTAACGATTGAACTTTAATATCCAAAAAATGCTGATAAAAACTTGCACTGTTTTTGCCGAAGTAGATTACTCCGGCAACCAGAACTAAAAGTAAAAATTGAAGCTTTGAAATTAATGAAAGCTCGCCTTCCATTTTTATTCCGCTTCGTTTAAAAAACTGAAGCGGCAGTTCTTTACCAATCATGGAAAAAACCATTGAGTTTTCTATTTCAAATCCTTTTTTGTTCTTATCGATTAGAATTACTTTTTCGTTTTTTATTTCTTTTACTTGTGTTTCAAGAAGTAGTTTTACTTTACCTTCTTCAGTTAACTTATTTAGCTTTTCAACGTTGCCTTCTTTGGGACGCGAGAATGATGGATTGCGATACGAGATATAAACCTCTTCGGCATATTCGGAAGTTGCGATTGCTGTTTCCAAAGCTGAATCGCCGCCGCCAACAACCAAAACTTTATGTCCCTCTGCATCGGCAGGATCAAATAATCTGTTGTAAACTTTGGGAAGATTTTCTCCGGGAACATTCATCATTCGTGAATTACCGGATTTTCCAATAGCAAGTATTATTCGCAGTGCTTTATAATTTTCATTTTTTGTTATCAGCTCAAAATGATTTCCAACTTTTTCAATTTTATTAACCATTACATTTTCTTCAACCGGCAGAGAAACATTTTGTATTTGGTTATGCAAATCGTCAAGAAGAGATTCTTTTGTGCCGTCGTTTATCTTTAATTCAGAATTCTGAGTAAATTCTTTCGGCTCTGCAAAAATTGGTTTGCCTTTGGGAAAATTAATTATAGTGTTAAACTTTTGAGCTGACTCCAAAATTTTATAATTCAATTTATTCTTTGAAGCTTCAATCCCGGCAGCTACTCCTGCTGGCCCGGCACCGATAATGATCAAATCAAAAATATCTTTTCCTTGATTTGATGACTTTAACTTCTGAAATTCAGAATCATTTTTAAATTGATCTATAATTCTCTTGCCGCTTTCTGAAGCTAATCTAAGCAATGGAATTCCGGTAAGATCACCAATAATAAAAATTCCTTTTACAGATGTTTCATTTTTTGAATCTATCTGCGGATATCTTTCAACATCCCCTTTGGGGACATCTTTTTGCAGCCAATTAAAATATTTTGATATAAAATTCATCTGTGGGATTTTAGATTTATATTATTAATAAATTACATATGCCAATCTATCTTTGGTTTATCAAAAAAGTATCACAACGGATAAACAAAATTATTCTTTCTATTTATTAAGCTTTTTTTCAATTTCCAATATCGTTTCTTTGTCACTGAATACGGCAATTCTTCCGGAAGTAATTGGGTCTCTTAAAACCGGGACAGAAACAGCTTTGCCTTCGACAATAATTGCTATCTTTTTACCAACTAAACTCTTTGTAACTTCTGCAAAAGTTTTTGCGGAAGTGCTGTCAAGCTTAATGAAAAGAGTATAATCAATGCGTATGAAGTTGTATCAATGTTTACTTTTATTGAATCAAAATTCGAATCTGTTAAAATTGGTTTGTTATCAACACAAAGTTTTTCATCAGAATAATTAATTTTTGTGAAGTCGCTTGTGTCTGTGCATGATTCATTTTCATTAACTATAATCAACCCAGTTTTTAATTTATAGTCTTGTGAAAATATATTTACAACGATAAAAAACACAAAACAAAAAATAAATATTGTTTTCATGCCTGGCTTTAACTAAAAGTGTTTAATCTGAAAAAGGAAAAGCGAACGAATGGAAATAAGTTAAGATAAATTAATGAAATAAAATAATTATCTTTATTGCCATATTTCATCACCAAATATTTACTAAATATTATTTCTGAGTAGTGATTTATGAAAATCAAAATTAAACTCTCCATTCTCGCTCTATCATTTTTAATTTTTAATAATTCCATCTTCTCTCAAAACACAAATGACAATAATCTTGTTGATTATATAAAACCTGTAATTGGGACACAAGGAGAAGGAAATGTTTATCCAGGACCTGTGGCGCCTCATGGAATGGTTCAGCTTGGGCCTGATACCGATATGAAAAGCTGGGAAACAGCATCAGGTTATGAATACAGCAACAGCGTGATAATTGGTTTTAGCATGCAGCATTTAAGCGGAACAGGAATTCCGGACCTCGGCGATTTTTTATTTATGCCTTCAACCGGTAAACCTGAATTTGTTCCCGGTACAGTTAAAAAGATTAGAAACGATGGTGGCGAATATTATGTTCAAGACCCGGATTCAGGATATTGCACTCCCTTCAATCATAAAGCTGAAATTATTAAAGCGGGATATTATTCTGTAAAGCTGCCCGAACATAATGTTCTTGTTGAATTAGCTGCAACAGAACGCGCGGGTATTTTAAAATTTACTTTTCCCAAAAGCGACAGTGCAAACATTATGATGGATTTAAATCATGTGCTGCAATGGAATATTGTTTGGTCAAATGTCAGAGCTGAAAGTAATTCAATGGTAACAGGCTATCATCTAGTTAACGGATGGGCAAAGGAAAGATATTTATTTTTTGCAGCAAGGTATTCTCGTCCTTTTGATGATTTTACAATAATGAAAAACGGAGAAAAGATTATTTACAATACAAGAAGATTTAGAAGCAAATATGAAACAGCCGGAACAAATATTCAATACTATACAAGGTATTCTACTAAAGAAAATGAAGTGATAATGGTTAAAGTTGGAATTTCATCTGTGAGTACAGAGAACGCACTGAAAAATCTTGATGCAGAAATCCCGGTTTGGGACTTTGATAAAGTTGTAAATGAAACCCGCTCCAAATGGAATAAAGAAATGCAGATGATGACTATCGAAGGAACGAAAGCTGAAAAAGAAACTTTTTATACTTCACTTTATCATTGTTTACTTACTCCGACAATTTATGAAGATGTTGACGGCAGCTACCGCGGGCTTGATCAGAATATTCATAAAGCAAAAGATTTTCATAATTACGCCATCTTTTCTCTCTGGGATACTTACAGGGCAGAACATCCTTTGTTCACTTTGATTCAACCAAAGCGAGATGCAGACATGATTAATTCAATGCTTGCACATTATGATCAAAGTGCTGATCATCTTTTACCAGTATGGTCATTAAATAACAATGAAACCTGGTGTATGATTGGTTATCATTCCGTGGCAGTTATTGCAGATGCAATAATGAAGGGTGTAAAAGGCTTTGACTACGAGCGGGCTTACAATGCAATAAAAACAACTGCATATGAATCCGGATTACGATTCAGTAGAAGAATATGCTAAAATTGGTTATGTGCCATTCGATCATGAAAATGAATCTGTTTCAAAAACTCTTGAATATGCTTATGATGATTATGCAATTGCACAAGTTGCAAAGAAGCTCGGCAAAAAAGGAGAATACAACTACTTTATGAAACGAGCCTTATCCTATAAAAATATTTTTGATCCCTCTACAAAATTAATGAGAGGTAAAGATTCAAAAGGAAATTGGAGAACACCGTTTCATCCGCATGAATATATTGATGAAATGGATAAACGCGATATTACCGAAGGCACAAACTGGCAGTACTCATGGTATGTTCCGCAAGATATTGAAGGCTTGATAAACTTAATGGGAGGGAAAAAATATTTTGCCGAAAAGCTTGATACATTATTTATGGAAAATAAAGCTGAGGAAATTTCAGCAGGCAATGAAGATATTTTAGGAAGAATAGGTGAGTACTGGCATGGTAATGAGCCCTCACATCATATAGCTTTTCTTTATGATTATGCAGGACAGCCATGGAAGACTCAAAAACTGGTAAGACAAATTATGACGACTTTCTACGGCAACAAGCCAAATTCACTTTCCGGGAATGATGACTGCGGACAAATGTCGGCCTGGTATTTATTTAACACCATGGGCTTTTATCCGGTTTGTCCTTCAAGCAATATTTATGTGATTGGAACACCTTGTGCGGAAAAAGTAACTATGAAACTTGGAAACGGAAATACTTTTACAATGACTGCAAAAAATTATTCTCATGAAAATAAATACATACAGACTGTAAAATTAAACGGTAAAGATTGGAACAAAACTTATATTCCTTATGAAGAAGTAGCTAAACGGCGGAACTCTTGAATTTGTTTTAAGCGATAAACCAAATTATAACTGGGGAGTAAAAGATGATTCTGCTCCGCCTTCGGCCAGCAAGGTATTCTCGTCCTTTTGATGATTTTACAATAATGAAAAACGGAGAAAAGATTATTTACAATACAAGAAGATTTAGAAGCAAATATGAAACAGCCGGAACAAATATTCAATACTATACAAGGTATTCTACTAAAGAAAATGAAGTGATAATGGTTAAAGTTGGAATTTCATCTGTGAGTACAGAGAACGCACTGAAAAATCTTGATGCAGAAATCCCGGTTTGGGACTTTGATAAAGTTGTAAATGAAACCCGCTCCAAATGGAATAAAGAAATGCAGATGATGACTATCGAAGGAACGAAAGCTGAAAAAGAAACTTTTTATACTTCACTTTATCATTGTTTACTTACTCCGACAATTTATGAAGATGTTGACGGCAGCTACCGCGGGCTTGATCAGAATATTCATAAAGCAAAAGATTTTCATAATTACGCCATCTTTTCTCTCTGGGATACTTACAGGGCAGAACATCCTTTGTTCACTTTGATTCAACCAAAGCGAGATGCAGACATGATTAATTCAATGCTTGCACATTATGATCAAAGTGCTGATCATCTTTTACCAGTATGGTCATTAAATAACAATGAAACCTGGTGTATGATTGGTTATCATTCCGTGGCAGTTATTGCAGATGCAATAATGAAGGGTGTAAAAGGCTTTGACTACGAGCGGGCTTACAATGCAATAAAAACAACTGCATTGAATCCGGATTACGATTCAGTAGAAGAATATGCTAAAATTGGTTATGTGCCTTTCGATCATGAAAATGAATCTGTTTCAAAAACTCTTGAATATGCTTATGATGATTATGCAATTGCACAAGTTGCAAAGAAGCTCGGCAAAAAGGGAGAATACAACTACTTTATGAAACGAGCCTTATCCTATAAAAATATTTTTGATCCCTCTACAAAATTATTGAGAGGTAAAGATTCAAAAGGAAATTGGAGAACACCGTTTCATCCGCATGAATATATTGATGAAATGGATAAACGCGATATTACCGAAGGCACAAACTGGCAGTACTCATGGTATGTTCCGCAAGATATTGAAGGCTTGATAAACTTAATGGGAGGGAAAAAATATTTTGCCGAAAAGCTTGATACATTATTTATGGAAAATAAAGCTGAGGAAATTTCAGCAGGCAATGAAGATATTTTAGGAAGAATAGGTGAGTACTGGCACGGTAATGAGCCATCACATCATATCACTTTTCTTTATGATTATGCAGGACAGCCATGGAAGACTCAAAAACTGGTAAGACAAATTATGACGACTTTCTACGGCAACAAGCCAAATTCACTTTCCGGGAATGATGACTGCGGACAAATGTCGGCCTGGTATTTATTTAACACCATGGGCTTTTATCCGGTTTGTCCTTCAAGCAATATTTATGTGATTGGAACACCTTGTGCGGAAAAAGTAACTATGAAACTTGGAAACGGAAATACTTTTACTATGACAGCAAAAAATTATTCTCATGAGAATAAATATATCGAGACTGTAAAATTAAACGGTAAAGATTGGAACAAAACTTATATTCCTTATGAAGAAGTAGCTAAACGGCGGAACTCTTGAATTTATTTTAAGCTGATAAACCAAATTATAACTGGGGAGTAAAGGATGATTCTGCTCCGCCTTCGGCGATTACTGGTGAAC
>CAVSWT010000005.1:0-65296 GCA_963731745.1 uncultured Ignavibacteriales bacterium
GATTTTTCTTTTTTTGAAAGTTTCTTTACATCATCATAAAATCCCGGAATGGTTATTTTTCCATTTTTATCTTGAAGTTTGGAAATTATAGAAGCAAGAATATTAATCGGGTTTGCAACTGCTCCTCCAAAAGTGCCGGAGTGTAAATCACGGTTTGGCCCGGTCACTTCAACTTCCATATAGCTTAATCCGCGTAAGCCGTAAGTTAAAGTTGGAACACCGTTTTCATATAAAGCAGTATCCGAAATTAATACCGTATCACATTTGAGAAGATCTGTATTAGTTTTAATAAATGTTTCCAGATTTTCACTGCCTATTTCTTCTTCACCTTCAATTACAAATTTTACGTTTAAAGGCAAACTCCCTGAAACTTTAAAAAATGCTTCCACACTTTTAATATGCATATACATTTGACCTTTATCATCTGTAGCTCCGCGGGCATAAATTTTTCCGTTTTTTATTGTAGGTTCAAAAGGAGGTGTATCCCACAATTCAATGGGATCAACAGGCTGAACATCATAATGCCCATACACAAGTACTGTGGGTTTACCGGGAGCGCCTAACCATTCTCCATAAACAATTGGATGGCCTTCAGTTTTAAATACTTCAACTCTATTCATTCCAGCTTGTTTTAGTTTATCGGCTACAAAATTGGCGGCGGTTTTTATATCGTTTTGATTCTCAGCTAAAGTACTTATGCTGGGTATACTTAATAATTGTTTTAATTCTTCTATATAAACATTCTTATTATCTTTAATATATTTAATTACTTCGTTCATAAAAGTTGCTCCTTAATTTTGAAATGAAAATTTATAAATAACCGGAATAAATTCTTTAAAATTATTTATAGTATTCGGATCTAAGTTATTTAATATATTTTGTGGAGGGATAAAAAAAGTCGTCCAGGGATCATCAATTAAATAAATATTATTTTCAGCATCAAAAGTTATGGATTCCAGCGAAGCAACATAATCATATTGGGGATAAGCTGGAATATTTGACTTCAAACTTTTAGTGTAACTGTTAATAATATTTAAAGAATTATCTAACTCTAAATGAAACAATTTTTTATTATTCCGGTCGATACCGTAAATAGAATTATTTTTATCCGAATATAAACCGCAAATTGTTCCTATACCAAATTTTTTGGTGCTGATTGTTTTTTGTATTTCAAGATTATTTTTATCCACGATAAAAAACAAAGTACTATCCGCAAAAATGCTTTGCTCAGAAAAGCCCTCCAGTCCGAGATATAAATGATTTTCATCAACGGCTAAACCCTCATATCCAATATTTGGGCCGATATATTTTGTAAATAAAGTGTTTGGAGAAATATTTAGTTTTTCTATTGACGATAGATTATTAGAAAGCACATCATCATTTTCAAAATGCAATTTATATATGCCGACAAACTTTTTTGGGTCAGGTGCATTTCCTTCAATTGAAAGATAAACATTTCCATTATACTTATCATAAACGATTTCTTCAAAATCTGCTTTGGGAAAAGTGTCAAGATAGGCAGTAACTTGCGCAGAAAAATGAACTGGTTCAAAAGTAAATATGGTATCATTTTGAACTTTAAAATGATAAATTCTACCTATGTCATCAGCAATTAAAAATATTTTTGTATCCGGAGAAGTAGATTTGATAAATGTAATGCCTGATGTTTGATCAGAATGTGTTGATCCTGATTGCATCCATCTTGGATAATGACTGTCTTCCGTAAGAGTTGATTCTTTTTTTTCAGTTGGGGATTCACAACCAATTATTAAAATTAATAAAATAAAAATTGGAAGATTTTTTTTCATAGTCATAAATTTTTTTTGAGTTTAAAATATACCAAATATTCTAGTGAATCATCAGGCTTTTAGTTTATGTTGTTAAACTTTTTTTGCTTTCATATATTATCATAATGATTTTATATAAATATATACTTCGTAACCATTTTGCTCCTTTTATATTTTCACTTATCACATTGATTTGCATTTTTATTTTGCAATTCATGATGAAATTTGCAGATAGATTAGTTGGAAAAGGATTGGATACATGGATAATTATAAAACTTATCGTATTCAATTTATCTTGGATGGTTGTTCTAGTTGTTCCAATGGCAACTTTGGTTGCGACACTAATGGCATTCGGGAACCTTTCACAGAACAATGAAATTACAATTTTAAAATCTTCTGGTATAAGCTTATATCGAATGATGTTTGCTCCGGTTGCTGCGGGAATTGTTATCTGTTATTTATTATTTTTATTTAACAACGATGTTCTTCCGGATGCAAACCATAAAGCAAAAATTTTAATGCAGGATATCTCAAGACAAAAACCTACTCTTTCTCTTGAGCCTGGAGTTTTTTCACAAGAAGTTTCAAATTATGCAATCCTTGTTCGGGGAATAGATCAAAAAACTAATGAATTAACGGGCGTTACAATTTACGATTACACTAATCCTGCTACAATCAATGTAGTTACAGCAAAAAAGGGTAAAATATTTTTTTCGCAGAATCAATCGAAATTAATTATGGATCTAACCGACGGTGAAATTCATGAATCAAATGTTGCCAGTACAAATCTGTATAGAAAGTTAGTTTTCTCCAAGCACAGGATCGCCATGAATGCAGATCAATTTTCGTTTCAACAATCTTCACCCGGCGGGTCAAGAGGTGAAAGAGAGTTAAGTACGCAAGCAATGAAAGTAATTGTAGATAGTCTGAGATTGATTAAAAAAAATCAATTAGCTTCATATAGAAGTGAAGTAAATAAATATCTTTATGCTGACTCTTCAATTGCATTTAAAAGTTCAACATCAGCTGTAAAACCAATCAATACGGCAATGGTATACGCTAAAGTTATTGAAAAGGTTAAGACTGCCCGAAATATAATTACATCGAATCAAAAACGACTTGAAAACACTCAAGGTGAAATCAATAAATATCAAGTTGAAATTGATAAAAAGTATGCACTGCCTGCCGCTTGTATTATTTTTGTTTTGATTGGCGCACCGCTTGGTGTAATGACTAAACGAGGCGGTTTTGGAATTGCAGCAAGCATAAGTTTGTTTTTCTTTGTGCTTTATTGGGCATTTCTAATAGGCGGCGAGAAACTAGCCGAAAGAAATTTTATTACTCCTTTTATGGGAATGTGGTCGGCGAATATTTTATTAGGTATTACAGGAATAATATTAACTTATAAAACTGTTAAAGAAACAGTCACTTTAAATTTTTCATGGCTGAAAAAAATACTTCCAAAACAGTTACGCGATACTCAACCAAAGGAAGAAGAAAATAGCAATTGAAAATTTTAGATAAATATTTTGTAAAACAATTTCTTCAAACAGTATTCTTCGGAATAATTGCATTTACGGTGATCTTTGTTGTGATCGACATGATGGAAAATCTAGACGATTTCATTGACCAAAAATCAGGTATTGCCGTTATGCTTCATTACTATTTTGTATTCTCTCCTGAAATAATAAAACTTGTAACACCTATTGCTGTATTATTTTCGGCATTGTTTACTGCAGGCAAAGCATCAAGCTTAAGTGAGCTGACAGCAATTAAAGCAAGCGGTGTAAGCATGTTTCGTTTTATGCTTCCCTTTTTAGCCGCAACCTTTTTAATCAGCATGTTTTCAATTTACTTTATTGGCTATTTAGTCCCCATGGCTAATAAAACAAAAATTAATATTGAACGAACATATTTAAACCGGGGTTTTTCTTTTTCCGGAAGCAATCTTTTTTTTCAGGATTCGAAAAACAGGATTGTTAGTATTTCATTTTTTGATGATTCTCGTAATCAAGCTAATAGAGTAAGTATTCAGGATTTTGAGAGTGATAATCCCACTAAAATGAAATTAAGAATTGATGCCGCAAATATGATTTACGATACAGTTAAAAATGTTTGGGTAGCCCACAATGGAGTCAAACGAGAATTTGGCAATACCACCCAAACGGCGGAATATTTTAATACTATGACTTTAAATAATCTTAACTTTTCAAATACTGATTTAGTAACCAAACAGCAAAAACCTGAAGAGATGAATTTAACAGAATTAAAAAAATTAATTAATTCTAAAGTGCAGGCAGGTAATGATCCAACCGGTGCTATGATTGAATATTATTCAAGATTCGCATTTCCAATGTCAAGTTTAATTGTAGTCTTATTTGGATTACCAATTTCTGCAAATAGGCGAAGAGGCGGGGTCGCGGTTCAAGTTGGGATTAGCATTCTTTTAACTTTTATCTATTTGGTCTCGATGAAGATCAGCCAAGCTTTTGGAAAAAACGGAGCATTAGATCCTTTTCTTACCGCATGGGTTGCAAACTTTATTTTTTTGGCTGCAGCTTTAATAAATATACCGCGTATGAGGCAATGATTTAGTAAAAGTAATTCTTTGAATCATTTAAAACATAACGGGGCGTTCAATTGAACACCCCGATTGAATTACTAATCTGACCAAAATATTATTTTATAAATAACATTTTTCTAGTAAAATTTTTACCATCAACTGAGAGCTTATATAAATAAATTCCACTGGTTAAACTTTCGCCCCTGTTATTCAATCCTTTCCATTCAACTTTATAAGTACCAGCTGATTGATTTTCATCAACTAATGTTGATACTTCTTTGCCGAGAATATCAAAAACTTTCAGACTAACATTCGATTGCTTAGGTAGCGAATAATTTATAGTTGTTGAAGGATTGAATGGATTCGGATAGTTTTGCGATAGAATAAATTCATCCGGCCTCTCATTACTTATTTCGTGAACAGCGGTAACAGAATTAATCGTTGCCCGTATTAAAAGTGTAACCGGAAAATATGAACTTGAATTAAGGTTTACCCAAGACTGGGCTGAATTATCCCACTCCCAGGCTCTTCCATTAATCACTGATGTATCTGAACCAATTAATGGTTGATTAACTCCATCATAGTAAAATCCGACATAGAAATCACCATTTACATTAATGTTCAATGAACTTACCGAAATCGGGAACCAAAAATCTTTGGCGTTTGAAGGAGGGGTAATTGAATTACTTTCTAATAATGCGCTGCCAGGCTTATTTCCGCCATCATTAAAAATCTTTATTTTAAAGGAACCATCTCCGCCGGAATTATCCCCGCCATAATATAATTCCACATTCACTAACTTACTATTTCCCGGAGCAGTTAAACGATTTACAATTCCCCAGTCAGCGTCTGTTTCATATATTCCCATTTCTGAAGAACCATTTTCATATGCAAGTTCATTTGTCCTGGGCAGATTTGATGTTATTCCTACTCCATCAAAAGCAGATGCAACTGCATTAAATTCTGCACTGCCATTACCATAAAGATCAGCAGCAGATTGTAATGATAAATTTCTAGCATCTATAAATTGAGATTTAGGTGTCAAATAATTAACGAGTGTTCTATAATAGATTTGTTCAGTTTTTTCTCTACCAATCTGATTCGCTACCAGGTATGCAGCCTTATTAGGAATTCCGCTATTAATATGTACACCCCCATTATCCTGATCATCTGTATAAGGCAAATATAAAAATTCACTCATATCTGCAGGCTGCCACCCAGCATCGCTAAGTGAGGAACCGCCTTGGTGAGGATCAGAAAGATCACGGAGAGCATCTCCATTTATGGCAGGCGTATAAACATCTTCTCCAATTTGCCAATTTGCATCATCAGCCATTACTGCCATTACATCTGAATAAGATTCATTCAAGGCACCGCTTTGGCCAAGATATTCCAGTCCTGCTGTTGATTCAGTAACGCCATGTGTAATTTCATGAGCAGTAACGTCAAACGCTCCGGCTAAATTTGAAAATTGAACACCATCTCCATCACCATAAGTCATAAGCACTCCATTCCAGAATGCATTATTAAATTTTGTTTGATAATGAACTACATTAGTTAAAGATCCGCCAAGGTTGTTCCAGCTATTTCGGCCAAATTTAGAACTATAATAATCATAAACTTTTGAGGTAAAATAATGAGCATCTACAGAAGCCTTTAACGCTACTGTATCATTAAAATTATCATCGCCATTTGGATCCGTAACTATTTCAGCAGTGCCATAAGGATTATTCTGATCAGTGTTATTTTTTGCATCCCAGGTTGCAATAACACCGAATAAACTGTCCACAGGAGCAACAAACATAGGCTTAGTTGCATCTATTAAGTAGTACTTTCCCGCAGAAAGATATGTATTCAGATTTTTTGTATCGCCCTTTAGTCCAATACCACTGCCGTTTTGCGGGCCATCATACCTTATTCCCGTATCCTTATAAAGTACATATCCTGTTTGTGCATCAATATAAACTAACTGTTTAGGAGCTAATTTTGTCGGCACATGAACTTCGTATGAAAGCACAGGTTGAAAATTATTTATATAAATCACAAGTTTCGAAGATTCAGCCTGGTTGCCGTTACAGGCTTGAGACGCGATTGATTCTGACTTCTCTACGCTTATTTGTGAAGTTGTTATTACATTCGGTGTTGGAATATACCTTCCATTTATAGAACTAACTGCACCATTTTTATCGAAATGAACAATCATCTGGCATCCAACTATACGCAAATTATTGTAATATTGTTGAAGCCGTACATGTGTCATCTTCAGATCATCAACTTCTGATTTTAATAATTTCAATTCTTTTTGCGGTGAATTTAAATTAAATAAAATACTATTGTTCGTTAAAAACATCATAGCTGCATTTTCGGGTGAAGAATATTTTTGTAAAAACCCCGTAGCAGTTAGTTCTCCTGAAATGTAAGTTGGAGTAGCATTATGCTCGTTCCAAGCAGCTTTAATTTCAGGAGAAAACTGTTTCAGCTGATCAAGAGCACTTATTTGTTCCGCGCTAACAGAAGAAGATATCTGATTATTACTTTGAGTAGATTTTATCTGCGCCATCCCCAAAAAACTAATTAAGCATAGCAATGCAATAAAACTGAATAATTTTTTCATATACTCACCATTATTTATTTATTTTTAGATACTTTGTTTAATTCACTAATCAAATTTTTAAGCTCGACGGGAAATTCTTGAGGAGGAATATTACCAGAATATGAAATATCGTTCATATTTTCATTTGAATTAATTTTGATGATTGATGTAAGATTGCCTTTATCTTGATAATTATACGAGAAGATTGTAGAGTCTTGTAATAAATCTGAAATCTTATTAATAATATCATCATCAACCTGAGTACTGTCAGTGATTGACTTGTTTGCAGCAGTAGCCCCATTCCAAAAATGCACTTTGCCGTCTGCATAAATTGTAAATCCGCTGCTTCTACCGGTTACACCGCCGGAAGTAAAATAATCAATTTTGAATTTGTTTTTTTGAGCAACATCAGAAGAACTTGAACACGAAAAAAGACATAGTGACGCTAGAAAAATTGCAAATAATTTATAATTCATATTAGTCCTGGGAATTGTTATTAAGAAAATTAGATATCAGAGTTGTCTAACGCAATAGTTCAAATAAACTATTATTGCTTGCTTGAATAATTAATTTATAATTTCCAACGAGATCCAAATGCGACTGAAATATATTTTGCAGAATTAGGTGCAACAACAGCTTGCATATCAGAAGTAGCAAAATCAAGTTCAAAGATTCCAGCATCGATGCCTAGCCCGAATGCCCAATTGAACCTGTCGACTCCGCCAACTGAAAATCCGGTTCGGATGTATGGAATCCAGTTTCCAGGTTTCCATTCCGTGCCAAATGAAAATCTCGATCTAACAGAATTGCCTGGCAGTTCATTAAAACCTTGATTAAAATCAAAAGCTAATAATAATGTACCTGGAATGAAATTATTTTTGTTATCTAAAAGAAGTGAACTTCCAAATCTGAACGCGGTTGGGAGTGATGTTGAAAAACCATCAATGTATTTGCCTGAACTTTTTATTTTATCATTTAATGAATCAATTTGATTTTGATCTGAAAAAGAGTCAACATAGATACTGCCTAACGATGAATATTCCGCAGCATTTTTATTCCAATTAATTTTACCAATATCTGTTACTGCTAAAGAGAAATTTAATTTTTTATTCAGTTTAAAATTAAATCCTAAATCAAATCCAATTCCAGTTCCGGCTGGTTCAGGGAATGGGGAAAAACTGTTATGATTTTCTGTTGAATCAAAATCATATTTTACATTAAGCTGTTTGGAAAATGCCGAGTAGGCCAGCATATTGCTGCTTCCATTTATTTCAGCAGAAGAGTTTGTTTGAAGAAATGTATTTACACTTTCAGTACCTATATAAGAATATCCATTCACTAATTTAATTGAGAATCCGGCGCTTACATTTTCAAAAGTTGACGGTTTCAAAAAATTAATGTTTCTTGCATAAGACAAAGAATAATTTCTGATCCACCATGCCTTAACATTTGCATCATCAAGATTATATACTTTATTAATTGTATTTCCGGTTAAAGCAAAATCTGCCAGAGCTCTGGGAATGTTAACTTTTGCGCCGGCAAAGTCGGTTATCGAAAATGCTAATGCACCTATTTCATTTTCCGGTTTAATTCTGATACTGAAAATATTGGTTGAGGCATTACCAAATACTAAGCCGCCATTTTCAAAAAGTTTGTTAAAACTTTGCTTATCAGATTCTGTCAGCAATCTACCTTTTCCGTTTTCGCCCCCGAAATAATAGTTAAAGTCTTGAATGGAAAGAAAACTTGTTCCTGTTTTAATTGAGACATATGGTAGCGGAAGAATTGTTGCAAATTCTATATTGTTGCCATTGTCAGATACTATATTTGCCGGATTAATTCCTATCGCAAGAATTCCTTGAGCAACAGAATTATAAGTTTTAGCCATTCCCATACTTCTAGCTTCAACGGTTCCGGATGACCCATACTGTGCAAAAGCTGAGAAAGAAAAACTAATTAAAAATATTAAAGTATAAATTTTTTTCATTTGTAATTAAACTTAGTTGTTGTCACTATTTAATCTGTATTTTATATTTCCAAACGATTTTAATGTGATCCAGTCAGTCGGATGGAAAGTTACGAAGGGAGGATTTTGATTGTCTTCTAAAGCATCTTTTGAACGAACGCTAACTGAGATAAAAGCAAATTTGGATTGTGACAGTTTCTGAATTTTGTCACCTGTCAAAATAATTTTATGAATGTTTTCCGTAGAAGACAATACCTCGCCTGTGGTGTGATCAATTGATGCACCCAAAAATTGGAGAGAGTCTAATCCATCGTTTCCATTTAAAGTGAAAAGCGGATTATAATTTTCATCGGCTAATGTTATTTTGAAAAATGCGGTTAAGGGAATATGATTTTCCGCTGTGATGGTAAGTGCTGCTGATTGCGCTTTGCTAATTTCGTTTCTATTATCATCACTAATATCAATATCAAGAGTATCGGTAATGTTAGTCGTCTTCAATACTAAAGAACTTTTTGTATTAAAATTCGTTTCAAATACTACTGAATCCATCTCATCAACATTTCTATAACTTTTATCGTCATCAGGATTCAAAACATAATCGGCATTAACTATAATAGAGTCAGGCAAAAATGAAATGAAATCGGTGATATTACTATTAGTTTCGTCAAATATTTTTTGAAGCTTCCCATTATTAAATCTAAATGCAAGAGATGACGGACTATTTACGTTCTCATAAAAGAGTAATCTTTCCAGCTCTCCAGAATTTCTTTTTCCCACAATGCTCAAATTACGTATTTCAATTTCACATGGATCTGAGACATTAGTTATATATTGTGACGTTACATTAAGCTGAGCATCTTTCAAAGAAATTTTGTCTTTATAATTTTCAATATCAGCTCCCAAATCAACTTTATATGATTCCTGTTCGACTTGAATAATTTTTGTCGGTATATATCCATTTGCTGATTTGAATTTCATTTTTTTTGTGATAACATTAAAAGATGCAAACGCCATACTATCTAAAGAAGATGTTTTTGCAATTAACCAAATTTGACCTTTGAAGAATGAGATTTGATTTGCTGGTTCTTGATAATTGTGATCTTCTAAAACATAAGTTGAAGTAAGGCTGCTATTTGCATGAACAATAAAATTCAAACTTAGCTTCGAGCCATCCGGTTTTATTATTCCGGGTATTTGAATATTTATATGCATATCGCTAAATACCGAATGATTTGTAAAGTCGAAATCAATTGATCCGGATTTAAAAACCGCTTTATCAATTTGAATGTCATCTGGGAAGGGGACGTATAATTGTAAGCTGTCATTTTCAACTACAGGCAGAATATTATCCATGCTTGATGATTCATTTTCAACTTGCAAAAATTGTGAGACCCCAGTTGATGAATGATAATTGTCCGATTGAATAACATATAAATTATCTATCGGGTCAATCGAGATATTCGGCTCCTTCTCTGATTCAACAATATCATCAAGTATGTAGGATTTTTTTAATAAAGGAATATTTAAATCTACATCCCATTGAGGCATAATGATATCGTTTGGAAGATCAACACAGCCAACAAAATTTATGATACTAACAACTGCTTCAAATATAAAAGCAGATAAAAGTATTTTTATGGTTTTATTCATTTTCGTCTTAAACAATTATTTTAAGTAAATCATCTTTTTAGTTGCACTATAGTTGCCAGCTTTTAGCTCGTAAATGTATAATCCAGAAGGAAGTCCTGAAGCATTAAAATCAGCGGAATGAGATCCAGCATTTTGAAAATCGCTTAATATATTTTCTACTTTTATGCCAAGAATGTTATAAACATTAAGCTCAACGAAATTACCTTCAGTGAGCGAATAATTTATTTTTGTTGAAGGATTAAACGGATTTGGATAATTTTGTTCTAAGCCAAATTGTAAGGGTGAAATATTTTCGGAATTTTCTACAGCCGTAATGGAAGATTCTTCCATTCCAACGATATTGGAGAAATGCCTAAGTCTTATTTCAAAAAATGAATTTTCAGAACCAGCTTTTAATTCCGGTTTAATTGTTTGGATGTCATCACTTGAATATAAATTATTGCTTCTATAGAAAAAGTTAATTTTCGAATTTGAATCAATACCGCTGCTGTCAATAAAATCTTTTAAATTGATTGAATTGGGAATTTTAAGTATGCAGTTTTTTAGATCTTTAAAAAAATAGGGAGATGGTTGTTCAACTCCATCTATACTTAAAATTAAATTAACATTAAAGAATAACTTCTCGCCGTTTTTTCCGCAATTATAAAATCCGGTACCGCAGTTAACACCTGAAATAATAAACATTATTGTTACATCTTTGTCTAAAGCGCCGTTTTCAATTTTAAATTGTGTTCCTTTAATTGAACTCCATAGAAAATGAGGAAACGAAGAATTAGGTAGTGACCAATCTTCAATTTCATAAACATCGCCTTCTTTTATATTTACTGTTGGAAGAAAAAAGGTGCCGGTATTTTCGCATTGTAAACCGACCTGTAGGGAAATATTATTTTTAGCGTCTTGTGCGCTTAATTGAACTGAGAATATAAATGGAATAAATAGTAAAAGTAAAATTTTTTTCATGACTACCTAATCAAATTTTATGGCTTATGATTTATGTATGTTAAACTTCAATTTATACAAGTGAACTACACACTTAAATAAGGGAACTCCTGAAATGTGCAGGATATATTATATTTTAGTTATAATCGAAAAAAATTGGAAAGGATTTAGAATGTGGTTTATTTAAAAATAAAAAAGGCAAGTTGTTATCTTGCCTTTTAAATAGAATGAATAAAAAAATTAATTGTTAATTTACTTTTTCATCTTTTTTTACTGGGATAAAACCAAAATGCTGATTTGGAGGTGTGTCCGTTTTTATTTCACCGAATCTGGATTCAAACTTATCGATATTATCCTTAAGAGCTTTTAGTAACATTTTAGCATGCTGGGGTGTAGTTATAATTCTAGCATGAACTTTTGCTTTAGGTACACCAGGAACAATTCTTGTAAAATCAATTATAAATTCTGCAGGAGAATGTGTAATAATTGCTAAGTTAGAATAAATCCCTTCGGCTTCTTTTTCGCCAAGTTCAATGTTTATTTGCTGACCTTGTGGTTGATTATCTTGAGCCATTATAATTCTCGAATAAATGAATATTAATTTCCTCTGAGTGCATCTGCTTTATTAAATGCTTCCTTAGCTTTATCCTGCATATTTAATACTGTATAAACACGTCCTAATAATTCGAACATTTGGGGATCATCAGATTTTTTCTCAACTACTTTTTCTAAATAAGGTAAGGCTTGTTTATATTTTTCTTTATATTCTACATTATTCATCTCACCCTTATCTTCAGCTTCCTTATTCATTTCAGTTCCCCATTTTACATAGGTAACTGCAAGATTATAAATTGCATTATCATATTCGGGATCAATTTCCAATGCTTTTTTAAATTGATTTTCAGCGCCAGCGAAATCACCGGCTTGCAATAAAAGTACACCATAATTGTATTTGTAATATTGATTTTCAGGTTCAGCTTCAATGCCTTGTTTGAATATATCTTTAGCTACATCAATTTTATTTGCACTAATATAAGCGTTTGCTAAAGTTCTTAATATATCAGAATCAGTTGGATATAACTTTCTGCCTTCTTCTAAAACTTTAATCGTTTTGTTGAAATAATTTTGCGCCTGAACACTATCTGTTCCTTTAACCTGTGTTCCTTTATCATATAAAATTTCGCCAAGATATTTATAACCTTCGGCTGATTTATCTATATCAATAATTTTTTGCAAAGGCTCAATCGCAGCGTCATAATCGCCTTTACTGATGTAAACAAAAGAAAGATTTTTATAAGAACTAGTAGAATCTGGTTCAAGCAAAATTGCATTTTTAAATGCTTCTACAGATTGGTCTAAAATAATTTTACTGCTGTCCTTATCGGTTGCTTTTGTTCCCTCCTGATAAAGTTTTACGCCTTTGTTGAATTGATTAGCCCAATAATAATTTTTTGATTTTTTAATATCATCGGCAAATTTATCGCTGGAAGCAAGTGAGTTATTATAGGCCTCAACCATTTTCGCGTAATCACCTTGTTCACCATAAATATATCCTAAAAGATAATGTCCCTCATCGCTTTTAGGATTTTTAGCTACTTCCTTTTTCAATGATTCCAACGCTTTATCATATTGTTTTTGTTGAATATAAAGTTTTGCGCTGGTCAACTCTGTTGATGAGCATTCAAAACCTGTTAAAGCGATTCCAAATAATAAAACCAAAGCGATTAATATTTTTATTGTTTTTGAATTTTGCATCATTACTCCATTTGATGATCTAATTGATGTACTAAATTTGTGGACTCAAAATTACGGTTTTAGCCATGTATAGTCAAGAAATATAAATGTTTATGTAGTCCAGTTCACCTTAAAAAAACTCTGGAGAAATATTTTAAATAAAATTTCTACTATTATAAATGCAGATTAAATTATTATAATTTAAAATGAGGGTTTTCTATTATCCCTAATATATTACCAAAAGGATCAACAACTGTTGCTACCTTTATTCCCTCTCCAACATCTTGAATTTCTGAATTCTTTTTTGCGCCGTTTTTAAGAAAAAAATTATATGCCTCATCAGCATTATCAACTCCCCAATAAGCCACGGCATTATTTCCTTTATTTATTCCGTTAGCATTCGGATCAAGGCCTAATTCAAAACCGGCAACATTAAATCCAACGTAAAACGGTTTATCAAAATATGGTTGAATGCCCAAAATTTTAGAATACCATTTTTTTGCTTTTTCAATATCTTCAACATTATAGATAACTGTTCTTAATCCTTTAAACATAATTACTCCTTCAATGTTTTTATTAGAATATTTAATTAAAAAAGATTTCGGAATTACAAAGACAATTTAAATTGATTTTCCATGAATTAAAGAATATTTTTGAAGTCAAAAGCGAGGATATTTTGAATTCCAAACAAATAGTAAACTCACTCCCCAAAGTTCTCCTGCATGATCATCTTGATGGCGGTTTAAGGCCTCAAACTATCATAGAACTAGCCGAAGAATTAGAGTATAAAAAACTTCCAACTAAAGATCCCATTAAATTAGGAGAATGGTTTCATCGCGGTGCAAACAAAGGCAATCTAGTTGAATACTTGCAAGGATTTGAACATACCTGTGCTGTAATGCAAACTAGAGAATCGTTAGAGCGCGTTGCTTATGAAATGATGGAAGACATGAAAAATGATGGTGTTTGTTATGTTGAAACTAGATTTGCTCCGGTTTTTCATACTAACAAAGGTTTGTATTATGAAGATATAGTAGGCGCAGTACTTGAAGGATTAGAAAAAGGCAAAAAAGATTTTGGTGTTGGTTACGGCCTAATACTTTGCGGAATGCGAAATATGAAGAATACTTTAGACATTGCCGAACTAGCAGTTAATTTCCGCAAACAAGGAGTTATAGGTTTTGATTTAGCCGGCGAAGAAGGCGGATATCCTCCCAAAAGGCACATTGAAGCTTTCCAATTTATTCAAAGAGCTAATTTTAATATTACTATTCATGCCGGTGAAGCATTCGGCAAAGAATCAATCTGGCAGGCAATTCAATGGTGCGGCGCGCATCGAATCGGGCATGCAACCCATTTAGTTGAAGACTTTATTTTGGATAAAAACGGAAGTATTGCGGGTTTTGGAGAATTGGCTCAATATGTTCTTGATAAAAGAATTCCATTGGAAATATGTTTGCTTAGTAATATTCATACCGGTGCCGTTGATAAAATAGAAAATCATCCATTTGGTATTTTCTTTAAAGAAAAATTTAGGGTTACACTTAATACAGATGATAGGTTGATGAGCGATACAACAATGACCAAAGAATTTTTAACTGCGATAGAATATTTCAATTTAACACTTGAAGATTTAGAAAAAATTACAATCAATTCCATGAAGTCTGCTTTTATACCTTATAAAGAAAGATTAAAATATATTTACGATGTTATAAAGCCAGGCTATCAGAAAATAAAAGATCAATTATTATCATTTAAAAACTTTTCGGAGCCAGATGAAAAAATTATTCACAAACTATAATTTCAATTTTGATAAAAATGAAAAAAAACTTTTATCTACTTTTTGCCGACAAACTTTAAAGCAAGTTCAGGGTGACAACAAATTTTACGCTGAAGAGAAAGCTTTCAATTCAATTCTCACCAAGCTTAATAGTGATGAAGAAACTGTTAAATTCACTAAAGATGAGAGAACCAGGTTGAAATATCAGCTTGAGCAAAATATAGATTTCATACAAAAAGAAATGAAGAAAAGCTGGTTCATTAAAAAATGGCTTTATAAATCGATGCTTAAGCAATATGAAAATATTCTTGAAACTCATTTTAAAGGTTAATCATGATTTCTGAAAAGGGAAAAGTTGAGATAAGATCACCAAGAGGTTCGTCCATTTCATGTAAAGGCTGGATTCAAGAAGCTGCAATGCGAATGCTGATGAATAATCTTGATCCTGATGTAGCAGAAAGGCCGGAAGATTTAATCATATATGGTGGAAGCGGAAAAGCCGCACGAAACTGGGATGCTTATCATTCAATAATCAAATCTTTAAAATCTTTAGAAAATGATGAAACACTTTTAGTGCAATCCGGCAAGCCAGTTGGAATATTCAGAACTCACCTAGACGCGCCTCGAGTAATCATTTCAAATTCAATGCTTGTCCCCGACTGGGCAACCTGGGATGAATTCAGAAGACTCGAAAATTTAGGTTTAACAATGTACGGACAAATGACTGCAGGAAGCTGGATATACATTGGCACGCAAGGAATATTGCAAGGCACTTATGAAACTTTTGCGGAATGCGGTAGAAAATATTTTCATGGTTCTTTGAAAGGAAAATTTCTTTTAACCGCAGGTCTAGGTGGAATGGGCGGAGCTCAGCCGCTTGCTGCAACCATGAATGGCGCTGCATTCTTAGGCATCGATGTTGACGAAACACGAATTCAAAAAAGAATTAAAACCGGATATATTGATAAAATTTCTTATGGCCTTAATGAGGCTTTAAATATTGTTCTTCGGGCAAAAGAAAAAGGTGAAGCTATTTCTGTTGGACTAGTCGGAAATGCCGGCGAAATTTTGCCAAAAATTTTAGAAAAAAATATTATTCCGGATGTACTTACCGATCAAACTTCCGCTCATGATACTCTGAATGGATATGTACCCATGGGATTAAGTCTTAAAGAAGCTTTTCAATTAAGAAAAAATTCCCCTGAAGAATATATTGATAAATCTAAAGCAACCATTGTAAAGCATGTTCAAGCAATGTTGGCGTTACAAAAAAAGGGTGCAATTACCTTTGATTACGGAAACAATATACGCGGCGAAGCAAAAGAAAATGGCGTCGAAAATGCATTTGATATTCCCGGTTTTGTTCCTGAGTTTATAAGACCGCTTTTCTGTGATGGCAAAGGTCCGTTTAGATGGGCGGCACTTTCAGGCGATCCAAATGATATTTATGAAACAGATAAAGCAATTAAAAATACTTTTCCGGAAAATAAAGCTCTTTGCAATTGGATAGATTTAGCTCAGCAGAAAGTTCACTTTCAGGGTTTACCCGCCCGTATCTGCTGGCTTGGCTATGGCGAACGAGCAAAGATGGGAAAAATATTTAATAACTTAGTTGCTGAAGGAAAAGTTTCCGCACCAATAGTTATTGGAAGGGACCATCTTGATTGCGGTTCAGTTGCTTCCCCGAATAGAGAAACCGAAGGAATGAAAGACGGAAGCGATGCGATTGCTGATTGGCCGATCTTAAATGTTTTGCTGAATACAATTGGCGGCGCAAGCTGGGTTTCAGTTCATCACGGCGGCGGAGTTGGAATCGGAAAATCAATTCATGCCGGAATGGTGGTGGTTGCAGACGGAACAAAAGAAGCAGAGAAAAGACTTGAAAGAGTTTTAACTTATGATCCGGGAATGGGAATTATTCGTCATGCAGATGCAGGTTATGAAAGAGCAATTGAAAATGCGGAATTGTTTAATATAAAAATTCCTATGTTAAAAAAATGATTGTAGATGGGTTGACCAAAAGTTAACGCATCAGCACAACTTTATTATAAAATAATAGGTTATATTTCTATCAATAAAAAAACAGATAGGGGTTAGTATGAAAGTATTAGTAGCCGATAAATTTCCAGATCAATATATTGAAGAATTTAAAAAACTAAATTTGGAAGTAACCAACTCTCCAAAATTAGGAGAGAATGATCTTCCGGAAGCCGCACAGGATGCGGATATTTTGGTAGTCCGATCGACTGTTGTTAACCAAGCTTGTATCAAAAATTCAAAAAAACTTAGCCTCATAATTCGCGCTGGTGCCGGAGTAAATAATATTGATCTGAAAGCTGCAAACGAAAAAGGAATTTTTGTAGCTAATTGCCCGGGAAAAAATAGCATAGCGGTTGCGGAACTCGCAATGGGATTGATATGTGCAATTGACAGAAAAATTCCAGATAATGTTATTGATTTTAAAAATGGTAAATGGAATAAAGCAGTCTACTCAAAAGCTAAAGGATTATTTGGGAAAACATTAGGAGTAGTTGGTGTTGGTCAAATTGGTACAGAATTAATTTACCGAGCTCAAGCATTTGGCTTAAATGTAGTCGCCTGGTCTCGTTCATTAACAGATGAAAAAGCTGAAAGTTTAGGTATTGAAAAAGCAGCTTCGTTAGATGAATTATTTTCAAAAGCAGATATAATTTCAGTTCATCTTGCTCAGAACGCAGACACAAAAAAAATTATTTCCAAAGAATTAATTTCCAAATTAAAAAAAGGGGCTTACTTTATTAACACTTCTAGAGCTGGAGTTGTAGATGAGGAAGCATTAATTCTCGCGGCTAAAGAAGGGAAAATATATTTAGGACTTGATGTATTTAGCGGCGAGCCCGAAGGCAAAGAGGGAAATTTTGTAAGTGAATTATCAACCATTCCAAATGTTTATGTTACTCATCATATTGGAGCTTCAACTGAGCAGGCACAGAACGCTGTTGCCGAGGAAACCGTTAATATTGTTTCCGATTACATTAAACTCGGAGTTGTTAGGAATTGGGTTAACCGATGTAAACATACTGCGGCTAAATTCCAAATAGTTATTAGACATTTTGATAAGCCGGGAGTATTGGCAAGAGTTTTAAATCTTTTAAGCGTGGAAAAAATTAATGCTCAGGAAATGGAAAATGTAATTTTCGATGATGAAAAAACAGCCTGCTGCACAATCAAATTAGATTTAAAACCATCTGATAAGATTTTAAAAGAAATGCCCGAAAAAGAAGATGAAATAATTAATGTTTCGCTGGTAGAACTTTAATATATAGGTGCTCTACATGTCTTAAAACGAAAATTAACTTTACCACTGAGACATGTAGAGCACTTAGAAACACAAATATTTAATTTACAAACTTAATCTCGATCATCTCATCAAGCACGCCATGAAAATATGGAAGCTGCATTAGAACTTGGATACCTTCGACATCCTGCTCTTCCAAATTGAATGTTGTAGAAGATAAGTTGGATAAGATATAATTTTTAGTTTCTTCAGTAAAGCTTTGCAACTCCGGAATTTTTTCAAATGTATCATAAATTTTTTCTAAATGTTGCAGCAGATCAGACTCTGCCTTTTTTAAGCTCTCTTCAGAATTGGAAACTAAAATATAATTAACGAAAGGAAGTGACAGTAAATCAACAACTTCTTCGGCAAAACTTATTCCGTTTTTATATAAATCTTTATCAAAATTTTTATCACCAATTATAACCAGGTTTTTATTTGCATCTTTAAAATTATCAGTAATTAATTTTATCTTCACTTCAGCATTGTACATCTCTTTAAACAATATTCTCCCGATAATTACCTCAATCGAAGATGCGTCACCGAATAAGTTTAATTCATTTACAACCTTTTCGTGCTGCTTAAAATAGATATAATTGTTGCAAAGAGAGCCTTCAAAGGAAATTCCAAATTTCTTTGAAACAAATAATTCTTTATGATTTATTAAATCGGTGGATGGGATTAAGCCAACATTTTCTTTGCTAGTAATAATTTCTTTTGCAAGCAAAGAAGACGGAGAATATTTTATTTCTTTTTTTAATTCATCGGGTAAATTATTTACTATTGCTGAACTAAAAATATTTTGAGGGAAATATAACATCTTAATTTTAATTTTTATTTACATTTAAACTATCAACAAATAAATTAAAATAAAAAATTATCATCTGTTAAAGAAACGGAAAATTATGTCACAATATTATAAAACGGATTTAGCAAAGATTCACGACGAAGGATTTTCAGAATATGCTGAAAAATCATTTAATAATATTTATGATACAATTAAAAAATATCATAAACATGGATTAGTATTAGAATTAGGCTGCGGCACAACTGATATGCTTTGTCAAATTGGATTTAAAGTACATAAATCCCACAGCTACGGAAGCTATAATTTTAGGGCTAATCAAACAGTAATTAGGGCTATTAAATACCAATGGAATTTAATTTTAAAATAGAATTTTATTATTTCCTGGTATAATGTATTCTCCATTTCAATTCCCAGTTTTTCCCATCGTCTTTTGAAATTTCCCAGTCCCAATCAAATTTATTTTTCTCGATATTATAAAAAACCATCCGCTGTTGAATTGTTTTGCCTTTTGGGGTTATTGCATCTCTCGATAAAGTCATTTTGCCATTTTCAAAATTTCCGGTAAAATCAAGATAACTTCCTTCATTATCAACCCAAGTCTGCTGCCAAATATTTCTACGTGAATTGTAAAGCGACAAGCTACGGCCAATTAATGAAATAGCGGGATTTCCATTAAAATTTTCTTCTACAACGCAGCCGCCTAAAATTTTTCTTATGGTATTAGAACCAGTTGCTGTGCTTCCGTCATCGTTTTTCCATTCGGCTTTCCAATCGCCAACCCAAAAATCAAATTGTTTAGCTTCAGGCGATGAACAATTATTATTCGCTTGTGCAAATAAAACTCCATTTGTTGCTAGCAAAAATAAAATGAGAACTAAATAACTTATTTTCATATTGAAACATCCTTTCTTTTAATAGATTCAATCCCCTCGTCTTGAAAGAGACTGCAGCGGGCAGCTGATAATTAAAGACTTAGGGATTGAAAAAATTATTTAATTAAAATTAGTTTTTTGGACTCTGAAAAAATTTGGTTTTGTGCGGAACCAGCATTGAATACCAACAGGCGATAAAAGTAAACCCCACTATGAAACGCTTCCGCATTAAAATTAATTTCATAATTGCCGGGCGGTTGTTCTTTATTCAGCAAGGTTGTCACCTCTTTCCCTAAAATGTCGTAGACTTTTAATTGAACAGATGAGAACGATTTATTTTGTGGAGATGACGGTAATGAATATCTAATTTTCGTAACTGGATTAAATGGATTTGGGTAATTTTGTTCAAGTTTAAATTCGTTCGGCTTTAATTCTGATTTTTCTTTTACTCCTGTAACTTCACCTTCGGTTATTGTTTTAAATTGATTTGGAGTGACATCTTTAAAAATATCAATTATTCCGCTCGGCCAAATAACTTCTAACGAATCTATAATTACTGCATCGCCTAATCCAAAATGAACGATCAAACTATTTTGACTATTAAAACTATTTTGTGCCTGCACTTCACGAAATTGCCACATAGCTTTACCAGAAATAGTAGCTTTTAATTTTACTTTTGCACCAATTGCAGATCTATTGCTCTGTATACCAATCAGTTTTAATTTTAGGCAGCCGTTTCCGTTATCATTATCATTTTTAAAAATACCATTACCGCCGGAAGCGCCAATAATGAATACATCAAGATCACCGTCATTGTCATAGTCACCAATTGTAACTCCCCTTTCACCTGCACTTACTGCAATTGCATTTTTCACATTTTTAAATGTTCCATCACCGTTATTGTGAAAGTAAAAAGTTTGACCTTCACTCGTAATTATAAAATCAAGAAATCCATCATTATCAAAATCGCCCCAAGCATTAGCTAAACATTGTGCTCTTGTCAATTCCAGATTTGCTGGTGAGTTAGTATAATTACCGTCATTGTTTATATAAAATCTATTGACCGCCGAACCATAATTTGTAAGAAAACCATCAAGATCTCCATCATTGTCAAAATCAATCCAGTTATATACTTGTCCGTCTTGTAAATCTGTTCCGATGGGGCTAGAATCAATTCTTTCAAAGCCCACGGCTCCATTTTCAATCAAAGTATTTTTGAATATATAGTCTCGTGCAGATGAACCAGAGGCAGGGCCGCTGGCAATAAATAAATCAATGTCTCCATCTAAATCATAATCAGACCATGTGGCAACTGTATATGGAGCAATATGATCAGTAAATTCATAACCCGTTTGTTTTGTAAATGTATAATTAGGCGGACCATCATTATGATAAAGTTGATTTGGAATTGAGCCACCCGGCACAAAGCCGGCAGGATGAACAATAATCAAATCAACATTCCCATCGTTATCATAATCACCCCAGGCGGCGGTCCAACCTCTATTACCAAAGCTATCAGCAATTGCGCCTTCTGTAATCTTAGAGAAACTCCCATCTCCATTATTTTTAAATAAGAATGATTCAGCACCTGCAGAATAAAAATCTATATTTCCATCATTATTATAATCTGCCCAGCTGCCGCCACTGCCAGGAGAAGTACCAGGAATTATCGAAGCAGTCTTCTTTTTAAAGTATAAATTTTTTGTGAAATTACCATTTCCATTATTGGTATATAAATAATCGTTATTTGCAAAAAGATCTAAATTTCCATCATTGTTATAATCTATCCAGGCAGTACCAGGATAACCAGATGGAAATGAATCAGTCACTACCGGGTTGGACTTATCAGTAATTCTTGTAAACGATTGAGCCTTTAATGAAACATTCATAAAAATGACTATAATTATTAGAGCAGATTTAAAAGAGAGTAATTTATTTAAAATAATTGTGCTGCAAACTTTATGCATTTAACACCTCGCGTAAACAATGAATTTATAAACTGGAATTTTATTTTAAATAATAGGTATTTAAAATGAAGGGCGGTATCCTTCAATTTGGGGGATTTTAAAAACTAAATTAAATTTTGTTGTTCAGCTTTTTCTATTGCTTGTGCTTTAGAATGAACTTCAAGCTTGAAATAAATATTTTTGATATGCGAACGTACAGTTTCTTTATCAATAAATAATTCGTCGGCAATCATTGTATAGCTTTTGCCTTTTGAAAGAAGCTGAAGCACTTCCGTTTCGCGCGGGCTTAATGGTGATGAAGAATTTTTATGAAAAGATTTCACAACCATTCTTGCAATATTTGTACTCATTGGCGCACCGCCGTTGTGCACTTCTATTATGGAATCAATTAATTTTTTGGGAGAAATATTTTTTGTTAGATAACCAGCTGCCCCGGCACATAATGCATTAAATACTATTTGATCATTTTCATGAACGGTTACTGCAATTATATCAATTTCAGAATTAATTTTTTTAATTCTTTTTATCCCCTCAATTCCCGATATTCCGGGTAATTCTATGTCCATTAAAATAATATCAGGATTATCTTTCTGCAGATTTTCGATCGAATGTTCACAGTATTCATATTTGCCGGTGCATTCAAGAAAATCGGTTTCATCAATAAATCCGGCAAAACTTTCTCTAATCAGTTCGTCATCTTCTACAATTACTACTTTAATTTTTTCTATGTCCATGAAAAATGGTAATTTTTATGAACAAGTTCGTTAAAAAAAGGAAGGATTTCAATCAGTTAAGAAACATTTCTTTTTGAGGAATTTTGCACTTAAAAATGATTTTTGTACCATGCCCAATTCTTGAATCAATATTTAATATGCCATTAATTTTTTCCGCCCTTCTGCGCATATTATTTAAACCATTTCCCTTGGATTCTTCCAGAATTGAAAAGCCCTCACCATCATCGGCAAGAGTAATTTCCAATTCATCATTTATAATTTCTGATTTTAAAATGATTTTATTACCGTTTGAATATTTAAGAGAATTGTTCATTCCTTCTTTAAAATATTAATGAAAGATGGCGTCTCAAATCTACAGGCAGCAGTTCAGCTTTCAGATTTTCAGAAATTTCACTTACTTCAAAATGAATATCTGTTTCATTAAAAATATCGTCGCCAAAATCTTTAAGTCTAATAATCAATTCATACAGCGAATTATTTTTGGGATCAATGGACCAGATAAAATCTTTTGTGCCCGAGTAAAGCTGCGATGAATTTTCCGAAATTTTATTTAACAACGGTTCAACGGAAATAAAAGATTCTGGTAGTTTTCTTTTAATCAATTCCGTTAGTATTGATATTCTTGTTAACCTATGCCCGATTTCATCATGAAAATCTGCAGCGGTTTGCCTTCTCACATTGTCTCTCTCTTCAAGTTTTATTTTTTCTATTTCGATCGCTTTTTTCAATCTTCGACTCATTACAATTCTATAAATAGAGTAAACGAGAATCAAACCACATAATATCGCTATGAAAATAAACCACCAGGTTTTCCAGAAAGGTGGTAATATTAATATTTCTATTTCGGCATTATCATTACTCCATACGCCGCTGCTATTACTTCCCATTACTTTGAAATTATATTCACTCGGAGATAAGTTTTTATATTGAACAAAATTAATATTTCCGGATGATACCCAATCATTTTCAATTCCGGATAATTTATATTTAAATAAAACCTTTTTGGGATTAGAATAATCAAGTGCAGTGAAATTGATTTGAATATAATTTTGATCGTAATTCAATTTTATTTTTTGGGATGGATTAACAATTACCTGTTCATCTTTTTCATTATCTCCAAATTTTAATGATGTAATATAAACCGGCGGGGAAAAACTTGCCGGCTTAATATCTTCAGGATCAAAAACACAAAGCTCTTTCTGATTGCCGAAATAAATTTTTCCGTCGCTGCCTAAAAGAGATGCATTTTGCATAAAAAGATTGCTTGAGATTCCATCTTTTGTGTCAAAGTTTTCAAAATTTTTATCTCGGATGTTAAATTTACTTATGCCTTTATTTGTACTTATCCATAAATTACCATAATAGTCAGCAACAATTGAATTTATCACTCCATTAGGCAATCCATTTTTTTCAAAGAATTTTTCAAATCCGTCAATTTGCTGATTATATTTATTTAAGCCATAACTG
The DNA here is from genome assembly GCA_963731745.1 of uncultured Ignavibacteriales bacterium. GTDB lineage: Bacteria > Bacteroidota > Ignavibacteria > Ignavibacteriales > Ignavibacteriaceae > CAVSWT01. Next base: position 24,177 of record CAVSWT010000005.1, read on the forward strand.
GTGCCTATCCAGAGATTTCTACTATTATCTTCGCAGATGGAAAAAACATAATTATTACTTAGGCTATTTTTCTTTTTGTCACTATGATTATATAAAACAATTGTACTGTCATTATCATTATATTTAAATAACCCTGCGTAAGTTCCAATCCAAATATTATTGGTGTTGTCTTCAAATAAGGTAAGAATGTAATCATCCTGATTATCTGCTTTTGTTTCAGAATTTACTTTTGTAATTATTTTAGCAGCATTAGCATTAACTTGATCTAAAAGGAAAAGTCCAAAGCCCTCTGTGCCAATCCAGAGTCTTTTTTTTGAATCCAACATTAAAGAAGAAATTGGAATTCCATTAAAATTGTCTCTTACGTTTTTTTTCAAGTTTACATTTACCGCCTTATTTCTAAATAGATTATATAAACTTAAACCGGTCCGACTGCCTACCCATAATTTTGAACCGTCGATTGCGAGAGCTTTAATTGGGTTGTACATTTTCTCATCTTTTTTAAGATATTCCAATGTTTGATTCACTGTATCCAACTTCAAAATTCCTGCATAAAAAGAACCTATAATTATTTCTCCTGTTTTAGATTCGGCAATTGCTTTTACAGGCATGGACTTTAATACATCAGAAGAATTGTTATAGACAAAGTAGTTTCTAAAATTTTGTGCTTGGGAAATTATTTTACTAACCCCAACTTCATATGTCGACGTCCAAATAATTCCACCTTTATCCACGACGATTTGATTAATAAATTTGCTAACAGTGTGTGCTTGCAAACCATATTCAAAATTAATTTTTACATATTGGTCTGCTGCCACATCTAATTTATATAAACCATTCTGTGTTCCTGTAATAATATTACCAAAATGGTCTTCGTTAATAGTAGTAATAAAATGGGGCTGTTTGGGATTAGATATATTTTGCTCAGGCTTATATATCTTTTCAATTCCGTAATTTTCATTAAGTTGAATCAATCCATTACTTCCGAGCCAGAGATTATTTTTTGAATCTTTAAAAATCAATTTTATATAATAATTTTTAAATTCTTCAGTTAAAGTGGTATCAAAGCTTCCGTTGGTTAGATTGTATTTGTATAATTTTCCGTTGGAACAGATCAATAGAAAATTATCATCTGCTAATAAATTGGTAACAGGATAGTTCTTATTGGAAAGTGAGTCAGCCGGATTTTCAGGCAGATTAACTTTATAAAATAATTTTTTATTTACATCGAATTTATTCAGTATGCTTGAGTTTAACCCGCTCCAAATATTTCCAAATTTATCTTGGGCAATTGACCAAATAATATTTGAGCTAATCGAGTTGCCATTATTACTAAGGTATCTTTCAAACTTTTCAGTTTGAGGATTGAATTTATTTAATCCGCCACCCCACGTACCAATCCAAATATTTCCTTGCTGATCTTCAAATAAAGATATTACATCATCAAAACTAATTGATGTTGAATCGTTTGCATCATGCCTGAATACTTTGTAATCTGTGCCGTCATATTTTACCAGTCCAAACATGGTTCCAAACCACAGATAACCTTTATGATCAACAAGCATTGTATAAGTTAGATTTAATGAGACACCTTCATCGAGTGAAAGTTTTTCAACCTTATATATTTGCGGGAGAATAAAGGCCGGGCCTAATAAAACTATTAATATTATTTTTTTTAGTGTGTTAAACATTTAATATAATAGGATAATTTTCATGCTTATCAATTAGAATTGAACATAAGTAATATATTCTTTATTCAAAAGAAAAATATAACTCAGATTGGGGGATTTGTTAAGATTCCTTTAAAAGAAAAAAGGGCGCAGAAATACGCCCTTTAGAAATATTTTATTTTAATAATTAACTTTTCGATTTAATCCTAGCAGCTTTACCAGAAAGTTTTCTCAGATAATAAAGTTTTGCTCTTCTTACATTTCCTTCTCTCAACAATTCTATCTTTGCGATTTTCGGTGAGTTTAATGGAAAAATTCTTTCTACCCCAACTCCGCTGGAAATTTTTCTCACTGTAAAAGTCTTTTGTGCTCCAGCACCTCTTATACTAATTACATCTCCTTCGAAAGGCTGTACTCTTTCCTTATCGCCTTCAATCACTCTTACATGTACCCGAACATGATCGCCGGGATTAAATCTTGGCAAATCAGATCTCATTTGATCAGGTAATACATTATTTAAGTTAACCATTTTATTCTCCACTAATTATTATAATTTTTCCATTTATCAGTTAATATTTTTGACTGCTCTTTTTTCCACTCATTTATTTTTTTTTCATTACCTGACAATAAAACTTCAGGAACTTTCATACCTCTATATTCAGCAGGCCTAGTATAATGAGGAGCTTCAATAACTTCCCCATCCTGAAAAGAATCATTAAGAGCAGACTCACTATCGTTTAGAACACCGGGGATAAGTCTAATCACAGCATCGGTTATAATTAATGCAGGAAGTTCACCACCGGTTAAAACGAAATTTCCAATTGATATTTCATCAGTTGCAAATTTCTCTCTAACCCGGTCATCTATTTCCTTATAATGTCCGGCTACTATTAAAATATTCTCAGCCAAAGAAAGTTTATTAGCATATTTCTGATCAAATTTTTTACCTTTAGGTGAAGTAAAAATTATATGCTGATAATCTCTTTCCTTTAACAATTTTTCAATGCATTCAAAAAATGGCTCAGGCTTTAAAACCATACCAGAACCGCCGCCAAAAGGCTTATCGTCGATTTGCCTATGTTTATTAAAAGCAAAATCTCTTAGATTATGAAGATAGGTTTCCGCTTTTTTCTTGTCTTTCGCCCTTTTTAGAATGCTATGCTCAAGAGGGCTGTTAAGAAGATCCGGAACCGCAGAAATTATATCAATCCTCATCATCATACAACTCATTGCCGGATTTTAAGATCAAAATCTTTTCTTTGGGATCAAAATTTTCAATTAAGTCCGATAAAGCCGGAATCAATAATTCTGATCCCTTATCATCTTCAATCAAATAAACATCATTTGCAGGATAAGTAAGAACATCTTTAATAATGCCAAGTAATTTTTTGTTTCTATAAACCTTGCTTCCAATTAAATCATGAATGAAAAAATAATTTTCGGGGAGTTTAACCACATTGGTTTCATCTACAAAAATTTCTTTTCCTAAAAGAATTTTGGCATCATTTTCATTATCAAAGTTTCTAAATTTTAAAGCGAAAAAATTATTTTTTTGATTAATAGAATCAACCAAAAATTCTTTTTTTTCTCCAAAAAAATCTAAGTAAACTTTTTTCAAATTAAAAAAACGTTCTGGAAAATCGGAATAGGATAAAATTTTAACAAAGCCATCCTTTCCAATAATCGAAACGATTTTTGCAATAAGAAAATATTCGTTCACAAAAAGAACAAAAAATTAATCCAGGATTTCTAAGATAGCTCGTTTACCTTCCTTAGCTGCAATTGCTGTTAACAAAGTTCTCATAGCTTGAGCAGTTTTTCCCTGCTTTCCAATTACTTTGCCGACATCATCAGCCTGCACTTTTAAGGAAAGTACAACTTTGTTTTCCTCCGGAGTTTTTTCATCTATAACAACACCTTCCGGATTATCTACCAAGTGCTTCGCAATAAATTCAATGAATTCTTTCATAGAAAGAAGCCTCCTATATTTTTAAGCTCGGGAGCTTTAAGAAATAAATGTACAGAAGACATCCATTGAAAAGAAATACGGAATTACGATACTATCTATTCTTTATCAGTGGTTGTCTCTTCAGAAGCAGCGCCCTTTACTTCTGCAGTACCTTCGTCAATAATTTTCTCTTCTTCTTTTTCGGCTTTTCCAGTAGAAACTTCTTTTTCGCTCTCAGTTGCAGCTTCGGTTTTAGTTGCGGACTTGGCTTTCTTAGACGAACTCTCACCCTTAGTTTTCGCCTCTTTTTGTTTTTTCCAGCTATCTAACTCAGCTTCAACTTTATCTTCGGATAATCCTTTACGAATTAATTCTCTTTTAAAAGTATTCCTTTTTGTGATAAAAGACTTTTTACGGTTTCAGTTGGCTGTGCTCCAACATTTAACCAGTATAAGGCTCTTTCTTCTTTAATTTCTATAGTAGAAGGATTAGTCAGTGGGTTATACAAACCAATCGATTCTAAAAATTTTCCGTCTCGAGGAGATCTGGAATCTGCAGCAACAACCTTATATAAAGGCTGTTTCTTTTTTCCCATTCTTCTCAATCTTAACTTAACAGACAAATTATTTAACCTCCAGATTATATCTCTTATTTTTCAATTGAACTTAATATTATTTAATGAATTATTAAAACCCTTTTTTGAAAACTTACTCATCATTTTTTTCATATCGTCAAATTGCTTTACAAGCCTATTTACATCCTGAATTGTAGTTCCACTTCCTCTGGCAATTCTTTTTCTGCGATTGCCATTTAAAATTTTGGGCTGCTCACGTTCTTTCCTTGTCATGGAATTGATGATTGCTTCAACTTTAACCAAAGCATTATCATCTATTTGAGCATTTTTTAATTGCGAACTGAGTCCCGGAATCATTCCTAACAATGATGACAGAGAACCCATTTTCTTAATTGCTTTAATTTGCTTAAGAAAATCTTCAAAATCAAATTTATTTTTTTTTAATTTTTCTTCTAATTTTGCTGATTCCAACTCATCAAAATTTTCTTGAGCTTTTTCTACCAGCGAAACTATGTCACCTTTTCCTAAAATCCTAGATGCTAACCGCTCTGGATAAAAGCTTTCAAGAGCATCCAGCTTTTCTCCATTGCTTATAAACTTAATTGGCTTGCCAACTACAGAGCGAATAGAAAGAGCTGCTCCGCCGCGAGCATCGCCATCTAATTTTGTAAGGACAATACCATCATACACAACTTTTTCATTAAATGCTTTAGCGGAATTGACTGCATCTTGTCCAGTCATTGAATCAACAACGAATAAAGTTTCTGTCGGATTTACTAAATTTTTAATATCCGCAACTTCGGTCATCATTTCTTCATCAACATGAAGGCGGCCTGCAGTATCAATTATTACAGTATTAAATTTATTTTCTTTAGCAAATCTTAAAGCATCTGAAGCAGTTTTTCTTGCATCTTTTTCATCAATTGAAAATACCGGGACTGAAATTTGAACACCTAAAGTTTTCAATTGATCTATAGCAGCAGGACGATAAATATCTGCGGCAACAAGTAAAACTTTTTGGCCATTTTCTTTAAGTCGTTTAGCAAGTTTTCCGGAAAATGTTGTTTTACCAGAACCCTGCAAACCAACAACCATAATAACGGTGCTTCCGGTTCCGCTAAATTTCAATTCACTTTGGGCTCCGCCTAACAGCTCAGTAAGCTCATCATGAATTATTTTCGTAATAAGCTGTCCAGGTGTTATTGAAGCTATAACTTCTTGGCCTAAAGCTTTCTGGGTTACCCTTTCAATAAAATCTTTAGCGACTTTGTAATTTACATCAGCATCTAAAAGAACACGACGAATTTCTCTTAACGTATCTGAAATATTTTTTTCTGTAAGTTTGCCCTGTCCGCGAACTTTTTTAAGAGCAGTATCAAGTTTAAGAGATAATTCTTCTAACATTTATTCCAACAATTAATCAAAAAAATAATCATAGTTATCCAGCCTGGAGTGCGTTAGCACCCGAGACAATTTCCAATATTTCTTTTGTTATGGCAGCTTGCCTTTCTTTATTATAAGTAAGCTGTAATGTCCTAATCAGTTCTTTAGCGTTTGTTGTTGCATTATCCATTGCTGTCATTTTTGCACCTTGTTCGCTCGCATTCGATTCAAGCAACATTCTCCACATTTGTGCTTTTAAATATTTGGGAAGTAAATATTTAAATATCGATTCCTGATCAGGCTCGTAAATGTAATTAGGCAACACTTCTTCTGTTTTATCAGTTTTCCATTTTATAGGAACAGGTAAAAATTGTTCAACAACTATTTTTTGCTGAATGATAGACTTAAATTCATTATATATAATTATTATTTTATCAAAAGTCCCATCAAGATAATTCTTAATCAAATCATTAGAAATGGCTAAAGCATCTTCATACATTAGTGAAGAAAAGAACCCAATTTTTTTATGAGTTACATTATAATCACGTTTGCTAAAATAATCGAACCCTTTTTTACCAACACAAAAGTAACTTACCTTCGCCGATTTATTACTTAAATCTTCGTTAACATATCTTAAAGATTCTTTAATGATATTCATATTGAAAGCGCCGCATAAACCTCTATCGGCAGTTACTACCACTATGGCAATGTTTTTAATTTCGCTGCGTGGTATAACCATTGGATTATCTTTCACAGCTTCTTCGTTCATCAAATGTGAAAGTAAGACAGAAATATTTTTTGCGTATGGCCGGGCATTTATAATATTTTCCTGTGCTCTGCGCAACTTTGCAGCAGCAACCATTTTCATTGCTTTTGTAATTTGCTGCGTATTTTTAACGCCTTTAATTCTAATTTTTAAATCACGTAATGTTGCCATTAGTAAACTTTAATTTTCTATTTAGCTTTTCTTAAATACATTTAAAAATTCCGATCCGGCTTTTTTAATTTTTTCTATGGTCTCAGCACTTAAATCTTTTTCTTTTTTAATAGTTTCAAATATCTCACTATACTTAACTTCAAAAAATTCCAGCACTTCCTTTTCAAATCGCTTTACATCATAAATAGCTATATCATCAAGATAGCCATTTGTTCCAAGATAAAGACTGATCACCTGCTTTTCAACAGGAACTGGTTCATATTGGCCTTGCTTTAATAGTTCAACAAGTCTTGCACCTTTTGCTAAAGTCCTTTGTGTAGATTTATCAAGATCGGATCCGAATTTAGCAAAAGCTTCTAACTCTCTATACTGCGCTAAATCTAATTTAAGAGTACCGGCAATTTTTTTCATTGCTTTTATTTGTGCACTTCCACCCACCCGTGAAACTGAAATACCTACGTTTATTGCTGGCCTAACACCCGCATTAAATAAATTTGATTCCAAATAAATCTGTCCATCTGTAATTGAAATTACATTCGTCGGGATGTAAGCAGAGACGTCTCCCTGCTGCGTTTCAATAATTGGTAATGCTGTTAGGCTGCCGCCTCCTAAATCATCACTCAATTTAGAAGCTCTCTCCAACAACCTACTGTGAAGATAAAAAACGTCACCTGGATATGCTTCACGACCTGGAGGCCTTCTTAAAAGCAAAGAAAGCTCACGATATGCCGCGGCCTGTTTTGAAAGATCATCAAATACTACCAATGCATGTTTACCGTTATCTCTAAAGAATTCGCCCAAAGTAGCACCAGAATATGGAGCGATAAACTGTAATGGAGCCGGCTCGGAGGCAGCGGCAGCAATTACAGTAGTATATTCCATAGCACCATGCTCATGCAGTTTAGCAACTACCTGAGCAATGGTTGAACTTTTTTGGCCAATCGCTACATAAATACAAAAAACCGGTTTAACACCTGATTTTTTTGCTTCATCGGAATGAGTATATTTTTGGTTAATTATAGCATCAATAGCCACCGCAGTTTTACCTGTTTGTCTATCACCAATAATTAATTCTCTTTGTCCTCGACCTATTGGAATCATGGAATCAACAGCGACAATACCGGTTTGAAGTGGTTCTTTTACTGATTGTCTTTGGATAACTCCTAAAGCTTTTCTTTCTACCGGCCTGAACTCAGTTGTGTTAATCGCACCTTTGCCATCGATTGGGACACCAAGTGGTGTAATTACTCTACCCAACATTTCGTCGCCTATAGGCATGGAGGCAACACGTTTAGTTCTCTTTACGGTATCGCCTTCTTTTACTAAAGATGAGTCTCCAAAGAGAACACATCCAACGCTGTCTTCATCAAGGTTTAATACCATCCCAAAAACATCATTAGGAAATTCAACCAGTTCACTAGCCATAACCTTAGATAATCCATAAACTCGTGCTATGCCGTCACCGATTTGTAAAACGGTTCCAACATCATAAATATCCACTTCACTTTCAAAACCTGATAGTTGCTTTCTTAATATCGCCGATATCTCATCTGGTTTAACTTCTGCCATTTTAATTTCCTTTTTGATTTCTCAAATTAGTTTAATGAAGCACCACCCTTTAAGAACTGCTTCTTTAAAATTTCAAGTTGATGCTTAACCGAAGCATCAAAAACTGTATCACCGACTTTTGCAATAAATCCGCCAATAATTGATGGATCAATATTAAACTGAAATATTATTGTCTTGTTAAGCTTTGACTCTAAATTTTTTCTCAACTGCTCTTCTTGTTCATGAGTAAAAGCAAACGGAGTTCTTACTTCAACTTTCACAATTCTTAAATATTCATTTTTCAATTCTAAAAACTTTTTAAAGATGCTGAACATCAAATCTTCTCTGTCTTTATCAACAATAAATTTTATAAACTTTGTAGTTTGACTTCCGATTTTATTTTGAAATATTTCATTAAGAATAGATAACTTTAATGCAGGTTTAATCACCGGATTTGACAACATTGATTGCAGCTTATGATTTTCACTTAATACATTAACAATAAGCTCAATATCTTTTGAAGTCTCTTCCAGTTTTTTTGCATCAATGGTAGTTTGAAGCAAAGAACCGGCATATCTATTCGAAACCTGGTATTCAGACATAATTAATTTTTAGTTATCTCAGAAATATATTCATTAACAATTTTCTTCTGACTTTCAGCATCCATTTTCTCACGTAAGATTTTTTCAGTAGCTTGTATAGCAATTTGAGCAACGTGACTTTTTAATTCGTCAAAAGCAGATTCTTTTTGCCTTTGAATTTCCGCAGTTGCATCTTCAATTATTTTTTGAGCCTGCAGTTTACTTTCATTCATCATTTGTTCTTTTAATTTCTCAGCAAACTCTCTGCTTTGATCAACTATTTTTTTAGCTTCTGTTTCTGCTTGTGCCAAGTTGGATTGATTTTCATCAAGAACTTTTCTGGCTTCTTCTTTAGCTTTTTCTGCTTTTTCTAAAGCTTCCCTTATTGCACTCTCACGCTGATTTAAAGCAGCTAAAATCGGTTTCCAAGCAACTTTAGTTAAAACAACTAACAGAATTAAAAATGTTATTACTGTCCAAAATATTAAACCCGGATTAACATCAATTAAACTTCCACCGCCGCTTTCAGGAGTTAATGCAATTACAGCTAAACTTAATTTGAGTAGCATTATAAAATTCCTATTTATTAAAAATATTTAGGCTTTAACAGCTAAAAGAATACAAATAACAAGTGCGAAGAATGCAATACCTTCAATTAATGCAGCGGCAATAATCATAGCTGTTCTAATTGGACCAGCAGCTTCCGGCTGTCTTCCCATTGCTTCTAAAGCTGAACCAGCAAGTTTACCAATGCCAAGCCCTGCGCCAATTACTGCTATACCTGCGCCGATACCGGCACCTAACCATGCTAAATCCATATTTCTCTCCTAATTTTATTTTAAGTTATTGTTATAGAAAATTAATGTTCCATGTGAACTGCCATTCCAATAAACAAAGAAGACAGCATCGTAAATATGTATGCCTGTATTAAGGCAACTAAAATTTCAAGTAAATAAATGAACAAGGCAAAACCTACCGAAACGGGTGCAACGTATGCCGTGTGCATAATAAATATCAATCCAAGCAGTGATAATATTACAACGTGCCCTGCAATCATATTTGCAAACAAACGTATACAAAGTGCAAAAGGTTTAGTAAACAAACCTAAAATTTCAACCAGTATCATCAACGGCAGGATTGGTTTCGGCATTCCGTGCGGGACTAACCCTTTGAAATATCCAATTACTCCATAGCTTCTAATTCCACCAAATTGTGTGGCAATAAAAGTGATACTTGCTAGTGCGGCAGTAACTGCAATATTACTGGTAACGGTAGCTGAATAAGGAATTAGACCAAACATATTGCTGAATAGGATAAAGAAAAATGTTGTTAATAAATATGGAAGAAATTTTTCATAGCCTTTCCCAATTGTGGGTGCAACAATTTCATCCCTAACAAACACGATTATTATTTCGAAAAAATTTGTAATCCCTTTTGGGATGAGTGAAGTTTTATATTTTTTTGAAACAAACATCAGTAATACAATTAAGATAGCAGCAACAAGCCACATGAAAACAACAAACTTGGTTGGTGATATGTCAATACCAAAAATCAACGGCAGCTGAGGTAAATGAATTTCACCAAATGGAACTTCAATCGTTCTGCTATCCATAACATGGTGAAGAATCCAATCACTTCCACCGCCCGTAGCGGTGCTGAGAGAGTCAGCGGCATGTTTTAAAGTATCAACTTCTTGTCCAATAGGCATAAAAAGGCTATTTTTTCTTAAAATTTAAATAAAAAATTTCAATTGATAAGTAATAAATATAAAAAAATAAGAGCGTAAATATAAAACTGTTGTGATTTATTTCCAAGAATTTTAAGGAAATAAATACCGCTCCTAGAAGCAAGAAAAGCCTGATCAACATTCCGGCTAAAATACTTGAAATAAATATTTTATCAGATTTGTAAATCCCTATTTTTATGGCAAGAATCCCCAAAAGAAAATTTAAGCTTGTAATTGCTATTGCAATGGTATATGAACTAAAAGTTATATATTGAACTTTTCCAGTTAAATAAACAAAAAATAAAATCAAAAAAAGTACGGCCGGAAGCAATAATCCAATAAATAATAAAAACCCTGGGGATTTCATTTATCGGATTTAACGACTGTTTTTATAAACTGATACATTCCAACTATAACACCTAAAAATGAAAATATAACCATAAGAATTGGCGTCGTATCAAATTTAGAATCAAGCCAATAACCCAGGAAGAACATTACAACAACAGTTGCTGCTAATTGGGTTCCTAATCCAAGATATCTAATAACATCCGGATTAAGGAAGGATCCTGAGTCATCATTCTTCTTTTTATTTTCATTCATTAATTTTTGTTCGGCGGAGTTGGCAAAGAAGTAGAAATTGGTGTACTTAGTCCTGTACCCATTTTGCTATTTCCATCAAACTTAGCTCCGGCTTCCACAACCAGAATTTTGGTTATAATATCGCCTTTTAATACGCATTTAGATTCAAGGAGAACTTTTTCTTTAGCATTTACTCTACCGATAACTTTGCCGCCAATGGTTACATTTTCAGAATTAATTTCGCCGTTGATTTCGCCGTTTTCACCAACAGTTAAATTACCCTGGGCATGAATATCGCCATTGATAACTCCATCAATACGCACATTGCCGTTAGAGGTCATTTTGCCTTCAACAATAACCCCATTCCCTATAATTGTCACTTCGTCTCTACCCACTTCGTTGTTTTTCACTTTCAATTATTACTCCTTTTTTATTGCACTAATAATTAATTAAAATATCTTTAGGATCAATGGGCTTACCGTTTTTCCAAACTTCAAAATGCAAATGCGGGCCAGTTGTAATTTCACCTGTATTTCCGCTTAAAGCTATAAGTTCACCTTGAAGAACTTTTTCTCTTTCGTTTTTAAGAAGCAATGAACAGTGCTTGTAAACCGTAACAAAATCATCGGGATGAACAATTATAATCATATTTCCTGATGATGCAGTGTAATCTGAAAATGCGATATATCCACTAGCCGAAGCGTAAACCGGGGTTCCGGTTTTTAAAACGTAATCTACACCTAAATGCCCATTGCCAGGTTTGAACTCTCGGCTAACAAATGCATTTACAGGATTATAAAAATAATAACTTTTGTCATTATTGTCTTTGCTGTCCGAAAAAAAATCCCTCACAACGGCTAGGAGCGATCCTTCTATTTTAATCTTATTAGTACTTTCTGCTTTTTTCTTTTCAAATTTAATGGAATCTAATATTGTTGAATCACCAAGCATAATAGCATAACGAAGTTTTTCATTTGTGGATTTGAGATCTTCTAACTCCCTGGAAAGAAAAATCATTCTCTTATTTAGTTCATTAACTATTTTTAAATCTGAACTGCTTAGATTTGTTTGAGATGGGAAAATCCAACCTTTAATGGGAGTGTATGAAAATAAAATAAATCCTAATAAAGCAACAACAAAAGTATAAATAGTGGCGTACAAAGCGATCTTATTAAAATATACATGCCTTGATTGTGCTCCTCCTCCTGAATGATCAGGGATAACCATAATTGAAAAGCTTTTTATATGTTTAAGCTTTGTTTTAAGATCTTTCATGTTAAATTTTTCACTTAAATTTTTCAAGTATATCCTCATATTTGATCTTCCCCTCTCTTATTAACTTAGGATTTTTTCCACTTAAATCTATTAATGTTGACGCCGTAAAAAAAGATTTTTTGGAAGTATAAAATATTGCGTCAACTTCTTCATCAAATTCATCTTCAATTAAATCAATATCATTTAGAGGTTGATGCTGCGATCTATTTACACTGGTGGAAATCAACGGCATTTTAATTGCCTTTAGAAGCTTTAAACAAAATCTATTATTCGGTATTCTAAAAGCAGCAGTTTTTGAGCCTAGAAGTTCGCTAGATTCCTCATTTAAATTTAACACAAAAGATATTGGATTAGGCCACATTGAATTTAGAAAATCAAGATGCTTCTCTCTTATATCCGTATATTTTTGAAGTGTTGGTATATCGTAAATCAATAAGATATACATTTTGCCGAGTTCTCTGTTCTTAATATCACTAATTCTATTAATCGAATCTTCATTGAAGGGATTTGTACCAAACCCGTAAATAGTATCGGTAGGATAAACAAAAACCTTTCCTTCTAAAAATATTTTTTTTGCGTAATCTATTGCTTCATCAAATTTATCATCAATATTTATTTTTTCAGCTTTTTTAATTTTGAACATTTAACATTTCCGTAATTTTTCTATTAACAATGTCAGGAGTTAAGTTATTGCCGCACTCAAAAGTTTTGATCGGACATTCATGATATCCGTGAATTCCGCATGGTTTACATTTTAAGTCATCAAAACTTAAAAAATTACTCTTTGAATTGTAAGGCGAAAATCCAAAATCAGCGACAGTTGAGCAATACAAAGTTAAAACTGGAATATCTGCGCACATACCTAAATGAGTTGGAGCGCTGTCATTTGAAATTAATATTTTTACATGTTTTAATAATTCAATAGAGCCAAGCAGTGGAAATAACCCCGCGGTTGATTTAACCCCGTTTGTGAATTTACTTTCCAATTGCTCGCAAATCTTTACATCGGCTAAACCTCCTATTAATATTACATAAAAGGATTTACTAATTAAAAATTTTATAATCTCTTCATAGTAGCGCAATGGATACATTTTGGTCTCCCAAACACTTCCAGGCGCAATTGCAGCAAATTGATAATTTTCGTCTAATTCTCCAAAGAAACTGCTCACATTGTGTTTGATTTTTTCTGGAATAGAAATTTGAGGTAAAATCTTCCAATCATTTTCATGATATTCATAATCGATCAAATCAAGATTGCGTTGCACTTCATGGTGCTGGATTTTATAATCCACCAAATATTTATAAACATGTCTTAAGCTGCTGTTTGAAAATCCATAAGTTTTTTTTACTCTTAACAGCATAACCAATAAAGCTGTTCTAAAGGATCGATGAGGGGAATAAATTTTTGTGTATTTATTTCTTTTTAAATTTTTTGAAAAACTAAATAACGAAAATAAAGATTTTTGTTTCCCTTTTTTATCAAGAATAATTACTTCATCTACAAACGGTGAAGCAGAAAATATTTCTGCGGTGGAAGGAATAGCTATTACATTTATTTCGCTGTGATGGAATTTTTCTTTTAGTTTTTGAATCATTGGTAAAGTTAAAACTGCATCGCCAAGAAATGCAGTCTGAATTACTAAAATTTTTTCCATCTAAATTAATGCTTCCATCGTTTATGCATCCAAAACCATTGCTCAGGGAATTCTTTAATTACACTTTCTAAATAATTAATATGCCGTTTACTTAGTTCCACAACTTTTTCATCGTAATCTTCAGGCAAATTATTAGAATCTATCTCGATCAATTTTGTTTTATACGAATAATCACTTTGCCTAATTGGAATACCCATAATTATTGGAGCTCCTGTTTTCAAAGCCAATATTGCCGGGCCCGTAAACACCGAGGTTTTTCTACCAAAGAAATCAATTTTAATTCCTTCGGCAGGTCCACGCTGATCTGCAACCATAGCTACAACATTTTTATTTTTCAGTTCCTGATAAACATTCCGAATGGACATACCGAGTGAAACAATTTTATTTTCAAACTTTACTCTATTTTTATTCATCCAATTGTTAACAAAAGGATTTCTCTGAGGCTTAACAATAACAGTAAATGGAATATTAAGCTTTGCACTAACAGACATAGCGATATATTCCCAATTTCCGAAATGTGCAGAGAGTAATATAACTCCCTTTTTTTCGTTAAATTTTTTTGATAACAACCCGGGATTTTCACAAATAACTGTTTCTTCAATTTCACTGCGATTTAATTTTGGCAGGTAAAGAATTTCAACTAACGCAATGCAAAAGTTTTTATAGGCACCAAAAGCTATTTCTCTGATTTTCTTTTCATCATATTCCGGGAAAGCATGGCGTAAATTATCGAAGACTACTCGCTTCCTTATGGGAATTATATAATAAAATAAACTACCAAGTAAAAAACCGAATTTTCTTGAGGTGTTTAATTTGAATAAACGCAAAAACCAGCTTAAGCTTAAAAATAATATGTATTCAATCTTGTTTTGCAAATAATATTAGAATTTGATTCAGAATTTAAATTTACTTATAAAAAATATTAATATTTCAGATTAATAAAAAAAGGGATGGCTTCAATTACCATCCCTTAAAATTCCAAATAAAATTTTGGCGTTTTAGAATGAAGAAATCCTGTTGATCCAGTTGTCATCTCTAAGTTCACCGCGCATTGTTGAATGCAGCAATGTATAGTCAGAAAATCCTGTAAGATCAGCAAATACAAATATCACTCCGCCTTCAATATCATTATAATGCCAAATCTCATAGGGTTTGCTGTCAATTTGATTTGGATATCTTTCAACTTCACTAGGTTCACCATATAAAATATAAACTCTTCCTCTATCGCTTTTCCAACCCTTATGTGAAATCGTACTATATTTTTGATTACTTTCTTTTACCCTGCCAAAATATTTATTATAATATTCATTACCTGGAGTAGATGTATCTGGATCTCTTTTTTTCCAGAATTCATACATGAATTTTCTTTTACCTTCCAATTCAGACATTTTATCAAATTGATCTATCTCATCAGAAGTGGCTATATATTTGGATTGTGCAAAAAGTAAATCAATTTCATCTTCTGACATCACCGTAAATTCACTTCCTAAAATATCTTGATGCGTACCGCTAGATGTATCCGTTGAAACCACATCCGGGTTATAAACATAAAAACGTTTTGAAGAATTTATACCTATTTTTGTAGTAGTATCTATTAGCGACAGTACCATTGTATAGGAATCAGTTTGGAACTTATTTACTAATATGGTTCCTACTTCCACTCTCGAACTAGTTTTTTTACTAATGTCTTTAATTTTGGTATAGACATTCTTTCCCTTACTATTAAACACCATCGTACGCAACTTAAAAGGCGTATTCAAATCTCCATTATTTAATTGATAAAGTTCGCAATAATAAAATAATACAGGTAAACTGCTACCGAATACGCTAGTAGGAATGGGAATTACTTCAAATGTATTTTTATAAAATACTGAAGTTTCATTTGGACTATCTTGAATAATTTTTGAAGAAATTTCAATATCACTAATAGAAAACTCCTTTTTAATAAAAGGACTAACTGTAATTTCTTCCTTAAAACTTCGTGTACTAGTGGAATCGGAGGCATCAGTACCACTTACCAATGAATAATAATCTCCAGTCGGAATAACAAAACCAATTACTCCAATTAAACTCTTATCAGTGTTTGCAGTATCATTCAATACTTGGTAAGAAATTTTCCAGTCGTTATCTACTACTTTTTTGTGAGTAAATTTATTTTCTAGAGTTATGTGTAAAATTCCTTCAACAAAAGTACCTGTATCCTGAGGAACCTTAATTAAAGAATTTTGATCAAATGAATAATAAAATTCAACATAATTTGAGGTTGAATCATATGCGAATTCTGCATAATCATATTCAAAAATGAAATCTTTCTGCTGGGAATATAATGTACAATTCACTGTGACAAATAAAAAAGAAAGGAAAAAGTAAAATTTAATCTTGTTTTTCATTTAATACTTTGCATTTAATGTATAAAAAAGGCATCTAACAGACTTGTTAACATAAAGTAGAATTTTGACTATTTCAATGATAATTTTACGGTAAATACATGATTAGCAGTGGGAAAATCTTTCACATCTCTAAATGCGTAGTCAAAGGTTACTCCTAGCCCATTTCCAATTAGATAATCTACCCCGGCACCAGCCGTAAATCCGAAAATTGATTGTTCAGAAGATCCGCCTAAAAGAAAATTATATCCTCCCCTTAAAAATAAGGTTTTGAGGAAACTGTATTCTGCGCCAAAATTCATCTTATCTTCCAATGAATTATTCGCGGTAAATGTGCTTCCAAAAACAATATCATTTTGTTCATTAAATTTGTAATTGTAGCCTAAACTCAATTCAAAATAACTTGGAATCTGAAATTCTTCTGCAACTACTTCATAAACTCCACCAGAAGTTCCATCATTTGCGCCTTGAATAGTTGTACTAGACTGCAGTTCAGGACCGGAATAAACTAAATTTGAACCAATATTTTTTAGAGATGCGCCTAAATAAAAACGTGGATTAAATCTATATTGAACACCAAAATCAACAGCAACCCCTGTTGCTTTTGTATCCTGAATAGATTCAGATATTAATTTGAGATTTGTTCCAACTGAGATTCTGTCGGTAATTATTTTAGAATAGGTAATTCCAACAGTTAAAAATGAAGGAGAATAGGTTGATCCGGTACCATCAGGCAATTCATTTGTTGTAATTGGAATATTGCCGAAGTCGAAAGTCTTAAAACTTAATCCAATGGAGCCTAATTCACCTAAATTAGCGGAAGCTGCAAAATAAGAAACATTTATATCAGCTATATAATTCATGTAGCTGAACATTGCTTCTGTTTGATTGCCTAAATCCAAACCTGCCGGATTATAATAAATTGATTCTAAACCGGTTAATGAAGCAAGCATAGCTCCGCCGGTAGCAATACCTCTTGCACCGACCGGAATTAATAATTCTTCAGCACCGGTTGTACCTTTTCTAGCCGGATCTCCAGCGAAAAGTGGAATTGAGGTTATCGTAATCAATACAATCAGTAATAATCTTTTCATTAAATGAAAACTCCTGCAAATTAAAAATTATTTTGAAACAACTTTTAAACTGTTAAATCAACTTCACCGTCAAAACTTTTGTATTTGTTTCTGCGGAAGAATTACAGAAAATTTCAAAATTTTATCTCCGTATTTTGGTGATGAAACAATTGCAATATATAAACCAGAAGCTACTCTCAATCCAGATTCATTTTGAAGATTCCATTGCAAAAATGGTGATGATACTGAACTCTTATTCGCAGAGGTTAACGTCCTTATAAGAGTTCCGGAAAGAGTATAAATTTTAATTGTTATCTCCTCCGGCAGATTTGAAAAAGTGACAAATGGTTCATCCGGAGAACTATTTGTATAACTTGTAGCTTTATTAAATCCATATAACGGATTCGGGAATACATTTACTGTTTCGAAAATTGATTTTTCTTCTTCACTGCTTAATTTACCTCCGCTGCTTGTTTGAAAAGTAAATACATCATTGGGAGTGTACGGATACGTTTCAACAGGAACGACAAATTTATCTCCAGAAATAAAATTACTAAGTGCATCCTTTTTTTGAACTGCTAAAACATATAATGTATTGAAATACGGTGAAGCAGCGATTTTCAAATCTTCTTTCGAAACATTTGCATTCTTTGGTATGTTGTAATTATTTCCGCCTCTCAAATCAGCCCATATAGTATTTTGTCCATCATGGTATCCGCCTTTTAAAATTTTGTTTCCGCCGTTTGGATCGTATGTTGAATTGAAAATAAGAATGTATTCTCCCGAAGTTTTAATATCTGTGCCAGGATTCCAATTCCCATCTGGATTGCCGCCAATATTTGATGCTTTTTCTATAAATCCAACTTCCAACTGTCTTGTTTCTCCATACCCGCCCGATTCAGTAGAAAAATCCTGGACCCATGCCGTAAAAGGGACATCGACAAATCCTTCTCCAAGTTTCCCAACAGCACCTTTTCCTATAGTATCACTGGCTGTAACAGCTTGAGCATACGGATAAGAACTTCTCCTTGAAATCGTGCTTCCGATATAGCCATTTAGATACCTGTATGCTTTGCCGTATTCGCCAAATCTTATTTCAACTCGTCTTAGTTTGTCTGCTTTAACATAAGTACTTCTCAAAGCAGCTAAACCCGGAAGGCCTTCAACATCTTGCGCAAATGATAAATCGCTTCCCACGGGCAGAACCATCGTTTTATCAGGGTTATACCAATTAGTCGAAGTTTCTTCAATCAAACTGCCAAGTTGCGGTGACTCAGGTGTTAAACGAACAATGAATCCGTCTGATGGAATTCCGGAAATAGTATTTTTTCCGCCTGAAAAAGTTTTAGAAGAATCAACTAATATTATTCCTTTAGTAACATCTTCCAGCTGCCAGTAAGTTGAATATTCTGCTGAACTGCTGTCGATTTTAAAAGTCACTTTATATTCATCACCGCTTAATGAGCTTTTATCTACTACATCAATTTGCATTTTTCCTGAAGCACCCCCTGAAACTTTTAATGCGTCTTTTAAGGGTATAGCCGGATCATATAAATCAGAACTCATAACCACTGTGAACATACTGCTGTGCAAATTATTTTCACTTTCTTGACTAAGTGCTGTGGCAGTAAGGTAGTAATCTCCCTTAGCTCCGAATACTGTATCGGGATTATTTTTAAATAGAAGTGCCGAATAATTTAAAGCGTAACTTGTCACTGCAAAGTAATATGGTTTTCCTTTAATAAAAGGCTGACCGGTAAAGGCATCTGTAGTAAGTCTCAATCTAATTTTTCCATTAGCCGGCTGCGAATAAATAGATGGATCTAATTGATTGGAGCTGACAGGGTAAAGCAATTCGATTCCGCCAGTTTCCGGATTTTCTTTATAGACACTACTAATTGAATCAGCCAAATCATATCTTGCAACTACTTTTCTGTTTTCATGATCATTCACTGTGGCAAAAAAAGAATTGGTTTTAAATTCATATACATTGTAGCCTTCAAAATTTAAATTCCAAGCTGGGGTTCTGTTTTTATAATTAACCTGTTTATCAGTATCCCAAACTAAGTCAATAAATCCATCTCCTGTGGTAACCGCAGGTTTTACAGAAGGCGGAGGAGAAGGCGCTGCAAAATTTTGACTAAATATAAATTGAGCTCCGTCGTCAATTTTTCTTGCCTCGGTAATTGAAGATAATGCATCTGTTCCCTGCCCTATTACATAAGCGACTACAACCTCTAATTCTTCATTCTTTATTAATTTAAATGGCCCGGTATTCTGCATCATCCGTTGATCAGTAGGCCGATTATTGATCCACCCTGTATGTGTTACCGGATCCCCTGAATACCAAAATTTTTTATCAATTGTTTTACAATCAACTCCGCCTTCAACATCACTTAACGGCCAATTACAAGGATCAACTGTTTTACCTAATTTGTCCAGGCCTAACATATAATTTCTTGCTTCAATTTCAGTTTGAGGATCTCCCAAGGTGGGATCAGACTGCTGATAATGAACAAAAGAAGAAATACCAAGATTTGTAGCGCCCGGAAATATTTTTACTCCTTTTACTTGTCCCCGCACACTAAAAGCTGTATCAATTGGTATATCGATATTTTCATTAAATACACCGTTACTATCAATATCTTCAAACGTTACATTTGGAATATAGGAGATGGGGCCGGAAAAAAAATCAATCATGAAACACGGAGGATTTGGTCCATAGCTAGCATCAGCTCCATCGTTATAAACATAACCTGCATCTCTGGAAACATCAACGCCGACTAAATCATCCTGGTAGCCATCAGTTCCTCCTATATCCGGATCAGCCCAAACTCCAAAATAAACATCTTTTAATGTATCAGCTTTTAAGCCGGTGTTTTTAAATCTATATCGAACGAATAAAATATTCCCCAGTGTACTGTTTGAAGCGAAACCAAAAATCGTTTGCCTAATTTCAACACCTTGCGGTTCTATGCCCTTAAAATATGTTCTTTGAGAACCGGGCTGACCATCATTATAAACACACCAGGCAGTTTCATCACCCATTAAATCTGGACGATCTTCATCTGGATCCCATTCTCCATTTCCATTTTTATCTGTAGGATCATATTGTCCGTCTCTATCACCATCATAAAAATCAGCGCCTAGTGCAACTGCATCTTTCCACTGCTGCCAGCTGTCGCCAAAAGGCACGTCCTCTTTGTTCAAAACATATATTTGTGCTTTAGGATCATTTGGAGATGTAACAGTACCGGCAACTGTATTTTCAATTAAAGAAGACGAAGCATTTGCAAAAGACCATAACTTACCGTTAGTGTATCCGCTAACAAAAAATCCAGATGAGAACAAAAAATCTTTGCCGCCAAACTTTGCGTCACTTCCATCAGGAGGAATATTTACTGCGGCTATTTTACCCTTATTATTCAAGGGCAAATTAATATTATTAATGTTAAACCTATAAGCATCACCGTTTTTTCCGGATACCAGCGATTTATTAAGTGAATGAACATTGTCTGATTTTTTTTGTCCTCTCTGGTCGTTTTTAATAAAGCCAAAGGAACTAAAAGCAATCAGCATCGCTAATAGAGATAATAGCTGTCCATGATTATATTTTCCAGATCTCATATTTACAATTCCAGTATGGTGTAAAACGTATTAAACATTATAATCCAATATTTTTAAAATTAATTTTTAGTCCTAAGCGAATTAACCTGGGAATTCCAAAATTATTCGGATCTCTTTCCAAGGAAGTATAATCTTGAACATAGCCTTCACCATTTAAGGCGATTGCGTCTTTACCCAAATCAGTATTCAAAAACCCTGTAGTATATGGATCTCCGGTTGAACGCCAGACATTTACAACATTATCAGCATCAAAAAGATTTTGAATCCACAAATAAGGAGAAACTAAAATATTTCCTACAGAAAAAGATTTTTCAATTTTCAAATCAACTCGAAAAGTTCCAGGCATGTACCGCGAATTTATATAACCAACGGTGCTCGGCCCCCCATTATTTCCAGAAAGAATATCGTAATAATTTAATGGAGTATAAGGACGGCCGCTGTTAAAGGAAACCAAAACGCTTGCACTTGTCAATTCGAAAAAACCCAGCTCATCTTTAGGAACATAAAAATCCAGGTTAACTACTCCCGTATGTCTTTGGTCGAAATCTAATGGAGCGATAACTTTTGGTGCAGCATTATCTTGATTACGGAAAACTGCGGTTTGGCTTGAGCTAGTTGAAGAACCCGTACCTTCAGCAATAGAATAAGTATACTGTAATGACACGCTAAAGAAACTTTGTTTGGTAACATCGAGCGAGAGAGCCACTCCTTTAGTCGTTCCAAAATCAGAATTTGTCGGAGCTATAAAAGTAGATTTTTCTCCACCGGCAATTCGCTGAAAGTAATGAAGCTGTCTATTTACTAAGCCTTTTATGTTTTTGTAAAATGCAGTAATATTTAATGCGGCAATGTTTCCTAAAATCTGCCGAAATCCAATTTCATATTGAATGGTTTCTTCGCTGGTAATTGTGCCTGTTTGTACGTATTGAGGATCGAACGCAATGAACTGATCTAATATTGATTGGCTGGTATATAAATCGGTTAATGCGGGTATCTGGATAAACCTACCATATTGTGCGTGAAATACTGTTGTTTGAGTTACAGGGAAACCAAGTCCGATTCTTGGAGAAAATTGAATCTCCGGTTTCTTACGAACAAAATCGCCCGGATCAAAATTATATGGGTCTGATCCACCGGCGAATGGAAGGCTGGGATCTTTCAATACATCAGTTTGAGAATCGAAATAATCCATTCTAACACCAAGATTTAAAACCAAATCTTCGAGTTCAAATCTATCTTGAAGATAAGCGTATGCGAACAGTGGATTCTTAGGAGCGTATTTGTCATTTAGGCTAGTCTTTGTTTTTCCAGTTATGTCATATCCAAATAAAGCAGGTTGAAGGTTTTCAAACTTTTTTGTTTCTGAATTTGACGGGTCTGCAGCGGCCAGCTGAACCGGAGAAATTGCATAATATCTTACAATATTATAATTCAGTCCACCACCTATTTCAACTAGATTATTATCAATCTGTGTTGTTAAATCAAAATCAGCATCAAGAGCATCATTTTCATTTTTTGAATATAAATCATTTACCCTTCCATAACCGTAAAATATTTGATTTTGATCTACTTGAATTCTTTGCCCGTTATATGCTAAAGTTGCACCCAATTGGGCAAGAGCTAAACTATCTCCGTACAAATAGAGATTATCACGAAAATGAGGATCAAATTGTTTAAAATTATATCTCCTAGCACTAATGTTAAAATTCCAAAAAGTTCTGCTGCTTACCGTCTGAGATATTTTTGAATTGAATGAATAATTATTCTGATTAAATTCAGGATTAAACTCTGAATTATTTTTTGCATAGGATAAAATAAAATTTCTTCCGTTCCTTAGATTAACATTACCTCCTAAAGTTATCCTAAAATCACCGAGCCTGTGATTAGTTCTGCCCGTAAATCTCCAAACTCCTGCATCATTATTTGGCAGATGTTCGTAAGATTTATTAATAGATTGAAAATTCAATGTTATTGCAGGTGGGTTTGCATCAAGGAACCACGAGCGTTCTGCTGAAAGGAAAATTGTGTGCTTTGGATTTCCTGGAATAATAGGGCCGCTAAAATTTAATGTATATTGATTATAACCGTAATTATCAGTGAATGAAGAAGTAGCTATATCCGTATAAAAAGAGTAATCAGGCGATCCGCTTTTAGTTGTAACATTTACTATTCCCGATTGTGCTTGTCCATATTTTGCTTCGTAGCCTCCCACCTGAAATGAGATTTGTTCAATTGCATCATCGCTTACTTGTGCAGCGCTTGAATTTGTTAAAACATTATTTTGAGGCACGCCATCAATTATATAAAGCACTTCACCGCTTCTTCCGCCTCTCACATTTATTGCCGCATTTCCATCCTGGCCGCCGCTGCCTTCAGCGACAACAACTCCAGCCTGCAGTGATACAATGTTTGCAATACCTTCAACAGGAAGCCTCGAAATTTGATTTGCATCTACAACTTTCACTGTGTTGGTAGCTTTTTCCTCAAAGAATTTTTTATCTTCAACTACAATTTCTGGTAATGTAAAATCAGTTGAGAGTTCAACATTTAGTTCATACGTTATACCAGCTACTATCCTTACTTCTTGAATAATACGAGGAGCGTACCCCACATAACTTAATTTTATGCTGTAAGTACCCGGTGTAATATTTAAAATAAAATATTCACCATCAGTGTTTGAAGCAGCACCAAGATCAGTATTAACAACTACAATGTTAGCCCCAATTAAAGGTTCGTGTGTATCTGCGTCAATAATTTTTCCACTTAGCTTTACCAACTCCGGATTGAGCAAACGCAGAAGAATAAAATATAAATAAAATTAAAAATATCTTTACAGTAAAATTTTTTTTCATCCTCTGAACCGTGTTTATATTTTTATTTCTCGAGCTAGTCATTTAAAGATTTTATGTTCATAAATGCGTCTCAAAAAAAGGGCGGAAATTCCCAAACCTGATTGGAAGTCCGCCCGCTTTAATTTTTATTCTAAATTACTTAAGCAGCATCATCTTCTTCGAAGCAGTAAAATTACCTGCCTGAAATTTATAAACATATAATCCTGATGCTAAATTTGATGCATTAAAATTTACCTGGTAAGCATTTGCATCTTCTAATTCATTGACAAGCGTTGCAACTTCCCTTCCAAGCATATCATACACTCTTAAAGAAACATTACTTCTTTCAGAAATGGAATATTTAATTAATGTGCTGGGGTTAAATGGGTTTGGATAATTTTGAGATAATTCAAATGAATTGGGTGTGGAAATATTATCTGAAACATCACTCGGAATAATTGTAAAAGGAACCGGAGCAATATAAATAAGTGAAGGATTTGTATCTATTATATCGTATCCGTTATACCCGGCTTCATAGTTATAAAAGCTGAATGCTACATATTGATTTGTACCTGAACCATCAGCTAAAGTTGGAGCAAAATGTGCGGAATTTTCATTTTTGTTATCCGATTGAGTTAAGTTCTGTGGCGTTGACCATTCACCACCCATATCTCTAAAAGAAAAATAAACGTCACATAAACTATCTCCTGCTGTTGGAGAACCTGCTACCCATTGAGCTGCGAACACATCTTTATTTTTATTTGTTGCTATGTATGCGCAAGGCCCCATTTGACCTAAGGCTGGACCTGGAAAAGTGGTGAAGGAGCCATCCGATAAATTATCGGCAATAATTTTTCCGTCCCATCCGCTCGCAGTTTCAAATATTTCAACTATAGCATTTCGTCCGGTATTGTAATCTGTTGTAGTATCTGTGACTCCAGTGATAATATGAACGTATCCATTTTTATCAACATTAATATCGCCTTGATAAGAAATGAAATCGTCACCTTTTATATAATCCCACAAACGATCAAATGCACTTAAAGCGGGAATATTCCTAAAATCGATTACATCAAAATCGCTCCAGGTTACGCCATTATCAGTTGATTTACTATAGCCAGGAAACCACCCGCTAACAATAGGATTATTAATATCCGGCGGCAAAAAAGAACCAATCACGCCATAGTAAAGAACTCCATTATTAGAAACACCTCCCATAGAAATATTACCATTATACTGAAAAACGTCTGCTCCCCATTGAACTGGCTTTATATTTTCAATTGTTGCAAAATCTTGAGTTCGCCAAAGTTCAATTTCTGCATTATTCTCATTTGCGTTAAATGCTTCAAGATTATTTGAAGCCCAAAAAACCCAATTTGAATTATCGCTTACAAATGATGGAACAGTAGAACCATGCTGCGGCGTATCAACATCTATCTCCGCAAAGGGAACTCCGCCCCCAACCGGCTGATCAGCACCATAACCTATATAAGCAAAGTCAGGAGTCAAATTCAATTGAGGCCAGGAAAAGACAGCAATGGTTTGACTTAAGTCTCCGCCGGTTGGATTTGAAATTGCCATGCTTGGGTACCTGGCAGACAAATCTGTAGATGAATTGATACCGTTAGAAACTCTACTCCACGTAGCTCCTTTATCAGTGCTTATATTATACCATAATTCTCCGGATCCTTTTGCATAAGAGGAATAGCCCCTATGAACGACGGCAACAACATTAGCATTTGCATCATATGCCAAAGGATTTAATGACGCACTTGCCGGGCCAAATGAATTAGCCATTGTATCAACTACTACATAATTTGTGGCGGAAGGAGCTGCGGTAGCTGAAGTAAAATTATTTGTATGTTTAATATTGGTTGTCGGTTTATTATCTAATTTTATTGGAGCCTTTTTCTGCAAAAACCGGTTTTGCGCAAACAGTGCAGTAGACAAAATTAAAAGAATGAATAATGAAACTATAATTCGTTTAATCATTAAGATACTCCTTTTATTTTTTTAGAGTGTATTTTATTTTGTTTGAGCTGCGGGTGGTAAAACAGAAGCCCCTGATAATTTTGTCCCTAGCTTAAAAAATAAAAATATAATTATTTTATCAGCCCACATTAATTTAAGTTAGCTTAATTAAGAGCCTATATCAAGATTAAAAGAAAAAGACACTAGATTTTTACCGTATAAACTTTCTTTACACCATTAATGGATGATATCTTATTAGCTACATCTTTGGTTATTTCGCTATCAACATTGATTACGGTAAACGCTTCGGTTCCGACATCCAGTCTGCCTAATGATAATCCTGCTATATTAATATTTGCGTCAGCTAAAATTTTACCAACATTTGCCAGCATACCGGGTTTATCGATATTCGAATATAACAGCATGTGGCCTTCAGGTTTTATTTCAAGATGAAAATTATCTATATAAACCAACCGAATTTCGCTGTGGCCGAAAACTGTTCCAGCAATAGATCTTTGTTCCGTCTCAGTAACAAACTCAACCGTCAACAAGTTAGCATAATTTGAATTGGTTCCTGATTTAGTTTCATTTATTACAATACCCATTTCATGTGCAAGAAACGGTGCATTAATTAAGTTAACTACTTCACTTTTCTTTTTTGAAAGGAATCCTTTTATTACAGAAGTTGAAAGTAATGAAGTGGAAGAATGAAGAAGCTCACCGCTATAATTAATATTTAATCTGTTTTAATTGGCCTTTAATTAATTGAGCATGCATAGCGCCTAAGTTTTCACCTAATTTTACAAACGGTGCTAATTCTTTATTGCCCATTGCTTCTATGGCTGAAGCATTTATAGCCCCTTTAACAGAAGTTTCATTAAACAGGTCAACTATTTGCTCAGCAATTTGTACTGCAACTTTTTCCTGAGCTTCTTCTGTTGAAGCACCCAGATGAGGTGTAGATACTAGTTTAGGATGCTGAATTAATGCGCTAGTCAAATCCGGTGGTTCTTTGATATAAACATCTAAAGCTGCTGAAGATACTTTGCCTGAATCTAATGCTCTAACCAAAGCATCCTCATCAACAATTCCGCCCCGTGCACAATTAATAATTTTAACCCCGTCTTTACATTTTTTTAAAGATTCATCAGAGATTAAAAATTTTGTTTCATCAGTTAAAGGAACATGAACAGTTATTATATCGGATTGATTAAATAAAGTATCTAAATCCACTAAAGATGGCCCCAATCTTAACAGCGATATCTTCAGAAAGCACCGGGTCGTAACCAATTATTTTCATTCCAAAAGATTTGCATCGAGTTGCAACCTCTCTGCCAATTTTACCCAGACCAATAATTCCAATTGTTTTGCTGTGGAGTTCAGTTCCTTTAAAGGTTTTCTTATCCCATTTGCCTGCACGTAATGATTGATTAGCTTGAGGAATATTCCTGCACATTGAAAGAATTAATGCCATCGAATGCTCTGCAGTCGAAATCGTATTGCCGCCCGGCGTATTCATTACGATAATACCCTTGCGCGTCGCAGCTTCAACATCTATATTATCAACACCGGTTCCTGCTCGTCCAATCACTTCCATATTATCCATCAGTTCAATAATATCAGAGGTTACTTTTGTCTCGCTTCTGACAATCAATCCATGATAATCTTTGATGATTTTTTTGATTTCATCTTTTGACATCCCGGGAGAAAAATTAACTTCGAATCCAGCAGACTGTAAAACATCTACACTTTTTTTATCTACGGCATCAGTGATTATTATTTTTTTCATAAAGGTTAAACCCCTAATCTTTGAAAATAATTAAATAAGGCTTTTAAGAGAATAAAATTTACATTGATGAGCTTAGTCTTTGAACAATCTGAGCTTTTGGAACTGCACCAATGATGGTATCTTTTAAAGTGCCATTATTAAAAATTAATATTGTTGGTATGCTTCTTACACCAAATTTTATAGCTGTTTGTTGATTTTCATCCACATCAAGTTTTCCAATTTTTATTTTACCATCGTATTCTACAGCTAATTCTTCCACAATAGGAGCAATCATTCTGCATGGACCGCACCAAGCTGCCCAAAAATCAATCAAAACAGGTTTATCTGATTTCGTCACTTCTTGTTCAAAATTGTCATCAGTTATTGTAATTGGTTTCATTTATTATCCTTCTAATTTACTAGTTTGTTATTTATAGTATTTTAATTCCATTTTGACCGACATAATTTACTACATCTTCCCCGCCGTCAGCATGTATAATTCCCCCTGAAATCCATTCGCCGCCATCCTTACAGAGTACCGAAATCACTTTTGCCACGTCTTCCGGAGTTGTTAATCTATTCCTTGGATTTTTTCTTTTAGCAACTTCAATCATTGCCACATTTCCAGGAATTTTTCTTAATGCAGGTGTATCTGTAACTCCAGCCATTATTGAATTAACCGAAGCTTCCATGGAACCGAGTTCAACAGAAAGCTGGCGTATATGCGATTCTAAAGTTGATTTTGCTGCAGAGACTGCACCGTAATATGGTATTGCAGCATGGCTTCCTGAGCTTGTCATTGCAAAAATTCTGGCTTTTCTGGCAAGTAGATTATTGCTAACTAAATCCTGAGTCCAATAAACTAATGAGTGCGCCATTACATCTAAAGTCATTTCCATTTGTGCTTTTGTTAAAGCCTGTTCATCTTTACCTGGAATAAAAGGCTTTAGTGTACCGAAGGCAAGGGAATGCATTAACACTTTTACTATTGCCTCACCATTAGCAAATTCATTTATTTCGTTAATGATCTCCACTCGTTTAGCTTCATCTGCAGCATTGGCATTGAAAAATTTAACTTGAACTTTTTGTGATTTAATATGCTCAATAATTTTTTCAACATTAGGCATGGTGGCCTGTCTGTCTAAGTGAACACCAATGATATTATAACCATCTTCCGCTAATTTTTTTGATGCCGCTTCTCCGAATCCTGAAGACGCACCAAGAATTACAGCCCAATATTTATTGTTAGCATTGTCTGCCATAATCTTCTCTAGTTATCAAGTGAGTTTAAATTAAAGGTTAAATTATACAAAATAGCCAAGAGTTATACAACATTTGACCGATTATAACCTTTAACTAAATACTTATTTTTTATTCAACAATAGAGAATCCTCTCCTAATAAATTTAAAACTTCTTGAATAAATTCATCTGTTAAACTTACTTTAAAATTCTCAATAAAAAATAGTTTAGATTTTGAACCATTATTTGCAAGGTGAATATATACAGGATAATCACCTTTAAATTTCAAAAAAATATTTTTAAGTGATTTAATATCTTTTTCTGAATTTTTATCCTTGTCAAAAAATATTTTAACACTTTGTGCAAAACGTTTTCTGGAGAGTTCCAGCGGAATTACTTCTTCAATGTGCAGCTTAATTGCATCGCCGCTGCTTTCAGGTGTTCCTATCATTACAACACATTCTTCTTCTTTAACAAAGTTAGAATATTTTTCATAAGTTTTAGAGAACATTAAACATTCACATGAACCTGAAAAGTCATCAAGGGTGAAGAAAGCCATATTTCTACCTGATTTATCAATCTTTGTCCTTAGTCCAGTAATAACTCCAATCGCCCTAACTTTATCCATTTCCTCCAGCTGCTCAGTCTCCCCCAAATGAATAGTAGCGAAGGATTTATAATCCACTTCGTATTTTTTTAATGGATGATCTGAAACATAAAATCCAATCACCTCTCGTTCTTTTGCAAGACGTTCTTTTTGTGACCAAGGATCGATTACATTTAAATTTGGTTCACTAATTAAAACTTCTTCTTCGGCTCCTCCGAAAAGACTAGTTTCTGCAACTAGTTTTGAGTTCTGAACCTTATGGCCAAATTCTAATGCATCTTCAACAGTCGCAAATAAACTTGCCCGTGTATTATGTATTGAATCAAATGCACCGGCGAGAACTAATCCTTCCAATCCTCTTTTATTTACCACCCTAGTATCAACATTAGTGCAGAAATCAAAAATGCTGGTAAAGTCTCTTCCAAGTTCATTTCGCTTTTTAATTATTTCTTCAACAGCAGAAATTCCAACATTTTTTATCGCAGACATTCCAAACCGGATTTTACCATCTTCAACATCAAAATAGACTGATGGATTATTTACATCCGGCGGCATAACTTCAATTTTTAATTTGCGGCAATCTTCCAAAAAGTTAGTCACTTTATTAGCATTACCAAATTCGTTGGTTAGGTTTGCAGCTAAAAACTCAGATGTATAATGTGCCTTAAGATAGGCGGTTTGATACGCCACATAGCTGTAAGCAACAGAATGGCTTTTGTTGAATCCATAGTTGGCAAATTTATCTATCGCTTCAAAAATTTCTTCTGCAATTTTTTTAGAAATACCATTTTTATTAGCACCTTCAACAAACTTTATTTTCTGTTCCTTCATTGCGGCAAGATCTTTTTTACCCATAGCCCTGCGGAGGATATCAGCTTCGGCTAAACTCATCCCGCCCACTTTATTTGCAATTTGAATTACTTGTTCCTGGTAGACTATTATTCCGTAAGTTTCTTTTAATATTGGCTCTAAAGTTTGATGAAGGTAAGTGATTTCTTTGTTGCCGAATTTTCGATCAATAAATTCATCAATAAAATCCATTGGGCCAGGACGGTAAAGAGCATTCATAGCTGAAAGATCACTCAAACTGGTTGGTTTAAGCTTCTTTAAATACTCACGCATTGGGGCAGATTCAAACTGAAAAACACCGGTTGTTTGTCCCTTTGAAAAAAGTTGAAACGTTGGTTCGTCATCAAGAGGAATACTATCAATATCAAGATCTACATTGTGATTTTTTTTAATTAAATCTAAAGCATCCCGAATTATGGTTAATGTTCTCAATCCAAGAAAATCCATTTTCAACAATCCGGCATTTTCAATTTCCTTCATGTTGAACTGTGTTACTATATCTGTTTGAGAAACTGCGTTGGCAAGCGGAACATAATCGCTAACTTCGCCCGGAGTAATCACAACTCCAGCAGCATGCTTGGAAGCATTTCTATTCATTCCTTCCAAAACTTTAGCATACTTGATTAGGTTTTGAATATCTTCTTCTTGCGAATCTTTAACCCATTTTAATTCCGGAACTTCTTTTAAAGCCTGATCAATTGTGTAAACTTTTCCAAATTTTGAAGGTATAAACTTTGTAATTTTATTTACAGTTGGAATTGGAATCCTAAGAACACGAGCCACATCCCTTAACACTGCCTTTGAAGAAAGTCTGTTAAAAGTTATAATTTGGCTTACACTGGAACTGCCATACTTTTCTCGAACATAATCAATCACTTCGCCGCGTTTATCATCAGCAAAATCAACGTCTATATCGGGCATAGACTTTCTTGCCGGATTTAAAAACCGTTCGAATAAAAGATTATAATTAAGCGGGTTAATATTTGTTATACCAAGGGTAAAAGCCACTAAACTTCCAGCAGCACTTCCTCTGCCCGGACCAACGGGAATTCCCATTTTCTTTGCGGAATTAATAAAATCTTGAACGATTAAAAAGTAACCTGAGAATCCCATTTTTTTAATCGTATCAATTTCAAAATCAAATCGTTCTTCAATTTCAGAAGTGACATCTTTAAATTTATTATGAAGCCCCTCGCGAGCCAGCAGTTCAAAATAATCATCAAGAGTTTTGGCAGGAGAAGTTTCAGGAATAGGAAATGTTGGAAAATGATGCCCTTCAAAAGCGAGATCCAGATTTATCTTTGATTCAATCTCTAAAGTATTTTCAACTGCTCCTTTATATTTCTTGAATAACTTAATCATCTCTTCGGATGATTTAAAATAAACCTGATCTGTTCCGTATCTTAATTGCCTATAATCAGCTCCATTTTTATCTGACAATAAAAGAAGAATGTTATGCGCTAGTGCATGATCTTTTTCAATATAGTGGCAATCATTAGTTGCTAATAATTTAATTCCCAATTCTTTCGCCAGTTTCGGCATTCCATCAAGAATTGGTTTATCCACATCCATATTATGATCCTGGATTTCCAGATAAAAATCTTCTTCAAAAATATTCTTATAAATTTTTGCAACTTCCTTTGCCTTATCATAATTTCCATTTACAAGATGTGTTGACACAACTCCGCCTGCACAGGCAGAAGTACAAATTAAACCTTCACGGTATTTATTTAGTAATTCAATATCAATTCTGGGTTTGTAATAAAAACCTTCAGTGTGGCCAAGTGTAGAAAGTTTTGAAAGATTTTTGTAGCCTTGTTTATTTTTTGCTAAAAGTATTAGATGATTATAATGCTTAATTCTTTTTTTACTCTTAGCATCATCGGGTTTACCTCTATCGAAACGACTGCCTTCGGAAACAACATAAGCTTCCATTCCGATTATTGGTTTGATCCCCTCTTTCGTAGCTTTTTTATAAAACTCAGCGGCGCCGTACATCACTCCATGATCTGTAAGTGCAACTGCCTGCATGTTGTTTTTTTTCGCTGCATTTACTAAACCTTCAACAGTGCAGGCACCATCTTGCAGGCTATAATGAGTATGATTGTGTAAATGAATAAAATCGGACATCAATTTTTCTTTTTAAATAAAATCAGAAAGTAAATAAATATTGAGAAGTTAGAATTTATTGTTTCAAAAAGTTATAAAGAAATTTCATGAATGTTAATATTGATTTTTATTTTTTTACTTATCAAGCGAATTTTTATGTGAGTTTTTTGCTCAAATTTTGATTCGGATCAACTTTTGCCTGTATGGCCAAAACCGCCCTCACCTCTCTTGCTGATTTCAAGATCTGTAGATTCATCAAGTTCACCATGATATACTTTTGAAACTATAACTTGTGCAATTCGGTCTCCGCGGTTAATAACAAAATCTTCTTTGCTGAAATTCATTAAAATTATTTTTACTTCTCCGCGGTAATCAGAATCGATAGTACCTGGAGAGTTTAGAATTCCTATTCCATGTTTAACTGCAAGTCCGCTTCTTGGCCTCACTTGTATTTCAAATCCCTTTGGTATTTCAACCGAAAGATTTGTAGGAACCAAAGCTACACTCCCGGCATCTATAGTAAAAGGTTCAGAAACGGCAGCGCGAATATCCATACCCGAACTACCTTCCGTGGAATATGAAGGCAAAGGAATATCATTAAACTTTTCATTAATTCTTTTAATTTTTATAGGAATTTTTTCAAACATAATTATTAACTCTTATTTCTTTTTTTTTCTGTCAATTTATTTTTAATGTATAAAATTTCTTTTTTATCAAAAGCAAAAAGATAAATTAATAATGTAAAAGTAATTAGAAGAATTAATTTATAAACCATTAATATCTGTCCTGAATAATACAATGAATAATAAATTATTCCCACCAAAATTATAAACAAAAATATTTTTAAAATTTTTCCAACTTCATAATTTATTTTATAAAATTTTTGAGTTACAAAATAATAACCAAGCGCCATAACAAGATAAGCAGCCAATGTTGCTAATGCCGCACCCATTATCCCTAATAAAGGAATCAGCAAAAAATTAGCGACAATATTTACAAACGCACCTAATCCGGAGATTAACGGTACATACAAACTTTTTTCTTCGATATAAATTCCGGCAGAAAAGATGACATATAATCCATTGAATAGGTAAGCTAAAAGTACTACTGGCACAATACCTAAGCCGCTCCAATACTTCATACCTATCAATGAAAAACCAAATACATTTATCTTTGCAAGATCAGTAATAAATAGGGATAAGAATACTAAAATAAAGCTTCCAACAATTGTAAAGTAAGTTAGTATTTTGGAAAACATTTCTTTTGCATTTTCTTCTCTGGCGTTTTGAAGAAAGAATGGCTGCCAGGCGTATTGGAACATATTTACAAAAAGCATCATAAAAATACCAAGCTTGTAATTAGCTTTGTAAATTCCGACAGTTTTGAAATCAGTCAGCTTTTCCATAATAGGAACATCAACAACTTGAACTAACATAACTGCAAATCCGGCAGGAAGATAAGGAAGTCCAAATTTTACTAACCTTTTAAAAAGCTCAAAATGAAATTCAAATTTGAAACTTGAAATGATCGTCGGCAGCAGCAATAAAAGTGCAACTAAAGATGCAATTAAATTGCTAACAAAAACCGCTTCAATTCCCCAATGAAAAATAAAAATAAGTATTATGTTGAATGAAATATTAACTACAATATTAATTGTTTTAAACAGAGCAAACTTTTTTGCTTTCCTTTCAAGTCTTAGTTTCAAAAATGGAATCACTGCCAAAGCATCGAGCAGAAGAATTAAAGCTCCGATATATATTAAATAATCGAAGTGTGCAGGAATGCTGAGTGGAGATAAAATTGATTTTTTTAAAAGAATTATTAACGAAGTAAAAATTAACGATACAACAAATACTGAAATATAGGGTGTTGAGAAATTGTCCTTCTCGTCGCCGACATCCAAAAAAGATGCGAATTTTAAGTATGCCGAATCCATTCCGTAAACATAAACGATATTTAAAATTCCCAAGTAAGCAAAAATTATTTGAACAACTCCATAATCAGCCGGGAGAAAAATATTTGTGTACAGTGGAACAAGAATAAAATTTAAAAATCTACCCAGCATTGTGCTAATGCCGTAAACAGCAGTGTCTTTGGAGAGTTGTTTTAATTTGTCAAGCATTTTTAAAAGTCAAAAAAGCAAAAGTCAAAATTCAAGTTTATATTATCTTTATTTAATTTTTATTTCCAAAGAAATATCCAATGCTTTAACGCTATGAGTTAAAGCACCAACAGAAATATAATCGACACCGGTTTCTGCAATATTTTTTACTGTTTCTAAATTTACCATTCCGGAAGCTTCAACTTTACATTCACCATTAATTAATTTTACTGCTTTTCTCATATCACCCAATTTAAAATTATCAAGCATGATTATATCGGGTTGATTTTTTAGAGCTTCTTTTACTTCTGATAAATTTTTAGTTTCAACTTCAATTTTATATTTAGTTTTATTCTTTAAATTATCATTTCTGCAAGATTGAATTGCTTTTGTAATTGAACCGGCAACCTCAATGTGATTGTCTTTTATAAGATACATATCATACAGTCCTATTCGATGATTTTCGCATCCGGATAGTTTAACCGCAAGTTTATCAATTGCCCTTAATCCGGGAACAGTTTTCCGGGTATCAATAATTTTTGCATTTGTATGTTTTATTTTTTCCATAAATTGATTTGCATACGTTGCTATGCCGCTCATTCTTTGAAAAAAATTTAATGCCGTTCGTTCCACAGTTAAAATTGAAGCTGCACTTCCTTGAATTTCTGCGACAATAGTTCCTGCTTTAATTTTATCTCCATCATTAAACATTTTCTTAAACTTTAATGATGAATCAAACATTTTAAAAGTTTGTTCAACTATTTCCAAGCCAGCTATAATACCAGTTTGCTTAACTAAAAAATATTGCTTTGGCTGAAAGGTTTTTCTTTATGATAGCTTGAGTGGTAATATCGCCGGAAGCTATATCCTCTTTTAATGCTGATTTAATAATGCTTATGATTTGTTTATTCATTAAGTATAATATTCTTTCATTGCATCAATAAAAAATTGCGGCGCCCGGGTCGGCTTTCTAGTTTTGCCGTTAAGAAATGCTAATTCTAAATATCCTTCGGCAATAACAACATTACGATTCTTACTTGTGATTGTATGATCAATGTGAACTTTAACAAGCGGCAATTTCTCAACACGCGTTTCAATAATAAGCTGTTCATCGTAGAATGCCGGAGTTAAAAATTTTATGTGCGTTTCAATTACCGGCATGAAAAATCCATTCTCTTCAATTCTTTTATAAGTAAGATCTAATTCACGCATCATCTCGGTTCTGCCAACTTCGAAGTATTCGAAATATTTTCCATTGTATACATATTTCATCTGGTCAGTATCAGCGTAACGGACACGAACTTCTGTTTTATGTTTAAGCATAATTGTTAATTATAAATAAAGTTTATGATTACAAATGTATCAAAAAGGAAGGATAATAGAGAAAGAAAATTTTAATTTGAATCTTAATTAAGCAGCTTTTTTACTCGTTGTATGCACCCATGGCTCCAAACTTTTCAAGTCTGCTGTCGATTAGCTTGTCAGGTTTAATTTTAATTAATTTTTCAATTTCTTCTTTAAGAATATCTTTTAAATTCGAAGCAGCTTTTTTAGGATCTTTATGAGCTCCGCCCATCGGCTCGGGAACAATTCTGTCAATTAATTTTTGTTCCAGCAGATCTGGAGCTGTAAGCTTTAAGGCTTCTGCAGCCTGCTCCTTATAATCCCAGCTTCTCCATAAAATACTTGAACATGATTCGGGACTAATAACTGAATACCAACAATTTTCAAGCATTAAAATTCTATCGCCCACCCCAATGCCTAATGCGCCGCCGCTAGCTCCTTCACCAATAATTACGACAATTATGGGAACTTTTAATCTGCTCATCTCAAATAAATTTCTTGCTATTGCTTCCGCTTGTCCTCGTTCTTCGGCTTCAAGTCCGGGAAAAGCGCCAGGAGTATCGATCATTGTAATAATAGGCTTATTGAATTTTTCAGCTAGTTTCATCAGTCTTAATGCTTTGCGATAACCTTCAGGATTGGGCATTCCAAAATTTCTATACAAATTTGATTTAGTATCTCTTCCCTTTTGATGACCAACAATCATTACCTTATATTCATCGATGGAAGCAAATCCACCGACAATAGCTTTATCATCTTTAAAAAGACGATCTCCATGAAGCTCGACAAAATTATCCGTCATATTATAAATATAATCTAATGTATACGGCCTATCGGGATGCCTAGCAAGCTGCACACGCTGCCATCTTGTCAGGTCTTTAAAGAGATCTTCTTTAAGATGCCTAACTTTGTCTTCTATTTTAATAATTTCTTTTTCTATGTCTAAACTTCCCGAATATTTTTTCATTTCCTCGAGCTTAGCTTCAAGCTCAACAATAGGTTTCTCAAAATCTAATATAGTATTTGCCATTTAAGATCGTGCGCTCCACATTTTATTAAGTGTTTTCCCCAGTATTTCTAAATCCAGCCAGATGTTTTGATTCTTAGCATAATATATATCAAGCTTTTCTATTTCAGTTTCATTTGAATTTTCTAAATACCAAAGACCGGTTAAACCTTGCTTGCCAAGAAAAAGATTTCCGTTTTTCGAACTATGTTTTGGTCCAACAAAACTTGCTTTGCCTAAAATAATTTTAGGTGTTTGAAGAATCATTTTTTTGAAATCAGAATTCTTATTGCTTAGTTTGACAAATAAATATATGAAAGGATATATAAAAAACAAAACAAGTAAGGCTACTGAATAATCAAAAATAATTTTGATGAAACGAAGGACCGGATTGGAAATATTATAATTAATTTCAAAAAGAGGAATATCCTCAAGCATTGAAACAGAAGATTTGCCTACTAAAAAATCAAGATTACTGCCAATCAATTTAAATTCAACATTTTCATCCTGACAGGTAGAAACAATTTTCATCATTTCATTGTATGTAAGCTCTTCGGAAGAAAAAATAACTTCATTTATTTTCTTTTCTGAAATTATTTTTTTTATACTTTCAAGACTTCCGACAATTTCAAAGTCATCTATTTTAGTTCCAACTTCCTTATGGGAAAATCCAATAAGCCCAACAACATTATGAAAATCCGAAGCTTTAGATTTTAGTTTAGCTGCAATTTGAATCGCGGGTTTATTTACTCCAACAATCAAAGCTCTTTTATTTACCGTGGCATATTTATCCATTCCAACTTTGAAAAATAATTTCATAATTATTCGCCAAAATGCTAAAATGATAAATGCCAGGATGAATGTTATTATAACGACTGCACGGCTGTATGCAAATTGTTTAAAGAAAAAAGTTCCGGAGGAAATAAGGAAGAAGCTTATTATAAGCGCTCCAAAAGTTCTTAAAATCGAAAGAGAATCCCTCCGGTAAACTCGGATGATGCTTGATATAAAAACATTAAGGAAAGCAGGAAAAATAAAAATAAATAATAAGTGATTTTTATTAAATCCCAGCCAGGTTGTAGAATGTTTATAAAAATTTTCAGCTACGTATATTGAAAGATCAAATAAGAGAAAGTCTAAAATTATGGCTAATAAAATTAATTTTCTGCTTGCCATAAATGCAATAAATTCTCTTAAACCAATTGCAATACGTAAAATAAACTCAACTAAAAATGAACTCGACAAATGCTTTTTTACAAAAAGATGCATAGCACTATAAAATATTTTTGTTTCATCCAGGCTGCTTCTTTTAGTGCTTTCACCTTTATAATGAATAATTTGAGTATCGTGAAAGTAGTAAACTTTTTGTCCATACTTTTGAATCCTATAACAAAAATCTAAATCTTCACCATACATGAAAAACTGTTCGTCAAGACCTCCAATTTCCTCATAAATTTTTCTGGGAAACATCATAAATGAGCCGGAGATTGCATCGACTTCATAAGTTTTATTTTCATCAAGGAAAGTAAGATTATACCGCGCAAACAATTTACTTTTAGGAAACAGATTACTTAAACCCGAAACCTTACAAAAAGAAGTCCATGGTCCCGGGAAACTTCTTCTGCAAGCCAATTGAAGACTACCATCTGAATTTAAAATTTTACAGCCGGCAAGCCCGGCATCTTTTGTTTCATTAAAAAATGAAATCATCTTTTCAAAAGTATCTTCGCTAACAATTGTATCAGGATTTAATAAAAGAATATATTCACCTTTTGATTCAGCCAGCCCTATGTTATTCGCTTTACTAAAACCTAGGTTTTTTTGATTCGCAAATAATTTTACATCAGGAAATTTTTCTTTAATAAAATCAACACTACCATCGTCTGATGCATTATCAACAATTATTATTTCATATGAAAGATTTTGAGCAGCTTTGTGAATTGAATGAATAAGATTTTGTAAAAATTCTTTTACGTTATAATTAACTATGATTATGGAAAGGTTCAATTTGATTAGCTTAATTCTTTTAAAAATTCAAAGTTCAAAATTTTATAAAACTTTTATTATTAAAATTAAAAATAATGTTGTGTTTAGTTTTGAAGTAGCATCTTTTATTCAATTATAATAATCCAAAGGTACTTCTAATTCTTAATTTCCAAACCATAGTTATTGCCTCGCGCACAATTTTTTTAGACATTTTTGAAGTTCCGGATGTTCTGTCAATAAATATGATTGGTATTTCACCGATTCGAAAACCTTTTTTCCATGCTTTAAAAGTCATCTCTATCTGGAAAGCATACCCATTGGATTTTATCTTATCAAGATTAATTTCTTTAAGTACTTCTCTTCTAAAACATTTGTAACCGCCGGTTGTATCTTTTACCGGAAGTCCGGTTACAATTCTTGTATACAAATTTGCAAAATAGCTAAGCAATAGTCTTCTCATAGGCCAGTTAACTACATTTACGCCGGTTAAATATCTGCTCCCCAAAACAAGATCATACATTTCAATTGTAGTTAAAAAATTTTGAACCTCTTTTGGATCATGCGAATAATCAGCATCCATTTGAAAAACTAAATCATAATTATTCTGAAGAGCGTATCTGAATCCGGCGACGTAAGCGGTTCCAAGCCCCATCTTTTTTTGACGTTTCAGAATTTTCACACTTCCATTTGTTTTGCCAAATTCAATTACGAAATCAGCAGTCCCATCAGGTGAATTATCGTCTACAATAAGTATATCAACATTATCATAACGATTTAAAATATCCGGGATAAGTTTTTTAACATTTTCTAATTCATTGAAAGTAGGAATTATGATTAAGGATTTTTTATTCATTGTTACTTGGCGGAGATATTTTGTAATATTTGAAAATTAAAATTAGGATTAATCCCTTATAAATCAAGCTATTATTAGCTTCTTTAGTGAAGTAATTATTCGTAATGGCCTTTGCCGAATAAAACTACAAAGACAGTTCTGAATATTATTTTAAAGTCCATTCTTATAGACATATTTTCAATATAAAAAAGATCGTATCTAAGTTTTATCTTTACATCTTCTATCGTTTCGTCATACTTGTGTTTTATTTGTGCCCATCCGGTAATGCCTGGACGAACTTTTAATCTTCTTTTATAATATGGAATTTCGCCTGAAAGTTTTTCTACAAAAAAAGGTCGTTCAGGGCGCGGGCCAACAATGCTCATTTCACCTTTCAGCACATTATACATTTGAGGTATTTCATCAATACGAACTTTACGTATAAAGGCTCCCGCTTTTGTAATCCGGGGATCATCTTTTTGCGACCAAACAGGGCCAGTCAATTTTTCAGCATCAACTCTCATTGAACGAAATTTTACAATTTTAAATAATTCACCGTTCATCCCGCAGCGCTCTTGTGTAAAAAATATTGGCCCTCTATCTTCAAGCTTTATGGCAATTGCTGCAATCAAACAAACAGGAAGTGAAATTAATAAAATTAAAATTGAGACTATCAGATCAAGAATTCTTTTTAATTTCTTTTCCCATTCAGGCATTAATTCGGGCACAATATCTATCAGTGGAAATCCGTACAATTGAGAGGTTCGAGCTTGACCGCTTAAAATTTCATAAAGATCAGGAACGATTTTTAAACCGGATTTTTTAGTATCGCATTTGGCTATTAACTCCATTACGACATCTTCATTTCCTTTTTCAAGCGCAATTATTATTTCTCTTGGATCATATTTCAACTGAAGCTCATCGATTTTATGAATAGTCCCAACAACAGGAATATTTTCATAATTTTTATCAAGATTTTCTTCATTTGCGGTTATAAATCCTTTAACATCAAGTCCCAATGCTTTGTATCTTTTAATTTGATTAAATACATCGAAGGCTTTGGGATTAAATCCTACAATCAAAGCATTTTTTCTTCCGATGCCTTTAATTAAAAGCTTTCTTTGAAAACTTCTAATAAAGAGTCTTCCGCTTCCAACTAATAAAAGGAGAAGCAGCCAATAAATAAAAATTAAAATTCTATTTGATGAAGCAACGCCTTCAATATAATCAGAAATAAAAATGATAAAGAACAAAATAAAAATGCCCACGAAAGTAGCTTTGAAAAGAGTTGATATTTCATCAAACCGCGAAGCAGCAAACCATGTACGATACATTCCGACAAAAGTAAAAATCAGCAGCCAAAAAAAGTAAGTAGCAAACATTGCTGGATATAATTGGGGCGTAGATAAAAGCTGGAACCAGCCTGTTTGAGTCCGCAGATAGAAAAACAATACAAGCGCAAGATTTATTGTGATGAAATCGACGGAAATGACTAATATTTTTTCTGTAGTTT
>CAVSWT010000006.1:0-166716 GCA_963731745.1 uncultured Ignavibacteriales bacterium
TAGAACTTGTTCGTTATATAATATAAATGGATATCCTATATATAATAATCAGTACTAAATAGCATAACATAAAATAAAAAAGGAAGAATAATAAAATGAAAAAGTTAATAAACATCTCATTAATGATACTTGCATTATTTGTCTTAAGTATCACAACAAACTTTGCACAAGTAGCACATGAAAACAGTCTAAAAATTGAAGCCGTTTCAAGTGGTCTTGCATCGGTTGGAACAAATTCTAAAAATACTACTGCAGGTCCATACTTTGGAGGTTCAATAGCTTATGGTGTCGGTGAGAATATTACAATTTTTGCTGAATCTGGTTATGGATATACTAATTTTGATTCAAATGATAAACTGAATTTAGTTCAGATACCAATATTAGTAGGGGCTACATACAATTTCGGTGAACTGCTTAATTCAGATTTAGTACAGCCTTATGCTGGTATTTCAGCAGGTGCGTCAAACTATTTATTGCAGAATGACTGGAATACTGTGAAAACAAACGGATATGAGCAAAAATCTACCAACTTTGCATTAGGTGGATTGTTAGGTGTAAACTTTCAGATTAATCCTGCCTTTGCAATAAATGTTCGCGGAGAATATAATCACGGATTTAAGAAAGACGGTGATCCCGGATTAGACAGTCAGGAATTTAATTCCATAAGCTTCGGCAGCGGTATCTCTTATGCATTCTCTATCCCAAAATAATGGTATGCAAAAATTCTGCAGGTTAAATCAAAACCTGCAGAACATTATTATAAAAACATGAAATTTTATCTCATAAACAGATGTATAAAATTTATAGTATGACTAAATAGCAGACTTAACATTTTTTGAAAAAATTAATCTATAAAAAAATAATTAGGAGTATGGTATGGAAATAGGTGTATTTGTAACAAATATTACCTCTGATACTGCATTTGCAAAAATAAAATCTGCTATCAACAAATTCTTACCATGTTCAGAAATTTCTATTGATCTTGAAGATATTGACAGGGTCCTTAGGATTGAAGCAGAGAATATAGATTCAAAAAAAATAATTAATACAGTTAAAAGACATAATTTTGATTGTAAGATAATGACTTACTAGGAAATAATTAAACACAAAAAAATGAGACAACGAGAAAAAATGGAACCAAGAATAAATCTTATTGAGAAAGGAAAAGATGCAATGAATGCAATGTTTGCATTGGAAAAATATCTCTCAAAATCCTCTCTTGAACAATCGTTAATTAACCTAATCGATTATAGGTTATCACAAATTAATGGCTGTGCGTATTGCCTCGACATGCATTCAAAAGATCTGAGAGCAGAGGGGGAAACCGAACAGCGCATTTATGTGCTGGATGCCTGGAGGCAAGCAACGTTCTTTTCTGAACGTGAACGCACTGCGCTTTCCTGGGCTGAGGCTGATAATAAATGTAACGTACCAAACGAAGTATACGAAGATGTAAGAAATCATTTTTCTGAAGAAGAAGTAATAGAATTAACTATGGCAGTTAATGCAATTAATTGTTGGAATAGGATTAATATTTCTTTTAAGACTCCTGCCGGCACTTATCAAGTCGGACAATTTGCTGTACAGGCAGGTTAAATTAAATCATATATTTATAAAAAAATAAATGTTAAGATACCCACTCTTTTAAGGAGTGGGTTTGTTTATTAAGTATTATATGAAAGGAAATTTGATATGAATAAAGTAGCAATTAATGGTTTAGGCAGAATTGGAAGATCTGCATTTAAAATTCTTATCGATAATGAAGATGTTGAACTTGTAGCTATTAATGATCTTGTACCTCCAGAAAATTTAGCGTATTTATTAAAATATGATACTGTTTATGGGAGATATGAAAAAGAAGTAATCAATTCAAAAGATAGTTTAGTAGTGGATGGAAAAATTATAAAAGTGTTAAGTGAAAAAGATCCGGAAAATCTTCCATGGAAAGAATTGGAAATTGATATAGTCTTAGAATGTACCGGCTTATTTACAAAAAAAGAAGACGCACTAAAGCATATAAAAGCCGGCGCAAGACATGTTATACTTTCTGCTGCTTCAAAAAGTGAAGATGTTCCTACCATAGTTCATGGTGTTAATGAACCTAATCATGAAGAAAACATAGAGATAATTTCATGTGCAAGCTGCACAACAAATTGCATTACTCCCATTGTAGAAATACTCGGAAGAAGAATTGGAATAAAAAAAGCGATATTGACAACGGTACACGCTTACACAGCTTCTCAATCAATTGTTGACGGTCCAAACAAAAAATTCCGCAGAGGAAGAGCAGGTGCTGAAAGCTTTATTCCTACTACTACAGGTGCAGCAAAAGCAACTTTAAGAGTTCTACCACAATATAAAAATAAATTTGACGGAATAGCTGTTAGAGGCCCGGTTCCTGTTGGTTCTGTTGCCGACCTTGTGTTTGTTACTGAAAGAAATACATCTGTAGAAGAAATAAATAAAATTTTTGAAGAAGAAGCGAATACGGATAGATACCGGGAAGTAATAGCAGTAAACAAGGATGAAATAGTATCATCAGATATAATAATGGATCCGCATGCTTCAATTATTGATTTGACAATGACACATGTAGTTGACGGCGATCTAGTGAAAATAATGAGCTGGTATGACAACGAATGGGGTTATGCAAATCAATTGGTTAGAGAATGTATAAGGATGGCAAAATCAATTGAACATTAGAAAAACGCTTGGTACAATTTATTGGAGATTAATACAGTTGTATTTGTTTCTCGTTTGGCTGTAAGAGATTATCTAGCTGGCGTATAGAATTTAATCAGATCTGAATGTATTGCAATAATTGGTTTCAGTTTATGAGCACTTCGCACTGAAATTAAGACTTGAGATATTTCTCAATATTATTTGACAAATGCTGCATCTCCAACTTCCTCATACCCTATTCCATCTTTTTCCATCTTTAATTTATAAAGTTGGAATGAATATCCTTCGATTTTAGCTAAATTTTGAATGAAAAGCCCATATATTCCATAATTCCATGTTTTTTCGGTAATAAAACTTTTCCTAAAGATATAGTTTAGTATAGTATATACTATATAAAATAAATAATAATAATAATAATATATATATATATAAATAATATGGAATCATGGAATATACCCCCCAATTCCTTCGAATTTGGATTAAATTCGCATTGTAACTTTTTTGAA
Source organism: uncultured Ignavibacteriales bacterium (assembly GCA_963731745.1). Taxonomy (GTDB): domain Bacteria; phylum Bacteroidota; class Ignavibacteria; order Ignavibacteriales; family Ignavibacteriaceae; genus CAVSWT01. The sequence continues at coordinate 3,189 of CAVSWT010000006.1, forward strand.
AAAGATGGAATATCCAAAAACAAAACATGGAATCATGGAATGATGATATTGTTGTATACAGAAGACCAACATTCATAAAAACCCTGGTAAGTCTTTAATGTAGGTAATAAAGCTTGATGGAAACCGGGGAGGTATTGTTGTGTACGAGAATATTCAACTTTTACTGCCAATTCCGTTTTTTAGCCAAAATTACCAACTTAACGGTCTGCGTTAGGGGGTATTGTTGTGTACGGCTGTACCCGACCTACACAACCTACACTACCCTCTTAACCCAGTGAAAAATTTTTCACTGACAGTGAGAAATCAAAAACTGGTTTCCACTGTAAATAGTTAAATTTTCGTCTGGAAACTCAACAAAGTGAAAAAGTGAGAAAGTTTTGGCAATGACTTTTATATATTCTATATATACAATATATATATTATCTTATTTTCCATAAATTTCAATAAGAAATGTTTTTCACTTTCTCACTATTGTTTGATTTTGAGCTGTTTTCAAAGGAAATGCAGTGAAAAAGCAGTGAAAAGTTTTTCACTGCCATTTTTACTTTTTCACTGTTAAGTACTGTTTGCTGTTTGAGGACCTTTCATTGAATTCTAGGTTGTTAAAGGTTGAGTATGTTTTTAACCATTTGGTGAAGGTGTTCTTTTTTGTTGGGAACTTATTAAACAAATCATTTTCGTAACCCATATACTTTTTGAATTCTTGATACAAGTACTTCTTTGTCATATTCATAATTGAATTGAATATAGCTTTCAGAAAATTTAATAAACTCTGCTGAAGTTTCATCAATCAATTTTCTTTGATTTAGATTCAACTGTACACAACTAATTAGCCCCTCGTCAAGATAGAGCTGCAAGCACTCCAGCATGAAGTTATCGAAGCGGTTCCACTCATCTTCATCCCACTCGTCAAACAATAAATGCCCAAAATCATCATTGGGTTTATGTTGTTCATTGTAGTAATCAGAAAATTCAATTTCAAACATTCTGTCCCTATAACTCGCTCCCATTCCTTTAATTGTATAGTTAGTGCTGATCATTATCTTTGGAGACTCTTCAAATTTAATTGGAAACGGCTGCTTATTTTTGTATTCAACAATCATGTCGTCAGTAATGACTGAAAACAATCTTTCAAAATCGAAGTTTGCTTTCACATCATTGAAATCGAATACCTTAGTATCAAGGCTAACCAATTGAAATGTGAAGGATGTTTTGAACTCAAAATTTTTACCGTCAACTCTCATAATATTTTTTGCATGGGAGATTGCTTTACCAATTAAACTTTTTCCCGTTCTACCATTAGGGTCTTCTGAAATTTTTTCATCACAAAGGATAACTGCTTTTGCGTTTGATTTGTCTTTGTAATCATGAAGTAAGTAGCCAATTGCAGAACAAAGAGATAAAAATCTATCTTCATCACCCCGGACGACATTACGAAGGAACCGTTCATATTCCGGCATTTTATATTTAATTTTTATGGGAGAAATATTTCGCTGAAGTATGCTTGACTCCCAGATAGGAGATTCAAGCTCTTCAAATGTTTTGAAATAAACTTCTGAATTTTTCTTTAGTTCAATAAACCCATTTTTATAATAAGCGAATGCTTTATCCTTATAATCCCGCTTGAAATCTATTTTACTTGAAGATACACACTCAATTAAATTCTCGCCTAAGTATTTTCCCACATGATCAATCAATTTTTCATGTACTCTTTCATCGGAGCTTTTAGCAAAGGTCAACACATGATCTTTAATTTGCGGAAGAGAAAATTCAGAACAAATATTATTTTGCATTCTTGTAAAGATGTAATCTTTGTCTAAAAATAATTTAGTAAATCCGTCATCCTCAAGAAATTTTATATAATCATTTAACATTATTTCAACTTTAACTTCATTTTTTTCTTTGGTAATCTTCCAAAATTTTCCTTTTATAGCTGCATATTTCTTTATTAGGTCTGTGATTTGTTTTCTAACTAGGCTTTCTTCCTTTGGAGGGTTGTTTTGGTTGTTTAATAACAATCCTATTCCCATGATATCTTCATTTGAAAGACCGGCTCGAATCAATTTCCCAATGGCAGTAGCTTGATCCTTAAAACGGTTTCCTTCGTTAGTCCCTTGCCATACGCTGTTACTGCCGATTTGCTTAAAGTTTATAACATTTTTTTTAGAATCACATTTTTCTTTTAATGATTCTAAAGCCTCAATCGGTTCAAGTTCTTCCGGGTCGATATAATCAATTTCCCTTTGTTCTTTGGCAAGTTCTTTAATCTCGTCATAGCTTAAAGAAAATAATTCATCATTGGTTAAAGGAATTGCATACAAGCCGGATTTTGAATTTATTGAATTGACATCACGAAAAAGCCCGGTACATTTATAAACCGACTCATCAATTTGAACAATACCGGCTGTTAATTCGGCAGCAATTTTTTTGTGTATGTCCGGTAATGATTCTGAGGGAATGAAATCACCAAATAAAATAGAAGGGATACGTATATGAAATCCTTTGCTTCCGCTAAAGTTTATTTTTAGGTATCTTAAATCAATATCATATATTGATTCCCAATGACGAAGAAGCTTTTGGACTTTAGGTAAAGACAAATCTATTTCATCAATGTCGATTTTAAGTTCATCGGTATAGACTGGGGCAATATAGTCTGCTACAGTATTATTGCCTTTTTCATTATAGTGGGTACGGTAGTATTCAATTATGCCTTCCAAGTGTGTAAAATAGGAAGGATAGATTTGTTGGGTTTTTGGTAATTGTGGTTTATCTGTTGATATGTTTATAAAATGATGTCTGTGGCTAGTTTCTCCATACGCAAATTCTTTAATTACGTATTTATTTAATTCAACTTGACTCCCTTCCATTTAATTTATCCTCAGAATAAGTATTTAGTTTTGAAGTATGAATGATTGACTTCAAAGTACGTATAGCCTGGCCATACGTCATAGGTTCTACCCTTGCTTTAAGAGTATAATATTGGCTTACTAATTTATTTAGCTGTTCATCCCTATTGAAGAAAAAGGTTGTAACTCCATCCTCTACTTTAGTTTGTTGCAAACTGCATCCAGATGAAACCAGAAATGAAGCTAAATAAAAATCTTTGTTAGAATAATTTTGCATTTGTATTCCTCAAAATTTTTAATTTGATGTTTTAGGTTAATTTGTTGTGCAGTATTTCGGTTGGCTTATAATTCAGTATACGCTATTTTCAGTTGCGAGTCAAGTGGTTTCTTCGGAAGGCAGATTACTGCTGTTTTCATATTTATTGTCGGCTTGAGAATTTCTGTATTTACTGAGTAATTCCTCTAATGGCCGGTTTTGAGTCCTCATTTGGATGACCATTTTTTTGAATGCTCTTTGAGCTTTGGTTTTTTCCGGCAAATCTTCAAACATATAATCCCCTCCCAGGTTATATAATTATATAAATTTTATAGTGGAAATTGTATGTGACAACTTGGTAGTTTTTAGTAGTTCAAAATTTATTATTGTCTATATTTTAATATATGCTAAATTACTTGGAAGTCAAGTGCCTATAATTATTGGAGAGTTTTTGGAGACGTATATAAAAAACCTTAAGAATTTAAGCTAAAATTAAAACATTTATAAAATTGCATAGAATCCCTCCCTCTCCGCAAATATAGTTAAATAACAATAACTTACAGCACCCCCTTACATTATTCTTACACTTCTTGTTATTAATTTTTGCTCTATTTTGGTTTTAGTATAAGTTTTTATCACTTACTTTATAACATATGCGTTGTATTTTTTGACATCGAATCCACCGGAATCTATGCAAGGCAAGACAAAATAATTGATTTTTCCCTTCTAAAGCTGTACCCAAATAAAAAAAGAAATTAAAAATTTCACAATCAATTCTAGTATCCCGATGCCTGCTGACGACATTTAGAAAGATACACGAATATAAGTTTGAATATTACCTCAGTACAAAAATTTTGTTCAGAAGATGATAAAGCTATAGTCGATTATGTTCCCAAACTTGCATATAATCAAATAGGAGAAAGAATTTTTAACTACGATATAACAAAGGAGTGCGCGTTATAGATAATCTTAAATTTGCATGTTGGATGTATTTATAAGATTTTGCCCTTGATATTAAAAGGCATTAAAAAAAAATCTTCAAATAATATAATTATCAAAATCCATAATGTATTTAAACTTCCACCGTAAAGATGATTTATAATTATAAATGCATTATGTATTTTTTTAATATTAAAGTTGAATTATCATCAGGGGTTCCGCAATAATTAATCAAATCATTCAGAATTACTTTATAAATTTCTTCTGCCGGCAAGGGCTTTGTAATTATTAATTGCTTCCCTAGACTCTCTTTGATATTATTTAAATGACCGATTTTTTGTTCCAAGAAACCGTCTGTGAACACTATTAGAATATCCCCTTTAGACGTTCAAAAGGGATTCACTTTTGTCACTTTAATTTCTTTATATTTACTAAACTAACTTATTAATAACATTTCCAAGAGCCATAATTGAAAAAAGTAATAGTACTTTCGATCTTTATATTTGTTGGTTTATTGAATTCTCAGGTTAAACCTTTAGCCTTCGATAGTACAGCTCAATTAACAAATCAAAAAATGTTAGAGCAGAAGAATATAATAGTTGAGTTTAAAGATAAGCCGATGATAATGCGTGGAAATGGGACTTCATTTTCTAAAAATCATAGCTTCCAACATTATCAGGAGCAATTTTCCCGGTTCGAGTTTGATTTAAATAAAATAAATACCACTTTTAAGCAAGCATTAACTAGTCAGATTTTAATAAGGCATCAATTCTATCGTTCATTCTTCGGAGTGAGCATAAATGTTCCCGCATGGATGATAACATCAATACAACATCTTCCTTATGTAAAAACAATACATTTTGATAATGAAGTGCACGCATATTTAGAACCCGGAATTAAACTTATAGGTGCTGATAAAGTTTGGGAAACATTTGGCACTCAAGGAGAAGGAATACGCATCGGCATAATCGATTCGGGAATTGACTATCTGCATCCTGCCCTGGGAGGTGGAATTGGACCTGGCTTTAAAGTCGCTGGTGGCTACGACTTTGTTAATAATGATACTGATCCTATGGATGATAACGGACATGGAACACATGTTGCCGGAATTGTATCTGCTGATTTGGATTCTATAAAAGGAGTTGCGCCGAAAGCAATTCTATATGCTTATAAGGTTCTTAATAACAATGGAATCGGATTGGAAAGTGATATTATTAGCGCTATAGAATTTGTTGTGGACCCTAATCAGGATGGAGATACTTCCGACAAAATGGATATTGTTAATTTAAGTCTTGGCTCTGATAATGGAAATCCTACAGATGCAAGCAGCATTGCAGTTAACAACGCTACTTTAGCAGGAGTAGTTTTTTGTGTTGCTGCAGGAAATAAAGGCGGATATACTCCGGTGCAAGGTAAAGAAAATAATTTTTTCTTCGATGGTTCTGGAACAATTGGAAGTCCCGGTTCCGCGGAACTTGCTATTACTGTAGGGGCGTCTGATATATCGGATGAACTTCCACGTTTTTCTTCAAAAGGACCTAATAGAGTTTCATTTTCGATAAAGCCGGATGTAGTTGCTCCGGGAGTTGAAGTTAACTCAACTTATTTATCAGGAGAATATAAGGTTCTTAGCGGAACATCAATGTCTACACCAATGGTATCTGGTGTAGCTGCTTTAGTAAAAAGCTTACACCCTGATTGGGAACCAGCTTTTATAAAATCAGCTATAGTTAACTCGGCAAAAGATATTGGATTGAGTGTTTTCCTTCAAGGCGGCGGCAGGATCGAAGCATTAAAATCTGTTAATGCAAAAACTCTTATTGTTCCGGCCACTCTAAGTTATGGCTTAGACGATCCTTCATTAACATCATGGATTAAACCTGATACTTTATTAATTTATAATGAACATGACGAAGCGCAAGTTTATACTATAACTAAAAATAATATAATCCCTGGCATAACATTTAATTTTTCACAAACATCTTTTTCAATTCCGCCGAATGATCATGTCCCAATCATTATAACAATATCGGTAGATAATAACCATATAGTAAATGCCGAAGAAGATATCCTCCGCTATACTGGAAGTATATCTTTTAATGGAAGTATTGATACATCAAGGGTGCCATGGGGATTTGTAAGAACAAATTTGCTGGTCATTAAAACAAGTGAACCAAATGCTGTGTTTGTTGGTTACAGTAATGCATCTGCAATATTCAGTTATGATCCTAAAGTAAATTGGACAAGCCCTACGCGTGCAGAGATTTATGCTCCTTTAAAAGGCTCTTATAGTATCGTTACTTCATTTAGAAATCCTGCAGGTAAATCCAAAATTATTATTGATGATAGTGTACAGATTAATAACGATGCTGCCGAAATCTTTTTAGATGCTTCAAAGGCGATTTATCCATTAGTCTATCATGGGGTAGATCATCAGGGTAATTTATTAAGTTCATATCGTATGCCTCAAAACTCAATTATTACTACTCTACCGGGTTTTGGAGATTTGATAAACACTTTCATTGGCGGGTCGGATACTTTGCTTCTATCTGCGATGCCGGATAAGTATTCTTTCAAACCTATTCAATTTCAGGTTGATCTAATGAATGAAAAGACATTTCACATTGTTCAGTTTGAAAAATTTAATGGGATGAATAAGGAAAGGATTTTTACTAATTCCGCTTCGGATTTTATTCTGCAGCATTTTAAAATTAAAGTTCCTCCTGCAACTTTACGAGCGGCAAATATTATTCAGTTCTATTCTTATAAAAACGGAGGTCTTCTATCTGGACTTGGATATGATATAGATACTGTGGATGTTACACAAAATGAGTTTTCATATACTGGATATTTTGGTAAGAGTTCAGTCCCTCAGGAGGATATTGCGACAAAATTTTATACAAGCTATTCTAATCTTCAGAATTTATCTCTTGATTATGATTCTCCTCTAATTATGCCTTATCAAGACAGTATAATTGCTTCAGACAAAAATTTTGTTTCTCCTGCAATCCCCCGGTTTGAGAGCGGAGCGACAATGACATTTGGAGGCTCACCAGTTCATCTGTTTATTATATGGTATAACAATGTTTTCGGAAATAATAGCTTACATTTCCGCACACTTTTTCGAGGAATGCTTAATGAAGTACGAAACATTGATGAACTATATGGCAAATATACTTTGTTTGATAAGAATGGTGTCGTACTTTTTACTAAATCTTTAGCTGATCAAAGACAGCCCCTTGAACTAACACCGGATTGGTATAAAATGGTTGTTACTTCGGAAAACTATTGGTTAGGCAATTCAAAAAGCTCAATATCACTTTCGTCCGATTTTAATCCGGGTATTCCTCCCGCAATTCCTCCAAGTGTTACTTCTTTTATGCTTCTTGATAAAAATGGGCATACAACTGATCATTTTGTTAAAGATGAACCTGCCGTTTTTCAATTCTCGTTTAACACGCTCGATTTTGTTAATAATAATCTCCCCCCTTTCGATTCAGCAAAAGCATGGTTCAGGTTTCATGGAACAACACAATGGATTCCACTTGCGCTTGAAAAAATTTCTGAAGTTATCGATAATGAAGGCATTATTATCAGAGCTAATCTTAGTGATGCTGTAGCAAATGATTCAGTAGCGGTTGATCTTCGAATTTCTGCAAAAGACTCAAACGGCTTCGCTACAGATTATATTGTTTCTCCGGCTTTCGCGGTCGGTAATTGGGATACAGTGGTTACTGATGTTGAAAACCCGGATATGCAAAACACCGTAAAACAATTTGTGTTAAAACAAAATTACCCAAATCCATTTAACCCATCAACAACTATTGAATATCAGCTACCAAATAATGGTGAAGTAACTTTAAAGATATATGATATTCTTGGCCGTGAAGTTGCCATACTCGTAAATGAGATAAAAAAATCCGGGAAATATTCTATTGAATGGAATGCTTCGCAAATGGCGAGCGGTGTTTATTTCTATCGCCTAAGTTCAGGTACAAATAATAACGTAAAAAAACTTTTATTATTAAAATAATGGTGTAAATAAATATATCTAATGTTCAAATATTTTATCAATTAGTTCTTTTATCATGATTTAATAATAATATCCCGGCAGAAATACTCCATATAGCAGATAATGGTAATTTTGGTGATGCTGCTAAATACAAAACAAATGGGATAGGCTCAAATAAATTGAAAATTGCATCAAGTGCGGTGAATATTCCAACAATAAAAGTAAAATAACCGAATTCTTTTTTATTTTTTCTTAAGATGCCTCCCAATGTGATTAGCCATACCGCTGCCAAAGATAAATATATAGTTTCAAGAGTATGAGTAATTTTTCCTAACCCTCCAAAACCCCACAACAAATAAGATAATATTCCAGCACTTGCACCCAAAAGTAATGCTTTAGGATTTAAAATTTAAAATGAGAATATAATCTTAGAACAGCCGGTATTACTAAAATATTCCAACCAAATGTAAGAATGTTATTTGTATATCCTTCTAGATCTCCTTGATAAGCACTTTCTAGCTTTCCATTGCTCAATGTATTTACAAAAGCCCAAACAATCCAGCATAAGCCGGCTATGATAGCCATTACCCCCGAAATATTATCTTTACTTTTCTCATTAAAAAGTATTTTACGTTTTTCTAATTTATTGATCGTTATACTTAAATAATCTTACAATAATTTATACTATAATATTACTGCTTTTCATATCAAATTATCCAACTTGAATTTTTAAAGTAATAACTATTCATATCCAATATGATTGAAGGTGTATGAGTTCCTTTAGGAAATAATAAAATAGCTGTGTTTGATTTAGTAAAGGAGAATAAGTCATTACTTTTAAATTTGAACGTTTTTAATTGCTCCACATAAGTATAAAAATCATTTATTAAACTCTTGCTGATTCTTTTTTGTGGAAATAATATTGTTGAACAGATGGTTAACAACAACGAAACTTGCAAAATTTTAATCATAAAAATGTATCTAATTAAACATGCATACTTTATCCTCGCTTAAATGCGTGGTCCTTTTAATTTTCTAACATAAAACGATATAATAATTTGTGGCAGGACTGGAAGTTTTAGAAAGTAATTAATTCCCCGAAATGAAATTAGTTAATCATTATCGGGGAAAATTAGATACAGAATTTAGAAGCCTTCTTTGACTTCAATTATTTCTTGAGGCATTAATCCATGAGCCTCTTTATGAACCTGGAGTGCTGCCTCTTTATTTGGGGCTTCTGAAAGGCAAAATACTGTGCCGTCCTTTTCGTTAAACCAGTATTTCAAATATTTAACACCATGCTCTCCCTGCTTTTCAAGATCCAATTCATGTGCATGAGCTACTGCTTCAGCAGTTAATCCATCCACACCTTTGTGAACATCCATGAACAGAGCCATATATACCTCCTCGTAATTATGTTTATGTATTATTTTTTAAAAAGCATTGCTATTAATTAAATAAGAAAAACTAAATTGTACTTTCTTATTTATGATTTAAGGTTAGCAATGACAGGTGTAAAATTAAGATTAACATGGTTTCGTATCTACTACTTTTGCGTCAAAAAATAGTAAAATTGATTCAATGTTAAAAAGAGATGTGATGATTTTCGTTAAAGTTTAAATCTAAAATATTTTAGATGGTAGAACTCCAAACCTTTTATGAAAACATTTTGAAAAATAAGAAGGATTGCTGAAACCAGTTTCAAACGCAATTTCTGAAATATTTCCTTTTTGTGCTTCAATTAATTTCAGTGCTTTTTGCAATTTAAATTCTTTAACAAATTCATTTGGTGATAATCCACTTAAAGAAGTAGTTTTACGATTTAGCTGCGATTTACTTAGGCCAATCATTCGACTGAAATCCGATATACTAAATTCAATTTCATTCCAAACCTTTTCAATTAAATCAAATAATTGTCCAAGGAACTTTTCTTCTGTTGATTCTATAAATTTAATATTCTTAGCTTCTGTAAGAAGGTCCAATTTTTTCTCTTCATAGTAATTTCTTGAGTTTGCTGATAACATTATGCCGCCCTTGTCTGCAACCTTGCTCAACCTTTTTGCTAATTGAATTGCTTCACCAAATATTTCATTTTTTCCTGCTACAGGTCCGCCTGTGCTTATTCCTATCGAGGCTAATATTTTTTCGGTACCATTATTATTGTTATGATGTAAAAATTCTGTTTGTATTTCTAAAGCACATTTTATTGCATTTGAAAGTGATTTAAAGGAAGCCATAAAACCTTCTTGAACATCTTTTATCCCATTTCCACCATATTGTTCGAAAGAATTATTAATAATTACGTTCTGAATATTTATCATTTTTTTTAATACATTCTCATCTCTAATCATGAGTAATATCGGATGTTTTATTTCTACATATAAAATTGTCCGAAACCCTGATTCATTAATCAAATTATCAATTAAATTGGAATTAATTTGGGGTTGGGGATCTGTTATTCTTCCCAAAAAAGCTTTTACTAAATCATTTTCAACTTCTATAATTTCAGTAGGGATTAATCCATGTGAATCATTATGCATATTTAAAACCGCTTCTTTATTCGGCGCTTGAATCAGGCAAAATGCTATACAGTTCTCTTCATCAAACCAATAAGTTAGTCCTCTGCAATTATATTGTTCTTGAACCTTTAAATCTAATTGATGTGCTTCTGCTACTTGGGCCGCTGTAGCACCCGGAATATCGTGTCGATCCATATATATAGGCATACTTCAATCCTTTCTGATGAAACTTTATCAACGACATTTATAACAGAACCGATAATAAGAAATTATTTATTTGGAACAATAAAATATAAAATAGGCAGGCAATAGGAACCTAGTTAAAAATCTCTCTAAATCAAATAGAAATTATTTATGCTTAAGGACTATAGAAAGATCAAACACACTTAGATTATCTATTTCATTTTCATAACAACAAAAGTAATATCATCTTCAGCTATTTTTTCTTCTGCCCAAAACTTTCCTTTTGGCAGCATATGATTAATTATATCTTCTTCTTGCAGTCCTGCACATTCAGTAAAATATTTTTTAATCTCATTACTCATTCTTTAGAAAATTCATCCTGAAGTTCAACATTTATTTCAAGGTAACTATTATTTTCATTATTCATTTACTTTTTCAACTTTAAAATCCAATAATTTAGGTTTATTGAAAAATCATTTAATAGATTTTTCTGATTTTAATTGTGCTCAATTAAAAACTGATTGACCGAAATGAAAACTCAGAATTGTTTAGTTAATATACTTCTTTATTATTTCAATCTGCTGATCGTTTTAGATAGAAAATCATGTCTTTTTAAAAAAATATGCTAATTATTTGACATTGACAGCGCGGTCTGGTTATAACGCTCAAGTTGCTATAAATGAAATCTGTTTTATAACGAAAAAGATAATGATTAAGTTTTAATCAATATTTTAAATAATAACTAACCATATTAACCAGTTCAGTATAAATAAGGTCGTACTGTTATAAGTCGGGCATAATCAGCAGGATTAAAAACATCCTACCAAAGCAGTTACCTTAGTCGAAGAGGATTTGATTTAACATTTAAATTAAGCATTATTGTCAATATAGAATTATTATCTTCTTAATTAATGTTAAAATTTTTTATATAATGTACTATTTACAATTCATTAGTAAAAATGTATCCTAGCGTTTCAGGATTCACAACTATTCTCCCATCGAGTCATTTGGTGGGATTGGATTCAGAACTCAATATGTTCGTTAACAATTATATTAATTGAATTTCCCCCTCAACTTAATGGAGTTCTTAAAGAAAATAAGCACATTTAATTAATTTTAAGTTCTGTATAAGAAAAAGTTAGTTGTAAAAATGGAACGATCAATGAAATTAGGGAATAAATTCCCAGAAGAATTTTATAAATATTTAGAAATAAATACTTTAATTGAAATTAAAGGAGGAACGAAAAGAAATAAATATTTGGAAATTTGGATGGTAAATGTAAATGAAAGAATATTTGCAAGAACATGGGGAAAAAGTGAAAGAGGTTGGTTCAGCTGTTTGATAGAAGAGGGTATAGGAACAATAAGATATTTAAATAAAGTTATAAATATTGAAGCAAAAAAAAATAATAATTCAGAGATAAATAAGTTGGTAGATAAAGCTTATTTACAAAGATATAATCAACCACATAATACTGAATATACAAATGGCATAACACAAAAAGAATATTCGGAATTTACAGTAGAGCTATTTTATATAAGTAACAACAACACAGAAAATCTATACTAAGTAAAAAGTCAATAGAAAATAAATCACAATTTTCATTGTTTCGATTCAACAATAAAAAGTTCTTTTATGCATTGATCCACTTAAATAAACCCTCAAGACATCAGAAAATGTTTTGAGGGTTTTTTGATTAATTAATATAATTATATAATAGAATCAGTCAACTTATTAAGAAAGTAAATGAAGATTAGAGAAAGCGGAATGCCCGATGAGAAAATGTGGGAACAATTCTTTGATGTCGATAATATTCTTAAAGAATTGGAGGTAAATAAAGAAATTGAAAAACTAGTTGATTTTGGTTTTGGTTACGGCACTTTTACAATTCCAGCAAGCAGAAAGATATGCGGCAATATTTATGCTTATGATATTGAAGATGAATTAATTCAAAATGTTAGAACTAAAATAAATTTAAATAAGATCAAAAATGTCATACTCATTAATAAAGATTTTATTAACGAAGTAACTGACTTTCAAAATGACGAAGTAGATTTTGTAATGCTTTTTAATATTTTACACGCAGAAAAATCTGCCGAAATTTTAGCCGAGACTCATCGAATTCTGAAGGTAAACGGAAAAGTTGGAATTATACATTGGAACTATGATTCAAGTACTCCAAGAGGCCCAAGTATGGCGATCAGGCCCAAGCCTGAAGAATTAAAAAATAAATTAATACAAAATGGATTTTCCATTTTAAAATTTAATATCAATTTGCCGCCGTATCATTATGGCATTTTGGCAAAAAAAGTAAAATGAACCTTCCGTCGAATTAAGGAATGATATTTAATCCTTCAAAATTTTTTTTAAAAATAATAGTTAATAAGATCGAATATGAAAATCAACCACTGATCATAATTTTGAATACAAAGTAATATTATTTAAATACATTAAATAAAATAATTGAATGAATCCTTATCGCATGTTACTATCTGCTTTTTTTAATTTAATTACTTCAATGCCCGCATCTATCACTGCTCCAAGTCCATGTTTTTCATTCAATCTTGCCGGGCGATTATAATAGAATGCTAGATTGTCTTCAATTCCGGTACCTACGCAAATATCCTTCACTTCTCCATCAGCCTGAATTTTATTTTCTTTTAATCCATCCCATCCATGAATAGCTATGGAACCATAACGAGCATCAATCCACTTTTGATTTACAGCGCGTGCTATGCAATAAGTAAACATAGCGGAACAAGATGATTCAAGATATGAATCAGTTTTATCGAGTACTTGATGCCATAATCCCTCAGCACTTTGATATTTTGCAACACCTAAAATCTGTCTTTCAAGATCTTTTATTACATCCTCTCTACCGGGATAGTCTTTAGGTAAAAAGTTTAATAGGTGAACCTTTGCCATCATTACCCAGCCGTTGGCTCTCCCCCAGTGTGCAACGCCATTTCGTTCGACATCGGTATAATAACAATGCCAGTAAAGTTCTTTGTTTTCATCCCAAAGATATTTTGAGAAATTTTTGATTTGCAGTATTGCATCATCCCAATATTTTTTATCTCCGGTAAACTTTCCTAACCTTGCCAGGAAAGGAACGCTCATATATAAATCATCAGCCCACAATGTCATTTCATGAGGGAATTTTCGGACCAAAGTTCCATCATCCAAACGATCACGCTCTTCCGAGATATGCTTTGCCGCTTTTTCAATATATTGCTTATAATCATCACGTTTAACTGTTTGATAAACATCAATCATGCTTGCGCCCATAGCACCAAAATCATCCAGCTCATCCATTGTCCAGAGCTGCCCTAAAGGATAGAGATAATGCGGTCCATCTTTATCTTTATCATATCGTTTCTGAAAAAATTTGTAATTGTCCATCCCAAAAGCAATATGAGCTGCAGCGTAATCAGCATATTTTTTATCACTCAGAAAATTTGACAAATCAATTAACGCCATATTTAATACACCGTTGGTATAATGCCATTCGCCGAACGGACTTGAGAATGTTACTTTTGTTCCTTCGGGAATCTCTTTTGCTGATGTATAAATTTTTCCGGTATTAACATCTTTGAAACTCAATGTACCATGTTCAAGAATGTAATCCGCAACACTCTTTACAATCTGTTCATCAGTATTATTGCTTTGAGCATACGTAATTGCAGTTAAGAAAAAGATTAGAATAAAGATTGATAAATGTTTCACTGCTTTTACTCCTTTTTTATTTAATTATTTTTAAATCATTTTTAATTTCGTTTCAGCCAGTCATCTGGAATTGGAATGATACAAATGTTCATAGATTTCCCATCTTCTGAAAGCATTGCTGATTGAATCTCTATTTCGGTTCCATCAGGTTTAAAAGTTGGATGAGGATGATCCTGTGCGGTGGGTTTGTGCCCAGCGGAAAGTAAAATCATTTCATGTGAATGCCGATCGATCAAATAAATTTCTCTTGCAAAATTATCTCCAGCAGCAAATCTTCCGTCCGAAGAACCTGCTACATGCCAGAATCCGCTGCCGTAAGGGATCTGCCCAGCAATAGTCATTTCTCTTGTTTTGATATTAACAATTCCTAGTCCGGTTGGCTTTTCACGCGTTCCCGAAGGCCCCCATTCTATCTCCTGACCGGGATTAGCGCCATGTACATCCGTTCCCCCCGGCATATTTTCAGACGTGCCGGGAATTTTGCGATGGCCCATAATTGCAAAAGCAACTTCATCAGGAGTGATTACAACTTCGTGAGTTACCCACTCATAAGAAGATTCAGGATAAAGCGGCCTTAAACCGGTACCGTCTGAATTGACAATCCAGGTCCGCTGTGGTGATTTACCGCCTGTTTCCCAGCAGAAAACTATTTGACCCGGCACCCATGGATTGCTTTGGATATGGCCAACCTGGAAACCAACTGAAACAACGTATTTTATTTTCCCAGTTTTGATTTTCATTCCGGCAATGCCACCAGGCCCTGCACCCATATTGCGAGGTCCAAAATTTTCTTCAATTTTAGTTTCCTCCGGCAGATGATTCATTGCTTCATCTTTACCAATACGAAACCAAATCCATTCCTCATCAGCATCTAATGCCATATCACCACTCGCTTCAAATTCAGAAGGAATTGTACCGCAAATTCGCTGATATTCCGATTCATCATTTAAAGTTCCCGCTTCACTGTCAGCAAACAGTTTTGCTAAATTGACTTCAATAATTTTTCGTGGACCTTCCCTTTCCGGCGGCATTCTCATATAATACAACCGCATAGATTTTCTGGCAACACAAAGTGTTCCTCTATAACCGCCTTCAGTAATCTGGACAATTGCTCCGGACTTTTCATTTACCGCCATGGCTTCACCTTTTACTCGGCGGGATCTGAAAACAACCCATTCACCGTCGGATGTCCATTGATTGTGCGTTTGATATATTTTTGAATCTCCTGCGGGTGTGCTTGTTAAAAAAATTAATTTAACACCCGTTACCGGATCAGTGACCACCTTCCGCTCTGATGGAAAACGTTTACCGATTTGGGCATTAGTAGCGGGACAAATTATTACAAGCATTATTCCCAACATAAACAACATTATGCGTATTGATTTCATTTTTCTATTCTCGTTTTGTATCATAATGAATTCCATAAGTATTTTTATCCAATCTGAATATAATTTTCTAAATACTGAATTCTCCGTTAAGTTAATTTACTTCACGGCAACATCCCAAACTTTGGACCGGCGCGATTTTCCTGCCGGGCCTTCCACCCAAAGCACGACGATATATTTTCCAGCTTCTTTGTATTTATGAATCGGATTTTGTTCTTCGGAAGTTGTTCCATCACCAAAATCCCATTTCCATGAAATAACCTTCCCTTCCGACTGATCGATAAAAGCCACCAAGCGTCTATCCATATCTACTACTTTAAATGACCAGTCAGCTTGAATTGGTTTCTTAAATTCATCTTCAAGCGGCATCAATTTAAATGGTAAGAGGGATGAAGCATTTCCATACATTGTATGTTCTTTAGACAAATTCCAAAAACCATTATTGTTTTTTTTGTTGACGTCGTCGTAATCGATGATTGCCCAGCACAAACCTATATTTTTATTTTCAGTCAGAATAGATTTCACAGCGCGCGACGGATCATTGCCTGCATAATCAAACGGCGTGATCCAAAATTCCAGAGTTAATTTACCGGATTCTCCCGGTTTAAAATTGTATCTGCAAGCAGAGTTGGCGTACGGCAATTCCTTAATCCACGGTTGACTGCCCCACACCAAAGTCCAATCCTTTCCCACTGCAGGTGTGAATATATGATAATTCTGAGCGTGAACACCATGAAATGAAAAGTATGCGTCCATGTTGTTTAAATTCTTATTGGGATGAAAACGGTCAATAAACGGCCCGCCCGATTGATCGCCATCCACAACCAGTTCAAAGGTATCGTTATGCAAATCAGGTAATGCGAAATCCCAGTAATCATCGTAAGCTTCATATAAAAAATATAGATAGTTCATACCTTTCACCCAGCCAACTTTCACCTTTACATCCAGATTTTTAGGATCAGGACTTTCGTGCTTGCGGCTGTCGTCCCACAATTGATCCATGCCAACGGTATAACTATCGGGTACAATATTCCAATCATCAGCATTTCCATCAATCTGCGGAATTTGATTGGCAGGAAACTGAAAGATTTTGTAACTGCGTTTTTCCTGGGCGTGTGAATTCTGAATCAGAAAAAATAAAACTATAACATAAACAGCTTTTTTAAATTTCATTTTATCTCTGTGTTAAAGTTTTAGTTTGCTGTCATTGATTTCCGAATTATACATTTGAATTATTTAAAATCTTTTATCTTCCTTTTATTTCAGCAAATCTTTTCTAAGCTGAAAGTCTTATTATTTTTTGCCATACACTTTCGTTTACAGGGATTCCCGCTTTCAAATTTTTAGCTCTTCTAAGTGAACTCTGTTCACCGGGATAATAAATCTTATCTCCAAACTTCATCGGCTCTACATCGCGGGTATAATTGATAATATCGTTGATGAGATTTTGCTGTAATTCTTCATCTCCAAAAATCTTTGGATAAATACATAGATAGACCTGGGAGATTCCAGATTCAAATTCTTTTAAACTGATTTTATAAGTAGAATCTCCTGCAGATAATAATGCGGCTAACATATCCAAAACCATAGAAAGAGCCGAGCCTTTCCAGTATCCTATTGGTAATCCACGTTCTTTCAATAATATTTTATTAGGATCTTTGCTCAGCTGATTATTTTCATCCCAACCTCCAAAGTAAGGTAGCTTTTCCCCTCTAAGCTTATACTGGTCAATCTTTCCAAAAGCGAACTGGGAGAGCGCCATATCCAACACAATATTACCTTGTTCTCTCGGTATTGAAATAACAAATGGGTTATTTCCAATTCTGCTCTCTTTACCACCCCATGGAGGCATATTTGGAATTGTATTTGTAAAAAGAATAGAAATACAACCAGCATTTGCTGCCTGGCTTCCGTAAGTTCCTCCTCTCATCCAGTGATTTGTATTGCGCAATGCGACCAATCCCATTCCATGTTTTTTTGCCAACTCTACAGCTCGATTTGTACATATGGTTGCATTGACAATTCCCGGACCAAGCTTGCCATCCCATCTTTCTATGTTCCCAAAAGTTTCTACTTTTTCTGCTTCGGCTTCAGGTTTAACCAAGCCTTTTTCAACATATTCAAGAAACAAAGGGACACGGTTTATCCCATGAGAACTCACTCCTACTAAAGAGCTCTCTGTAAATGTATTGGCTAATAATATTGCTTTGTCTTCAGTGAAATTTTTCTTTACAAACAATTTAAAAAGTACATCATTCATTTCATCGAATGAAATATTCTTGACTTGTTCTTTCATTTATCTACATTACTAAATCAGATGTAAAACAATAATTTTTCATTTCAGTTTAAACACTTTAAAATTATCTAGTTCCTGATGCGACTTCACTGTTCGAAAACCAAAGTAACCTTCGGTCAATGGCTTTTCATCTCTAAATGAAAAATATTGTTCACTATTTACAAAATATTTTGTGGTTCCGTTGTAAACTATAATTTGAATAAAATAATTTTTGTTTGGTTTAAGTAAATGCTGTTTATCTTGCAGATCAAATAAAAGTTTTCGTTCTCCATTGCCCAGATATTTCCGAAAACGGGTGGTGGTGTTGCTATTTCCGCCAATGCCGGCATAATAAAGCTGCAGTGAATCATATTCCGAAAAAATTCCGCTGCGGGTAAAAACATTCTCTCGAAAAGGATCTGTCGCCATCCAGAATTGATTAAGATCCGATAAGCGGTCGTTGTGTCCGTCATTCATAATCACTTTTCGATCATACTCAATTAAAATATTTCCGGATAGCTTTTTTTTGAACCAGATAGTTGCCCCATGATCAACATTAATAATTAATTTTCCATTTTTAATTTCAACTTTGGAATTTGGTGATTCCGGCGTTTCCACTTTCCAATCATTCATATTTTGATCAAAATTATCTTGATAAAGGAGTCTATCCTTGATGTACTGTTCAATCGAGTTTGTATCCAGAACACCTTGTGCATGTAAATTAATCTGACATATTGCTGAATAGAGAAAGTAACAGATGATCGTAAGTATACTATAACTTAATTGCTTCATGAAATTATTATTTTTTTATTTGATTGTTACTTCTATTTTTGCCGAAAGTTGTTTCACTAAATTTTCTATATAACTTTTAAAATACTCCGGATCTTTGAAACGCTTGTCGCTTATCTCCCATCCTGCGGCGGCATAATAAGTAACAGGTTTATTATTTTCAACTTTCAATTTTGCAAGAAATGTATTACTAAGCTGACCAGTTTTTGGAGCTTCTATATAACCAAGATATAATTCACGCGGAACAATAAGTGCTAATCCAAGCCACCATTGACGGTCATAAGTTTGCATATCATGCGTCAGTAAAACCTGCCATTGATCATTTACAGAGAATTCTTGAAGAGGATTTTGGTTATTACTATTAACCAGGCCGATGATAAGATCTTCATCGCCCTTTAATCCGGAAAACTTAACGGTATTTTGATAAGCATACAT
This sequence comes from uncultured Ignavibacteriales bacterium, assembly GCA_963731745.1. Taxonomy (GTDB): domain Bacteria; phylum Bacteroidota; class Ignavibacteria; order Ignavibacteriales; family Ignavibacteriaceae; genus CAVSWT01. Next base: position 22,555 of record CAVSWT010000006.1, read on the forward strand.
CCCCGGCCATATGCTAGTGTTTTCATCTACCTGGTAATTTCGGCTATCATCCGGATGCCAGTTTTCATAATGATAACTTAATACAGATTTGACCGGACCTTCAGCCGCAATGTGGAAAAGGGTCTTTTCAACATTATTAATTGAATCATCAACTGTTACTCCGAGCCGAAACAGTTTATCATCGGCCATCAATCCATAACCTCCAATTCCGACTGAGTTACCGACAGAGAGAATATCCCGCCCCCAATCAGCCATAACATGATAATTATCTTCCACTGCACCCTGCGCATTTATACCCACATCTTCAGGGGACATGAATGAGGCTGTCTTTCCAAATAAATCTTTTGCGTTGCGTCCATCCAAGTAATGACGAAATCCAATTTTATCATTTTCCCAGGAAGGGCCATCAGTTTGATATCGCTGAAAGCCGATGCTTTTTGGTAAGTCTTTGGCATATAAAGTCTCACTGACAGCAGGTTCAACCGGTATATCGGCAGAACTGCGTTTTCCAAAACGGGCGCTTGTACGCACAACATATTTGGGGTTCTCATTCACCCATTGTAAAGAATAAGATTGCATTTCGTTTGCCGGCAAATCTACCACAAAAAACAGTTCGTCCCATTGTTTGTCGCCGTTCAGATCATCCAACTGTGAATCAATTGTATCTCCTTTGGCAGAAATAATCAACGGATAAGCATCAGCATGCGGCAAATCAGGTAGCTGTGACCTATTGATAGAAACAGCTTTATCGGTCAAATTGATGGAAGATGTATTAGTTAAAGAGATATCCGTTTTTTTAGAGGTGGTTTGACACTGGCTGAAAAGAAAAATTAGAACCAATGCAATACTTATCTTAATCAGAAATATTTTCTTTATTTTGATCAATTTTTTATTCCTCGTTTAGTGCTTTAATTTCTTTTGCATTTTGTATGACGGGATTGTCTTCAGGAAGCTGATCCCCAACTAACTGCAGCAATTCAATAGCATTCAAACACCACTGCGCTGTGTTGTTAGTTGAAACTCCTCTCACTTCATATATTGGTTGAAGACTTTGAATACCATTAAATTTTTTCATTGTGAAATCTGTATGATAATATCTGGCTTTGGCATTAAAAAATTCATCCCAAGCCCTTGCAGCATATTTTTTGTCACCAGTTACATTAGCATAATAAGCTGGAAGTCGGGCATACCATGAACCAGGATCTCCCAACTTCACTTTTCTGCCAAACTCTTTTTCAATTTCTTCTTCAGGAGCTGCATATAATTTGCAGAACTGCAGCCAGAGTTTATTCCATTTTTTATTTTGAAGAAGATGCGTTAATTCAAAAGCCACTTCCGGTCCTCCCATTAAAACAGACAAATGAGCAGAACCAATATCATTTTCATTTAGACGATATAACTTATAAGTTTTAGGATCATATCCAAAGGCAGCATCTTTCCCGGAAAAGAAACCATACGGCATTTCATACAGACTGTTTACACCAGCCATAATCCTTTCTCTATATTTTGTGTTGCCGGTACGTTCCCATTCAGTCATCCAATTACCGACTAATGCCAGCCAATCCGGGCCGACACGAACATGCGTTGGGTATTCACTTTTTTTGAGAATCAAACGAAGCGGATCAATCTTTCCTATCGCCTCATTTGAGGCTTCAGCAGAAGCATGCATTAAATCTCCGGTGCGTTCATCCGTTGTTAAATAATAATAAAAACGGCCTAGAGCAGCCTGAGAAATGCGCACCTCTTTAGCTCCCCCGCCCCAATGAATAACATTGTGTCTTGATCCTAGCCCATTAAAACGTCCAAGATGATAAACATCAACTTCACCGGTGTGACGTGTCATAGCCTCAGCCATGCGGAAAATTTCTTCATTGCCGGATCGCAAATAACTATACCACAGCCACATGTTGGGCATTAACTCAGTATTATCCCAGGCAAAACCTCCCATATCATATTTCCATGTATGCCTATCTTGATCATAGCTATGTCGTATATCTCCATAATTCCAGAATCCATACCAATGCCTCTGATCTACTTCCAAATTATAATATTTAAATGCTTTATCTAGTTGATCTTCTATCCAGCGCTTTCCTTTTGTGCTGGAGTCGGGTAAACTCCATTCACCGAAAACCGGAATGCTATGAATGTATTCAGGAGAAAAAGTAAGCAAAGGTGGTTTATTACCTTGCTGAACAATTTTATCCAAGGTTTCATAGGAAGGGACATTAGCTGAGGGAAACAACATAATTTCAGTTGTTCGTCCCACGCCGGTTGCTGTGCTGAATCCCGGCTGAACATCTTCGTAACTGGCAGTGAGACCATGCCCCCATGCGAGAGTATCATAATGCCGCATGTCCATTTCTTCAGCCTCGGGCGGCCAAAGCCAGGCTTTTATTTGAGCTGTATCTGTTTTCACATTATTAATTTCCAGTTCTGAAGGAAACGATTGCCAAAAGTTTTTGACACAAATAGCCAAACCTCCTGAAACATCACCAACAAACGCCATCCCATCAGAACGTTTACCGTAGCCGGCATCAATCCATGTACTTTTATCGTTTGTTCTTTTTTTTATTTGAAATCCATCTGCATTCAATTGTTCCAGTTTAAAATCATTCCAGCTTGCCCAATGATCAATGAGAGATTGCTGCTGCTCGGAGAAAGTTTCGCGCTCAGCAATACGCTCTCCAGTTAGCTGTTTTGCATACAAATCATTTCTAAAATCAAGCGGCCTTCTTCCATTTAGAGGTTCACAAGGTTCATCCCACAGCCTGCCACTGTCTCCTGAAAATCGGATGTGACGGTTGTATAACTGTTCATCCATAGGGACATCAAAGACTAATCCTAATCCGCGAATAAAATCTTTTTGCTGATCGCCGTCATAAATAATCGTATGCACCATCCGAATCGATTGCTGCCTTGCATAAAAATATAATCTAACAATAAACGGCAGCCAACTACGCCCGCCTGATTCAGACATGTGCTTGCCTTCAATTTTTAATACAACTCTTACAGGCCCATTTTGTTCAACAGTTACTTTATCTATATTTCCAATAAACTTTTCTTTAGAAGGCTGAGAGCCCAATTCGTTACTTGGTCCATTTTGCAGAATACAAATCAATCTTCCGCCGGTAGAAATCTCTTTTCCATCAATTTTAATGAAACGAATAAGCTGCTCACCTTGTTTGGGTACATCACATTGAATGACGCCGGTATTCACCAAAACATCAGAATCAGTTTCTTTTATATTGACTTTTATTTTTGAGTTAATTTCGACGGGTGTTTTAACAGGTTCCAGTTCGAAAGTTGTCCCAGCATTCGAATCAACTACCGTACTTAAGCCCACCCATTTTAATGATCCATCGGGCCAGTAAGCCATTGGCCATGATTGTATAGGCAATGCTTTGCCAAGATCATTTTTTAATGTAAAGCTTGCGGATGTATCTATCTTTCCTTCAGGCAGAGGAACGCCCCAACTCACTCCAGTGGATAGTGAAGGTGGTGCACTTCCAAGCCACGACAATTTAATTCGATTGCCATCTTGTGCAAAAATTGAAGTATAGACAGTAAAGAAAATTATTAGTGCCCACCCAAAAGCAATCAAAGAATTTCTTTTTTCAAAATGAAAAATATTTTGTGGTTTCATGGTTCTCTCTTTATCATAATTTAGTAATCAAAATAAAACAATGCCGATACAATTTTTGTGTTAATATGTATGTTCGTATTCAACTGCAATTAAAATGTTCTTATTCAATTTTAAGTTCATGTTTTTGGACAACATAATTATCATAATAACCAATTGAAAAATTTTTCAATTCAGGAACGATGTTCCCGGTGCCGCCAGGACGCATTACAAAGACTAACGAATTTTTATCTTTCAACCAACCTTGAGGAATATAAAAATCATTTTGAGGCCCTACAGCAAAATAGAGTCCAAGCAATTTTCCATTCAGCCATATTTGTAGATCTCCGGATGATGCAACATGAATTTTTAATGGTGTAATCCAGTTCTTTATTTTGATGGACCTTCAAAGCTAGGTACGGTACCATGTAATACCTAAATTTGGATTTGGGGCTATCTGATTTTTTTAGCACATCTCCACTCTGAATCATCATAGTCAGGTTTTTGCCAACCGTTTAGTTTCCCGTTTGATGATGCATGATAAGTAAATTGATTAAGCTTTAACGGCGCTGCCTTACCATATTCAAACTCAATCGGACCGATTATACCTCCTCTGCCTTTTTCATTTTCAACATACACAGCAATTAAATTATTTCCTGACTTAACAGCGCCTTTTACTGAAATTTCAAAAGGGCCGTCCCATCCATTATGTTTATATTTAAATACCTGCTTTCCGTTTGCATAAATTGTGGTGCTGCGACTAATACCTTCAAAAATTAATCTCGGATCATTACCTGCTTCTTCGGAAGTTAAATCAATTTTTTTTCTATACCAGGAACCAACTTGCTTATCATTACGAGTTTCATGTGCATTATAACTCGGTTCAAAATTCATCCAATTAGAATCATTGTATCCAGCATGGGTTTCAGAAGGATTTGATTCCGGCTGCTCATTCATCTGAACTAAATATTTCCAATCTGTTAATTGTTGATATTGTTTAGGTGCTAATACGGTAAGTGATTTAATTCCTTTTTTCTCTTCCATAAAACCGAAGTTTGGCCTTCCCTTATTCTCATAAATTATTTTTATATCATGTGTACCTTTTGATAAATTTATTTCCGAGAAATCGTTGAAAGTATTTCCTGTTAAATCTTGTACCAATTTTCCATCAATGTAAATCGAATGCCAATCGTTAGAATAATAACTCGCTTTCAATAGTTGCTTGTCTTTTAATTCGAACTTTCCTTTATAAATGAAATAGCCGTTCTGATATTCATCTAAACTATCAAGAGTTGGATAAACTCCATCGATATATGATATATTTTTAAAGTCTGAGTTATTTTCAATCGCGTCATCTTCCTTAAAACGAATTTGTCCATAATTAATTTCTGGTGCGGGAATCTCCGGTGTATCCATTGTAAAATTAATTACATTATCTTTTGGTGTTGCAGAGTAATTAATGGATTTCCCATCTAAAAGAATTTTATTTACACCTCCAGTTGTAATTAAAGAGAATTTATTTTTACCTGGCTTGGTTTGTAATTCAATACTACTACCATTTTGAGCATCCGGTATCGTTAAATAAGAATCAGACAATAGAACACCTCTACCCTTATTTAAATTCAATGCGCTTGAGCGCGGCTCGATCTCTGGAGATTAATAACACATAAATATTATTCCAAAAGTATAAACTGTCCTGAGAAAGTATTTTTTCAGAAAAAATATTTGAATCTAAATCCATTATTGCTTTTTGGCCAGGAGAGCCGTACGCAACTAAAAGCGCTTTATCTATTATATTCAGTCAAAGCAGATAATTGAACATTGCTGTAATTAAGAATTCCGCGTCCAGGCAATGGTAGGTCAATTGGTAAAAAGTAAGTATCAAGTGAATCTATTGAAACAGGAATATTTATAGGATTCTTATCCGGCATTTTAATTTCAATATTTGCATTCTGCAACTCAGCCAGATTTATTCCGTACAAATAAAAAGCCTACACTTCCATCCGAAAGAAGTATTGTTTCAAGTTCCTGATTATCAGATTTTGCACCGTCATTAATTTCATGACTATTTGCTAAATAAGGGTTCGAGTATTTTAAAAAGTCACCAATTAATTTCACAGAATAATATTTCTCCCATAAGCCTCCGCATTCGGTAATTGGTGCGGTGTAATCATAGCTTGTTGTTTTTTCTTTTCCTGCCCAATAATCGAAATTTGTACCTCCGTACAGCATGTAATAATTCAATCCCTTGATACCCTGAGCAATAACATATTTAGTTAAAGCATTAATCTGATCAGCACTTAATCTATTTACTTGTCTAACACTACTATCGCCTATTCCTGTAAACCATCCGCCCTGTAATTCAGTAAAAATAGGCGGTGCATTCTGCTGTTGTTCTTCAAGCAACTTTATTCTTTCGAAAACTCCTTTGATATTCCATCCGGGATAAGCATTTACTGCGTCCATGATTTGAGAGAAAACTGAATCGGTATTGTTGCGTACTTGTTTTGTCCAACATGTTATAACAGGAATATCAATGTCGTTTTGAATAACAGTTTGATATAAAGATTTAATATATTTTACTTTCTGTGAGTCAGGTACTTCGTAGTAATCGTATTCATTTTCAATTTGTAAGAGAATTATATTACCGCCATTAGTTATCAAGTGTTTGCGAATTAACGGCAACACTTCGTTGAACCAATGCTTAGACCAATATAAATCCTGAGATGATGCAGTTCTAAATCCGACATCTTTTCCTGCCAGCCAACGCGGGAAACCACCTACATCCCACTCTGCACAAATATATGGACCGGGCCGGATTATAACATATAATCCCATACGTTTGCATTCTTTTAGAAAGTCATCAAGCATTGAAAGATCAAGCTGATCCTTTTTTTGTTCGTGAAAATTCCATGGTACATAGGTATCAACAGTATTGAATCCTGCTGCTTTTATTTTTTGCAGTATATCAGTCCACTCGCCCGGATCGCATCTAAAGTAGTGAAAACTTCCGCTGTAAATAAAAGTTTCTTTCCTGTTTATATAAAAGGTATTATTATCATAACGAATGATTTCAGGATGATAAAATTTTGGTTTTAATTCTGTATCAGAGTCGTTTTGAATTGTTGCAGCTATAAAAAGAAGTGATAGTATAATTAAATATTTCATATAAATTTTTCATTTTTAGTTTTATGGATTTCTAAATAGTAGCAGAACAATGAGGAAAGAAGAAAACTTAATTCAAAGTATTTAATGAGATCACTTTGTTTTTGGTTGAAGATCATCCGTACTTTGTTTTGTATAGAAATTGATTGCCGGCGGCCGATCCTTCTTTTCGAATAGTTCTGCAATCGTTGCATAATCAATTTTGTACTTTGGATTGAATTTATTCGACAACATATATTTCGTTAAACTATAGAGTAACTGTCTTGCTGCTGGGCGTTCATCTAAATTGTTTTGAAGGTCGGAACTGCAAACCATAATTTTCCCTTTTCCAACCTGAGCTTCAAATAATACGGCTAAGCGGCGATTTAAGAACCATGTATCAATCGGTTGTATGAGCGGTTTAAATTCCGGCGGGAACAACTCAAGATTCATCACCTGCTGACGATCGAGAATTCCCCACCACTGTAAGTTGCTGTGAAATTCTGTTGGGAAATCTGCAAAAGCCGGATTATCAGGATTACATAAAATTCCTGTTGTATGAGGCGGACGCATTTTAAACCATGACGTATTCCAAAATACTGGTTTCAAATATTGAACGACATCCTTGCCGTGTTCAACATTACCAGCTGCAAGTAAAAAAACTTTTCCACCATTCACTAATATTGATTTTGCTTTTTCATCAAGTTTATTGCAATAATAAATATCTTCTTTATCTAGAGTTGGAAGTTCAGCAGGATAAACCCAGAAATCCCAGCTGTTAACATGATTATCAACCGAAACTTCTAAATTTAATTTTTCTACTCTTGCAATTTTCGAAAGCGGTAAACTTACATTACCCAATGGTATGCAATTATCAATCGGAATATTTCGTTGTTTTAAAGAACCTTCTGCAATGAGGTTCCCGTTTGAATCAGTTACTTTCCAATACGCCGCAATATTTTTTAGTGGATGACTGCCAAAATGAAAAACTTCGAGTTCGGCATTGAAATGTTTCATCGTTTTTAAAAACAAATTTTGGAATTCTTGCTAACGGCACTGTTGGACCAAAAAAATTGTTTGAATTCAGGAGCGGTGATATAACCTTTTTCTTCCCAGAATGCATTGAGCACACCAACCAGCGCTGTTCCCTGTCCCGAATAATCGTTGAGACTGAGTAACTGAACTCCTGCCAATTTATGCGTACGCAATTCAGCTTCAATTTCGAATTTGTAACACAAGGCTTGCAATTTACCAGAAGCCATTAAAAAATCCTCTGCTTGATCTCCCATATGATGTTTCGTCAATTCTTCTTTAAACAATTCAAAATTCTTTGCCTTGTAAACCCCTGTGTACTCTTTAATTTCTTTGAAATCCGGGAAGACGCAATGCTGCCCCATTTCATGCGTTACGTATGGAACAGTGTATTGTTCAATTCGATCTGTATAATCAAACATACTTTCAGGACGTTTTTCCCATGGAAGTCCGCGGGGTTCTGATCTAACAATAAACTGAGCTTCCGGTACAAGGGGCCAGCTTTTTCCAATGGAAGCGCTTGTATAAACCCTGCGGTTGTCTTCTGCTTTCCAATGATTAACAAGTTTTCCAAGGTATTCCGCTTGATTCCGCCCTGCCGGTTCGTTGCCGTAAGCCATCATACAAAATGACGGATGGTTACCGTATGCATCCAATATACGATCGGTTTCATCATAAATATATTGATCGATAGGTTTACCATCACCTAAACTTGTCCCATGATTTGCCCAACTCGGTCCTTCAACATGCAAATAAAATCCTAATTTATCCGCGGCCTCAAATGCTGCTTCCGGCGGACACCAAGAATGAAAACGCATATGATTTAATCCGTGAGTTTTACAAATTGTAAAAACACGTTCCCACGAAGCTGCATCTGTAGGCGGATAACCTGTTAAAGGGAAAACACAGTTTTCAACAGTTCCCCTTAAAAATATTGGACGATTATTTATTTCAAAGCGGGTTCCATTTATTGAAAAAGAGCGCATCCCGAATTGGATTTCTTTTGTATCCGTATTTCCCAATTCATCGGTAATAACTGCAGTCATCTTGTAAAGTGCCGGATTAAATTCATCCCACAATTGAACGTCTTCTCCCATGGGATAAGTTATTTCTATTGGATGATTTTCCTTTTGATGCATTTACTTCTTTTACAAGAGCATCAAGGTTTTGCTCTTCATTTGAATTAAATGATTTTGTACGGAGTTCTATTTTTGCCGAAACATCTTTTTCTAATATATTATCAATTATGATTTTTGCCGTAACGGATTTTTCTTTAATATTTGTATAAAGTTTTATGTCATTAAAAGAAACTGGCGAGATAGATTTAAGATAAATATCACCCACAATTCCATTCCAGTTTCCTTGAGTCTGATCTGTAATGCTATGTGAATCGGGTCCCACATTAATTTCTTTTATACGATTATCAATTCTAATAGAAATGATATGACTTCCCGGCGTTAATGCTTTTGTTAAATCATAAAGATGAGGTGTTGAAAGACTATTTTGCATTCCGATTTTTGTGCTGTCAATCCAAACTGTTGTTTCCCAATGAGGCCGTTCCAAAAACAATTCAGTTCTTCTTTCTTTCCAATCAACAGGAATTTTAACCTTACGCTGATACCATGCAACTCCAACATAATGTTTATTAGGTGTAAGCCAGAATGGAAATTTTAGATTATCTTTTTGTCTGTACTTTGCCATGTCTGGACGAAAATACCAGGAACTGTCATAAATACTTCCGGTCCATTTTGTGCTAAGAGTAACTTCATCTCCTTTGTTATTATCTCTCATTGAACCCGGTAAATTCACAACATCATTTAATTTCGTGTTAAACCAATTCTGCTTGATCCCGACATCTTCCGGATCGGTTTGGAATTGCCACTCGCCTTTTAAGGAAATGATATTTTCATTTGTAGATTGTGAACAGCTTACAAGCGACAAAATAAATATCAGTAAAAAAGTGAAGATAGTGTTTTGGATTTTTTTAGATTTCATATTCATATTTTGTGGGAACTATTAAATAATTAAAATCTTGATATCAGAGTAACCAAATTGTTATATTTCATAACTTTAATTACCTCCCTTACATAATGTTGAGAAAGGGTCAACTTAAATATAAAATATGCTGTCACACTGAGGCTGTCGAAGTGTGATTACATAATATATTGTCAGCCTTTGATAATCTCAGTCGACAAATTCAAAATTTTGAAACGGCTTGCTTTTCAAGTAACCATTATGCGTAAGTAATTTAGTAAATAATTATTTTGCAGATGGCTATGCCGGGATCAAGCAGTGACAGTTTTAGATTAATCGTCTCTTTCTTATTCATAATGAATTCAGTTTTTGCAGATGAGTAACCACGGATAACATTTTTACTCCATGTTTCTGTCCCTGCCGGTGTATTAACATCTACAATATCAGAAGGATTATCACCAATACTGATTGCTGTTCTTAAAGAACGTCCTTCGTAAACGGCATGTGTGGGAACACAAAGCAATTTAATTATTCTTTTTCCTTTCGGAAGATCAAGTTTAATTGACGCAGTTGGTGCTTCGTTAATATCTTTTTCATTATAACTTGGAAGATTAAACATATTCCAAGAAAGGCTTCCTCCATCAACTCCCAGACCTGAAATGAGATGCATTCTGTTGCTGTCAAATTTTAATTCACTTACGGATATTGTTCTTATTGGTTCGATCGACCTACTGCTTGAATCAGATTTTGAATTATTATTTTTAATCTCAGGCATTCCAAAAACCGGACGGTTGCGCGGGTTCATGCTCATAATTCCACTCCATTTACCGCCGGCAATTTTTTCATTATAAATGCCTGTTAGCTTTCTTATTTCATCGAACGCATTGATTGACTTAACTGAGTCACCCATCTGAGCATAAAATATTTTTTCATTCATATTCACCGCACCGAGAACCGGATAAAGTATTAATTCAAAATAGGCATCTTGCAAATGTTTAGGTATACGGCTTTTCAGATCTTCAGCCTTTTGTGCAATGCCCTGATAAGCCGCAAGACGTTTGTTAATTTCTTTTTCTGAAAAATTAATTTTATTAATATGTTCAGGTTTGCTCGTAGCAGCTAACTTGTAATAAACAGTTTTGATTTCGGCAATCTCCTTTGCATATTCTTTACCAAATGTTTTTCCTGCCCATTCTTCAACGTAACATTCGGCTTTATCAGGCGGCCAGGCATTAACGTTCCAGGCAAGGTTCATAGCGAATTCAATATCCATTTCGGCAGGTTTTATATCGCCAACATTAAAAACCCATAATCTATTTGCGCCATACGCATACGCCTTACTCATTTCATAAGAAATTAATGGAGGAGAAGTTGAAGATAACCAAAGATAATCTTCCGGTGCGCCCCAATATGATAGATGATAGTAAACCCCGCTTCTTCCACTCCGCTGCTGGTCTTTTTGATTAGAAAGCTGGCGAATGTAACCGAAATTATCATCTGCCCAAACGAGGGTTATATCGTCAGGCACTTTTACTCCGGCATTATACAGAGTGAGCACTTCTTTGTACGGACAAAAAATCTGCGGAATGCCGGATGCACCTTTTCCAAAATGTTTAGAAAGAAGATTTCTTTGATCCACAATTACTTTATTTAAAAGATCAACCTTACCTTCAATTGATTCCGGCCCAGGCATACCACTGTCATGAATACCGCGCATACCAATAGTAAAGACAGCATCTAAATTTTGATCTGCAACCTGCTTTACCCTGTCTTCCCAATATTTTTTTATCTCTTTTTCATTTGTATCGTAGCGCCAGGAACCGGGCTGCTTGCCGTATTCTTCCTTGAAATTATTTTTCCATTCGTCTACATTATTTCGAAGCATTGGTTCAGCGTGACTTGAACCGAGTACTATATCGTATTGTTTTGCAACCTTCGAGTTTTCTTTATAATAAAAAAATGCTTTTGTGCAGGGATGCATTGCAGGCCAAATGTAATTGGCTTTAAGCCGCAGCATGAGTTCGAAAATATGCGCATAAGTATTGGGACCGATATCCTTAATAAGTGTATCCATATTTTGAGCGGCCCATGGCTGCAATCCCCAATCTTCATCATTAAGAAAAATACCGCGATATTTTACCGACGGCGGACCCATGCTTATTTTATCAATTGACACATCAAGATTTTTCTTTTTTGCAGGAATAACATCTGCCCAGTAGACCCAGGGCGATACACCCAAACGCTTTGAAAGCTCGAAAATACCGAATGAAGTTCCACGAGGATCGCTTCCACAAACAACAAGTGCTTTGTTGATTCCAGAAATAGGATTATCAACAACTTGAATAATAAAACTTTCCCACTTTCCTTTTATTACATTAACAGAGAGTTTCCCCTTTTTGATCATTGCATTGATAGGTTTTGATTTGCCTATCGTTCCTACAATTATGGCCGCATCAATATCAGAATTTATACTTGTTTCAATCGTCGGTGTAATGTCTGTGATAAGTTCAATATCATTTACCAGAGCTTTTGCGCTAATGCCAACTACCTCTGCATCATTTTGATCATAAAGGATCGGAACACTTTGATCATGAGTTACAATACGGAACTCAGAAGTTTCCGAATTAGAGGATTTCAAATCTTCACTTGATGAAAGCGAAGTAATTCCTATTAGATTAAGAGTAATTAAAAAAAGGTATAATCTGCTAAAAATGATTTCCCTCTATTGTTTTAATCTGATCTTCAATATCAAAAAAGTATATGGATCAATAGCGATTTTAATTTTATTATTTACTATATCTACCTGACTTTGAGTTGGACTAATTTTCTTGGGACTATCAAATGAGTTTTCATCCGATAATTTTTTTGAAGTTAATTTTTCTACATCAGCTTTATCGCCAGCTATTAAGTTATTTAATTCTATAGATACTTGCTGTAATTTATCTAAAGTGTTTACAAGCTTGATAAACACTTCTCCAGAATCTGAATCTTTTACAGCGGATGAATAGAGTCCGTATTGTCCTGTAACTGCATTTCCGTCCTCAAATGAAATGGATAATAAGTCAGTACCACGGTGAGTTGAAAACATTTTTTGGACATAATAATCAGCGGTTCCGTAAGCCGATAAATTATTGAACCAAATTAAATCCGGTGTCCATTGCCATCCTTCGGCGTGAGCAAACAAAGGAGCATAGGATGACATTACTACAACATCTGCGTTTCTTTCTAAGCCGGTCATAAAGGCTGCTTCTGAAAGGGCACATTCCCAATTATTTTTGTTTTCCGGACTTGCGGTTGCTGCACTCTGTGCGGCATATTCACCTGCGAATATTTTTGGACCGTTGCGGTCGTAAGAATCATAACGGGTTACGTTATCTCTAAACCACTGCGGCGATTTGTAATAATGTTCATCAACTATATCCGCATTTAATTTTTTCATTTCATCCATTAGGTAATCAAACTGTTCTCCTTCAGGAAACGGACCAACGGCGGAAACTATTTTTATATCAGGATATTTTTCTTTAAGAATTTTTTCAAAAATTTTATAGCGTTCAATGTATTGTTCTCCCCACTGTTCGTTTCCTATTCCAATGTATTTCATATTAAATGGTTTTGGATGTCCCATTTCACTGCGCACTTTTCCCCATGACGAGCTTGCAGTACCGTTTGCAAATTCAATTAAATCAAGTGCATCTTGAACATACGGATCAAGTTTATCTAAAGGTACAAGTTCAGCAGTATTAAACTGACATGCCATCCCGCAGTTTAATATAGGCAGCGGTTCAGCACCAATATCTTCTGCAAGTTGAAAATATTCATAAAAACCTAAACCAAAACTTTGGAAATAATCGGGAGTTGGACGATGCTTGAATTCTGTATTCCACCGATTAACTAAAACTGTTCTGTCCTCCACTGGTCCTAGGGTTTTTTTCCACTGATAACGTTTTGCAAGTGTTCTGCCTTCAACGATGCAGCCGCCGGGAAAACGCAGAAACCCTGGCTTCAATTCATAAAGCAATTGTACCAGATCCTTCCGCAAACCGTTTTTTCTTCCTTTCCACGTATCGACCGGAAACAGCGAGATCATATCAAGATCAATTACTCCTGTTCCTTCAAATGTAATTTTCAATTTGGCTTTTGCTTCTGTATCAGTTGCTATTAGTTCTGATGAATATTCTTTCCATTTATTTGAATCTGGTATTATGCTGGTTTTACCTAATACATTTCCATTTGCATTCACGAATGAAAAATTTATTTTCTGAATATTTCCTGATTGTTTAGCAGCAAGCAGTGATAAGCGGTAATGAGCATTCTTCTTAATACCCATTCCCCAGAAGCCCTCGTTCAGAAGGACATATCCAGTGTCATTATATATTGTAACTCGGCAGATATTTCGGTTGGAATTGCTGGCCTGAGTTTTAATAATTTCTGCAGCTCCCGAATTTTTATTCATAGAATATCTGCTGCTGTAAGGTTGAAGCCAGCCCATCAGTGGTTCTTCAAATTCAAATCCACGGTTCTTAATCATCTCAGCATACAATCCGCCGTCTGCTGCAAAATTGATATCTTCGAAAAATATTCCATACATCGTCGGCTGGATTTTAGCTTTTGAGTCGCTTACATCAACCACTAAATTAATTAGTTGTCCGTAACCAATACCTGTAAAAAATAAAAGTATAAAATATATGATGCTCTTTTTCATTTTCATTCTATAACGCAATAAAATTATCCTAAATTTTTTCTTTCAACAATTAATAAATGCAAACTATTTTGGCGGCTGCAGATCAATATATGTTGGTTTATTACGGTCGCATATAATTTTACCATTTTTGTATTCCAACTCGACAACTTGAATAGAACTTCGTCGTTTCTCATAGAAGTTATCTTTAGGAATGGAATCAACCTGACCGGGGTGAGTGAAATAAAACAAATATGCTCTGCCGTTATTAACCACAACGTCCGGATGATGTCCTACAACTCCATCATCTTTTCCCTTGCCGGGTTCTTCAAGAAGATTTCCCGGAATTCTTTTCCATGAAGCCAGATTCTCAGACTCATAAAGCGCCAATCCCTGCCAAACATCCGTTAACATCCAGTATTTATTTTTCCAATTAAAAACTTTTGGCCCTTCACCTTTTTGATCTGCGATAGCTTTTCCTTTATCATCCCAGTGATAAAGATCCTTACTATCTGCATAGTAAATGGATTTAGCATCAACTTCGTTATTGTACCACATACGCCAATCCCCATTTGGAAGCTTAAATATGCAGGCATCAATTACTTTATCTGATGCCAGTTTTAATGTTGATTCATATTTCCAATTAATTAAGTCCTTGCTGGTCAGATGAATAATGTGACGCGGATGATTCCAGTTTGTAAATATGCCCGGCACATACGAAAGATACATATGGTACATTCCATTGTGTTCAATTACTTCCGGTGCCCAATGCGTTTCGGTGTATGGAGGTGGAATATTACAAGTATCACGATACTGCCAGGTAGCTCCATTATCTGAAGATTCAGCAATCCCGATGCGAGTGCCGTGCACCCAGGTTACTCCATCAAGTCCGCTTACATTTGCCCGACGGTTTGTATAAAACATGAACCATTTTTTTTCATGCTTATTCCAGATAACTACAGGATCGGCGGCTCCATCATAAACCGGATCACGATATAATGGCTTTGAAGCTAGTTTCCCACTTTTATCAATTTTCTGTGCATGGCCAATAATCAACGCTGAAAAAAAGAATATGATAAGTAAACGCTGCAAAGAATTTTTTAAAATTTTACCCTGAAGTGCCCTCATGCTAATCACCAATTATTGGAGACATTGTTTTATAATCCATAAGCTTTATTAGAAGTACTGCCTGTTATTTCGAACTCCCCTTTTAGTTTTATATCTATTGATGAGCTGCCGATCATAACTTCGAATGTGCCTGGTACTACTTCCCATTTCATATTTTGATTTAGTAATTGCAAATCTTCCGGCTTTAATTCAAATTGAACTTTTTGAGTTTCGCCTGGATTTAAAGTCATTCTTTTAAATCCGCGAAGCTGACTCACAGGTACAATTACCGGTGTAATTTTTTGATGTATATAAAGCTGAACTACTTCATCACCTTTTAGTTTTCCTGTATTTTTAACATTCAGAGAAACTTGGACATTCCCACCGGTATTCTGTTCCAATGGAGAAATCTGCAGATCGCTGAATTCAAATTGTGTATAACTTAATCCATATCCAAAAGGATATAAAGGTCCTGTTACTCTGGCAAATTCTTTGGGATCTTCCGGAAAGTAAGCTTGACTTGAAGGCATATAAGGGAAATTCAGAGGTACTTGTCCGACAGATTTCGGAAAAGTTATTGGCAATTTACCGCCTGGATTATATTCTCCAAAAAGAGTTTTTGCAATTGCATTTCCGGTTTTTGCTCCCGGAAACCAGGCTTCTAAAATTGCATCTGCATTTTTATCAATCCAATTTATTGTTATAGGCCTGCCATTCATTAATACTACTATTACCGGAGTTCCGGTTTCGACTACCGCTTTAACAAGTTCCAATTGATGGCCCGGTAAATTTAAATTTACCCGCGAATGACTTTCACCAACTGTTTTATCATCATCTCCAACAACAATAACTGCAACATCTGCTTGCTTTGCTGCCGCAACTGCCTGTTGAATCTGTTCTTTCTCTTCCTCGCTTAAAGGTGTATCAATGATATCGCTTTCAGGAAAATTTTCGTCAATAACATCTATCCCTTTAACATAAGTTACTTTCGTTTCTTTTGATACTTCATTCTTAATTCCATTAAGTACCGATGTTACTTTTATATGAGTAGGGCCCATATCTTTTTAGACTTTCTTCCATAGTGGCGTTAGGCCCGGTAACTAAAATTGATTTAATTTTATTTTTATCAAGAGGCAAAAAATTATTTGAATTTTTCAGCAGCACTAATGATTCTTTTGCTGCTCTCAATGACAATTCATCAGATGAAGCTTTGTGCACATTCTGATTCGATTTAGAAGTATCTACATAAGGCTTATCAAAAAGTCCCAGCCAATACTTAACTTTCAATACTTCACGAACCCGCTGATCAATAGTACTTATTGGTATTTCACTTTTATTAACAGCCTCTCTTAATGGAGTAAGATAAACAGAAGGATTTTGAAAATCAGTTCGAACATTAACTCCGGCTTCAAGTGCTTGAACAATAGCTCCTTTAAAATCCTTTTGAACATGATGCTTTTCATGAATAAACTTAAGCGCCCCGCTGTCTGTAACTATATAACCCTTAAAACCAAATTTCTGTCTCAACAATTCAGTCAAGAAATAATAACTGCCTGTAACAGGTATTCCATTATAATCATTATATGAACTCATCACTCCAAGTGCATCGGCTTTAATTGCTGCTTCAAATGGCGGTAAATAAAAAGTATAGACTTCACGAGGAGTGACTTGAGGATCTGTTCTGACGTGACCGTCGCGGCCACCCTTGGGCACGCTATAAACTGCAAAATGCTTTAAAGTTGATACAACATGTTCGCCTTGCAAGCCTTTTACCATTGCTTCACCAAGTTTACCAACCAAATACGGATCTTCTCCATATGTAGAAAGAACTCTTCCCCACCGTGGATCTCTTGAAACATCCAATTCGGGAGAATAAACATTTGTATAACCAAGAGCTCTAGCTTCCTGTCCTTCTACTTTTCCAATTAGATTTATAAGTTCTGGATCCCATGTACTGCCTTGTCCAATTTCATCGGGGAAACTTGTTGCTTTAACTGCCTTTAATCCTCTTATGCCTTCCACGGTAAAATCAACAGGGACTCCTAATCTAGTTTGTTCAATAAAAAATCTCTGAATATTATTTAACGCTTGAGCATGTGTAGAAGGAGGCCAGTATAAATCTGATGCTACATCTGTGCGGCCATCTAATTGTTCATCAATATTCGCTACACCATCTTTCCATGTTGTATCAAGCCAAGCTTTTGTAGGCTGCTCATCTTTTAATACTGCATCATAACCATATAACGTAACTAATTGTGCAGTCTTTTCATTCACATTCATCCTGGAAAGCAAGTCATCAATTCGTTCATCTACCGGCAGTTGGGGATTTTCATACAGATCCAATTTCCCGTTTTTATTTAGATCGATCCAGTCTTCATGATAGATCGATTTTTTAATTTCAAATGGATATGATTGTGCAAAACATTGGATCGTAAGAAGGAAGAGAAAAATTATGCTCTCAGTTAAAATTAATTTTCTACTTATTTCTGATTTCTTATTTTTCATTTTCAAAACTTTATATTCATTGATTTAAGTTTTATAATTCAAACCATTTAAACAAACTACAACCTTGCCTTAGTTCCTTAATTGCTCAATGTCCCAGCACATGATCGCTGTCTGTCGGATTCACAGGCCCTTTATTAGTATCAACAATTTTAAACATTTGCGGAAGCTGAACGTTTTCCACCTGGTCAAGTTTGATGGGATCATCGGATGGAGTGAGCAGCGTGACATTTTTCATAATCCAATCCTTGGCACAGGTAATTTCTCCGGGCTTTTGTGCTTCAATGATGATATTTTTCCAGAGCATGTTGCGCATTGGCTTTTCAGAATAAGCATTGACATAGATACCTGTTCCCGCTTTTTTAACCGAAATATTTTCCAGAGTTATATTACGGAATTCGGGGATGCCGCGTTCGGGAGGCTTAACCGGGGTAAGCATTGTTCGCCAGTGATCTTTGTATTCTGATTTGGGAATTGAATCGGGAATAACCGGATAACTATAGCTGGGATACCAGTTGAGTTCAAACTTGAATGGGCTATCAACACTATCCATCTCTATATCATGAATGTAAATGTCCCGCATGACTCCGCCGCGAATCTTGGCAGACTTGAATCGGATACCGGTATTTGTACCAATTGCTTTAAGTCCATATACCTCAATATCGTGCATACCTCCGGAAGTTTCCGAGCCCAATGTAAACAAGCCATGACCCGAACGGGTAATACAATTACGGTAAACTACACGTTCCGTTGGACGATTGACACGAAGTCCATCGGCATCTTTACCTGCCTTCAGACATAAGTTATCATCATTGCAATCTATGTCGCAGTTCTCTACAAGAATGTTACGGCCGGAATCGGTATTGATTCCATCTGAGCTGGGGCCAAAATGGCCATCGAAGTTGTTCCGAATTGTCACACCATCAACGTGAACCTGATCAGAATAAGTTAGGCTGATGGTCCAGAAACCTGAACGATAAATATTTATATCTTTTATGATAACTTCTTCTGATTCATAGATGACTAGGGCTCTTACGCGCTTACAGTCATAATCAACTGCCCAGCGAAGACCGCGGTCAATATAATCTTGATACATGCCTCCTGACTGCGGGGGATCACCCCAGAATTTATCCCACCAATATTTTCCGTTACCGTCAAGAGTTCCCTTGCCGCTGATGCGAACATTCTGTTCCCGATATACATTGATGAGTGCAGCAGGCCATTGCATCGTTATACCGGCAATACGTGTTAGTGTATCAGGGAAGTCCGTATCGTTCTGTATAGCCTGAATGGTTACACCTTCAGGAATATGAAAATCAACATTTGTTTTGATGAAAAGAGCGCCTGTGACATATACTCCCGGATTAAAAGTTACCTGCCCGCCGCCGGCTGCTGCAGCGGAATCAATTGTTTTTTGAATGTTTTTAGTATTTAAGGTTTTACCGTCTCCCACTGCGCCGAAGTCTGAAGCATTAAAGACCCGGTTAGGAATTACACAAAAATCGTCGTCATATAAAATGGCCTCGAGTTGCTGAACGAGTTGAGTTTTACCGGACGTGAGCAGTAGAAGTCTGCACCCCAAACTGCTGTGCAAATGCGACACCAGAAAATAGGAGCGTACATAACATGATAAACTTAATGATTGACTTTAAGCGGTGCATCGTGTACGGAAGCACGATGGAAATAAATGATGTGTACAAATTATACCTCAGGCGTGTTAAAGAATATTATCTTAATTAGAAGATATTGATAAATAAAATAAAGGTGAAAAAGCCAACCGGTATATGTAATAAGCAGATATCTCGATAGATTATTTCAATAATATAAGTTTTTTTGTGTCTGAAAAATTTTCTGCTTGCCCATCCTGGCTCGACCAAGCCGAGACAGAAAGTCTGTAATAATAAATTCCGCTTGGCAGATCACTTCCATTAAATTTAACCTCATAATTTCCAGCTGATTTTTCACCATTAACCAAGATTGCTACTTCTCTGCCAAGTATATCGTAAACTTTTAATTGGGTAAATACTGCAGCAGAAGTTCCAGTATTCCGAATTGTATATCTAATAGTGGTTGTCGGATTAAATGGGTTGGGATAATTTTGTTCTAAGGCCGCTGATAAAGGCAAGTGTAAAGCATTTTCTTCTGCTGCACTTGTTTCACCTCCATGGTATTCTACTCTTAAAATTAAGTTGTTGATCCAATCACTACTCATGTAAAGATTCCCTACGCTGTCGCTTGTAAGTCCAACCGGTTTACCCCATATGTTACTCTGGTCTGGAGGATTTGGCCAAAAGCCTGTCATAAAATCTCCAACCTTAGCGTTACTGCCATCGGGATCGACAAATAAAGCCACAACTTTATGCCCTGGATCGGGTCCTAAAAATCCAGCGCGATATGCAACGAATGCTTCATCAATATATTTGGAAGGAAAATTTCCTGAAGGATAAAAGTAAATATCCATAAGCGCACTGTGCGCATCAACCAATGCAGCCGGACGAACCATACTTTGTACAAGAAGACTGTCTTCATGAGTAATAGGCAATACCTGGGGATGTCCACGAATTTCAAAATTTATATAAACCTGATAACCGTAAGCGAAAGGCCAACCATAAAAACCACCATCGCGCACTATATCAATCCATTCAGGCGGCAGAGAGTCAACAGCTTCGGTATGACCGTTGTTTGTTGCCCACAAATCTCCGGTAAGCGGATGAATATCGAGACCGATTGCATTCCGCAAACCGGTAGCAAAAACTCTGCGACCAGTGCCGTCTGCATTGAATTGTAAAACAGCCGCACGTTCGGGATCGGATTCTCGGCATACATCGCAATGAGATCCTATAGATAAGTAAAAGAGTCCCTTATCTTCATCAATGGCTAAAGTACGTGTAATATGAGGTGTATTGGCAGTTGGTATATTGTCCGCAAATATTTCTCGTTTTTCATAGACCAAATCTCTATCAGTATCAGTGAATTTAACAATCTGATGAGTATCGGCTACATACATATCGCCCTTGTAGAATGCCATACTGTTAGCCCATCTGAGGCTGTCGGCAGCAATAATGACAGTATCAGCTACACCATCATTGTTCCTATCCGGCAAAGCAACAATCTGGCTGGTGGGATCACCTTTGGGGGTAAATTCATCGGCTGTGCCGGCTTTCATATTAGCAACATGCAAAACCCCATCCTTATTAAAAGCCATCATCCGGGGACCTCTCAAACCTGCAACAGCAAATACTTTAACAGTAAAACCCGGCGGGAGGTTTAATGTAAGATTCTTCGGTACCATATTTTTATATTTTTCGGGTACTATTAATGAAGTTGGTTGAAGATTTAAATCAACCTTTGGTGTCATCTGTATAGTTCCCGGCGGGTATGGATCTTCATTCTGTGCATAAAGAAAGACAGGGAAGATTATCAATGCGGCTATTATAATGAGATGATATTTTTTTACTTTTATATTTTTCAAGGTTCTTTTTTCCAAAAAATCAATCAACATTTTTTTATGTTTAATAAGCTATGGAATGTTGTATTGAAATATTTTTTCCTTCCCATACTTTTTTTGAAATCCCATCTTCATCTTTGCATGTCCAAAACTCATCCTCAACCGGTAATCGCACTAAGCACGGGATTGGCTATAAGAATTAACTCTGAGATAAAATATTCACGCTCTTTGCTACCTCCTGAATTGATTCAGTTAACAGGCTGAATATTGTTTGAACTTTGCGAATAGATGTTTCAACTTATTTACAAAGAGCTGGAATTAAAAAAAGCGCTTTAATTTTCATAACTTTTACTGCAATTGTATTTTCGCAATGTGGGAATTTATTTTAGACCTATTAACTTAACTGGCCCGATCAAACCGGACTCAAGCGGTTTCCAATTCTTTTGCGGTAAATAAACCATTCTCATCCATATCTTTTCTATCCTGCGCGGCGAAGTTAACATTATAAAACTTCTTATAATTGATTCCTTTTTTATCCATATAAATAATTCTATTTGCCATTAAATTTGTTACCTGGACTCGAAGAATATTTGTCTGCTTTACTTTGGCGCCATCAATTGTTACTTGAAATTCCGGCCCAATTAAAGTTGCAAGTTTTTCACCATTTAAATAAACATCTGCTGATTCGCATACCTTACCGAGATCCAGCATGTACGCAGCTGCTTCAAAACTGGGTTTCTCAAATGTTGTTTTATAACTGGCCGTGCCGGAAAACTTCTCCAAATCTTTTGAGTGATTTGTCCATGATTCTAATTTTTTAGTCTTATATGAATCTGGCAATTTAGGACCGCCTTTGATAAAATCAATTTTCCATTCACCACTCAAATTCAATACATTATTTGTCTTCTCATAAAATTTATATGTCTCCAGATTTTTCTCATCGGGATACCATTGTAAAATTAATGTTTCACCAACACCTAATTTCAAATACACTTCTGCATGATGATCGCTTAAGTTTCTTACTTCAGCCTTTCCAATTTTTTTATTCATAGGATTGAACCAAATAGCTTCTTTTCCAGTTGAACTTACTTGAACCCATTTATCGATGTCTTTATCTCCCCAATTACTAATGAAGTAACAAATCCCTTCGTCACGATTGACCCTATTAAACCAAAGTCCCTCCTTAGCTATTGGCTCAGGCAAGACTTTGATATCATCCAAAATTGTTTTCAAATCATTTCCTTTAATTAATTCACCTTCTGCGACTTGACCGCTTTCATAATTATTTTTTTCAGAATGGAAATTAAATTCATTTTGTAAGTTCAGATAAGCTTTCTGCCTATGCTTTAAATCATTTAATCCCGGGACATATTTTGGAAAATCATTTTGAATAATAACTGTTGCACCTTTTTTTGCAAGTTCAATAATTTTTTGAATTGTTGTTAATGGAATATAATCACAATCAGGAATGATAATAGTTTTGTATTCTGAATTGCTGGAAAGTATTTTATGCTCATCAACTTTTAATTGTTCAATTTGTTTATCGGAAATGAAGTCAAAAGTATAACCGTTACTTAACAACATTTCACCAACGCCTTTAGTTAATTCTTTGTCTTGTGCTCCAAAATGCTCAAGCATACTTTTACCTTTTTGAGACCACGCATCATAAATGGGGTAATACAATAAAATATCATTTGCAGGTTTTGAACTTTGAAGAAACGATTGGCAGTTTGTTACATATGAATTGACGACTTTAAGATCTTCCCACCAGGTATTTGTCGGCGCAAAATGAACCGAAGCATAGAAGAGCCATCCCGGCCATTCAGCCGAAAGAGGTGAATAAGGAGAACCATGATATACAAGATGATTAACACCGTTTGCAAAATATCGGTCGAAATTTTTTTTAACTTCGGAAAGTGTTGAGAGAAAATGTTCATCTAACCAAGTCGCTGCTTCGGCAGATACTAAAGTTTTATTTGAAACATGTGCTGCAGAGACTGCCATTTTTATACCCAATGGTGATCTCCCTTCAGTTTCGGGTATATCGCTTGCAGCATATAAATCCAATATATTTGCAGGTGATCCATGAGCCTGATTACGAATAACCGCATCATATTTACGCGACCATTGCTTCCAGACTTTTGTAAAATTGTTTAAGAGCAAATCAGAAATAGTTTCTCTGTAATCGCAAAGCACTCTTTCATTCATTTCTTTAGTATCATTTCCAAATAACGCGGGCAAATAATTTTTTAAATCATATCCTCTATATCTTTTAAATCTTTTAAAAAATAAGGGTGTCCAATCTGCTTCTCCCTGGGCATCATCAACTTCATACGAATCATTAAAAAATGATCGAATGCCATTTAATTGAATTCCTTCGGCATTCTTATCAAAATATTTCAGATAATCTATTACTGCTTTTTCTGAAAAATGATCAATAACATTTCCTTCTCCGCCTTTTCCAGCTCGTTCCACTTGTTTACCGTGCCAGCCTTGAAATACAGCGTAAAGTTTCCAATTTCCATCAGGTGCAACCCAATTTAAAGTTCCATCATTTTTTACATTATTTGTGAGATCAATATTTTCTCCAGTTTCATTGTACGCAATAAGCGCTTGGAGCGGTAGTTCTTTTTTAAATCGAACCTGATCTAATGCAAGTTCTTGTAAATTTTTATTACTGCTAATTGGATATTTTACTTCAGAAATATCAACTTTATGACCAACTGCATTTACAAATGGCTGCTGAATAAATTCAATTGTCTCATTTAATTTTTCACCTGACTTCAAGTTATATATTTTATGGTGCACCTCTTTACTTGCATCATCGGCACCAACCCACGGACCTCCAAACGGCCATCCGGAGGCATTAGCCAAATCAATTCCAAGCTCTAATCGCTGCCCTTCTCCTAAAGTATAATTTAAAATTTTCATCCACTCTGGTGAAAAGAAACTTATATCTTGTGTCTCATATCCTTTTGTACCATATATTGCCGTTACTTCAACTCCGCCAAAACCGGCATTCTTAAGTTCTTCCATATTTGCCGTTAGACCTTCTTTTGTTACGGCACTTCCATGCCACCACCATCTTGTCCATGGATGAGTTACAGTAGTAATTGATGGCCATTCAATTTTATTATCTTCTTGCCCTTTAATTATGCATGATGGGAAGAGAGATATTAAAGTTGAGAGTACAAATAGACTTAATATTTTTGATTTTATTTTCATCATTTATTCTTTTATCATGAATTTTTAGAATTCTTTGGAAAGTGCATCATGGGTAACATTGTTATTTTGGTATTCTCGATGTCATGATTATTTATTCATCCAATTCTCTTTCGATTCTAATTCATTCATATCAAACTCAGTTGAAGTTATTTCTACAGATTCCTCATATAATTTATTTAGATCGGGTAATTTTAACGAAGAACCATTACGAAGGAATATTGGAGTTTGATAGGGCTCGGCAGTTACTTCAATATATTTTCCGCCCACGTACTCTTTATTGTTCCATTGGTCTATCCAGGTTTCTCCGGCGGGAAGATAAACTGACTGTTTTGTTTTTCCTTCTTGCCAAATAATTGAGACTAATATATCATTTCCAAATTTATAAGTTGTCCAATCTTTCCAGCTTTCTTTTTGATCAGGATATTCTATAAATAAAGGCCTGATGATAGGCATTCCCGTTTTACTTGCTACTTCGGCAAAGTGATGAATATAATCAACAAGATTCATTCTTAGCTTTGTATAGAATCTCCAAACAGCTAGAAGTTCATGATCAAATGAAGGTTCATAATTCATATCCCAAAATACTTTATTGTTTGTGGGACCAACTTCCATAATAGGAGAAAAGCATGCAAATCCCAGCCAGCGTTTAGTAACCTCACTGTTTATATCCTTTGCATATCCGCCGCAATCTGATCCCCAAACAGGATATCCCATAACCGCACATCTTTGTGCAGCGATAATTACTGAACGAAGTCCTTCCGGCGGATTACCAGTATCTCCAGCCCAAAGGCCGCCGTACTTTGCACTTCCTGTATATTGAGCTCTAGGAAACAAAATAAAATCATTACCGAGTACTGGTTTTACTGCATCATAAGTTGCTTTCACATATTGACGGGGATAATCGTTAAAGTTTTCCCGATAGCTCGTTCCAATAGAGGTTGTTAGCTGCAATGAATCTAAAAGTTTTTCCCCATCCGCACGATCGAGTTTAAAACCTTTAACTCCCATTTTTGCTAATTTAGCAGGGCCATTTTCGCCCCACCATTTACTTGCTTCTTTATTTGTGAAATCCATTAAAACCTGTCGTGAATCCTTCCAGATATGACTTTTAATGCCATAGCCGTTTTCTTCAGCAACATCAGCCATATTTCCCATAACAAAAGGCCCGATCCAAAGCATGGTTGAAATATTTTTTGAGTTCAGCCATTTTATCATATTTTCAAAGTTAGGCAAACGATCATAATCAATTTTATAATCATCGAAGCCTCTTACTCCGGGGCCCCACGGCCTATCAATCCAATAAGCAGTACAAGGAATATCGTAAGCATGCATCAACAAAATTTCTTCGGCAATTTCAGAATTATAAGGCGCATGAACAATACTGCCATCATAATATTTCTTATTATTAAAATGTTCGTCACGCCAGCGCCAAGGTCCAAAAGCCCATTTCGGTGGAACAAAAGATGGTCCCGTTTCTAACGCATGTCGTTTAATTAATTCTGCGGGACCCTTATTCATCATTAAAGAAAATGAAAATTCAGGCCCTTCAAATGATATTTGAACTATATCTTTTTTCTCTTTACAAAAATCAATTACTCCCGGCCAGGTTCCATGGACGAATAATGCATAATTGCCAGACGAGATATAAAATGGCGCATAAGCAGAAACTGTGGGTTTTAATTTAACATCAACATTTTGGCCTCGAAGATTAAGTCCCTCTGAAATTCCTTTTTCCCACGATTTATATTGTGTGCCATCTACAACTCTTTCAAATACTCCGGTAAAATATTCATCAGGTTTTACTTTTGAATTTATTATCCAAGCTGAAGGTTTTGATTGTGTTCCCTCAAGTCTGAAAATAAAATCTAAATCATCAACCTTTTTTTCTGTTTCCATTACTACAGAAATATCGCCGCTCTTCCATTCATATAGTGACTTGTTTGTAGTTGGATGAGATATTTTTGGTTGTCCTTTTGTCCAATTTATTTTCCCATTAAGAATAAATCCAATTCCACCAAGTGTATCATTTGATTCTATTAAAATATTATTGCCGTAAGAATTATTTATTTGAATAGAAGCAAATGAATTATCGCCTTCATTCAAAATTTTTATATTGTCGGAATTATTACATGAATTAATGCTTATAATTACTAGTAAAAGTGTAAGTGTTCGACTGAAATATTTGAAAAAAACTTTTTGCTTTAATATAATATGAATCATTTTTTAAAAAGTATATTAATTTCTTAATACTAGCCTATTAAACACTCAATAAGACTTCAATTAAAAATTTATTTTGGAATTTTTATGGTTGGATGAATCCTTTGATTTCGCATCAATGATAATTTTTTAGTCTGATAACCAAATCATCTAAATATAAAAGGATGGTCAAATCAACGAGATGAAATAAAATTAATAAATGAGTTTCTCCAAAAATAATTTTGAAGAAACTCATTAAATATATACTTCTTAGAGAAGACTACTTTAGAAGTATCATTTTCTTAGATGCAATAAATGTTTTCCCGTCAACTCCATTAGCATGAATAGTGTAGACATAGATACCACTGCTGAGATTAGGAGCTTTGAAACTATAAGAATGTTCGCCTGCTGCTAAACTCTTCTCAGTTAGTTCAAATACTTTTTGACCTAAAATGTTATATACACTAAAAGTAACTTCGGATTGTTGAGGCAATCCAAATTTGATTGTTGTACTTGGATTGAAAGGATTTGGATAATTATTACTTAAATAATATCGATTGGGAACGATAGAGTTTTCATCATTAACGCCAACCATATTTGGTGTAACGATAGCTGATGCACTATCACCGGGTGTGTAAACCCAGGTTGCATTTGTCATTGAATCTTCTAATGCAGCAATATAAGAAGCTCTGTTAGCCATATAAGTTGATTTAGCACTTGGGAACCAGTTTAAGTCACCAAGCGGCAATCCATCTGTACCTGCTTTTTGCAAATATCCATTCGAGTAGCTCAAATCCAAATCCGGCGGCCAATTTAAATTAGGTGTACCGTCACCATTCCATGTTATAGGAGGTGTCATACGCCAATCCGGGTAATGAGTAGTGTTTGTGTCCCAATTTGCTAAATCCCATGCCAGCATACTATCAATTTTACTTGGATTATTTGCAAAACCGATATCAAATTGCCAATAGTTTTTGCCTATAGTAAAGTTGTTATCAGCATTAATAGTTGAATCCACATCGAGATTCCATAAATAACATTGCCTTACTTTTTCAGAGTCAGTCAGAAATCCAGGGTTAATTGTATTGTTCCAATAATCTATAAAAGCAGGATCGAGGTAAAATGAATTATTTCCTTCGTAAAGTGAAATAGAATCTAGTTTATTTGCTACGTTAGCAAACGTTTCAAATGTTGTAAATGGTGCTTCATAGCCGTTAGTTTTTAGAGTACGCCCTCTCCAGCTCCAGTTGTAGTAAATATTGTTAGCTTGTAGAGCCTCAAACCAATGAATTTCATGACCGTTGACCTGCTGATTAACAACAGTATTATGTATCTCAGTCATTTTAGAAGTAAAAAAGTCACCGCCATTTCCGAACATTCTAGCTGCATTAAAAACAGTATTATTTTCAAAGGTTAGTTGTTTACAAGCTGCATCTAAACGGAAAGGCATACCGCCAAAAGGTGAACTGCCTCTTCGATCTCCATTTATAAACACACAGTTTGTAATGCTTATAGTATCGGTTGCTCCGGTACTTCTGGTACAGTGATCTCTATGGTCAGAGAAGGCGCAATTGTCCCATATAATTTTGTAACCTGCTAAATTGCGGACAAACGATGAGATATTAACATCATTGCCATGAAGTCCGGTTAATAGGAGATTTTTAAGCACTATACTTCCACCTTGGTTAAGATTGATCATATCTCTTGCTGCTCCAGCTGAAGATGGTGTTTGGAAAAATACAGGCGGATTGGCTTCATGCAAAATCCAACCATTATTAGGACCTATTATTTGTAAATCAAAATTACATTCCAAAGTTCCGTCGAACGCATAGTATTTACCAGCTTCAGCCATATAGACAGTTTTAGCAGGATCATGTGATCCATCCGCCAGAGTGTCTGCGGCAATTTGAGCATTGACAAATTGCTGATCATCAAGCGTCACTTGGGCTAGCATTGATGTAGCAAGCATTAGGAAAAATGCTATTGGTAGTATTAACTTTCTCATTAAATACTCCTTTTAATATTGTTGAATTGATTAGTTAATTAAGAAATTGGTTCTCGATCTTGGACTTCTATTTAAGTATGTAGCAATTATTATTATCTCATATCACCTCCTTAAATTTCAAATAATTATAAATATTTTTTATTTGTTAGAATGAATAACGCACTCCTAAATCTCCTGTTGCGCCGTAATATTGCACTGCAGAGAGCTTTTCCAGAACACTTCTAAATTGACGGTCCGGACGATTAGTAATATTGTTTATATTCAAATAAACCTGAAAACCTTCAAACCATGGAAGTTTTTGGTAAGCAGTAAAATCCCATCTGGTGTAAGGTGCTGTATAAGAATCAAGTTCCTGGTAAGTTGGATCTGCACTTCTTAAAACATTATCTTGATATAAGAATGACAATCGTGCCGAAAAACCCCCAATATCATAACCCAATGTCAAGTTGAGGATATCATCTGGTTGGTCGATAAGTCTGCCGGTTCGTGTAGTATCTACAGTCTTATATGTATAAAATGGAAAATTACCTGTTCTCTTAGTATAGTAATAAGGATAACGTGTAGTGGAAGTAATGTGAGTATAATTAATGTTAAATACTAGTCCATGAAGGAAAGATGGCAAGTACCAGAAATGAGTTTGCCAGTCTAATTCAATACCTCTTACATACGAGGTTTCATCTAAATTCGTCCACGTATAAATAGTTGTTGGATCGCCGGTTTGAGCGAGTGCAAATCTATTATGAATCTTTGAAACATCTTTAGTTAAATATTTAATTGAAACAATTAGATTATCTATTTCTTTATAAAAGAAACCAGCGGTAAATAATCCAATATGATTTTCATAAACTGAAGCATAAATATCATAGTTTTGAGTTAATGCTGGTTTTATATATGGATTACCTAAGCGCAATACCGGAGAAGCGTATGTATCAGCAAATAGATATGGCGAAACAGCTCGGTAGTCAGGATAGATGATACTTTTAGTGCTTGCCAATCGAAAATCTAACCAATCTGTCGGCTTAATACGCACTTGCATTTGCGGAAACCAGTTTTCTCCTTTTGTAGAATCCCAATTAACAGTTTTACTGGTATAATAATTCTCGCCCGGCGTCGTTAACCTGCCAAATTCAACTGTAGAATCTGCTGTATAATCGAAGCTAAATTTTTCGTATCTAATCCCAGGAATTAAAGTAACATATTTACTCAAATTTAATTCAGACATAATGTAAAAAGCACTGTAATCCCTTGTATAATTGTAATCATATTGATTTGATTCTAGTGGTGAAGGCAGATAGTAGCCATATTCTTTGGCCAACTTCTCCATGTGATGCATTTTGTCAATAGAAATTAAGTCGTAAAATATATTGCTGCCAACCCCTTCTTTACCTGAAAGAAAATCGCCTACATCATAATTTTGATCTCGAAATAAAGCATCTCTTAATCCATTATCTTGTGGAGAAATCCCAAGGTCCGTCCATACTGAATCTCTCAAAAGTTCATTAAAACCTCCCGCCAGTCCACCTCTGTCGGTATCAATTCCCAATTGGGTTTCATTATTATCTCTAGTATTTCGTACATATTTTCCACCAAATTTCACGAGGCCTGAAAGATAATCGGTTAAGTTAAAAGGCGCCTTAAAATTAAGCAACGCAGACTGGGCAGTCTCCTTAACATCCCGAATAAGAGTGGATGTACCGGTTGCTATCTTATCTTGAGGTATAACCGTAACAGCATTTAGGAATTGTGATGGGGACATTCTGTTCAGATTGGATGCATCGCTGGACAATCCCTGCGTACCGCCTGATCTTGGCCTTATATCCATTCTTAGATCACCGGGATTGTTTTGCTTTGTAACCGAATTGGAAAGTGAAAAGTCCATGGTGATGTTAAAAAATTCAAATTCTCCCTGAAGTGCATTACTGAATACGGTATTAGTAAACTCCCTGTCAGCTGCAAAGCCTCTCCAATCATAACCCGTAGTAAAATAATTTTGCTGTTCTATTTGATCTTCATTTAGGCTGCCTATAAAGTTATTTAATATTAAGGAACCAAAAGGAAGTTGATAATCCAAAACCAAACTTCCACCAACTCTTTGTCTATTCGTAACTTTATCACTTATAGTAACATTAGAAAGATAGGTTGGAAGTAAACCATTTACTTTTTTATCTTCTTCATTTGTAGCATATGCAGTAGTTAATTCATCTGAGTTTCTATTAAACCTATCCAGGAAACCAGCAATCTGTAAGCCCAATTTGTCTCCCCAAAAGCGATTACTAACCAAACCTGTTAATCTATAATTTCCGTAAGGCTTTGTATTAGCCAGAGAAGCATATCCGTCCTGCGCAGAAAAATTACCTCGAAATCCGCCTTTGGCCTTGCTGATAGTAAGATTAACTGTTCCACCTACTGCATCAGCATCCATATCAGCAGTTAATGCTTTAGTAACTTCAATCCCTGAAAGTATATTTGGTGCTATCATGTTCAGATCCACGCTGCGGTCGTTACGATCGGTAGATTCAATCCTTACACCATTTACCATCATAACATTATATTGAGGAGCCATTCCTCTGATAGTAACCTTTTCACCTTCGCCACCGTTTCTTACAATTGATACTCCAGGTAAACGTCCAACAGATTCTGCTGCATTAACATCAGGAATCTCCTGGATACGAGCAGATGATACCACATTTTTGATTGTGTTTGAAGATAATTGTTGGTTAATTGCTTCAATTTGTCCTTCTGCTTGAGCTGTAACAGTAACTTCTTTACTTTCAATACCTACATATTCAAGTTCGATGTTAGCTTCTACAGTCGCCCCGGATTTTACAACTATAGGCATCTTTTTTTCCTGGTAACCGACATATCTAATTATCATACTATAATTTCCTGGAGTGACTTGACGAATACTAAATCCCCCATCAACAGATGTTGCTGCACCTAAACTAGTTCCCTCCAAGAAAACATTTGCCCCAGGTAATGGATCCCCAGAATTTTTATCTGTAATCTTGCCTTGAATTTTACCAGACTGCTGAGCCTGAATTGTATCAAGTCCCAGTAGGAACAAAAGTAAAAACAAAAATTTGCCAAATGTTTTTAAGTTGTGCATAATTTTAATTCCATTTTTGTTTAAGAATTTTTTATGGCTTAATATAAATTGAACGAAATTGTTCGAATTTTTAATTAATTTCTTTTACGAACTTTTATGTTGAGATGAAATTCATTGAAACTAGTTAGATTACGAAATCGTTTGAGTTATAAATCAATGATTTACCATCCTTTGGAATTTTACAACAGTTTATTCAAGACTAAGATTAATATTATCTAAGGATGGGATAATGAAAAGTTTAGTTATATTTTTTTTATTTAATAATTTTACGTTCATAACTAATTATCGTTTTAGATTGTTTTTTTAACTTAAAATTTAGTCCCCAATTAAAAACTTGCTTTACTAAAACGTTTGAGTAACTTAAAGCATTTTTTTTTGATTGTCAAGTACTTTTATGAATGATAATTGTTTTGATTTCAAAAATTAAATAAAGTTGTTAATTATTGTAATTCATGATCTAATTGAATTTGGTTTTCAAGTTCCTTGAATAATCTATTTCTAACTTCATAATAGTCTTGAATAACATTTTTTGTTTCATTTGGATCATTTTTGATATTAAATAATTCTTCTCTTCCTTCATTAATACTTTTTCCATAATGAATCAATTTCCAATCCCCTTTTCTTAGTGCAAATTGGCCAGGTATTTTCAAATATAGTGTTCGCTCTTCTTGTGCCATTTTTTTCTCTGAAATAAAATGCCACATATTTTCGCCATCCAAATTCAAACTCTTATTACGAGAGCTATCGATAATTGAAATAAGTGTTGGAAATAAATCCGTTAGCTTAATTAATTGTTCCACTTTGTTATGCGGCAAATGATTTTGCCAATATATTACTGCAGGAACTCTAATACCTCCCTCATACAAATCTGCTTTAAAACCTTTTAATGGTGAATTATCTCCTAATTTTGGATAAGGTCCAAATTTGCCATCGTACAATTTAATATTCGATTCTTTTTCTGGATACCAACTTTCTTGTCCGCCGTTATCACTGATAAAAATTACAATTGTATTATCTAATAATTTTTCATCTTTTAGTGTTTGAATAATCTCACCTATCCCATAATCCATATGAGTCATTGAGGCATCAAATAATTTTCTTGAATTTTTATCATTTAAATTTTTGTATGGCTCAACCCATTTATCTTCTTCTTGAAGAGGATAATGCGGGACACTAAACGGAACATAAATAAAGAAAGGTTTAGATTTGTCTCTGATTTTTGTTAAATATTTTACAACCTCATTTGTTATCAAATCAGTTGCATGGCCTTTTTCATTAACGAATTTATTATTTCTAAACCAAGTTGTATCTCCATTTTTATATCTATGAGTATATTGATCGATTTGTCCATGGAGATAACCATATGTATAATCAAATCCATAATGGCTTGGCCCACTTTCAAGACTTAGCCCTAAATGCCATTTCCCAGTAATTGCTGTTTGATAACCTGATTGTTTTAATGCTTCGGGTAATGTTTTCACATTTGTCGGCAAAACTTGTTTGCTTTCCATCGCAATGGGTTCACCTATTCCAAATCGACTTGCATATTTGCCGGTTAAAAGTGCAGCTCTGCTTGGCGAACAAGTTGGATATACATAAAACTGATTTAGCTCAACACCATTTTCAGCTAGTTTATTAATATTTGGAGTGTTTATTTCTGAGCCATGATATCCTACATCATTCCATCCTGCATCATCCGCAACCAGCAAAACTATATTTGGTTTGGAATTTTTGCCATAATCATTCGCAACCTGTTTACAGTTGGTAAGAAAAAGGAACGATATACTTATTATAAAAAGACGAATTCTTTTGAATGTTCTTCTTTTAAATTTCATAACCGTTTAATTATAAAATTCATTTACTCTTTTCAATATGAAAAACTTCTAATAAATCTTTTGATACCGGACTGTTATCTTTGTTAACCTCCATAAGTGGAGCCATATAATCCCACCATTTTCTACACACATCAGTATCTGCAATTTCTTCCCATTTTTTAAGATCTTCAATTTCGGCGTATCCGAATAAATTATTTGAATCTTCATCTAAGAAAATAGAATAACTTTTAACCCCCTGTTTAATCAACATATCTTTTAATTCAGGCCAGATGGGATTATGTCTTTTTTGATATTCATCAACATTACCTTCAGACAATTTCATTTTAAAAGCTATTCGCAATTTTATTTCCTATAAATATTTATTGAAATTTCATATAAATTTATTTCAACAGCGACATTTGTTTTACCAATGATTTACCATTCATTTGTAATTTATAAAAGTATATCCCGCTTGAATATTTACTTCCGTCAAATTGCAATTCATGAGTACCGCTATTTTTCATTTCGTTTAATAGCGTTTTTATATTCTGGCCGATTGAATTATAAACTGTAATTTTCACATTTCCGGAGGATGGAATTTCATAAATTATTTTTGTTGTAGGATTAAAAGGGTTAGGATAATTTTGATAAAGCTTAAAATTATCTGGTCCAATAATTTCATCGGATTTTAGACCGGTAGTATATTCAACCTCAATTGCTCCAAGTTCAGGTGCGCCGCCTAAGAATTCAAATCCAATATCTGTTCCTGCATCAATTATTTTACTTCCTTGTGCCGGTTTCATAAAATCCACATCCGGCAAACTGCCGTCTTCCTGTCTTGGTGATGTGAGTAAATTAATATCAAGACTTTTAAAATCAGTATCTGAAAGAGACAAGTTTAACTGCCATGAATTAGTTACAAGTGTATTCTTACTTGTATCGATATTGTCAATATTTTTAAATGCTAATGATTTCTGATAACTCAGATTATTTTTTAGTACGTGGTCGTACCCGGGACCATCAATATTATCTGCATCGTCACGGCTGGGACGATTCAGCATATTAAAATTAGTTGAATTTAGATAAGCGGAATTATTATACCAGTCATTACCTCCCAAATGATGGTTTGAGTAAAATCCATTTGCTTTATTTCTTGCAGCAATACAAAATTTTATTGTATTTCTTGGAATAATATTAGGGAGTTTATCAGCCGTATCATGAGCATATCCACCAGCTTTAAATCCGTTGCCATCTCCTAAGCTTTCAAAATTAGTAGAGAAGCCGTTATAGAATGCCCAACAGCTATCAAACATCACCGCTTCGCCCGAACGGATAATATCAAATCCATCATCACTATTAAACCACGCTCGGCAGCCTTTAAAAACATTTCCAGTAGAACCAACAGCCGGATGACATCCAAAGCCATCATTATTGCCGCCTTTTCCATCTTCAGAAACATTATCCCAGTTTCTATAAGAATCACAATTTAAAAATAAATTATTGCCGCCTGAATAATGTCTTAACCCTGTACCTACATTATCATGCATATTAATTTCTTCGTAAATATTATTACTACCCCTGCTGTATATACAATACGATTCAGTATGAGCGGTAATCGTGGTCTGAATTTTAGTCATTTCAAGACCTTTAATGTGAATGTAACTTCCAATTACATATATCCCCACAACTCTTTGATTCGCAGGTTTAACTTTTGAATAATTAAAAATTGGAGTTTCACCAGGATAAGCCCAATACTTTATAGTGTTGCCCTCTGTTCCGCTTTTATTCAAATAAGTTATGCATGCAAAAAGTCCTGATACTACTTGAGATATTTGATCTTCACGTACTTGATAAGTTCCTCCCCGGATAAAAACAGTATCACCGGGACTAGCTAGTTCTTGAGCTCTTTGAATTGATTCAAACGGCTTATCAATAGTCCCGGTATTTGTTGAATCATTTCCATCAGGCGCAACAAAAATTTGGGAATAAACAGAAATATTACAAATTAGAAAAATAACGATAGCATAGTATGTTAATCTTTTCATAGTATTACGTATTATTTAAAAATGGATTTATTAATTATTAGATATCAAATTTTAAGTTTGATATTAACCGATGTGATTTTTTTGAATTTATGAAAGAGAAAATTTTTTATTCAATTCTTCAATCTTATTATCATCAATAGTTATGCACTCTCCCATTATTTTAGAAGTAATCAAAGAAGCTGCACTAAATTCTGCAACTTCCAATCTGTCGAAAGCTTCTAAAATATTTTTTCCTGTCGTGAGTAAACAATCATTTTGAATTAATATTACATGAATACTTTTTGAAAGCGTCTTTGCTATTATTTCCGGATTACTGTATTGAACTCCGAATTCAATTTTTGGTACATCTCTAAGTACAACGTAACTTTCAGGAATAGTTCGTGTTTCAAAATAATTTTTAGATATAGCATATGCTGTAGCGCTTGGAGATTGAGTAGTTATAATGGAATTAATTTGAGGATTATGATTATAAATAGACTGATGCAGCAATACTGAACGACTTGGATTTTTACCTTTCTCTCTTTTACCATTTTTTATCATAACAATATCTTCAATTCCGATACTCCGTCTGCCCATTCCTGAAGGAGTAATTAGAAAATTATTATCTTCATAGCGCACCGATGCAACACCTTCAGTACTTATCATCAAATTTCTGTCACAAGACCTATGAACGATATCAACTATCTGGCTTCTAATTTCCCTTTCTAAACTGCTGTGCTCAATCAATTCAAATTCAGGTAAATCGTTTTGACGATGATCGAAAAAAGAAATTTGTTCTTCAGTTAAAGTTGTATAGTCTCCAACTCTTTTTGCTTGAATAATTGTCATTGCACAAAACTCTAAAGTTTCAAGTCTATGGAAAGCATTTAATAAGTCATTTCCTCCAACGGCAACTCCATGATTTTCAAGCAATACAGCATTATATCCTTTCTCGAATGTTTCAGCTATATTTTCACCTAATTTATCACTACCTGGAAGCGCATACGGTGCATATCCAACTTTTCCGCAAACACGATTTGCCTGAGGAATTATATTAGTGTCCGGCAGACTACGAACAATACTAAATGATACTAATGCAGGCGGGTGTGCATGCACAATTGCTTTTATATCAGGGCGTTTTTTGTAAATAGAAATATGAAATGGAAATTCAGAAGATGGCTTATGCTGACCGATAATTTCGCCGTTCTTTTTAACACACATAATATCATTTGGTGTTAGCTTACCTTTATCAATGCCGGCGGGAGTAATCCAAATATCTCCATTATGATCTTTGATTGATAGATTACCTCCGGAGAGAGTAGTCATTTTATTGTTATATATTCGGTTCATTATTCTAACAATTTGAACCTTAGGATGTAACAGATGAAATTTCAATTTTACTTTTTAAGCTTGTTTAAGGTATACTTTATTAATTACTTTCTTCACCGGTTTTATTTTATTTTTAATCGATTGTACCCCAGTGCTGCGAAATACAATTTTATGTTCAACTTCAATATTTATTGATTTTGTGCAATCAGCATTAGCATCAAGACATTTGGTTAAAAGATTTACCGCTTCCTGCCCTATTTTATAGGGGTTTTGATTGACGGTGAAAAATGGAACGCCAAGTCTTGCAATTATATCATTATCTCCGAACTCAGATAATAAGATGTCTTCCGGAATTCTTAACTTACTTTCAAGTATGGCGTTGCCTGCACCATATGCAACCAATCCGCCTACGCATACTATCGCATCAAAGTCAGTACCTCTTTGTATTTTATTATACAATGTATTATGAGCACTCTCGAAAGTTCTTTCAGTTTCTATGATAAGATTTTTTCTTACTTTGATTTTATTTTCCTTAAGTGCCATCAAATAACCATCGAATCTATCTTGCGCAACTGGTATACCTGTATTTGGACCGATAAACATTATTTTTCTTCTTCCATTTTCAATAAGTTTACTTGTCAATTCAAAAGCAGCCTTTTTATCGTTAATGGTTACAGAGTTAAAATTTGAATCTCTAAGTTTTCTGTCCCAGCAAATAAGTTTTATTCCCTCAGCGTGAAGTTTCTTGTATAAATCCAGATTAGTATTTTCATCAACAGCATTAAGTAAAATGCCGTCAACATTTATATCACTTAAAAATTCCAATTTTCTTTTTTCATTCTCAGCATTTTCATCGTGAACAAGTAAAATTGTTTCATAACCATTTTTTGTAGCTTCCTCATAAATACCGCGTGTTGCTTCTGAGAAAAAAGAGATCCTAAGATCAGGTATAATCACGCCGAGAATATTGCTTCTTTTATTAATTAAGGATTTAGCTAATAGATTAGGCCTGTAACCTAATTTATCCGCAACTTTTTTAATCCTTTTTTGCATCTCAACTGATATATCAGATTGTTTACGCAAACCTTTGGAGACTGTTGAAGGATCAACTCCAATCTCTTTTGCAATATCTTTTATAGTTATTTTATTTTTCATTTTATCCTGTTACAGAAATTTATTCTTCGGCTTTATTCATCCAACTTGGAGAAGAAATAAACCAAATAATTGTACCTATAAATGTAAGCATTTTGCTTAAGTCTAGTGACATATTTCCCGTAAAAACTAAAAATGAAGGTAAAAGAGTCATGCCTAAACCGGTATACGAAATGAACTTTATTAAATTTTTCATGCTATAGTCTCCGCTGATTTTCCAATGTTTTGACTAATAACTTTACTTCCAACTTTTTGCTGAACAATTTTACTTGATATTATATATACTAATGACGCTACGAACCATCCAGGCAAACCTAAGAAGAAAACTTCAACACCAAAATAAATATTGAAAAAAATTGCGGACAATAAAGTTAAAGCCCAACTTATTGCTGCAGACGGATTAAAATTTCTATTAAAGACTTCTGCAAAATTTGATTTGAGATTTATTTTTGGAAGGACATAAACATCCATCATTATAACTGCTCCCATTGGCATCAACAATAATCCGTACAAAGCAACGAATTCTAAAAGTTTCATAACCAATGCTGGGAATAGTGCCGCGGCAGTAGTTATTCCACCAACTATTGCTGTAACTTTCCAGGTTTTCCATTTTGGTTTAACTGCCTGAAGTGCTAAACCGGCTCTATAAATTGTGGGATTTGCTGTTGTCCAGCCAGCAATAACTACACAAATTGCACCCGCAAAACCAGCCGCTCGATATGCAACCGGGCCAGGAGCAAATACCATACTATTCGAAGATTCTAAAAGAAATAATGAATATAAAATGCCAGATGCTACCCAGGCAATATAATGCCCCAGATACATACCTGCTGCTGAGGAAAATCCATAATACCACTTCTTAGCATATCGTAAAATAGACAGATCTGCCATACCGATGTGCATAGCCATATTGACAAACCAGGCAAAAAAGAGTACGTGCCAGAAGGTAAATTGACTCTGCCCTTCAAGTGGAGTTCCTGTCCATATAGTGTCGCTAGCTTTGGTCCAAAAATCAGATAATGAATGAACACCTAAATCAGGCAAAACCGCTATAGCCGCGGCGATAAACACCATTATCATCCACGGGGCAGCAATATTTGCAAACTTTGAAATTTGATTATATCCAAACATTGCGACTATTGTTGTAACAATGCCGACAGCTAAAACAATT
Source organism: uncultured Ignavibacteriales bacterium (assembly GCA_963731745.1). Lineage (GTDB taxonomy): Bacteria > Bacteroidota > Ignavibacteria > Ignavibacteriales > Ignavibacteriaceae > CAVSWT01. Next base: position 62,081 of record CAVSWT010000006.1, read on the forward strand.
ATAATCCATCCTATGCTATTTGGAAGCCAGTCATTTAATGAAGGCATTGCAATATTAAAGGGAATGCCAACTGCTGTAGCTGAAACTGCTATCATTGAACCTGCTAAAAAACAAAACATAAGAGCGTTAACTGAATTATAAACAAATGTTAAATTTTTACCGCTGATTTTTTCGAGCAAATAATATAGAGTTATTCTTTTTTTAACGGCAATTGGCCCGGTTAAAAAAGCCCAACTTAAAACAGCTAAAATGTTGCCGATGAAAAGCCCTAATAATAAATCACTAGCCGAAACGCCGTGTGCAACAAATAAAGGCCCAATTACAAACTCAGTTCCTGCTGTATGTTCACCAGCATACATGCCGATAAAACTTTTCCAACCCTTTAATTTATTTTCAGGTATTGGCGTTCTTTCATATTCTTCAACAGAATTTAGATGGCTAAGTAGTTTTTGTTTTAGCATATTATTTTATCCATTATTGATGTGCATTGAATTAACGACAATCTCTTCAGCTCTTTCTTTCTCTATTTTTTCCTGATAACCACTTTTAAAGTATTCGATAACGGGATCTAGCGGAAGATTTTTCTTTAACCTTGCTTTAGCAACTACTGGACGAACATCAGCGTTAATTATAGCATCATTAAAAAATCGGTTAGATAAAATTATTTCATCGGCTTTTTGATATTTTTCAATTACTTTTTGATTTACTAAAATGGCTTTAGCCAAAGAATTTTGCAGAGAATCTATTGAATGAAGAATAGCATGCATCCTATTTTCTCTGCTGCTGCATTGATCAATCATCATAGACCATTTATTCTTTTCAGACAATCCGCCGCCAACAAGAAGTTCATAGAATATCCTTGCAATTTGAGGATTTGGTTCCACAGCATGATCATCATCGGCAGCATAACGTGTATTAAAATGAAGACCCCCATCAATACCTTCGCTTAAAAGATTTGAGATAATTTGTTCAATGTTTGTAGAATGATGATGATGTCCCATATCAACGAGCACCCCTGAATTATCTCCAAATTCTTTTGCAAGCAGATAAGCACTTCCCCAATCAGAGAGAACAGTACTATATGTTCCAGGCTCAAATACTTTATATTCAATCAGGAATTTAACACTTCTATCTGTGGATTGAGAAATTGTTTTTAATGATTGTCTTGTATTTTCCAATGCATTTCGTAGTTCAATTTGGCCTGGATAATTGGAACCATCGGGAAGCCACACTGCTACAATTCCATTTGCAAATTTTTTCGCTATTTCTGCACTTAGAATAGTCTGTGAGATATAATTGTCACGAACATTTTTTTCTTCCGCGGATAAAGTCCCCCGGTGAGAACCTTTTAAAAAGTATGTAGGATTTACAGAACCTAATTTCAAGCCGCGTTTTTGAGCCTCTGCATTTACAAACTTTGCGATTTCAAATTTACCGGTCAGCCCATCATCAGAAAAATCCCATAAGATATGAGTTGAAATTCCTTCAACAGCGTCGGTTAATTTATTGACATAGGCAGCGTCATCTAATTTTTCTAAAATATTTCGAGCAAATCCAGGAGGCATATAATCACCAAATCTTCCGCCGCCAAAATTTCCAAATACCCAGCTTGGCACTTCTACTTTAAATTCTTCAACAGCCTCAATGGCATTATTAACAATTTCTTTTCCAAATTCTAGATTAAGTGATTCTAATCCAAATTCAATTTGTTTTTCTGTCATTTTTTCCTCTTGTAGTTACAAATGTTAAAGACAAGAATTTTATAATTTACATTATATTCATTGTGAGATTTTAAGTTAGAAACTTTTCTAAAAATTATTTAGCGTAATAACTTTCAGCTATTGATAGATTTGTATTTTTTTCGTGGCAAGATATCATTTCAATAGTTTTTATTGTCTTTGACGTAAGGGAATGAAGTATTAAGTTCTATTCAATTTAATTTCTATCTGCACTAACCGCTTGATTCAAAATCCTTTTATAGTTTTGCTCATTCTTTAGAAAGTAATCAGCATTTTTGGGTTTGTACTTTTTTAAATGAAATGAATCAGCAATTATCATTCTTAAAGTTTGAATATCCGATATATCTCCGGAAGCAATAGCTTGAATTCCGATATTACCTACCACGGCTCCCTCTATTGGGCCGGCAACAACTTCACAATTTATTGCATCTGCAGTTAACTGCATTAACAATTCATTTTGTATTCCACCTCCAACTGCATGTAAGATATCAATGCTTTTACCTGTTACAGCTTTTATTTCATCAAGAGCAAACTTATAACTGAATGCAAGACTCTCAAAAATTACTCTGCTGATAAAACCAATTTCCGGCTTAACAGTTTGTCCTGTTTCGGTTAAATAGTTAATAATTTTTTCCGGCATTAAATCAGATTTTAAAAATCGTTCGTCTGTTAAATCTATCCAAGCGTTAGCTGGCCCAAACTCAATTGCCAAAGAAGCTAATTCCGGATAAGTATAGTTCTTTGAATTTTCACTCCAGTAACGTCTGCATTCTTGAAGCGGCCACAATCCAATTATATTTTTAAGAAATCTAATTGAATTATTATAACCTCCTTCATTTGTAAAATTATATTCCATTGCAATTGTTGTAACCACCGGTTTATCTAATTCAATTCCAATTAATGACCAAGTACCAGAACTTAAATATGCCCAATTATTATTTAATGCAGGGACTGAAACTACAGCAGATGCGGTATCATGGCTTGCAATAGCTGTAACAGAAGTATTTTTATTTAATCCAGTTCGATCAGCAATAGATGGTAAAAGCGTTCCCAATAAAGTGCCTGATGCAACAATTTCAGGAAATATTTTTCTAGGAAAATCAAAAGCGTCAATTAATTCTAACGACCAATTTTTAGTTTGTAAATCAAGAAGGTTCGTTGTAGAAGAATTTGTGAACTCGGATTTTTTCTGACCGGTGAGCAAATAATTTAAAAAATCCGGAATCAGTAAAATTTTATCTGCAAAATTCAGAAGATTTAGTTTTCTATATTTTTCTGATAAGAGTTGATATAAAGTATTAAACTGTGCGAATTGAATTCCAGTTATTTCGTAAATTTTTTCTTTGGGAAGAATTTGAAAAGCCTTTTCCATCATAGAATTAGTGCGGTCATCACGATAATGATATGGATAACCCAGTATTCTTCCTTCATCATCAATTAAAACATAATCAACAGCCCAAGTATCAATTCCAATACTTTCGAACTCGCTGCCGAATTTTTTTTGAGCATTTGTTAAGCCAGTAATTATCTCTTTAAATATTGCTAAAATATCCCAATGAAATCCATTATAATATTTAATATTATGAGTAGGAAAACGATGAACTTCATCCAAAATTATTTTATTATTTCTAAGAGTAGCAACTATACAGCGCCCACTTTCCGCACCAATATCAAAAGCGATAAATTTTTTATCTTTCATTACAATTTACTCAACGCAAAAAAGCGTCTTTAAGTCCACCATCCACAGGAATAATGTGACCAGTTGTTCTATTAGATTGTTCAGATACTAAAAAATATCCCGCTTCTACAATATCAATAGGCCGAACATCTTTTATAAGTAATGTTCTTTTAGCGTAGAATGATGCTAATTTATTACGCAAGGATTCTGTTTCCTCTTTTTTATTGAATGCAATTTTATATTTCTCTAAACTGTTAATTATACGGTCTCGCGGAAACATTGCGCTTCCTTCAATTACAGTTGCCGGGCTCACTCCATTAATTCTAAGTACAGGCGAATATCGAATTGCAAGCTCCCTAATTAAATGGTTGACTGCTGCTTTGCTGACATCGTAAGGTTCACTTCCAAATTTGGGAACAATCGCATTTGCAGAGCTGGTTAACAAAACAGTTCCACTAGTATTTTGTTTTTTAACAATATTAAAAAACTCTTCAACAATAATATTATTTCCAGTTATATTTATGTTAAATATTTTGTTCCAAGTTTCATCATAATAACTTTTTCCATCTTTATCTGCTGGAATAAAAACGGCAGCGGTATTTATTAAAATATCTAGTCCGCCAAATTGCAACACGGCTTTATTATATGCGTTGATTACAGATTTCCGATCGACAATGTTAATCTCAGTCGCAATGCAAACCTCAGATCCAAACTTAGAATTAATTTGTTTTGCTGTTTCCTCTGCCGCTTTGATATTTAGATCGGCTACTACAACATGCGCGCCTTCACCGGCTAATCTTTGGCAAAATTCACATCCTATTCCGCTGCCTCCTCCTGAGACTAATGCAACTTTTCTTGCAAATTCTTTTTCTTTCGGCTGACGCTGAATTTTTGCTTCTTCCAAAGCCCAGTATTCAATTCTAAAAGCTTCCTTAGGTGATAAGGACACGTAGTTATTGCAAACTCTTTTTACATTTATATCTTTATCAATTTTACCTGTATCCATTGATGTCGCACCTTCCATCACATGAATTGCATTAATATAAAATTCTCCTGTTATCCTGGCTTCCTTTTTATTTTTCCCGAAACTAAACATGCCAACTCCAGGAATCAAAACAACAGTTGGCTTGGAACCTCGCATCGCTGGTGATTCTGTTTCCTTGTTGCTATCATAATAATTTTTATAATCCAGTTCATATTTTTTAAAAGCATGGTTAACTGCTTCATCAAGCTTTGATAGCTCTGACTTTTCCTGAGGATTCCAATCAACGAACATGGGGCGTACTTTAGTTCGGATAAAATGATCCGGGCAGCTTGTACCCATAAATGCTAATTTTTCACCATCATTGCTGTTGATAAATCTTAATACTTCAGCAGAATCCACATAATTTCCAATCACACCGTTTTTAGCAGTTTCCTGACTGATGCTTCCCCTTATAACAGGTAAAATGTATTCAGCAATATTTTCTTTGTTCTTTAATGCTTTGTACTTTTGACCTCCAAATATTTTTGTACCCTTTTTCTTTATTTTGGAGACAACAAATTGTCCCATGCTGTCTATAATTTCTAGAGTTAGCCGATAACATTCATAATGGTCGTTTGCCCAATTGATTAATCCATGAGAACCGAGAATTACACCCTCAGCTTTTGGATTTTTTTCAATCGCTTCTTTAAGCATTTCTCCAAGTTGGTAGCCAGGACGCTGCCACGGTAACCAAACCAGATTGTATCCAAATGCACTGTTAAAATCTTTTAACAACTGCTGTCCATTACCGGAAGCAGCAATTGCAATTGCCCAATCGGGATGCATGTGATCAATATTTTTGTAGGGTAATAATCCGTGAAGAGGAGTATCAATCGAAGCAGGCCTTTGATTTAAGCCAAACGCACACAAAGGATAAAATGAAAGCATCTCATCTTCATATTTTTCTCCCTTATATTTGTTTTCGATTGATAAAAATTTATCCATATATAAAGTTGCAAATCCATCTCGCTTTATGGAGCCAAGATCCCCACCGCTTCCCTTTACCCATAGTACTTCCACTTTTTTATCCGAAAGTGGATCTCTCATTAATATTTTTGAAGAAGTATTGCCGCCGCCGAAATTAGTAATTCGCAAATCTGAACCCAGCAAGTTAGAACGATAACGCAGCTTTTCGGGTTCATCCAACTGCTTTGCGTATTGATGGTCCCATTTATCTTCCAAATATATAAGTTTCTTATTTTTCATTTTTTGATTCCCATGAATTCTAAATTAATAATTAGTTCAGTAGAATATTTGTCAAATTTGAAGAATAAATTTTTCTTGCCTACATACAAATTCTTCCCCGAAAATTGAGCATGCGAATTAAATATGAAAAGTCTTAGCATGGTTTATATAATGCAGCTAAAGCATCTTAAATGATTTAAATATTTGTTTTATCACAATCCCCCTAAGCTAATTCACATCAGCGTAAATGAAAAATAAATACATAATGAAATAAATTGTGTTAAAATTACTCTTTTAAAATGTGTTAGGAAGGAAAGTTTCTGTTTGAGAAAAGGAAAAATTGAATCATTAACATTTCAATTTTTTTTTATTTTAATACTAATCTTTGAAAACGCCTTGCAGATATATTCTTTACAATATTTTAAAACCACATTCCCCAACACATAGCTTCGCCTAATTAGTCACGTTTAAATTTTAAAACTTGTGTTTTATACTTCCACTCAATCGTTTTCGCAAACCTTTGAGTAAAATTATATTTTTTTTTATATAATGTCAAACTTAGTGCGGCTTAGTTATACATAGAGCTATGCAGAAAATGTTCTACTATGCTTATTGAAATTTATTTAAAAAATGGAGTATGTTTATTAGAAATTAGGTTATTGTTCTTTCAAATATTCTATTGTTTTTAGGGAAGATGAATGACATTCTTATATAGAAAAAAATCATTTACACAAAAAATATTTCGGCTCTCATTAAGCATAAATTTTCTCTATACAAGATTCAAATTTAAAATCATATTTTGTTTCATCAATCTTAAATTTTTTCGTTAAGGATTCTAAACTTTTAGTTAACTCCTTCAGATCGCTGAATTAGTTTTAATATTGTTGTGGAAAGTGCAAGAATTGAATGTTTAGCGAAGCGGATTTTTACATAAATGATTCTACAATTAAAGTTGAATACAATCGATACTCATCTAATTTTTTTCTATTCAATTTTACGCATTATTTTCGATTCAATAATATGTTAGACTACACTTCTTCCATAATTAAATTTTCGGGAATAGGAAAATCTATTATAACTTCTGCGCCGTTGTTGCTATTAAATTTAATTGTGCCTTGAAGTTGTTCGGTCAATGTTTTGATGAGCATGATTCCCAGCGATTCTGATTCATCAACATTAATCTCTGCGGGGAATCCCTTTCCATTATCTTTTATTACCAGGCTGTAACAATTTTTTTCAAAACTTTTTAATTTAATTGATATAATTCCGTTATCAGCATTACTTAAAGCATATTTAATAGAATTCGTTACAATTTCATTTATCAGCAATCCTAAAGTTATTGCAATATCCACATCAACAGGTATATTTCCAATTTCAATATTACGCGAAACTTTATAGGTGCTTAATTTATATGTAATAAAAAGTGAGTTAAGAAGATCTTTAACATATTCTTCTAAGTTTAATTTTACAAAATTTCCATTCTTATATAATTTTTCGTGAATGAGTGCCATAGATCTTATCCGCTGCTGACTTTCATTAAATGCATCTATGGATTGGCTGTCACTTAAATTATTCGCTTGTAGCTTTAATAAACTTGAAATTATTTGAAGATTATTTTTTACACGATGATGAACTTCTTTAATTAGTAATACTTTTTCCTGTAAAGAGCTCTGCAATAAATTATTTTTTTGACGTATCTCCCTGTATTTTTCTTCTAAATTTTCCTGCGCCGCTTTTATTGTGCTTACCATATCATTGAAAGCATTCGCAAGAGTCCCCAGTTCATCAGAGCTATGAATATCAATAGTAGCATTATAATTGCCTTGAGATATTTCGGCAACACTTAAAGTCAATTTCTTTAACGGCCTGGAAATATTTCTGCTTAAAGCCCGAGTAATTAAAAACCCGATAAATAAAAGTGCGATACCAAACGTTATCATCCAGGTTAGAAATTTGTGTGAAGATTGAAGTACTAATTCTTTTGAAATATCAACGAGACAAACCCATGCGGTGCCGGGAATAGGCTTAACCGCAGCTATTGTTTCGTTTCCCTTTTGGTTTACAAATGTCAATATTTTATCTTCTTGAGCTGCATCTTTTAAAGGATTCGGAACAATTGTTACAAAGTTTGTCCAAATTGAATAATCCCGATTACCTATTTTTAAAGAAGCATCACGCCCAAGCAATACAGCTAATTGCTCCATACCTTTTTTTGATGCAAATACCCTTCGCCATCTAACAACATATCCAAGCGTAATTTCATCTTGAACTACCGCTGCAACAATAGGGAATAAAACTGAATCACCTTTTTCTCTAAAAACTCCGACAAATGTTTTACCAGGAATTTTCAGAACTGAATTAAGATCAGCTTTTATATTCTTATGAAAATTGAATAAAGGGTTTGTATTATATAAAAGATTTTGATTTGTATCCCATAGCTGTACGGTTTGTGTTAGAGAGTCACTGGAGAATTTAAGATCCTGAAAATCTTCAATCACCTTTTTGGTTTTTGAATTTTGATTACTAAGAAAATTTACAACCTCATTAGAATTTGTAACTGCACTGGTAAATGTTTCTAATGTTCTTGCTTGAATGCTAAATATGGAAGCAAATTGTTCTGATAATGCATTTACCCTGTTTACTCCTGCATTTATTGCTGATTTTTTTACAGCCACATATGCATAAACAGCAAACAAAGTTAAGATAAAAAATAACAGCGTAAATATTAATATCGGCAAGCGTCTTTCAATTGAATAATTAGAAAGTGAAATTCTACTTAGAATTTTTTTTATCTTAGTCATACATCACCATTAAATCGTGAAGTTTAAATTAAATATCAAACTAGCTGTCGGCTGCGGGATTCCATTATAATCCCAATATTTTTTACTTCCTATATTTTGCCCTGTTAAACCTAAATGAATATTATCTTTATCAAATCCTATTGTAGCTTTCAAAATTAAGTAAGAAGGAATTGTTAACGTGTTAGCGTCGTCAAAATAATAACTGCTGCTATAGTTCATTCCCACTCCTGCACTGATTCCACTAAAAAAACCCGCTGAGAAATTATAGTAAGCCCAAAGATTTGACATATTTTTTGGTACACCTAATGGCCGATTTCCTTGAACATTCAAATTACTTTTAATAAACTTACTCTCATTGTAGTTGTAGCCTAAAATCACATTTAATCCTGTAAATGGATTTGCTCTAAAATCAACATCAACACCGCTGCTTCTTTGAGTTCCATCTTGAATTGAAAGAACTGGATTAGCAGGATCAACTCTAACTTTGTTACTAACCTTAATTAAGTAATAAGAAATTGTAGAAGTATATTTATTATCGTTTAAATTTAACTTCACGCCGCCTTCAATCTGTTCGGCATATTCTGGATCAAAGCTTTGGTTTTGTATGTTTGCAGTGATGTAATTAAACCCTTGCATATAATTTGTATAAAGTGATAGTTCATTCTGAATTAACTGATATGAAATTCCAATTTGAGGACTGAAGACACCCTGATTAAATGGTTTCGAGCTGAAGCTGCCTGCTATTAAGTTTTTATTACCGTTATAGTCGTTATAATCATATCTTACGCTTAACATTAAATCCAAATCACTAAAAAAGCTTGATACATTGGAAATAAACATTGCATATGAATTTCTACTTTCATCCGATTTGGTAGAGAAGGTATAATTTGTTCTCAATTTTTCTACATTTAATTCAGGATTTGATTCTGAAGTATAATCTATGGTATCTGCATTTAATATGAAATGATTTGAAGCATTTACTTCAACCCACTGATAATCAAAGCCGGCTAAAAATTTATTAGTGATATTTCCTACTGAAAACTCACCATTTATTTTTGGCTGAATATCCAGCGAATTGATTTGCCCGGAATAATCATAAATAGATCTGCTCATTAACGAATTATTTATAAATGTTGGCAGCATAGTTGAACCATTAAAATTGTAATCAGCCAATGCAATGCTTGTACTGAAATTCCATTTATTTGAAATCAGATAATTAATTTGCCCATAATAATTATTTAAAATTGATGGTGAATGAGTAAGTCTATCTGAGCTATAAGATTTATAATAATTTGTTCTGATTTCATCAATGCGGTTTTTACCCAATGCAGCTGCTCCACTGAAAAGAGTATTTGCGGATAGATTAAAAGAGTTTAATTCCGCTTCCAAAAGAATATTCGATTTTTCACTAATTTTAAAATAAAAAGATGGTGTCAACATATATGACCTTCTATATCCAAAATCCTGGAAGCTGTTCTCTGAATGCACGGCAGTATTTATTCTCATCAAGAATGTTTTGTTTTTATTTAAAGGCAAATTAATATCACCGAAAAAGCGTTGAAGATTATAAGATCCAAAAGTTAATCCGAAATTATAATAATCTTCATTAAAAGGATGTTTGGTTACTTTATTAATTAAGCCACCGTAGCCAATTCCCCATGATCCATAAATTGGTCCGGATGGGCCTCTTATAATTTCAAGTCTCTCAATTATTTGCGGATCACCTCCGTTAGAACTGAAATTATAAATCCCATTTCTAATAAATGAATTAGTTAAAAAACCTCTTATAAAAGTTCCCAGAATTCCAGTTGGGCCTTCGGAAGAAATATTACCGCCGGGAATTGATTTCAATGCATTTGCATAGTCAACAATATTTTGTTCACTTAATACGGCTTTTGAACTTGTACTGTAAGATTGTGGATTTTCCAAATTCTTTATAGGTATTTTTGATACAAATTCACTTTCTTCTATACTGAATTTATTAACTTTTTTATCTTCTACTAACACTTCCTCCAATTCAGGTGCAGACTCCGCCAAAGTTATTTTTCCAATGTCATTAACACCCGGATTAAGGTGAACTATTATTTCTTTTTTTTCATAACCAACGAATGTAATTAAGAGTGTATAATTTCCAGGTAATAAATTAGCAATCTCAAACTTTCCTTTTGAATTTGTTGCAGTGCCTTCGTATCCGCCAACTATTTTCACGTTCACTAGTTCCGCAGGCTTTCCTTTATTATTTAGAATAGTCCCTTTTACTATTGATAATTTATTTTGAGCAATAGAAAATGAAAACGTCAGTATGACACCCACAGCAATCAGAAAATATTTATTCATAAAGGAACAGCTCTTATACAATTTGATTTTGGGAAATGTGATTTTTTTTAGAAACTAAAATAAATTTTTACAGAAACATTTTTTAAATTTATTTTTGTTTTTTGTCCCATATCACATTGATAATGATAGTGAATTTAAAGAGCAACCCATACAGAATTTGATTCAGTATCTCAGCAAAAATTTTAGTTGCATTTAAATAAATATTTATTTAATTACGCCGAGTAAACTTTCCTATATTTAATTCGTGTTCTAATTGAGTCGATGACGTTAAATACGCTATAAGCTGTTATCCTTCAAGCTAAGTGGTCTGAATTTTCATTATTAATTATTTACAATACCGTTATTAATATGAATAGAAAGATTTTAATTGTTGAGGATGATTTAATAATTGCACTCGACGTCAAAAAACTTCTTACGGATGAAGGCTATCAAATTATAGGTGTTGTCAAATCTATTTCAGGATTAAATAAAATTCTCAATAAGTCAAAACCAGATCTTATAATCAGCGATTTAATTCTCGATAAAAATTCTAGAAATTTTGAAAAGGTAATATTTAATTTAAAGAACCTTCAAATCCCTTTTATCATTTTGAGCAGCGTTTCGAATAATTCTGAACTGAATGATAAATTCTTTCCCGAAAAAATAAATTTTCTGGCAAAACCATTCGATTCAGTTGAACTTCTTCAAAGAATAGATGAAGTGTTTAACCGGCAGTTGAATACCCTATGAATGCTCAATTTTTGGCTAATTTGCTACTTTAAAAATGATGGCGGTCAACTCACCTGGTACTATTAATTTTTATCTTTAGTATAAAATAATAGAAAGATGTTTACGTGATTAAACGACACGAAATAATTGTTGTTGAAGATGAATTTATAAGTGCATTAGAAATTACAACCATTTTGCGAAGTAAAGGCTATGATGTAATAAATGGAATAGCCAGGGGAGAAAATGCAATTAAAATTATTAAAGAAACAAAACCAGCCTTAATAATATTAGATATAATGCTTAAGGATGACATTACCGGGATTGCAGTAGCTGAATGGGCACAATTTTTTAATATACCTTATATTTTTGTAACTGCATCATCCGACGACGATACTCTAAGCAAAATAAATAAAATGCATCCCGTTTCTACTATCATAAAACCATTCAGTCAAAATGAATTGCTGTTTGCAGTTTCGCAAGCGTTCAACTGATTTTTAAATTTACAAATTAGAAAATGTCAGTAAATAGAATTTTAATTTTGATTTTATAAATTTGCTTCAAGTTTTGAGAGGCAATTTTTTATATCAATCCCCTTCCCTAATACACCTTTGAACAAATCCTTTACCTGTCCAATTCTGCGAAAAATATTTTCAATATTATAATCCTGTGGACTAATTCCCGGTTTTACTTCATCCCAATGTAAAGGAGTAGAAACTGTACCTCCAGGTTTGGGCCTTAAACTATACGGCGCTGCTATGGTTTGTCCTTTATTGTTCTGTAAATAATCAAGATAAACTTTCTTCTGTCTTTTGGAAGGGCTTCTTTCAATGCTGGTAAATTCCGGAATTCTATCATGAACTATATTGGCAATAACTTTAGCAAAATTCTTCACATTTTCAAACTCGTATTTAGCATTTAAAGGCACATAAATATGCATGCCTGTTGCACCGGAAGTTTTACAATAACTTTTTGCACCGGCAATATCCAGCACAGCTTTAACTTCTAATGCCGTTTCAATTACTTTATCAAAACTTATATTTTCAGGATCCAAATCAATCACCATGTAATCTGGGTTATCAATTTTATTAATTTTAGAAAACCATGGATTAATTTCTATGCAGCCCAAATTTGCCATATACAATAAAGTCTTTTCATCATTGCACACTAAATAATTTATATCAGATTCATTATGCTTTGAATAAATTTTTTCTGTTTTAATCCAGTCCGGATGTTTAGTATTAAAATCTTTTTGATAAAAACCTTTTTTATCAATTCCATTTGGATGACGATTTAGATTTTCAGGACGATCTTTTAAATACGGTAAAATGTATTTTGAAATTTTTCTGTAATACTCAATCACGTCTCCTTTTGTATATCCATCTTCCGGAAAATAAATTTTACTAAGATGCGTTAGTTTTAATTCTTCATCATTTACTTTAACTTTTTTATTTTCACCATCATTTTTGGAACTTTTGGATTTCCCCTTATTCTTTTTTTTAGAACTTGAAGCTGATTTAGAACTGGAATTATTCTTCACGTCTGCGGGTAATTCTTTCACTACTTTTGCTGCATCTTTATCTTCTCTTAAGCCTAAATAAATCGGCTGCCTCATATGTCCGTCATCGGTCCATTCTGAAAATTTAACTTCACATATAATTTTAGGAGTGGTCCACTTCGCCGGGGTATTTGTTTTTGGTTCAACTTTGAATGGAGATGTTTTTCTTATCAGAGGTTTTAGTTTTTTATAAACGGATTCCAATTCATTATCCGTAAACCCGCCGCCGGTGTGTCCCACATATATGAAATCATCACCCTCATAAACACCTAATACTAATGCGCCTATTTTTTTTCTACTGCCTTTTGGTTTTGTGAATCCGCCGATAACTGCTTCCTGCCTTTTAAGAATTTTAATTTTTAACCAATCTTTAACTCTTTTGCCGGGATCATATGTTGCTTCTTTATTCTTGGCTATAATTCCTTCAAGCTTTTTTTCTTGGGCAGCTTTAAAAAATTCTTTTCCATTTTTTTCTATGTGATCACTAATCTTTAAATGAGAAGTGTTAAACTCAATTTTTTGTAAAATTTTTTTTCTTGTAATCTGGGGAAGTTCAGTTAAATCATATCCATTTAAATAAACAATATCAAAAATATAATAAACTAAATTTCCTTTACCAGTTTTTTGATAGTTTTGAAGCAGCTGAAAACTAGATTTACCTTCTTCATCAACAACTACAACTTCACCGTCAAGAATTACATCGCCTTCAATAATTTTTAAATCTTCTGCAACGTCCGAAAATTTTTTGTTAAAAGATTTGTTATTTCTGGAATGAAGATTAACCTTTCCGTCTTTTATTTCAGCGATTGCTCTATATCCATCCCATTTAATTTCGTATATCCAATTTTTATCATCAAATGGTTCATCTGTTAATGTAGCCAACATTGGTTTGAAATTTTTAGGAAAGTCCTTTTTCTTGGCATCCTTAAAATCGGATTTTTTAAATTTGTCCGTTAGTTTTATTTTTTTTGATTCATCTTTACCGATTTCATCTATTTTTTTGCCTGAAATAACCGATTCATCTTTACTTAAAATATTTTTTGAATTTGCATATTCATCTTTCTTCTTAATTAGAAGCCAGGCATTTTGTTTAGGTTTTTTCATATCAACAAGGGCAAATTCTCCTTTAAGCTTTTCTCCTTGTAAAATAATTTTCAAATCACCTTTTTTTAAACCTTCTTCAATTAATTTATTGTCATTTGATTTGCCGTTATTATTTGCTGACTTATATGTTCCTTTATCCCAAACTATAACATTTCCGGCGCCGTAATTGCCTTCGGGAATAGTACCTTCAAAATCTTTATAGTCGAATGGATGATCTTCAACCATCATTGCGAGTCTTTTTTCTTTCGGGTTCAATGAAGGGCCTTTTGGAACAGCCCAGCTTTTCAAAACGCCATCCAGTTCCAAACGAAAATCATAGTGAAGATTTGTTGCATCATGTTTTTGAACAACAAATTGTAAATTTTTGGAATTGGATTTTTTATTCCCTTTAGGCTCGCTTGTCTTTCGAAAATCTCTTTTCTGATTATATTTTTTTAAACTCATCTTATTTTATTTAATATTTTAAATGTAAATAAAGAATATTCATAAATTATATATGAATTACGCAGCTGATTTTTTCTTTTTCTGATTCAAGCTTTTCTTTAATAAGGTCATCATGTCAATAACTTTAGCTTGCTGCGGTTCCTCTTTCTTCTTAGTTATTTTTTTGCCTTTAGCTTTTGCTTTAATTAGTTTTTTCAAATCCTCAATATATGTGTCATCATACTGATCAGGGTTAAATTTTGAAGTGGACTGTTTAATTAACTGTTCAGCCATATTTAATTCTTTAGTTTTTATAATTTTTGAATCTGGTAATTTTAAATTTTTATATTCTCTAATTTCATCATGATATCTTAATTGGTTAAAAATCAGCAGCTTTCCATAAGGTTTTACCACACCTATATGTTCACGATTTCGAATAACAACATTTCCAATCCCAACCAGTTTAGTTTTTTTAAGAGCCTGACGTAACAATGCATAAGGCTTAATTCCATTCTTATCCGGTTCTAAGTAATACGGCTTTTCGAAAAATATAGTGTCAATCTCGGATTCTTTTACAAAATCCTGAATATCAATTGTATTAGTCTTCTCAACATTAGCTTTCTCAAAATCTTCCTTATCAAGAATTACGTAATCTCCTTCTCTATATTCATAACCTTTAACAATATCTTTCCACGGAATTTCCTTACCATCATTTCTGCAGACGCGAGAATATTTAACCGGACACAAGTCACCCTTACGAAGCATATCAAGATCCAAAGTATTGTTTTGCGATCCGCTATATAGCTTAACTGGTATAGTGACTAACCCGAAGTTAATTGTTCCAGACCAAATGGCTCTCATGTTTAGTCTTCCGATTATTTATAATGTATGAACTTCAAAATAATTATAACAGAAATTCATATAGGTTTTATTAATCACATTTATAAATTGAAGAGTCGAGGTTTGATAGAGACAACATCAATTATCTTTATAATCCATAAAATATTTTTGATTTAATAAATTTATACTAAACTTTTTCAGGCACGTCATTCCCTAATAAAAAGCCAAAAGGTTTTAAAGAATCAATTCGATCGAATATAATTTTTACAATTGCTGTTAAAGGAATTGCTAAAAACATACCGGGAACTCCCCACAAAGCACCGCCGATTAAAACTACAACGATCGAAATGAAAGCATTAATATTAACCTTTGAAGCAACAATTTTGGGAACAATAAAATGATTATCTGCAAGCTGGATAACATTGTATACAATAAAAACCCACAATGCATAAATCGGGGGCTGACTGGTGATTGCCATTATCATCGCTAACGAAATTGCTATCACTCCCCCAATGTAAGGTATAAGATTTAGTAATGCGCCTATTACACCCACTAAAATTGCTGATTCTACTCCCAGCAGCAGAAGAGCAACAGAATTTAGAACAGCAACTATTACAGTTTCAATCATTAATCCAAAAAGATAGCTTTGAATTAATGATTTAGTTTTTACTAACACTTCGCTTACGGATTTATGTTTTTCATCCGGAAAAAGTTTCATAAAAAATTTTATAAACAATGGCTTATAAAACAAAATTAAAAATGTATATACTGGAAGGATGACAAATAAAAATAACATGCCGCTAATAGTACTTGCCAACGGCC
This sequence comes from uncultured Ignavibacteriales bacterium, assembly GCA_963731745.1. Taxonomy (GTDB): domain Bacteria; phylum Bacteroidota; class Ignavibacteria; order Ignavibacteriales; family Ignavibacteriaceae; genus CAVSWT01. Next base: position 78,297 of record CAVSWT010000006.1, read on the forward strand.
CTAATAATGCCTTACTGCTGCCGAAACCTTTGTCCTTTGTTTTTTCAATCCAGTTTATGATTTTGCTTTTTTCTAATCCAAAAGTATTAGAAATCCAGGTTAAAGTTTGATGATAAAGTTCAGTAAACTTTTTTTCGAATTTTGGTAAATCACTGCTGAAAGCCGCAATCTGGGAAGAGATAAAGTATGTTACAATAAAAAGTATCAAAGCAGCAGTCACAAGAGCGATAATAATAGCTAAAATTCTGTTAATATTTTTACTTGTTAAGAACTTAACAAGTGGATTTAAAACTATTGCAATTATGACTGCAAATAATATCGGAAGTATAATTTCCTGTCCAATATATAATATAAATATGAACGCCACTACCCCAAGCAATATTTGAGAAACTTGAGTGAAAGTCGACAAATTTTTAGTAGTTATCATTATGAACTTTTAAAGTTATTAAGGCAGCAGTTATCATCCTTCGATCTTAATGCTGTTTTGATACTGATAGAATTATTCCAACAACCAGCACTAGTCCAGCAATAATTATTGGAAGAATACTTCCCTGACTTAAAGTAACTTTAAGCCCCAGCAGATTTAATTGATCAGTTTGATTTGCATAATTAATTCCTGTTACAACTAACCCTATTGCCCCGGCAATAAGTAATATAATTCCTAATATTTTCATTTTATTTCTTTTGTGTTTGTTAATAAAGAATAAATTATAGAATTATTTAGACTAAAGAATTGTGTTTGTTCACAATGACGAGCGCTGTATCACTTTATGGACTGACATAATTTATTTTGTCTTAAATCATAGATTTTATTACAAGTGTTCATCCTCATTTCATATCTGCGTGTTAAAGTTAAATTTAGGCTGTGTGATTTTATATACTTAAAATAAAAACTATGGAGGCTCTATGTTATGGACAATTTTTGTGATTCTGTTGGTGTTATGGTTATTAGGTCTAGTTACTTCCTATACGCTTGGCGGATTCATACATATACTTTTAGTTGTAGCAGTTGTAATTCTAATAATAAATCTAATTTCCGGTAGAAAAGCAGTTTGACATCGATTAAAATAATTTCATAAATATTATTTTTACGTGTTCTTTTTTGTAAGCAACGTAAGAATAATAATTAAAAATCTTATACGGAACGTACTCGCACAGCAGTATGTTCCGTAAATGTTAAATTATGAATTTCTGTTCAGATAGGACTACAATTATTTCCCTACTAAGATGCCTGAAATTTTGGGTTCACATCTCATATTAGTATCCTATTTCTTCCCTTCCTTATGATTAATAACGGTTTTAATAATTTTATCTCAAACCCACTATAAATTTTAAGCTTATATTATAAAAATTAAATAGAATGATTTATTCAAATTCTCTTTAAATAAAAAAAACCTCTAACTTAGTTTTCAAATAAGCAAAAGGGAGGCAATTCTAAAGAAAGATCAGAAAAAATAAAAAAGTCAACCAAAGAAAAAGAGATGCAATGGTCTGAATATAAATAAAAATATTGAGGCTGGATAGGATAATTCAGCCTCAAATTTATCTGGACTTCTTACGAAAATACTTCAACTTGTCAATGGAGTAATAAATCTGTAGGGTTTCGGCTGACCTCAATAAGACTATTTTTGGTAATATTTTCTTTATTCATTTTTGAACTGATTTTTCTCTGCCAATAAATTTTCAAATGATGATTATTACTTCAGTCACAAAAAGAAATGGAGAAACTAATTTGTTGCAATGCTCATTGCAACTAGACTTAGAATTATTATAATAAAATTGAAAGAAATACTAATAAAAATAAAAGAAGGAGAAGATGAATATGAAAGCTGTTGTGTTTCATGGAATAGGTGATATAAGATTAGATGATGTTAAAGAACCTAAAATATTAGATCCATTTGATGCTATTGTGAGAATAACTAAAAGTGCAATTTGCGGAACGGATTTGCATATGATAAGAGGAACTATGGGAGGAATGAAACCAGGAACAATCCTTGGACATGAAGCGGTTGGAATAGTAGAAGAAGTTGGAAAAAGTGTTAGAAACTTTAAACCTGATGACAGAGTAGTAATACCTTCCACTATAGGATGCGGCTATTGTTCATACTGCAGGGCTGGATATTTTGCGCAATGTGATAATGCTAATCCTAATGGAAGTTTAGCAGGTACAAGTTTTTTTGGCGGGCCTAAATCCACAGGGCCGGTTGATGGAATGCAAGCAGAAAAAGTACGTGTGCCATATGCAAATATAGGTTTAGTAAAAATACCAGATGATGTTACAGATGATCAGGCAATAATGATTTCCGATATATTTCCAACTGCATATTTTGGGGCTGAAAATGCTGAAATAACGGATGGTGATACAGTTGCAGTTTTCGGCTGCGGACCTGTTGGACAATTCGCTATTGCAAGTGCGTTTTTATTAGGAGCTGGCCGCGTGCTGGCAATTGATAGAGTAAAATCAAGATTGGAAATGGCTCAAGACCAAGGCGCAGAAATTTTAAATTTTGAAGATGAGGATCCGGTGGAGGCAATCAGAGAATTTACCGGTGGCATTGGAGTAGATAGAGTGATAGACGCAGTGGGCGTAGATTCCGAGCATCCTTCGCACAGTAATGGATCTTCTGATAAAGAAAAATTTAATGAAGAAGTAAAAGAAACTGCTCCGGACGCAAATCCTTCAGGAGATTTATGGAACCCAGGAAGTGCCCCTTCCCAAACTTTACGCTGGAGTGTAGACGCCATTGCAAAAGCTGGGACACTTTCTATTATTGGTGTTTATCCTCCTAATTTTGAACACTTCCCTATTGGTAAATTAATGAATAAAAATTTAACCTTGAAAGCAGGAAATTGTAATCATCGCACATACATTCCATTGCTTTTAAGTATGGTAAATTCCGGAGAAATAAATCCCGAAAAAATTCTGACAAATATAGAACCTTTAACTTCAGTTATAGATGCATATAAATCATTTGATAAAAGAAATGCCGGATGGATAAAAGTTGTTTTGGAACCTGAATTAGAAACAGCTTAATAAGTTTGAATAAATAAATTTATTATTTTTTTAAGTTAATCCTCTCGAGGAATAAATGTGCTCTATTAAATACTTTTTCTAAGCAACTGAATTTTATATAATAATTATATTTTTGATTCGCGGATAATGCCGGAAATTCTAAACTGAGAATGGTTTTATTAAATTATAGTATTCTATTTTTCTCATCTTCAATAATTTCTGCAACTTCATTTAAAGAGGTTTTGTATTTAACTTTTCCCAAATATTCATAATATTTTAATTTGTTGATAGTCTTTAACAGCTTTTCATAAATTTTAATTTTTTTTGTTCTGTCTCCGATTACAGCAAAAAATTTGGTGTAATATTTATAAAAGTTACTATGGTGCTTGTTTAATTTTTTTGTATTCATATATCATTTCTATCCTTTTTAAATATCATAAATTATTTCACATAAAATGAGTATCACTTATAATCGTATTTATAAATAAAAATTTTTTAGAAATTTTTCTGTGTTAGTTGTCATTATTTATTTTTAAAATCAATCTGAATGAAGTTTATCAATTCATATTTCATAAAATTAAACCATAGAAAATGAAGTTAGAAAATATTCCGGTAATAATGGGACTACAAACTTTTTCTTATTTTGCTAATGAATGTTTAACATATAAAACTATATACCACCTGAATTCAGCAGGAACTACTCTTTTAAGAACCTCTTCATGTCCTTTGCCGTTTAACATTTTATTGTAAATTTCCCCGCTGTTCATTAAAGCAATTTTTTGTGAATGAAGTATTGAAGGTTTGGGAATATAACTTTTACCAACCGGACCGTTACCGTCTCCATTATCGCCATGGCAAAAAACGCAGTAGTAATTGTAGTATGTTTTGCCTGCTGCTAAATTTTCTTTAGAAGGCAACAATGGGTTAGAGGAATTAAACGAAGGCATTGTTACAAATTTTCTAATAGGAATTGATCCTTTTGCAGGTAAAGACATGTATGTTTCATAAGCCCTAACACTAACTTGGTTTTTCATGTGCGGGCCCGATAATAACAGATAAATAGCAATTGGAATTACTACTACAATTATAAATACTGTATTGATAAGAAAAATTTTTCTAATCATTTTTTAATCTTTTTACTTTGCAAAGAATCAGTTGATAATAAATTATTTTGATATATTATTTGAACCGAGTCTTTATTTATTCCTGGTAAAGTTTCAATTTGCTGCTTATCTTTTTCGTTTTTGTCATATCTTATGGTTGTATAAATATTTTCTGACGGAGCATCTATTTCGGATCCATAGTCCCATTTCCGGGGAACGTCTTTTACGGAAAACATTAATACCATTGCCCATCCTATAACAAAAAGGCTCAGCAGAAATAATGACGTCCAACCCCATACGTTTCTAAACGATGTTTTCTCTTCATAATCTTTCATAACATTACCAATTTGGAGGATTGTTTATTCTATATATTCCATATACAATTGAAAAAATTATAGAAAATATATAAGTGATTTTTAAAATCCATGGGATGGCTTTCCACATGGTTAATAATTTTTCCAGAATTGTTTTTTCATCATCTGGTTTCCAGTTAAACTCATTTTCATCTCTCGGCCTCCACATATCGAGGTACGTAATAATAATTAATAAGGCAAAAAATAATCCGCCCAAAATTGTTATTATTAACCATTGAAATTGTTCGACATTTAGATTTAGCATGACTCAGTCTATTTTTTTACTTCCATTTTTTGTACTTGCATTATTTTCCGGAACATAGCTTTCTAACGGCAGATGACTTGCCTTTTTCTGATCTCTAAATTGCTTGTTCTTAATTGCCCAGATAATCACAATAAAAATTATTGCTAATACAATTAGTGTATATGAAATCCATATTCTTACTATTGGAGACATTTCAAAATGAATCATTTTTATTTCTTTCTCCATATTTTTTTGCTTAATGAATCAGAAGGATTAACTTTTATAGAATCAAATTTATCAACCCCCACCGAATCCGGAGCTTTAAATTTATATGAATAAATTGGTTCATAAGAGGCATCAATACCTTCAGGCTCAATATCGCTGTCACTATACCCTATAAAATTAACAGCAACATAATTTGAAACATCCCAAATTTTTGCTGATTCCAATGCGCGTTTAAAGTAAGGCATTGCAGTTCCTGTTATTCCGTTCATAATTTGATAATAAAGAATCCCGCCGATATATTTCCCATCAATTAAATGTCTTTTTAACAAAGTAAAATTGACCGGCGGCGGATTTAAATATTGAGCTGCCGGCCCCCTGCCGTCACCAACAAGTCCATGGCATCCCACACAAAAGTCTTCATAAATTTTTTTGCCTCTTGCAAGCGATGATTCCGTTGGCGGATAAGGGTTAGGCATTGCTCTCCACATACTTGGAACGTTAGTGTGAATCCAATTTATATTTGAATCAGGCCCCGCCTCATAGGCCGCAATCGCTAGACTCTTCCAATGTTTCTGTCTATCAACTCTTTTGTCGGCATCTTTTCCACCAAGATATTGAACATACGCCGTAAGTTTTTTTATTTTATCTCTTCCTAAAAACTCCCACGACGGCATTACACTCATCGGGCTTGTAAATCTCGGGTTGGTGAAATGTGCTAAATGCCAATCGTCAGGATGTTCCCCTCCTTCTTGTGAAAGATCGGGGCCCGTTCTTTCTGAACCTAAAATAGCAGGCTCCTGACCGACATAATCTCCTTTCTGTGCAATTCGTTCAGCTCCATTGCCCCAATCGTTTGTCCGCACATACATTGAATGACAGTAGCTGCAGCCGTTATCCACATAAACATCATGTCCTTGTTTTTCAATCTTAGTCATTGCCCGCCACGAATCAGAAGGTTTTTCTTTCCAGGTTAATACCGGCAGAATTACCATAATTGAGATGGAAGCAATAAAGACTAAAAGACTTCCGACAATAAATATTTTATAATACATTCTCATAGCGGTGTAGTTTCCTCAATTGGCAATGGTTCAAATGGTTCACCGTGTTTTATCGTCATGAATAAATTATAAATTCCTATAAATGCCCCGACAATAATTAAAACACCTAATGCAGCTCTTAACCCCATGAATACGGATAATTCAGGTAATACTTTATAAACAACTTCACCATTATTCCATGCTTCGCCCTGTATTAAACCTGCTGCAGTTAATACAATAAAAAATCCTACTAAGCCAATCATTACTAAGCCGAACTGAAGATTAACTAATTTTTTAGAATATAATTTCTTTTTAAGTATTAATGGAAGGATATGCCAGGCTGCGCCAACTGCTATAAAACCTGAGAAACCCAGCACAGCTATATGAGCATGTCCGATAACCCAGTTATTAAAATGAGTTACTCTTTGAATTGAAGGCAGAGATTGAAGAGAACCTTGAATTCCCACAATTATATACCACACTAAACCAAGGATAACCCATCTTGCAGCAGGATCACTTAAAACAGAGCCGCCGCGCTGCCGTGCTGTTAGCCAAATATTTATTGTTGCTGTAAAAACAGGAATGATCATTAAAACTGAATCAATTACGGTGATAGATTTTAACCATGCCGGGATTGGTGTCTGAAGCAAATGATGCCCACCGATATGTGAATACAAAGCGACTAATGTCCAAAATCCTATAAGTGAAAGAGTATGTGAATACAGAGGAGTTTGAGTAACTCTCGGTATTACAAAATATGCTGCACCAACTGCAAGCGGAGTCAATAATAATCCAGGCAAATCATGCGCATAAAACCAAAGAAAAATTGAATCAAGCAGGCCAGGCAACGCACCTGTGGATGGGCGCCACATTACATTTCCTAAAAAGTAAAATATTATAGTCCACATTATTGCGCCGACTAAATACCAGATGGAAACATAAAGGATATTTTCTTTACGTTTTAAAATTGTCATTACGGCATTTATAGCAAGTGAAATTAAACCCAATTCAAGAATAACATCAAATATCCAAATATATTCTGCATATTCTCTTCCTTGAGTTATTCCAAATGAAAAAGTAAAAGGGCCTGAAAGAACAGTGGTATTCCAGCAAAAAAAACTAAACCAGGCTAATGGCTGTGACCAAAGTGAGGTTTTAAGTAGTGCAGGCAAATAATAAAGCCCGCATCCGAATAAAGTACTAACTACAAAACCGTAAATAACAGTATTAACATGAATGGGCCTAGCACGTCCAAAAACAAGCCAGGGTATGTTATTAAAAAATTCAGGAGCTACAAGATGAATAGCGGCAATTAAACCATACAAAGTACCAACTATAAACCAAATTGCACCTGCAACGATGAAGGCAAGTGCGGCACTCTGAGGTTTTTTTGTAAATTCAAACACTGATCAATCTCCTATCTATGACACGTAAAACAATCATGAGTTGCGTTATTCTGCTTATGACATGTTATACAAAATCCCATTGTTAATTCTTTTGCTTCAACAATCCTATCCATCTGATCTACATTGCCATGACATTTACTGCAATCAATGCCTTTATTTATGTGAACCGAATGATTGAAGTAAACGAAATCAGGCAGTTGAATTATTTTTACCCATTTAACAGGATTATTTTGGAAATAATGCTGTCTTAGTTTTTTAATGTACGGATAATGAATAATGATGTTAGAATGGCAAAGCATGCATGTTTCTAACGGAGGTATTCCCGCTCTTGCATTTTTAATTGCGCCTTCATGGCACATAAAACAACTAATATGTTTTTTCCCGGCATGCAGTCTGTGACTAAATGGAATAGGTTGTTTATTTCCCATCTCAGCGGGGAAATAATTATTGTAACTCCAAAAAATAAAGAAGAGAATTATCATTGCGGCCAGTGATATCAAAGCTGTTAATAATTTTACTCGGCCGTAAATCTTATCTCCATTATTTTTATTCAGGACTTTCAATTTTTCTCCTGATGTTTGGAAATATTTGTAGGTATTCTTTTATAAGCCAGTTCAACTGAAAATATAAATATTCCGATGAATGCAATTGAAATTGAGATTTCCGGCAATCCGAAATTAAGTGAGTGTTTAGAAAATTTGGCTGATACTAACCACCATCGCTCAATCCATAAGCCTACTAATAATAGGCAGGAGATAACACCTAAATACCAATAATTTTCTTTCGACCATTCTGTTAATAGAAGCACTAAGGGTCCGAGGTAAACTACTGCTAATATGAAATATGAAACTCCCTTCCATGGCAAATAATTATATCTTGGAACAAGAAAACGTGTTTCTTCAATCAGATTCTCATACCACATCGGCAGTAATTGACTGAACATTAAATAAGAAGTAAGAATGCTGAATGCAAAAATTAATTTCCCAAGATCATGCAGCATTTCTTTTTCCGGTTTGGAAAACAGAATTGTTAAAAGTGTCCAGGCAGTTACAGCAGCATAAAATCCTGTAATAAAAAAGTAAGCTCCAAAAGCTTTGCTTTTCCATTCAGGATCAAGCCCCATTATTAAATCAAAACCAATTATAGAGAAGACAATGCAATAGACTAAAATTAATATTCCGGAAGGCAGCAATTTATTTTTTTTTCGGCCTGAAACTAGATACCACATTGCTAACACCCAAAAGGCAGTTAATGCAATTAAGTCTCTGCTGAAAAGAAAATTATTATTTAACCAAAAACCCTGCGTAAAAGTTTTATGCGCCCATGGCGACCAACCGCTGCTGCCAAACCATAAAACCAATAATGTTAAAATCGAAGGTATGCTGAATCCAATGCCCATAAAAGCGATATTATCTACCGATTCAGACCATTTTCCGTTAGATGCTGTAACAACTGCAGGCCACACCATCATCCCACCTGCAAGCGGAGTAAAAAAAGAAAAATTTATTAATAATGCGCGCCAAACTCTATGGCTCTCATCAAATGAGAATGAAATAATCCATAGTGCTACTCCGATTAGGAATATTAAAGCCCAAATCCACATATTGAATTTTTTATCTGAAAAAACATTAGCTTCCGGATTCATATATCTCCTCCGGTTTAAATTCAGATAAAATAGATTTAGCATCTTCAAATTTTTCGTGATCTCCTGAGATCAGTAAGGCAAACTTATCCCGGCTGAACCGTTCTTCATAACCTTCCATTGTATGAGTTCGATGCAGCTTAGAATTAATCATTAATCCTATTAAATTTCCAATCGAACCAAAAAGAATTGTAAGCTCAAAGGCTATGACTGTATATGGAATTACAGCGACAGGATGTTTGCCTCCAACAATATTGCTGTTCACTAAAGCTGTCCCGATTGCCAGTCCGTATCCAGAAGCGCAGCCTAATATTCCGCCAATTAAAGTATATAGTCTGACATTGCTTTTTGTATAACCTAATAATTTTAGAAGAGGTTTCATTTTAACCGGAGTGAAGGTTTCTATTCTTTCAAAGCCAGCCTCCTTTATTTTTTTTACTGCATTTATTAAAGCTTCAGGGGAAGAGAAAACAAATCTTATAAAACTTTTGCTGTTTAACTTCTTTACCGAAGTTGGAGATTCACTAACTTTTATTTTTACTTTTCTAGAAAATAATTGACTCTTGAAATCTGCAATTGGTATTGTTGGCAACGATTTACTAAATGCCAAAAAGCTGAAAAGGAAAAAGCAAAGCGTTCCTGTTGCAACACTGATTTCAACCCAGCTTGGAGAATAATTACCCCAATTATGAGGAATAAAATCATGTGAAGTTGAGGCAATAACAATTAACAATCTTTCAAACCACATCCCGACATTAACAAGGATCGATACGATAAAAAGATATTTTAAATTTCTTCGAAGCTTTTTAAAAATAAATGTAAGCGGAATAAAAACATTTAACGGAAGTATCATCCAAAAAATCCAACCATAAGGCCCGGTATCTTTCCATGCTTCAAACTGCCAATCAAAAATATTACCGCTGTAACCGGCGATATATGGTTCTATGATATATGTGTATGCAAGAATTAATGTTGTAACCATCATTGTACGAGCGAGTAAATCGAAGTGATCAACTGTAATCAGTTTTTCTAGTTTTAATATTTTTCTTAATGGAATTACCAATGTAAGCACCATTGCAAGCCCTGAATGAATTGCACCTGCCACAAAGTATGGGGCAAATATTGTAGAATGCCAGCCGGGTAAAAGCGACATAGCAAAATCCCAGGAAACAATAGAATGAACTGAAATTACTAGCGGAGTTGCAAGAGCAGCAAAAAATAGATATGACCTTCCGTAGTGCCGCCATTGGCTTGCCGCACCGCTCCAGCCTAAAGAAAGTATCCTAAATATTTTAGATTTGTAATGATCTTTTCCAAGCTCTTTTTCAAAACGGTCTCTTGCAGCAGCGGCATCTGGAATTAGTCCGACATAAAAGAAAATAATGCTGACAGTCAGGTAGGTAAATACTGCGGTCAAATCCCAAACCAACGGACTTTTAAAATTAGGCCAGATGTGTCTTTCACTTGGATAAGGAATTATATAATAGAACACCCACAGCCGCCCAAGATGAATTAATGGATACATGCCCGCGCAAAGAACAGCAATGATCGTCATTGCTTCTGCTGAACGAGAAACTGCATCACGCCATTTTGCTCTAACTAAATGCAGTATGGCTGAAATCAACGTGCCTGAATGTGCAATACCAATCCAGAAAACAAAATTAGTAATGTAAATTCCCCAGCCGACGGGATGAGTAATTCCGGCCACACCCATACCTGTTTTAACTTGATATATCCAGGCGACCATTCCAACTAAAACGCCAACACCAAGTACCGCTAATACAATATAATAAATTGGAACAGCGGGTTTAATGGGACTTAATACGTCGTCATTAATTTTTCCATAATCTAATTTATCGAGATATTCCTCATTCATTTAACTTTCTTTCGTATCTATTCTTTTTAAATACACAACAGCCGGTTTTGTATTTAATTCTTTTAACACTTGATATCTTCTGGAATCATTATTAAAAGTTCCATGAACCTTTGATTCTTTGTTAAGCAGATCTCCAAATTGAAATGCTTTTGTCGGGCATGATTGAACGCAAGCTGGTTTTATTTCACCGTCTTCAATTTTTCTGCCTTCGTTCATAGCTTTGTATTCAACGCTTCTAATTCTTTGAACACAGAATGTGCATTTCTCCATTACTCCGCGAGTTCGAACAGTTACTTCCGGATTTAGCTGCACGTTAAGTGGTTTTTCAAATTCAGGTGTAAACCAATTGAACCTTCTAACTTTATATGGACAGTTATTTGAGCAATATCTTGTGCCTATACATCTATTATATATTTGCGCATTAAGTCCTTCTTCATTGTGAACAGCTGCAAAAACCGGACAAACCGGTTCGCAAGGCGCGGCATCGCAGTGCTGACATGGCAATGGGAAAAAACCTATTTTATTTTTTTCATTTTCTTTTTTATATGGAGTCACTTTTAACCAGGCCATTTCACGGCCTTCTGCGCAGTGTTCGGCACCGACGACAAAAATATTATTTTCAGCATAACAGGCTACAGCACAAGCTCCACATCCGGTGCAAGATTGTAAATCGATTGTCATTGACCATCGGCGCTTTGCATGGTTATGAGGAGAATATAGATCTCTATCTTCATTATAGCCTTCGGGTAAAGGAAGAATGATTTCTTCCATTTCATTTTTATTTTTTAATTCTTCTAGAGAAATCCATTTTACAATGTCACGCCCAAACTGCTCTTGTGTTTTTGATAAATTGATTGGCATTTTGCTTTCGCCGGTTACTGATAATTTAACTTTAGCAAAATGAAAATTATCTTCTTCTAAAATGTTAAAAGGATTTGCTCCAATGCCCCTCGCATTTTTACCTAATTCAGTGTGGCCTTGACCGAATGGAATTGCCAGAGTATTTTCTATAACTTCTTCTGTAATTCTTATTGGAGCTTTTATTTTTCCTGTTGAAGATTTAATTTCGATTATATCTCCATTTTCCAAATCTAAATCATCAGCATTTTTAGGATTCATGTCAATCCAGCTTCCCCAAACAATTGTTGACATCGGATCGGGTGCTTCTTGAAGCCAGCCGCGGTTTGCAGTTCTTCCGTCAAAAAAGAATATTGACGGATAAGCCCACAAATTAAATTCATTTTTTTCTAATGATTGATTGGAATTATTATATGATAACAATGTGTTGGAATAATTATTTTTGGGATTTTTTAATATACTAACACCTTCGTGACCACCTTTTCTTAATGATTCATCCCAAAAATCTTCGAAGGAGTTTGCTGAGTTTGATTTATTGTGGATCTCTTTCCATCTTGCCCGAAGCCAATCGTAAAAATTTTCAGTTGATTCGTTATCATTTCGATTTAATGTTTTTCCAGCTGCATCTGCAAGTCCGATAAGAATATCACCCGCAGTATGTGTATCATATAAAGGCTGCATGGTTGGTTGGATTAATTGATTAACACCTTTTATTGGTTCATAATCTCCCCATGTTTCCAGAGGATAATTAATGGGTAAAATCCAATCAGCTAAAACTGCAGTTTCATCTCCCATATTGCCAAGATAGACTACGAGACCAGCATCTTTTAAATATGTTTTAAATTTACTATCTGTAAAAACCGGATTAGTATTATTAATGATTATGATATCATCTTTAGTAAATTTAGAACATGTATTTTTTATTTCTTCATTAGAAGTTGTAAAAGTTAAAGCGTGAAAATTATTTAAATCTATAGTTTTATTTTCACTTTCCATTGCTTTATTAATAAGGGCCGCAGCCAAAGCATTTGCTTGGGAATGTTTTCCTTTTCCACCAGATGGTCCGCCTAAAGCTAATCCTGAACCAGATTTAGAAATTTTTTGGGCTATTTTTTTTATTTCATTTTCGGAAATGTATTTTTTATAAATGTCATCAACTTCTCCCAAATATTTTTCTCCATCGTAGTTCAATTCCTTCAGTATAGCATTAGCAATTGAAATTTCTATTCCGGCGGGAACCTGGTAAAATTTATCCGCATTTGCTGCAGTCATTGATAGTCGCGGGCCGAAATAAATAAATTCACCAATCTTGCCATTTTTGTATTCATGCATCTTTTTAAATTGCGAAGCGAACTGAACAGGTGAAATCCATGTCTCTAAAAAATCAACACCAAAACTTATTAAAAGATCAGCCTGATCAATTTTATAGTTTGGAACTACTGCACTCCCAAATACTTTTTGATTTGCTTTTTTTACAGATTCATAATTATATGCTTCATAGTAAATAGGCGATGGAGAACTAAAGGCTTGAGTAAATTTGTTCATTACTTCATCAAGTGCACCTGTTTGAAGATCAGAAACTAAAAATATTTTTCCCTTTAAATTTTTTAGGCGCTTCCCTATTTCATCAATGGCCGTTTCCCAATAAGTAATTTCAAAATTATCTTCATATTTTTTTCTTAATACATTTTGTATCCGTTCAGGATCATATAATCCTTGCAGCGATGATTGCCCTCTTGCACATAGTCCCCCTTCATTTATTTTACTCTCAGGATTTCCTTCAGCTTTTGTCACTCTTCCATCTCTATACCATAAATGCATTCCGCACCCTGCTGGGCACTCCCGGCAAGTAGTAGCATAAAAAGCCCACTCACCCGGTTCGGGATAATTAGGTTGATTTACATATGGGATTAATTTTTGTACGGGTTTTTCGCAGCCTGAGGAGATTAACGCTGCACTAATTCCACCTGTTATTAATAGAAATGACTTACGGGAAATTTTTTCATTCATCGATTATCTATCGTCCATCATCTTTTTTATAATCTTTTAAGAACATGAATTTCCACAAAGATTTATAATTCTAAGAAAGAAAGTGGTGATAACGCTCAAGCATTATTTATAAATGTAACTCTCCTCACTTTTTGTTTGAGTGAAATTAATTTAAGATGAAAAAAATTCATTGAAATATTAAACAATATATTATGTTACTCTTAATTATTAATAGTCTTCATCACTTTCATTATCGGGATTATAATCCGGTGCTCTATTCTTATCAGGCATCGGGTCAACACCTTTAAATCCAAGATTGTCAATTGTTCCATCTTTTCGTAGTATAACTAATTTGTCATCGCTTGCCATAGCAATTTCTTTAGCGGTTTCAATGGCTTCTTTTTTGGTGTCATGCAGAGAAGTAATCTCTTCTTCATTTTCTCCTTTGACTGCCCACTTACCATTATATGGCATTACATATTGATTCATAATTTTCTCCTTTTTATTGAAAACATAATAACTTTATTCTAATTAATTAGTGATAAAATTCAATTAGCATGTGATTAACAACTGCTCAAAACATTTTAAAATTTAATATATTTTTAATAAATCAATGTGATAAAACATATGCACGTAATTATTAAGTCTGATAAATAGTTTCAACACATTTTATATTTATGGATAATCTTAAATGGCTTTTAGGAATTAATTTAAAAAATTTAAATATGCTGCAGATGGGACTTCGGGCAGTTATAATTTATCTCTGTGCATTAATCACTGTAAGGATCGGTGATAAAAGATTTCTTGGTAAAACTACAGCTTTTGATTTTATTTTTGGAATATTCATCGGTTCATTATTAAGCCGTGCAATTAATGGCAATGCGCCGCTTTTACCAACAATATTTACTGCATTAGTGCTTGTGGGAATGCACTGGTTATTAAGCCTTTTAGCTTTTAAATTCAAAGTGTTTGGTTCATTAATAAAAGGTGATAGACGGATTTTAATTAAAGATGGAAAAATTAATTGGAAAGAAATGAAGTCAGCTCACCTAACAGAGGATGACCTTAAATTAGAATTAAGATATGAAACAGGTAAAACTAAAATTGAAGAAATTAAAACTGCCTACTTTGAACGAAACGGCAAAATAAGTTTTATTCAATATCCGAATGAAAAAATATTTAGCGTAAAAGCTGAAGAAGGCATTCAAAATATTCACATCAATATAAAGTAGACATCAAATAAGTTGCAATAATTTAAATAAATATTTCCGTGATGTTTAAAAGGGCGAATCACTAAAAAAATTCTATTCAAATAATATGAGATACAGATTTGGCTGAGAATAAAAATAAATCAATAAAAAACTTTGGCTTGCGCTACACTAATGAAAAAGATTTATGCTTCCAACGGAGAAAGCACGGGAGAGGTTTTCAATATTTAAATCTTGACGGCGAAGTAATAAAAAATAAAGATCTAATTAAAAGATTTAAAGATTTAGTTATTCCACCCGCTTGGGAAGATGTTCACATTTGTAATTTTAAAAACGGTCATATTCAAGTAACCGGGAAAGATAATAAAGGCAGGAAACAATATATCTATCACGAGAAATGGGAGGAATACAGCAGCTCAACTAAATTCAGTAGACTTATAGAATTTGGAGAATCTCTCCCTAAAATTCGTAAACATATTGCCAAAGATTTTAAACTAAGAACTTTTTCTAAAGAAAAAGTTTTGTCATTAATTATAAAGCTTTTAGAAGAGACTTTGATTAGAATCGGAAATGAAAAATATGCAGAAGAAAATAATTCTTTCGGGCTGACCACCTTAAGGAATAAACATATTAAAAAGAATGGATCCGGTTTAACATTTAAATTCCAGGGTAAATCGGGCAAAAAAGCTGAGTACGATATTAAAGATAAAAAATTGGTGCGTGCAATAAAGAAATGTCACGACTTACCTGGGCAACAGTTATTCCGATATATTGATGAGGATGGGAACTATCAAAATATTGAATCTTCAGATGTTAATGATTACTTGTTTTTAATAACAGAGAATAATTATACAGCCAAAGATTTTAGAACCTGGGGAGCGACTGTCTATGCCGCAAGATTATTACGTAATTGCTCGGATGCTGACAACTCCAGTGAAAAAGATAAAAATGTGATAAAGGTCGTGAAAGCGACGGCGGAAGAGTTAAATAACACAGCAGCAGTCTGTAAAAAATATTATATACATCCTGATATTTTTATTGCATACCATGACGAATATCTATTTAAAGCATTTGCTAAATCTAGAGCGAATGGTAAATACGGATTAAGTGCGGAAGAAAAAGCAGTATTAAAGATTTTAAAACATTATTCATAAGAAAAAATAATTGAGGAATGAAAATGAGAGCAAAAAAAGTAAATAAAGGATTGAGTAAAATTAAAAAAGCTGCAGGATATGTTTCTACTATTGCCACCATCGGCATTTTAATTACACGGTTTGTACGAAAAAGAAAACAGAAGCAATAAATTTTAATATTAACCTTATTGACGGCGCCAAAATAAATTTTATAGATTTAAATCACTAATGAGAAAATACCGGTTTGTTTTTGTAGATATCTCACAACAAAAGCTGTAAATATTTTGTATAATCTGTTGAGACCGTGTGTTATAAACTAAAAATAAAAGGTGATTTGATGAAAGAGTATTTTCCAAACGTAAAAGAAATAAAATTTGAAGGCAGAGATTCAGATAATCCATTAGCATTTAAACATTACAACCCTGATGAAAAAGTGCTTGGCAAAAGAATGGAGGAACATTTAAAATTTTGCGTTGCGTATTGGCATACGTTCACATATTTAGGGGCTGATCTTTTTGGCGGGCCTGTATTTGAGAGAACCTATATGGGAAGCGACGACCCGATGAAAATGGCTGAACAGCGTCTAGAGGCTGCGTTTGAATTTTTTAAAAAGCTCGGTGTAAGATATTTTACATTCCATGATAGAGATCTGGTACCTGAAGCGGATAGCCAAAAAGAAACTAACAAACGAATTGATAAATTAATTCCCAAAGTAAAAGAGTTTCAAAAAGAAACCGGTATAAAACTTTTATGGGGCACAGCAAATACATTTGAGCCGAAAAGATATATGTCCGGCGCCAGCACTTCACCATATCCCGGTTCCTTTGCGTATGCTGCAAGCCAGGTTAAAAAGGCACTTGAATATTCAATGGAACTCGATGCCGATGGATTTACTTTGTGGGGTGGACGGGAAGGATATCAAACTCTTCTTAACACCGATATGAATAGAGAGCTAGATCATATGGGTATGTTTTACAGGATGTTTGTGGATTACAAAAACAAAATTGGATTTAAAGGACAATTAAACATTGAACCTAAACCAAGAGAACCCACCAAAATTCAATATGACTTTGATGTGGAAAACTCTTTCGCGTTTTTACAACGGTACGGCCTGGAAAAAGAATTTAAATTTAATATTGAAGCCAATCATGCAACATTAGCAAATAAAACTTTTCAGCATGAACTTGAATATGCTGTTTCTAATGACTTACTCGGTTCCGTAGATGCTAATCGAGGTGATTTACTGCTGGGCTGGGATACAGATCAGTTCCCGATTGATATATATGAAAATACCTTTGCTATGTATTTAATTTTAAAGAGCGGCGGATTTACTTCCGGCGGTTTAAATTTTGATTCCAAACTTCGCAGGCAGTCAATTGATCAGGTAGATTTATTTTATGCTCATATAGGAGCTATGGATGCGTATGCAAGGGCTTTAAAAATTGCTGCTGATATTATTGAAGATGGTAAATTTGATGACTTCATTAAAGAAAGATATAATCAATGGGATGAAGGCATCGGATCAAAAATTGAAAAAGGCGATGTCGGTTTTGAGGAATTAGAGCAATATGTTTATGAACATGGCGAGCCTGATATAAAAAGTGAAAGAAAAGAATATTTGGAAAATTTATTAAATGAATATATTCATTAAATATAATGGTAAAGAAAATGGCAAAGAGGTTAAATAATAAAGTTGCAATCGTAACTGGAGGCGCCACTGGAATCGGAGAAGCAATTGTTAAAAAATTTATTCTTGAAGGCGCTAAAGTAGTTGTAAATGGGTTACCGGATGATCCAGTTGATGAAGTTGTAAATGAAATACAAAAAGATGGCGGTGATGCATATGGATTTAAGGGCGATATTTCTGAATCGAATATCGCAAAAAAATGTATAGAGCAGGCTATAAAAAAATATGATCATCTCGATATTTTGATTAACAACGCCGGAACATTTCAAACGGTCGCCGCAGTTCAAGATTTCCCCGTGGAAGATTTTGACTACATGACAAAAATGAATGTTCGCTCATGTTTTTTAATGACAAAGTTTGCAATCCCCTATCTCCAAAAAACAGAGGGAAATATTATATCAACTGCATCTGAAGCTGGGACAATCGGACAACCGTTATGTGCGCCTTACGGCGGATCCAAAGGCTGGATAATTTCTTTTATGCGCGGCGTTGCGCTTGAGCAGGCCGCCAATGGCATAAGAGCTAATTGCGTTTGCCCCGGCCCAACTGATACTCAATGGCATGATATTGATAAAAGCCCAATGACAAAAAAAATGGAAGATGATATTATTAATGGAACTCCGTTAGGAAGGCACGCAAATCCTGAAGAAATAGCAAATGTATTTTCTTTTCTAGCATCCAATGAAGCTAGTTTTGTAACAGGAGCTTTATATTTTGTTGATGGAGGTATTTCAATAGGCAGAGGATCTTCCGGAAGTAATGTTCCTAATGAACTTCGTAAACAGCCTAGAGGTAAATTAGATTTACGGCATTCAAAAGAAGGATTGAGAAATAAAGAAGTACATTCTTTTTAATAATTATTAGGAAATAAATTATTTATCATATTCCCCTATTGAGTTTTCCTATTAACTTGTAATTGACTATTCATAATTAGGCGGGACGCTTTTTAATCAATCTATTATTTCCGCGCCATTTTAATTATAAATTCTGTTCCATTATTTGTGTTATAATTAATAGTTCCTGCATGCTGACTAACAAGAGAATGAATTATTTGAAATCCAGTACTTTCAACATTTTCAAAATCTATTTCCTGCTCTATTCCAACACCGTCATCTTTAAAAGTCAATAAAACATCATCCTTTTGCTTCTTCAATTCGATATAAATATTCCCGCCGGTTTTATTATTAAATGCATACTTAAAGGCATTTGTAACCATTTCATTTATAATCAAGCCTAATGAAATAGCTAAGCCTGAGTTTATATTAAAGTTTTCTATATCTTTAGCAAATTTCACATTCTTCGATTCCGTTGGTAAACTTACAGTTATATGATCGATAATTTTATAGAGATAGCTTTGAGCATTAACTTCATTAAAACTTGTCGATCTATATAAAAAATCATGAAGACTTGAAATTGACATAATTCTATGGATGCTGTCCACTAAAATATTTTTTGCTGATTCATCTTCAATCTTAGCCAAAGGCAGATGCAGCAAACTAGACATAAGCTGCAGATTATTTTTTATCCTATGATGAGCTTCCTTCAAAAGCATCTCCTTCGCTGAAATTAATTCCTTCATTTTTTCTTCTGCTCTTTGTAATGTAGTTATATCTTGATTAACCACTACTACAAAAGCAACTTTGCCATCCTTTATTATTGGTAACGCAGAATTTATAATTGTTTTTTTTGATCCGTCAAAACATTCAATATTAATTATTTCACCAATTGAAGTTTCTTTAT
The DNA here is from genome assembly GCA_963731745.1 of uncultured Ignavibacteriales bacterium. Taxonomy (GTDB): domain Bacteria; phylum Bacteroidota; class Ignavibacteria; order Ignavibacteriales; family Ignavibacteriaceae; genus CAVSWT01. The sequence continues at coordinate 97,811 of CAVSWT010000006.1, forward strand.
TTTTTAAAGCTCTTTGTAATGCCCAATCTTCATCATCAATTTGTTGATTTGTTTCCTTCCACCAGCCTTTGTATTCTTTTAAGCTGCTGGTGTCTTTATAGGACTTGCCCTCCCATATTTCTTCACCTTCTTGGTTATTTCTTATTAGAGCGCCTTTCCCATCCATTATCCATACGCCCACCGGGAGTATATTTATCACGTTATCCAACAGATCTTTTTGCTTTTGTAATTCTGATTCAAGTATTTTTCTTTCAGTTATATCTTCATACGTTGAAAAAAAATATTGGAAATTATTTTGATCATCAAAAATGGCGCTTCTTGTTAGGTTAGTCCATATCACAGTGTTGTTTTTGTGGATAAGCCTTTTTTCCATTGAATAATGTTTTACTTTGCCTTGAATCAATTTTTCCATTTCAAATAAACTGCGTTCAAGATCATCTGCAAAGGTTAAGTCGGCAATATTTTTACCAATTAATTCGTCTTTTGAGTATCCAAGAATTTCACAAAATTTTTGATTGACTTTAAGAAAATCAGTGTTTATAGACGTATGGACAATGCCAACTGCAGCTTGTTCAAAAGTATTATTATATTGTGCAACACTGTTCTTTAATTTCACCTCTAATTTTTTTCGGCTTATTGAATGCAAGATTGCTTTGTTTAAACTAAATTGATTCAGTTCATCTTTAATTAAATAATCTTGCGCTCCATTTTTAATAGCGTCCAAACCCATTTTATCTGATTTATTAATAGTTAGAACAATTATCGGAACACTATCGTTACAAGCTTTAATTAAATTTAAAGATTCTAATCCACTGCTATCAGGTAAACCAAGATCAAGAATTACCGCATCTATTTTTTCATTTTTTGAGAATATTCAATGATTCGGATAAAGTGGAACTGCATCTCAATTTATATTCATTATTTTTTAATTCGCTTAAATGCTGTTTAATAATGAAAAGTCGCCCGGATTATCTTCAATAATTAGTACAGATAACTCGAGTTCAATTTGTTCAACTCTCATGATATAGCCTTTATTAATGTTTAAATTTTACTATTGTCAGCCAAAAATCTTCAATCGATCTAATTACTTTTATAAAATTGTCTAAGTCTACCGGTTTGGAGATAAAACAATTAGCATAATTCTGATAACTCTTTAAAATATCAGATTCCTCACTTGAAGAGGTTAAGATTATTACTGGAATGGTTTTTAATTTTTCATCATGTTTTATTTCGCTAAGAATTTCGCGTCCATCTTTTTTGGGCAAGTTAAGGTCTAAAAGAATTAGATCAGGCAAATCAATATTTGTAAATTCTCCCTCTTTTCTCAGATACTGCATTGCCTCTTCGCCATTGGAGATTACAACTAATTCTGCTAAAAATTTATTCTCTTTTAAAGATTCTTTTATCAACCGGATATCGCCAGGATTATCTTCAATCAATAGAATTTGAACCAATCCAACTTTTTCCTTTTCCACTTAACTCTCCTTAATAGGAATAGTAAAATAAAATGTTGTTCCCTTTCCAATTTCAGACTCAAGCCATATGCGGCCGCCAAATTTTCAACAATTTTTTTGCATATTGATAATCCAATTCCCGTACCCGGATAATCATTTTTGGAATGAAGTCTTTGAAAAATCAGAAATATTTTATTAAAGTATTTTTCTTCTATTCCAATGCCATTATCTTCTACAGAAAAAACCCAAGCCGAAATATTTTTTTTAGCTGATATTTTGATTAGTTGGATTTTCTTTTTGTTTATACTTTATTGAATTAGAAATTAGGTTGGAAAATAATTGTCGTAGTAAAGTTTTATCGGCATAGACTTCAGGCAGATTGTTGTAAATAAATTTAATATTACCGTCTTCAATAATCAGCCTAAAATCATTTGAAATATCATCAATAATTTCCTGCACATTAACATTTGTATAATCTTTTGATCGCCCGACTCTTGAAAAGATAAGAAGATTATCAATTAATTCTTTCATCCTTTTAGCGCCGTCGACAGCATAATTAATAAAATCATTTGCATCATCATCAAGTTTATCCGCATATCTTTTTTGCAGAAGCTGAGTAAAACTTGTAACCATTCTTAAAGGTTCTTGCAAATCATGCGATGCTATATATGCAAATTGTTCTAAATCCTCATTTGATACTTTTAAATTATTCATGGCCTCCATATTATTTAAATGGACGGAATTATCCAGCCAATTTAAAATCAGATAGTTATAATATCTTACAACATTAATTTTAAGTGCCCCATGAGTTACATTATTAACTATGTCTTTAAATCCATCGATCTCAATAGTTTGCATTTCTCCGGTTTCATATACATCTTTAATTTTATTTAAAGCATCTTTTGTATTATAAAACGGAAAAAGATTTTCAAAGATTTCATCTACTATGTTACCTTCAGGCAAGCCTATTGATTTAGCAGCTAAACTATTTATAAAAATTATACTGAAATTATCTATTTCTTCAGAACCATTATATATTGGCTTTAATACCGCAATGGGTATTTGCTGTGCTTTTAAAAAGAATATAAACTGATCATCCAGTTCATCTCCATAAACATCTTTTTGTTTAGATGTATGCATAAATTATATCAATTCAAATAAAATTAGGAAGGAATTAGTCACGCTATATATAATCGCTATCTATCGAATTTTACCAATTGTAGCTATTACTTTTTCAATAAAACATGTAATAATATAAAAAAAAATAATAATATTTTTCAGTGTTTTCTGACACAGAATGAATCAATAGTTTTGCTCTCCCCTTGTAAGAATTGAATGTATTGGGAATGAATTTTCATTTAAAAAATAATTAATAATCACTGTGAAATTTTAGCGGCTTTTTGTTAAAAATTATCTGAAGAATTTAAGACTAAAACCAAAAAGCCGCCAGCATTTTATTTACTCGAGAAAAACCTATCATCATTAAAATGGCTTCGATTATAAAACTCATTATCATTAACAATTTTAGGATTACTCTCTTCATTCTTTAAAAGAATTTACAATCGAATTTTCATACATTCTAGTAATAATCCCGCCGCCATAAGCAGGGTAATTCTTTAAGTTTTTGCTGTCATAATCGATTAACACTTTATCATCATTAAAATTTATATCAGCTAAACCTATAGGAATAAGCACGTGTTCTTTTGGTTTATAAATAAAATTCTTATTTATTTCTACATCAAGATACCTGATTTTATCAAATTTAGTATCGATAATTAATTCATGTACAAAGCCAATATTAGCACCATCTTTAGTTAGTACTTCCCATCCTCTTACGTCTCTATGATTAACTGCATAGATGGTGGGATCAAGATCCTTCAGATTGGATAAATTACCGCTGCGTGTTTTATAAAATCTATTTTCGTCAAATACACTGCTATTATAAAATTCAGAATCAACTTCCGGAATCTTTTCATCAGGGCTAATTACATTTCTTACTTTTTTTTCATAATCCCTTGATACCGGACCGCCGCCGTACTCAGGCATCTTTAAAAGCGTTACCGTTTCGATAGTTGTTAAATAAACTGCTTTCTTTTTTTCGTCAAGTTCAGCCGAACCAATCGGGATTAGCAAGTTCCTTTTATTTTTACCGCTTTCTATATCTATATTTAAATGAAGATCCAAATAACGAACCTTCATCAATTCAGGATCAACTATTAGTTCGTTTATTTTTCCAATGTTTTTTTCATCATTACTATAAACTTCCCAGCCTCTAATATCGGGATCAGAATTAGCAACTTCATATTCTTTTAATTCACTTAATCTATACAAACCTTGTTTTTCCAAATTTCGCTTTTCCATACGTTCTCCTATATTTTAAATATCAATTTCTAATAATTCAAATCTTGTATAATGTTATTGGATTGTTTAAAAAACTTCTTAATAATATCTAACTGATTTTTAAGCGGTTGATTAATATTAATTGAATGCGCAATTGAAGAAATATCTGTTATTTGATTTTGAGTATTACCATATTTTTCGTTCTTAATTGATTTCATTAAATCCGATGATGTAATGAAAGCATTTTTAACATTTTTAGCGTTCGATGCGTTATCACTAGAATCCTTTATTTTTTCAATTGCTTCATTAAGATCCGCCATTTGCCTTTGATTATTTTGTAATGAATCATTACGATTTATAATATATCCCAGGGCATTAGATAGCTTTTCCAATCCCTCTTTAGTATAACTAACGGCATCTGTTATGTTAGTAGAATCATCTATGAATTCTGTAAAATCCTCAATTTCATTGCTCCTACTGGTGTCAACAACAATGTTTTGCTGATTAGTAGTTGAGTCTGACAAAATATCTGTATTATTTTTTATACCATTATTCTTAATCAAAAACCAGGCTGCAATAATTACTATGAGTATAATAATTATCCAGGGCCAAATTGGTTTTCTTTTCTTCTGAATGTTTATTTCAGCCATTTAATAATCTCCATTTTATTATGAGTAAAAATCGGTTTAAATTGAAATTGTTGATATGATAGTTGACACTAAAAACTAGCTGGTGTGAAATGAAACATTTATAATTATTTCATCTGTCAATGCAGATACAGGAAATACATTTAATCATTTTACTTGAGAGTTCATTCATTAAAAAAAGCCGCTTTTAAAAAGCGGCTTGAAAATAATGGACTACTTATCTCAGCTATCTTAAGCTGGCCTCAGCATTCACTTCTGACTCTGCTATCTCAGACAATTTTTCATCAGCTGCAGATTCTTCATCAAGATTTTGCTGTATAAGCTTTACTGACTCATCGTAACCAAGTGCAACAGCAAAGTTACGTAAAGTTCCATATGAACCAATTTCATAATGCTCTACTTTTTGAGCTGCAGAAATTAGCGCTGCGTCACGAACTTGCTTATCAGAAACTTCATCCATTAGAGTTTTTGCTTCCTTAACTAATCCTTCCATAGCTTCACATTTTTTGCCTTTAGGCTGCATTTCTAAATCTTGAAATACTTGGTCGAGACGCTTTATCTGATTTTTAGTTTCTTCAAGATGACTCTTGAAAGCCTTCTTCAATTGATCTGAAGTTGATTTTTCAGCCATTGTGGGAAGAGCTTTAGTTAGCTGGTTTTCTGCATTATACATATCTTCTAATTCATCTATAAACAAATCTTTTAATGATTTAACAGACATATTTACTCCTTTTCATTTTATTATATTAAATTGATTTTAGTATTGTAAAGTTGTAAATACAACTTTGTCTTCATCTTCATCGGGATCAAAATCTTCATCATCTTCATCCTCTTCTTCACTATCATCGTCTTCAATATTTTCAACATCTTCTGGATCTACATCTCTAAACTCATCCTCGAAATCTCCTTCTGCTTTCTTTTCAACATTATTGAAAATGGGTAACGAGAAATTTTGGGTTGCTTCTGATTTATCATCCTCTTTTATCATCATTCATTCTCCTTATTAAAAATTTCACATCTGTTTCAAAAATTAATATATAATTGTATTCATAATTTGTAAGTGTATATAAACACAATAAAAAAATATTTGATGAATTAAATAGTTAGCTGTGAGTTTTACGACATTAATTTACAGCTGGAAGATAAATAGAGAATTGAAATAAGCCACGAAGTTCAAAATTATTATTTGGAAAAATTATTACTACTAAGTCGAATACAACCATTACGCATATCCTGACTAAAGAAGGTTTTATGATTTTCAAATTTGAAGGGTGATAAGATTCACTTTAATGATTGGGCTCACCTTAAATGATAATTAATCTTTTAAAATTCGCTTTTAAAAATTGTACTAAATTTTTATATAGTTAGGATAGAATAATTAAGTACAAAAGAATAAGATTTAATTTATTACCACGGAATTATATGGCAACATATTTACTAAACATTGAAATAAAATCTCAAACAAATCATCAAACCTTAAAAGATGAATTAGAAAATTTCAGGGCACTAAAAATCACAGAAAACACCTGGCAAATAAAAAGGTTCGAGACTGATTCATTTAATTTAAAGGAATTTTTCCGGCTGCATATCAGTCCTGAGGACAGATTAATTGTCGCAGAAATAAGGGAGTCTTCATCGTGGAACCCTATTACTAAAATTGAAGAATAACCAGCCGTGAATAAAAAAATTGGATGGATTTCTTTAAATTAATTTTCTAAATACTTGCTATCCAATCATTACCCTATGCTTAAATTAATAAGTTTAGAATTCAAAACTGATAAAAACGAAATTGAATAAAGAAATATCATCTTGCCTAAGATCAACACTTTTATAGCAGCAATTAAATATATTTTGATTATGAATTAGTCTAAAAGAAAAGGAGTTTAAAATGAATCAGAATGAAATTCTTTCACACATTAAAAATTTAGCGGATGAAGAGCAGAGGTTATATTCAAAAGGAGAACTAACTCAAGAAGAATTAAAGAAAAAAGAAGATATTCAAAAGGAACTTGACCAATATTTTGACTTATTAAGACAAAGGAGGGCATTTAGGGAATTTGGAGAAAATCCTGATAAGGCAAAATTTAGAGATTCAAATACTGTGGAAAATTATAAACAATAATATTTAGCCATCTTATTTCAGTGGGAAATGCTTGATTGATACATCAGCATTTCCGCACTATATTTCAGTACTCAAAATTTATGTTACATTGACCTCCCTCATACCTTGAAGTAAAAGTGCTTCCATTCATTTTGTTTCCCTTATAAAATTTTATATTCAAACATATATGTATAACAGAAATTAATAGAAAATTAGAAAGTCTTCATGCTCTGGAATATAATTATAATTTTGATTGGGCTATGGCTATTAGGTGTAGTTGGCGCTTATACGCTTGGTGGATTTATTCATTTACTTTTAATTGCTGCGATTATAATTTTTGTAATAAATATAATTTCAAGCAGACGAGCAGTATAAATAAAGATACAATAGTGCAAAATATAATAAAGCGGAAAATGGTTTAAACATTTTTAGAACAACTTTCTCCACCTCATTCAGATTTAAAATTTATTTTTCCAATAATTCCCTTCAAACCTAAATTCTAATCCTCAGCCGCGAATGCAATAGTTGATAGTAAAGCATTCTCTGCCTGTCTTGAATCAAGACGTGAATGCTGAACCACAATAGGGACATTAGATTTAATTACGCTGGAATAGTCTGTATCAACAGGAATCGCTTCCGGTTCCTTAAGATTATTAAATCTTATATGCTTAGTTCTTTTAGCTTTCACAATTTCTTTATATGGCCCGACCGGGTCTTTATCCGAAAAATAAATTGTAATTTCAATCTTAGCGTCTTCATCATTTGGATTTAATATACATGCAGTTTCATGACTAAGCATTTGCGGTTTCGGTCCCGTGCTTGAAGGCGGAATATAACCTTCGGCAATTACCCAATTTTTTTTCCCAATCATTTTAATTCTCCTTATCTAATTTTTCTTGTATACATTTTTGAAAATGGCCCATCAGTTATGCCATGTACAATTATAGAAGCAAAAATCATCATACTTGTAATTACCCATATTGTTTCGTTATTTGTTTGTCGCCACGAATAAAAGGAATAGTATAGCGCTGCAACTCCAATTGGTCCGAACCATCCGGCAAATAAAGCATCTCTATAATTTTTTATTAATTTCACAAATGGAAATATTGCCAGCAGTATCGGCAGTCTTCTAAATATCAGAATGGCTGCAACTAGTAAAATAGCGGCGAAACCATAGTCAGTCCATTTCACCCATGGTATTAACATTCCAAAAAAAATAAATATCGGCAGATCAATAAACCGTTTTATAATTTCTTGAATTCTTTCCGACTTTTCATCAGCATTACTATGAATAATAATACTTAATATTGCACCTGAGGCAAACACGGCTAAAAGCCCATCACTTCCTATAAGCTTTACCAGACCTAAAGCAGTGAATGATAAAGCTAGTGTCGTGGAAAGCAAAGGTGGCTTTTCCACCTCAGTTTTCTTTTGAATCCAACCCAGTATTTTTGCAGTTAGATAACCAAGGAATAGTCCAACTATAATGGCACCAATCGTTTCCCACAAAATAATTTTAAATATAAAGTGTGAAAGTATTCCATCTTTTACAGTGAGAACTAATAATGGATACATTATTATTGGAAAAGCTAATGCATCATTTAAACCTGATTCAGCCGAAATAAGATGCCTTAGTCCTGCCGGAATATATTTTTCGGCTAATTCACTGGTAACAATTGTACTTGCCAAAACCGGATCTGTTGGTGAGATAACTGCACCAATTAAAAATGCCAACCAAAATGGTATTCCAAGAATTAAATAAATCAAGAGTCCGCTAACTAACCACATAACAGGAAGCGCTACAAGTATTAGAATCAGTATATCCCGCCAATGTTCAAAAATAAATCTTCTTGGAATTCTAAATGCAACTCCCATCAAGGTTACTGCTAAAGTCAATCTTGCTAATTCTTCCATCACAAGATTGAAGGAGTGATATTTATTTAGATCAATAAGGTTTAAAACAGCCGGACCAATTATTATTCCGATGCACATTGCAATAATCGGCTCAGATAGATATAAATGATATTTAAGGTAACCAGCAGTTAATTCTAAAATTAAAAGAGTGCCGCCAACAGCAACCAAAATTATATTAAGGTCTCCAAAACTCATTATCCCTTATCAAGATTAATTAATGAGAGCTTATACTCTTCCTTATATTCTCTTTGAAGATAAGCCGGAGATTCATTTAAAATAATTTCAAGAGTCGGCCTAACAATTCCTTTTAATAAATGTCCGCCTAAAGCATTTCCGTTTCTCTTTCCTACAGCCAAATGTATATGCACTTTTGGTTTGCCTTTGTGCCTGGAAATATTTCCTATTAGAGAAACAACTTCAACTTGTTCATCTACTTCATTATTTATATAATCCTTTTTTTCAATATCAAAATAGCCCAATGTTAATTTTTTAAATGCGCCGATTCCGTATAAGCTGCTTCCGGTTATTTCATTTTCCTCTGCAAATTTTTCCAGACCATTTAGTACTTCGTCATCTTCTTCAAAAATTAAGGCATAAGTTTTTAATCCATTATCGTTGATTAATTTTGAATTCATTTTATCTCCTATTGCTGAGAAATCTTTTTTAATTCTGATAAAGCTTCATCTTCAGTTTTAAACTTTCCATTATGCTGGCCGACATAAATTAGTTCAGCGAGATGAAGTGCCTGTCTATTTGTTAATTGTTTAATTTGTTCACGGCAACTGAATCCATCCGCAACAATTAAGGTGTTCTTATCTGCTTCATTTACCTTTGGAATTAAAACCCGTTCGCCGCATTTTACCGAAACATCATATTTTGAAGCTTCAAACCCAAACGAACCTGCCATACCGCAGCATCCGGATTCCGGCAATGTAAAATCCAATCCGGTTTTTTTGAGAACTTTCTCATCACTATCAAAATGCATTATTGATTTATGATGACAATGTCCATGAACTATTGCTTTTCTATTAATTGTTGGTAATGGAATATTTTCTTTTTCAATAAATTCAGCTAAAGTATAAAATTGTTTTTTTAGACGCTGAGCATCTTCATCTTTATTAAATAATCCATTTAGCTCGTCGCGGAAGGTAGCAATGCAGCTTGGCTCAATACCTACAATTGGTGTTCCCGCTTCAATGTCATCCTTCAATACATCTAAAGTTTCTCGCAATAATTTTTTTGCAAGATCAAGAAAACCATAATCATAAAGGGGCCTTCCGCAGCATAAAACTTTAGAAGGCAATACAACATTGTAGCCTGCATTTTCTAAGAACAGAGCTGCGGCCACACCAGTTTCCGGTAATAAAAAGTTATTGAACGTATCCGGCCAAAGAATAACTTTCTTGCCATTTTGTTTTTTGCCTTTACTTCTTTTATTAAACCAATTTCTGAATGTCTGTTTGGCAAACTTTGGTATTTTTCTTTCTGGCGCTAAGCCGGCAATTTTTTTCATTATAATACTGATACCAGGCGCGCTCATCAAAAAATTTACAAATGAAGGAAATTTAGAAGCTAACCTTGCCCACCAATAAATTAACCCCATTGTATATGCGGGCATCTCTCTAATCTTTCCCTTATAATAATGAGAAAGAAATTCAGCTTTATAAGTTGCCATATCAACATTTACCGGGCAATCATTTTTACATCCTTTACAGGCAAGACATAAATCAAGCGCTTCTTTGACATGTTCGCTTTTCCACTTTTCTTTGATTGCATCGCCCTGAAGCATTTCAAAAAGAAGGCGTGCTCTGCCGCGGGTTGAATGCATTTCTTCATGAGTTACCATATAGCTCGGGCACATTGTTCCGCCTTCTTCTCTTCGGCATTTGCCTACGCCCACACAGCGTAATGTTACATTCGGAAAATCTCCGTCATCTTCAGGATATTGAAAAACCGTTTTTGGAACCCAAGGTGAATAATCAGTTCCCATTCGCAGGTTCTCTGTAATATTATATGCGTCAACTACTTTTCCGGGATTCATTTTCCAGTCAGGATCCCACGCAGATTTAAATTCTCTGAATGCTTGAATTAATTCTTCACCATACATTTTATAAAGTAAGGGGCCGCGAGCTTGGCCATCGCCATGTTCTCCTGAAAGAGATCCATTATAGTTAATCACTAAATCAGCAGCTTCATTTACAAATTTTTTAAAATTATCTAATCCCTCTGCAGTTCTTAAATCAAAAGGTATTCGGCAGTGAATGCAGCCTTGTCCAAAATGGCCATATACTGAAGCATTATAATTATACTTATGAAATAGATCTTTTAGATCTCTTAAGTAGCTTCCCACTTTTTCAGGAGGAACAGCTGAATCTTCCCATCCCGGCCAGGTGGATTTTTCACCGGGAATGTGCGCGGTGGCTCCTAATCCGCTTTCCCGAATTTCCCAAATCTGATCTTCTTCATCCTTGTCATCATATAATTTAGTTGACGGCCCGTTTTTATCGTCTTCAAATCTATCGACTAATTTTTTAGCATTAGCATCTGCTTCTTCTTTCGTCTGCCCTCCGAACTCAACAAGCAGCCAGCCTTTTCCTTTGGGCAAAAGCTTTAGATCATTAATGTTCATCCCTTTACTTTTCATGTAACCAATTAGTATATCATCAATACCTTCAAGTCCAATCGGTTTAAATTTTAATATTTCCGGGACATGATCACCAGCCTGGAAAACATCCGGGTATCCTAAAACAACAAGAGACCTTTCCGGAGGGCTGCTGACCAGTTTTACTTTTGCCCTCAATACAACAACACAAGTTGATTCAGTTCCTACTAATGCTTTTGCGATATTAAAACCGTTTTCTTCTAAAAGATCGGGAAGATTATATCCTGAGACGCGACGAGGAATATCCGGAAATTTTTCATGAATTAGTTTTTTATAGTTTTCACTTATTCTCTTTAAAGATTTATAAATTTCACTTTTCCTGCCGCCTTCTTTTATGATTTTATTGTATTGTTCATTTGAAGTTGGGCCTACTGTTAATCTTATTCCATCATATGTCAAAACATCTAACTCTAGAATATTCTCTACAGTTTTGCCAGCCATAACAGAATGAATGCCGCAAGAATTATTTCCAATCATTCCGCCGAGCGTGCAATGATTGTGGGTTGCTGGATCCGGCCCGAAAGTAAGGTTATGTTTTTCCGCTGCATTTCTTAAATTATCAAGAACTAATCCCGGTTCTACCCAGGCATATTTTTCTTTATGATTTAATTCAAGAATTTTATTTAAGTATTTTGAAAAATCCATTATTACAGCGGTATTACAGCATTGCCCTGCTAAGCTCGTTCCGCCGCCTCTGGATAATAATGGAACTTTGTTTTTGTGACATAAATTTACCGTCTTGATAACATCATCGATTTCTTTAGGGATGACAACTCCTATCGGTGTTTGTCTATAGTTAGATGCATCCGTTGCATATAATGCTCGGCTGCCATTGTCGAATCTTACTTCACCTTTAATATTATTTTTTAGTTCATCAACTAAAGATTGAATATTTATTGTTTGAGTCTCTGTCATAACTTTTCCTATGCAACAATTGTAAACATCAATTTGAATTTTAAGTTTTAATCAATGCTATCGTCACTAAATAATTTTTATTTTAATAATTCATATTTTAAATTTTTCCGCATCATTTCTCTTTAATTCGATTCCTAAACCATATCTTGATAAATCGGGGGAAATTTTTCCGTCTTTTTGCTCAGGAAATCCATCGAAAAACATTTTTTCAATTCTTATATGATCAAAAAAATATTCTATATTTCTTAAAGGTTTTAAAGCACAGCATGGGTGTAAATGAATTGACGGTGCAGTGTGTGCAGAAAATGGAACATGGTAAGCTTCGCATAAATCTGAAGCTTTTAAAAACCCGGTTATACCGGCACATCTTGTTGCATCAGCTTGCAGCACATCAACAGCTTTGTTGCTTAGCATTTGATTGAAATAAGTTGTGTCATATCCATATTCACCCGCGGTAACTTCAATTTGATGATTTATAGAATTTCTAATTTGATTTAACCCTGAAAGGTTGTCCGATGAAACTGGTTCTTCAAACCAGGTTACAAATTGTTCCGAAAATTTATCCGCTTTAGATAACGCCTGCTTAACTGAATATGCTCCATTGGCATCAACAAATAATTCAGGTTTATCTCCGATAGCTTTTCTTGCTTCTTCAACTCTGTAAATATCTTTATCCGGCTCTCGTCCGATTTTCATTTTTACACTTTGCATTCCTTCATTTACCCATCCAGACAATTGATCTTTCAATTGTTTAATTGAATACGAAGTAAACCCACCGCTTCCGTAAACATCAACGCCATCCCGGATTTGCCCCAGCAATTTTACTAAAGGAACATCTAACAATTTTGCTTTTAAATCCCATAAAGCAGAATCAACAGCGGCGATTGCACATGAAGCGATGCCCGGCCTTCCTAAATTTCTGATTGACTTCACCATTTCGTTCCAGCAAAAATTTATATCCAAAGCATTTTTATTTTTTATTACATTTTTTAATTTTTCTTTAATTAAAATTGCAGCTGCATGATGAGAGTAAGTATACCCAATCCCTTTTTTATCTCCGGCAGAAATTTCCACAATTACTATTGTTGTTGAATCCCACTCGAGTGTACCATCTGATTCCGGTGTTTCAGTGGGAATTGTGTAAGCAGAAACTTCTATATTTTTTATTTTGATATTTTCTTTCATTTTTATTTTATCATTTTATCCCACGTATCATAGTGTTCTTTAATTGTTCCCTTTGGAATGCTTAGAGCTATTATAAAAAGCCCAATCACTATATCGTTAATTTGGCCTATGGAGGAATAGCCTTGCAGAATAAAAGAGGTGATGATAAATATTAGACCAATTAAAATATTTAAATATCTTCCTGGCCTAATTACTTCTCCCATAGATATTACGGAAAAAGTAAGAACCAAAGCTCCGCCAAGATGATTAATATCGGCGGCAGTTTGAGTATTCCCGAGCAGATTAGGGACAAACATCATCCAGAGGCCAAGTACAGAAGTAATGATTAAATTCCATGGGAATGTCATTCCCCACAGAGAAGCTTTAAATACTTTTGATGGGCTTTCATAAAAAGCCTGAAGCCCTGGTGATCTTGAATCATTCTCGCCTTCAATAGTATCGCCTTTCCAAAATGTCCGCCAAAATGGTTTACCATTCCGTAATGATTTTTTTATGAACTGTACCATCGCAACAACTTCATCTACTTCTAAAGGAATCATGGGAAGCATACAGAGCGCAGCTAACAGACAAAACGAACACCAATGGCCAACAATAACAGGCTGTGAAATTACAAGTGTAATATGAACTAACCCCAATGGAATAACAAGTATTCCAAAAATAGTAACCATCCACGGCATTGTTCTCCATCTTGCAGGTGAGCCCATCCATCCCATTAAAAATTCAAAAGTATATGCAAATGCTCCAAGACCTGCATCAGAAATTGGAAGTGAATCAGACATTTTTGAATGAAGAACTAAACTGCTGCCGCTCCCAAAAAATGGATCCCAGATATTATTAATAAAACCCATTTGATAAGCAGCCAAATATCTTGAAACAACAAAACCAGCAAAGCCCAAGGCAATTAAAATTGAACGCTGCGCCCAGGATGATGGATTATATGACCAGCCAGGAGGAACATCAGGACCCATCTTCATATAATTAATCATGTTTGGCATACCAGGGATTAAGATTGTTAAAGCAATAATAAAAATGCCAACGAAGGTTTCATTTAAATAAATCATTGAGGACGGCGCCCAAAAAATAAGCGGTGCCGCATTCAGCCAAACACCAATGAAGCAGGCAAGCCAAAGCGAAACAGGACGATTAGGTTTTAATGATCGGAAACCTAAAATTATTATTAAAAATCCTGAAAGAATGTCGCTCCACATTAGGATAGTACTACGGAGATTTAATGAGAGCCAAACGGTTCTTCCTCCTGTTGGCGATACTACTCCTCTGCTGTAATCAAAAGTGAGTGGACTTAGTATAAGCCAAACTCCTAATAAAATTATAGTCCAATAAACCCATTGTGTTTTATGATGATGGTGAACAAGCATCTTGAAATGTTCCTGCTTGCTCATTCCGTTTGATCCATTCCCCTTATTACTCTCCGATTTCATTTCAGGACGAGTACTACCTCTATCTTCCATCTTAATTTTCATCTACGCCACTATATTTATCATCAGTTTATATAATTATTATTAGCAGCAAAACTATAACCACGCAAATTGTTAATGTTGATATTGTGAATGCTGTTCTATGAATATCCACGAAAAGATCTTTACTTTTTTTAATTGCTCTTTTATCAAATTCTCCGTGAGCACCAAAATCACCTTTAACAGGTTCCCATAAATTAAAAGGATTATTCTTATCGGCTTTTTCGTCAGTAAGCTGCGAACCATAACCATTTTTTGCCAGGTATCTATCTCCCAAGCCGGGAAAGAATTTGTTGCCTATAATTATTACGGTGTTATTAAATCCAATATACATTTCTCTTCTTTTATGATAAGCAGCATAATATATTGCTTCCGCAGCTACTTCAGGCTGATATATTGGCGGAACCGGCTGAGGTTTTTTATCAAAATTATTTTTACACCAGCTAAATTGAGGAGTATTTAATGCCGGCATCTGCACCATTGTTAAATGCACATTTACATTGTCATGAATTAATTCTGCTCTAAGCGATTCGGTAAAACCTTGTATGGCATGTTTGGCTCCGCAATAAGCGGTTTGAAGAGGTATGCCTCTATAAGCCAATGCAGAACCAACCTGTACAATTACGCCTTCATTCCTTTCTTTCATTCTTTTAAGTGCACTCATAGTTCCATATACAAAACCTAAGTATGTAACTTCTGTAACTCTTTTAAATTCATCAGGGGTAATTTCGAGAAAGGGAGAAAACACTGTGGTCATGGCATCGTTTACCCAAATATTAATTGGCCCTAATTCATCTTCTATTTTCTTAGCAGCGTTTTCTACTTCATCTGCGTTTGCAACATCCGCTTGAACAAAAATTGCTTTCACGCCAAAGGATTCAACATCTTTTTTTGCACCCTCCAAGCCTTCAATACCTCGGGCAATTAGTCCAATACTGCAACCGTTGGAAGCGAATTTTTTTGCAGCAGCCCGTCCTATACCGGCTGAAGCTCCAGTTATAACAACAACTTCACCATTGGGATTATTCATATAGTCTTACTATTATTTTAAGAAATTATTTATTCCCTAATTGCTAGCATCTACGCTCTCCTTGAGCCAAGATACCAGCAATCGGGTAAATGTTTTAAATTAGTTCTCTCACTTTATCAGAGGCGATTGTCCATGCAATCTTTTCTCTATTTGGTTCACCTTTTATCAGTGATTTAGCTAAATGTTTACCTTGTTTGTAAGTAGCTTTTGGAGGCAGCGGCGGTTCAAAAGGATCAACAACTGCTTCAATTAAAACAGGCCCAGGAGTGTTTAGTGCTTTTTGTAAAGTATCACCGCAATTTTTGGGGTTGTCTATTGAAAAACCAATTCCTCCGCAAGCTTCAGCAATTTTGACAAAGTCTATAGGTTCCAGCTTAACACCAAATTCAGGATTTCCATTCATTACCATTTGTTCCCATTTAATTTGGCCAAGCGTATTATTTTTTATTACAACTACTTTTACAGGCAGCTTATATTTAACACAAGTAGAAAATTCAGCCATCAACATTGAGAATCCGCCGTCACCTACAAATGCTACACATTGTCTATCCGGATAAGCAACCTGCGCGGCAATTGCATAAGGGAATCCATTAGCCATAGTCGCAAGATTTCCAGAGAGTGAAAATTTTTGATTTCTCTTTGCTTTAATTTGTCTTGCCCACCATGTTGCAATAGTTCCTGAATCAGAAGCGATAATCGCATCGTCTTTTAATAAATTTCCCAGATGCCAAGATACCACCTGAGGTTTCATTGGTTTATCTTTTCTTGTACCTCTTTCTTCCATTAATTCCCACCATTTTTTCATTCCTTCTTGAGCAATCTCCAAAAATCTTCGTTCTTCATTTCTGAGAAGCAAAGGAATTAAACTGCGAAGCACATTCTTACTGTCGCCCATTAAAGGAGCATCGACAGGATATCTTAAACCAAATCTTGCGGGGTCAATATCAATTTGAACACACTTAGCCTGGCCGGGTTTAGGATAAAATTCTATATAAGGAAATGAAGTTCCTACCATAAATAAAGTATCACATTCTTCAATCGCCTCTTGCGAAGGCAAGGTTCCCAACAACCCGATACTTCCCGTAGTGTAAGGGCTATCATCCGGGACACATCCTTTACCCAAAAGAGGTTTAATAATAGGAGCCGCTAATATTTCAGCTACCTCTTCCAATTCATCCGCAGCACCTAGCGCGCCTCTGCCTGCAAGTATTGCAATTTTTTTCCCGTTATTTAGAACTTGTGCAGCTGCTTGTAAATCAATTCTTGACGGCTCTCCTGAATTAGTAGTTATTGTGCTTGAAGAATGGTGGGCAATATTTCTCTTGGATCTTTTAAGTACACTTTCCAATTCCTGCATATCAACAGGAAAAGTTATATGTGCAACACCACGCCTGCTTATAGCAGTTCTACAAGCAAGGTTGGTGACATTTTCAATATGTTCAGGCCCCATAATTCTTTCATTGTAAACTGCCACATCCATATAAAGCTTATCAAGCTCAACATCCTGCTGGCCATATGTATTAGTTAAATCATGGTATTGACTCCCGGTAATAGCTAATACAGGCTGCCCGTCTAATTTAGCATCATACAAACCATTTAATAAATGTACACCACCCGGGCCTGATGTTGCTAAGCATACTCCAAGTTTTCCAGTAAACTTTGCATAGCCGCAAGCCATAAATGCTGCTGCTTCTTCATGCCTGACGTGTATGAATTTAATTTTATCTTGCTTTTGTCTGAGAGCTTCCATTATCCCGTTGATTCCATCCCCGGGTAAACCAAAAATTGTATCGACTCCCCAATCAATCAAAGTATCTAATAAAATTTCAGACGCTGTAACTTTATATCTATCCTCCATATCATATCCTCGTGTTTAGTTTTACTTAAAAGGAATCTTGTTCTGTTATAAACAATTTTAATTATAAAATAAAATTTGAATTGTGTATGTGATACATTTTAAACTTTTTCATTATGGTGTTTTGAATCATCTCATTAGTAATCTATAAAATATATTTTTATACAAATATTACTACGTTAATTATGATGGAGCTGTCTTTATTTATCTATTTAATAAATCATCTGTATAATTTTTAATCAAGACGCTTTTCCAAATTAATTGGTGGTATACTATTAACGTTCAAAATTATGCAACAAGTAATTCAATTCTTCTCAACTTTATTTTCAACTGGTTCTTCCGAAGCCGACAACATAAATACCCTCTTTTTAAGATATATGATTTTAGCTGGATTCATTGTTTTATTAGTCACTAGTCTTATCATAATAGAAGCCTTTAGGTATAATGCTAAGAAAAAAACTAAAGATCCAAAACAAGTATTTGGAAATACAAAACTGGAAATGGTGTGGACTATCTTACCTTTATTAGCTGTTACATTCTTCTTCTTTTTAACAGTTAGCTCTATGAGTGCAATAAATCTTCCACATAAACAAAACAAACCTCCCGATATTGTTATCATTGCTCACCAATGGTGGTGGGATATAAAATATCCAAAGTACAATGTAGAAACTGCAAACGAACTACATATTCCAGTAAAAGAAAAATTATTAGCTCAAATTGAATCTGCTGACGTTATACATGATTGGTGGGTTCCATCATTGGGAAGAAAAATTGACGCAGTTCCGGGAAGAAAAAATTATACCTGGATTGATGCAGGTCAAACCGGAGATTATGAAGGCGCTTGCAGCGAATATTGTGGAATGGAGCATGCATGGATGAGAATAAAAGTAATTGCCGAATCAAAAGATGATTTTACTCAGTGGATTAATTCGCAGCAGAAAATACCAGCTTTGTCAAAAGACAGCATGGCTTTGAATGGGGCGAAGTTTTTTCAATTCAATACCTGTGCAGGTTGTCATTCGATTTCCGGCACACCGGCAAATGCAAAGATAGGCCCAAATTTGACTCACTTTGCATCACGACAAACAATGTTAAGCGGAATGATGAAAAATAATGATCATAATTTAAAGCGATGGTTAACTAATCCTCAAAAAGTTAAGCCAGGTGCACATATGCCCAATTTTATATTAACCAAGAATCAAGTCAATGATCTTGCAGAATATTTGGAAGAATTGAAATGAGTTTCAGCATTCAAATTCCTGAACAAGTGGATTCTTTTCCTAAGTTAAAATCTGAAAACGGATTTTTACAATGGATATCTTCGGTCGATCATAAGATGATTGGAATAATGTATCTATGGACTTCACTAATTTTTCTTATCGTCGGCTTTGCTGAAGCAATGTTAATGAGAATACAATTAGCACAGCCTGGTAATCAAGTGTTATCTCCGGAAGCTTATAATCAAATATTTACCATGCATGGGACCACAATGATCTTTCTAGTGCTGACACCCATGCTAATTGGATTTGCAACCTATTTGCTTCCTTTGATGATCGGTGCGAATGAAATGGCATATCCAAGATTAAATGCTTTTAGTTTTTGGATTTTCTTCTTCGGTGGTCTGCTTCTTTATTTTAGTTTTCTTGCAGGCGGTGCACCAAATGTTGGATGGTTCAGTTATGCACCATTAAGCGAAAAGTTTTATAGCATTACACCGGGAGTAAATTATTGGGCATTAAGCATTTTAGTTATGGGTATAGGTACAATTGGTGCCGCGCTTAATTTTATAGTTACTACTTTAACCATGAGAACCCCAGGACTCAAGTTAACTAGACTTCCTTTGTTTGTATGGATGGTATTTGTAAATGCATTTTTAATACTTGGAGCTTTCCCGGTTTTAAATGCCGGGTTAGTTATGATATTAATTGACCGCATATTAAATGCTCACTTTTTCTTATCTGCTACGGGCGGCTCTGCAATAATATGGCAGCATGTATTTTGGACCTTCGGTCATCCTGAAGTTTATATTTTGGCACTACCTGCTTTTGGAATTGCTTCCGAAGTTATTCCTGTCTTTTCACGTAAACCAATTTTTGGATATGAATTTGTTGCAGCATCTACAGTGGCGATTGCTTTATTATCATTCGGGGTTTGGGCGCATCATATGTTTGCCGCCGGATTGGGGACAACCTTTGATGCATTTTTTGCTGCTACAAGTATGCTGATCGCTGTTCCAACCGGAGTTAAAATTTTTAATTGGATTGCTACAATGTGGGGCGGTTCAATACATTTTAAAACTGCAATGTTGTTCGCTGTTGCTTTTTTAATTGAGTTTACTGTTGGCGGATTAAGCGGAGTTGGTTTTGCTATGGTTCCAATAGACTGGCGCTTAACAGATACCTATTTTGTTGTAGCACATATTCATTATGTATTTATAGGCGCTTCATTAATTTGCGGATTTGCTGCAGCCTATTATTGGTTTCCTAAAATGACTGGAAGAATGCTCTCTGAAAAAATTGGACGCTGGCATTTTTGGTTATTCATTATCGGATTCAATTGTACATTTTTTGTTTTTCATTTTCTTGGCCTTCTTGGAATGCCGCGTAGAGTTTATACTTATCCTGATCTTCCATATTTAGGTTCATTAAATATGTTCTCAACTATAAGTGCCGTTGTATTAGGAATTTCATTTTTTGTTTTTGTGTGGAATATCATTTATAGTTTGAAGCATGGTGAAACTGCCGGTGACAATCCATGGAATGGCTGGACATTAGAATGGCTTGCGGCCTCTCCGCCTAAACCTAAAAGTTTTGAAACTATTCCGCTTGTCAAAAGCAGAAGGCCTTTATGGGATTTGAATCATCCTGATGATCCGGATTGGAAAAGGAAAAAATAAAGGATTGGCATGAATAAAAATAAATTAATGATGTTATTATTCGTCGGCTCAGAAGCTTTCTTTTTCCTAGCTTTGATTATATCCTATGTTTATTACAGTCATCCGGGGGGAACACTTTCTTCAACAGCAAAATATCTTGAGTTCAAGAAAACATTAATCTTTACATTATTTCTTTTATCAAGCAGTGCTACTATTTGGGCAGCAGGTTCAAATTTAAAGAAAGGCAAAAGAAAACAATTAATTGGTTGGCTTGTTGTAACTATTGTTTTAGGAATAATTTTTTTATTTGGACAAGGAAGTGAGTATGAAAGATTAATAACCTCAAATGTTACAATTAGTCAAAACGTCTTTGGTTCTGCGTTTTTTACTTTAACCGGTTTTCATGGAATCCATGTGATTATTGGACTGATAGTGTTATCTGTAATAACAATTTTAGTATCAAGTAAAAAATTTGAATCAATTGAAGCAACAGCTTTTGAATCAGCATCAATCTATTGGCACTTTGTGGATGCTGTTTGGATTGTGGTATTTAGTGTAGTTTATATTGGAGCGATCATATGACAACGATTGAACTTTTATTACACCATTGGCATTTAAATATTTTCGCCTTAGTCATTACAATATCATTAATATTTTTTCATATAATAACTAATCGATATAAGCTGACAAGAAAAAGTATTTATTTCTTCAGCGGCATTTTACTTTTTATTTTATCAACATTTTCTTCATTAGATTTTTTAGGGAATAATTATTTATTCAGTGCCCACATGATAGAACATATAATTATTCTTCTAGTCATTCCTCCGCTGCTGCTATCCGGAACAGACAAAGAATTTTTAATCAAAGTATTTTCAAAACCTAAAGCTGAAAAAATCGGTAATATTATTTTCAATCCTATAGTTGCCTGGTTTCTTGGTGTGGGCTCAATGTGGTTTTGGCATATTCCTTATCTTTTTAGATTAATGAAAACATATCATTCAATTCATTTAATCCAAATGTTTTCATTACTAGTGCTAGGAGTTATTTTTATTTGGCCTGTTTTCTCACCAATAAAATTACGAAAACTTGAACCACTTAACAGCTCATTATATTTATTTTCAGCTTGCGTGGGCTGCACTGTTCTTGGAATATTTATAACATTTGCTCCAGCCGGCATGTATACTGCTTATTATTTTGGCAGCAATAAAGTGATCTTAAATATGATACAAAATAATTGGGGAATTACTCCCGGAATTGATCAGCAAATGGGCGGACTAATTATGTGGGTCCCTGCTTGCATAGTTTATCTAACAAATATTTTAATTACAATTTCCAAATGGTATAAAACTCAGGAAATAGAGAATAGCAATGAAATTATATTTCATAAAGGATAATAATTTTATTTATAGGAGATCTATTTAGATGGAAGAAAAGAAATTAAATAAGCTCTCAGATGTTTATCCGTTAACACCAGCTAAACCAGAAAAATTGCCCAAGCCGACTTTCTGGCCGATATTTTTAGCATTCAGTGTTATCTTTTTCTTTTGGGGATTTATTACTTCAATTATTATATCCGGAGTAGGATTTTTAATGATAGGTATTTCAATTTATGGATGGATAATGGATTTAAAACCATGAGTGATTCTGATTTTTTAAATGAAATAACAAGCCGAAGAAAATTTTTAGTCAAAGTACTTTTGCTATTAAGTTCTTTCGTGGGAGTTCTACTTTCTATCCCGGTAATCGGTGCTCTGCTTGCACCATTCTTTAGAAAGACCCCTAAAACATGGAGAAATGTTGGAAGCGTGGATAAATTTGAAATCGGGAAAACAGTATTAGTAAAATTTAAAGATGCTTCTCCGCTGCCATGGTCGGGGTTAACAGCACAAACAGCGTCCTGGTTAAGACGAGAATCGAAAGAAGAGTTTATTGCATTCTCAGTAAACTGTGCGCATCTCGGTTGTCCTGTAAGATGGATAGCAGATGCAGAATTATTTTTATGTCCTTGTCACGGGGGAGTTTATAATAAAGATGGATCATATGCTGCTGGGCCGCCGCCGCATGGATTGGGCAAATATCCTGTAAGAGTTAAAAATAATCAGGTTGAAATTATGTCGAGTCCAATTCCAATTACAAACATATAAGATTGACCTTTGAATAAATTGAAAAAAATATGGTTGTGGTTTGATGATAGGACAAAACTATCTGCGTTTATAAAACCATTAGCAAAACATTTAGTCCCGCCTGATTCTAAATGGACTTATGTTTTTGGAAGCGCAACTTTATTTGCTTTTATACTGCAGGTTTTAACCGGTGTCGCATTAGCTTTAATGTATCAGCCAACTTCGGCAAGTGCTTACCAGTCTTTGCAATACATTACAAATGAAGCCCCATTGGGAGATATTCTAAGAGGTATACATTATTTCGGCGCTTCTGCAATGATCATACTGGTTGGTATTCATATGATAAGAGTTTATCTGCTGGCGGCATATAAATATCCAAGAGAAATGAGCTGGATTTCCGGAGTGGTGCTTTTAGCATTAATATTAGGAATGGGGTTTACAGGACAGCTTTTAAGATGGGACAGCAATGGTGTTTGGTCTGCAATTGTAGGTGCTGAACAAGCCGGCCGCATTCCAATAATAGGAACCTGGGTTGCAAGATTTTTAATCGCCGGCGAAACTTTAGGCGGGGCAACGTTAAGCAGGTTTTTTGCTTTTCATGTTTTTTTAATTCCTGCTCTTTTGTTTGGAATTATTGGCTTGCACTTATTTTTGGTTTTTAAAAATGGAATATCCGAACCGCCAAAATCTGGTCGTCCAGTTGAACCTTCAAAGTATAGAGAATGGTATGATAATATGCTTAAGGAGAAAGGCGTTCCCTTCTGGCCCAACGCTGCATGGCGCGATATGGTATTCGGACTTTTTGTAGTAGTGGTTATAATCGCATTAGCACTATTTGTTGGACCTCCTACAATTGGTTCTCCTCCGGATCCGGCTAATATAAATTCTAATCCCCGTCCCGATTGGTATTTTTTGTGGATCTTCTCTCTATTCGCATTGATGCCCAGAGAAATTGAATCTTATGCAATTGCATTCGGGCCATTACTTATCGGGGCAATTTTAATTTTTCTGCCGATAGTATTTTACAAAGGTGAAAGAAGTCCTTTACGACGGCCATGGTCATTTATTATTGTAATATTTATTATAACTATGGTTGCAACTTTATGGCACGAAGGAGTATTGTCCCCATGGTCGCCTAACTTTAGTGCAAAACCATTAAAAGAAAATGTTGTTGGTAATGTCGGTCCCGATGCAAGATTTGGTGCAAAATTGATGTATAAAAAAGCCTGTTTATATTGTCATAAAATCTCAGGAGATGGCGGAGATCGTGGTCCCGACCTTACAAAAGTAGGAGAAAGATTAACTGCAGAAGAACTAAAAATCAGAATTGTAAACGGCGGAGGTAACATGCCGGCTTTCGGAGGGTCTTTGTCTGCAAATGATTTACATGCACTCGTTGCTTTTTTAAAAACTAGAAATGATTCAATACTTTCTGAAAATACAAATCAATAATTCAGTATGTAATGAATGAACATTTGTATTTACTGTGGTGAGTCTTATCACCGATAAAGTCAATCAAAATATTATTTTAAAATAATGGTGTTAATTGAACATACAATTTACATTCAATCAATTTCTATTTAACACAAAAGAAATTGATCTATACAATTCATACTGATATAAATTTTTTAAAAGAAAAGAAGAGCAAACAATGAACAATAAATTTTATCCCCTTAAAGATTATTATATAATTGGAAATTTACATACATGTGCTCTAGTTTCTAAAAATGCATCGATCGATTGGATGTGCTTACCAAGATTCGATTCACCATCAATTTTTGCACGTATACTTGATGTAAATGCCGGATGCTTTTCAGTTGTGCAAAACAACTATAAAATTAATTCGGAATATATAAGTGATACTGCGATAGTTAAATATCATTTTAAAGAAAAAAGCAATGAGTTTATACTAAAAGATTTTATGGTTCCTAAGGATGAAAATAATCCGGATACTCAAATATTGGTTAGAAAGTTTGAAGGACTAAAAGGAAAAAATCAGATTGAATTGCTTTTTGAACCGAGAGGAAATTATGCGAAGAGAGTTCCCAAAATTATTAAAAAGGGAAATAATTTATTCCTAAATACTAATAGTCAAAATATAATTTTGCATTTGCCGGATAACTCTTCTTACAAAATTGAGAAAGGCAGTGTAAAAATTATACTTACGTTAGAAAGTAACGATACGCAATATTTAATAATGGAATATTTTGATAAGAATAAAAAAGAATCAAAGCATAAAAATGGAAATCTTGAAAAAGTTACAACTGACTTTTGGCATAATTGGACTGACTCTGGTGACTATTTTAAATACCAGCACGAAACTCTAATAAGAGCCATGATCACCTTAAAACTTCTGCAATATTATCCTAATGGTGTTTTAGTAGCAGCTCCAACACTTTCTATTCCTGCTGATATAGGAGGTGTTAGAAATTGGGATTATAGATATGGATGGATAAGAGATATAACTTTTACATTATTTGCTTTCAATATCCTCGATTGTGAAGATGAGCTTTTAAAATTTTTTGATTTTATTAAACGTATCGTTAAACAAAAATCTGATAAAAATTTTGAAATCAACACAGTGTATACAATTGATGGAGAAAAAGCACCTAAAGAAAAACTTCTTAAATATTTAAGCGGGTATAAAAATTCAAAACCTGTGCGCCTTGGAAATAATGCAACTACACAATTTCAGATGGATACTTATGGAGATTTAATTGATGCACAATATTTTTTATTGAAAAAAAATAAAAAGGTAAAAGCAGATAAAAAATTGATTCTTCAAGCAGCTGAAAAAATTTGTAATACCTGGATGGAAAAGGACAGCGGCATTTGGGAAATGCGCGGTAAACAAAGGCATTATACTTACAGCAAGGTTATGTGCTGGGTAGGCATTGATAGAATTATCCGCATGAAAAAAATTTTGAACCTTGATGAAACACAAGTAAACAAGTTTAAAAAAGTCCGCAAAGATATTAAAGATTGGGTGTGGAAAAATTGCTATAATGAAAAGAAACAAATAATTGAACAATACCCTGGTGCAGGATATCAGGATGCAACAAACTATTTATTTGTCATATTACAATTTCTTGATAAAAAAGATAAGCTCACCAAAACAATTATTGAAAATACAAGCAAGGAGTTATGTAAGAATGATGTATTTGTTTATAGGTATCTAGCTGATGACGGCTTTAAAGGACAGGACAATGCATTTCTTATTTGTTCTTTTTGGATGATATCCGCGTGGGCTATTTTAGAAAAGGCTGAGTTTGCGGAAAAGTTATATAAGAAATTAATGAAAAAATTTGCGGGCCATATTCTTCTTTCCGAACAAATAAATAAAGATACAGGTGAATATACCGGAAATTTCCCGCAGGCTTATTCTCACCTCGGAATTGTAATGACGTCATATTATATACAAAAATATAAGGATAGGAAAAAGAAAGCTTCCGAAAAATAAAATCAGCAGCAGGTATGGAAAATTATTTTAGGAAATATGGCGGATAATACTTTATAATTATTTTTTATGTTTCTTTATGGCAGGGTTGTACTGCCGCTTAATAAGTATGAATTTCTACTTTTATCAGATAAGTCAAGGCTGATTTTTAGATTTGAATTATTTTCAATTGAATCTTCCGAATCTATCTGCCTCATCAAACAAGGAGAATTCATCCGCATGTTTATTTTTAAGCTGCTGCACTAACGCAGTTAATGGAATTGCCGGATAAAAAGTAGTTTTACTTTTTAAATGATTAAAAATAGACTGCAATAAAGTTCTTTTATCATTAAATAATTTTTTAGGAAGCAGGTTAAATTCTTTTTCATCAATTACAAGCCCTGAAATTTCTAATACATCCTTCTCCACAATAAAACTTTGTCCAAAATAATTTAATTCTTTAAAGTCATATTTCTTAATCAGTTTTTGAACTGTCAGCAAGGTTTCTGAAAAGTAACTGTCACTGCTTTTGAGCAAATTAATAATATGATTTTCAACAAATTCAGCAACAATTTTATTTAATATAAAAATCGATCCTTCTTCGGTTTTATAATTAAATTGAGACTGCTCAATTGCATTTTTAAAATTAAAATAATACCCATCAGAATTTTTGTCAAAAATTGGAGCGATACAATCAATTGCTAATTCTTCAATACTAGTATCATTCTGTAAAATAAATTTATGAAATTTTTTATGCACTAGTTTTAAGTAAGTGATAGCTATTTGATAGGTTATCCCCGAAATTTCACTAACGAACTCAGGGCTTGAATTAGGATTAATAAAACTTTGAAGCGATTTTGAAATAGAAACGGTCATATCCCTCTTATTCATTCACATTAATAATTCATTTTAATACAATATCAATAATCGTACTAAAAAAAATTATTCGAATTTCACAAATATTTGGTGAATTTATTCAACTTTTTAATTTTTTTTAATCATTATGAAACAAATTAGACAAAATTATAAAATGTTAATTTTAAGGTAATTTGAAAATGACTAACTGAAATGAAAATTAAAACCATAGTAAAATTGTTCATTTAACACATCAACTGAGGAAAACGATTTGGTTTACTTTTGTATAAACAAACTCGTTATTAATCATAAAACATTTCACATATCATAAATTTATTTTTTAAAATGACAAGAGAGTTAATGAAGTATAAATTGTTTTTGAAATGTAAATGTAAAAATTAATTTCCCAAATAATCTTTACCCTTCTAATAGAGCTTAATACAATACCATCTAGATTGTAAGATTTAATCGTGAACTAATCGAATATTAAAATCTATTGCACTTGTAGATGATCTATTATCACAGCTGCGAAAATAATGAATTATCATTCATACTCCATGAAATATTTACATGATAAAAATGGGATATAAAACATATTTCAATACAACTCTTCATTTATTGCTCTTTATCACCACTTATTTTTCGGCACAGCCTTTGTAAATGTCCGTTTTGTCGACATTAGCTAATGATTAGTGAGTTCTTATTTGTTTATATGTTTATGGGGTAAGTAACAATGGCACAAAATAAAGAATTGAAACAAACGTATTTATACTTCTTAAAAATTAATTCCTACTTAATGGAAAATAACTTAATATTTTGCTTTGTTGACGGTACCGTTGTATCAAAAGCTGATTGTAAATTATATTTTGACAAACTATTTGCAGCGAAAATGCCAACAAAAAGGGAAAATTATTCCTACAACTATTCGATATCTTAAGTATAAAACTACTATTTAATAATAAAATCGTTCGCGGTTTGCAGATAAACATCTAGTTTATGATAAATAGTTACGTTCAATTCTTCTAAAAGCCTTACCAAAAAATCAGCCTTTTAATAAGCCTTTACAGGGTATTCCCTGATTGTATAGGCATGCCCTAAAACATAGATTTCATAAAGAAAAAGCAGGACCCGTGATAATAAATTAATGCAACGATAACTTTTTTAGGAATGAAAAATTATGAAAATCAGTTTAATCTATATAGCAATTATTTTTACAGTGTTTTTTTCATACACATTCGGCCAGGATGTTATAACTTTTGATGACCAGGGCTGGAGCAACGATCAAGTTTTAAATACTAGTTTAAATGTGGGTGATTATACATTTTCCAGCAGCAATAATTTTTATACAAACTATGGATACGATTTTAACGTAAATCAGAATAGTCTCTATTATGTATATCAAACACCAAGCACAGACAAGATAACAATAACAACAAAGAATAATGAATTAGTAAAATTTATTAGTGTGGGTGTTTACCAGGTAAGTGAAAGCAGTACGCAAAATCTTATAATCGAGGGTTGGAAAGGCTCTTCAAAGCTCTACACAAAATCATTTTCAAATCTTTATGCCTGGCAAACTTTAAGTATTAATTTTGCAGATATAAATAAGGTAATTATTAAACTGGCTTCATCCTCCAGTACTGACTTAGTCGATTATAACTTTGATAATTTTTCTTTTGAAGTAATTCCTCTGCCTGTAGAACTCACTTCGTTTAAGGCTTTAAGCGGAGAAAATTCTATTAATTTAAGCTGGCGGACCGCAACTGAAATAAATAATTTTGGTTTTGATGTGGAAAGGAAAGATGGAAATACAGCCTGGCAGAAAATCGGTTTTTTAAAAGGTGAAGGAAGCACTACAATTTCAAAATATTATGGTTTTTCCGACAAATCAGTAATGAATGGAACAAAGTATACTTATAGACTTAAACAAATAGATAATAATGGAGATTTTAAATATAGTGAAGAGATAAATGTTACTGCTGATATAACACCTAAAAATTATGGACTCGATCAGAATTATCCCAATCCATTCAATCCCACCACAATTATAAGCTGGCAGTCACCCGAAAGCGGCAGGCAGTCAATAAAAGTCTATGACATATTGGGAAATGAAGTAGCGACCTTAATTGATGAGAACAAACCTGCCGGAAGTTATAAAGTTGAATTTAACCCGGGAAGATTAGGACTCTCAAGCGGAGTTTATATCTATAAGTTAATCTCAAATGATTTTGTTTCAACGAAAAAAATGATAATGCTAAAATAGTAAGTTTACTTTGAATCTTGTTTGTTTTATAAAGCCGGAGAAATGCCGGCTTTTTTTTATTGTATGCGAAAGTGATAATAGACAAGAAAACAGGGAGATTCCGGATCAGGTCCGGAATGACAATGATAGGTGGAATGGTTAACATGTCATTCTGATGAAAATCAGAATCTCAGATTCCGGATCAGGTCCGGAATGACAAAGATAAATGGAATGGTTAACATGTCATTCTGATGAAAATCAGAATCTCAGATTCCGGATCGAGGTCCGGAATGACAAAGATAGGTGGAATGGTTAACATGTCATTCTAATGAAAATTAGAATCTCAGATTCCGGATAGGTACTGATTTTCATCAGCAAAAATGGAATGACAAAGGAAACAGGAGATTCCGGATCAAGTCCGGAATGACAGAAAAAACGGAATGACTAACAAGAAGATTCATCAGACAGATTCCGGAATGACAGATAGTGAATTACATGATTCTATGAAAATCACACAGGTTCCGGAATGACAGAAAAAACGGAATGACAAGGTGAAACAAGAAGATTCCGGAGATGCTGAATCGATACTGATTTTCATCAGTACAGGGTTCAGCATGACAGCAATACTGATAATATCTCCGATGGCATTCTGGAGAAGGACAGAATCTCACATTCATACGAAATTTAAATCACACAGCATGAATTAATTACATATTCTATTTACGGCTAAAAATTAAAAAAATACGATATAGTTAGATTAAACTAAATAATTATTAATGGCACATATGTTGTATATCACCCGCGACATCTTTAAAGATCGAATTCAGAGTTCTTTTTGTTGACACTATGTTTTAACGGGTAAGTAGAGATGCCCCCTTCTTTTTAATTATAAGCTAACAATATCAAAATTTGATTTAAGCTATTGATGGGTGAACTATGTCTTTTTTAGCTTTTACGTAACAAGATTTAATTGATCCAAGCTAAATATCTAGTGTTATATTTAATTCGCCTCTCAATTTTATAGCCTTGGAAGAATCAGCATATAAATCAGAGAAGAGTATTTCAATCCCCAGCCAAACTGCTAAACATAGCCTTCATTAAGATAAAGATAGTTTCTATATCGCTAAAGCAACGACAAAAAATTATTATAAGGAGAAACGATATTAAAAATATTATCCCAATTTTTGTATTTACATGGCTGTTACTAACCTCTTTGTTATACTGCCAGGACGTAGTTACCTTTGATGATCAAGGGTGGAACAATAACCAGGTATTAAATTCAAATCTAACAATTGGAAATTACATATTTTCAAGCAATAATAATTTTTATACTAACTATGGCTATAACTTCAACGTAAATCAGAACAGCCTTTACTATGTGTTTCAAAATTCGAACACAGATAAGATAACCATTGCTACTAAGAATAATACACTAATAAAATTTTTAAGTGTTAATGCCTACCAGGTAAGTGAATCCAGTACAAGAAGTTTAATAATAGAAGGCTGGAACAGTTCAAGCAAGCTTTACTCAAAATCTTTTACAGGGATAAAATCATGGCAAACCTTAAACTTAAATTTTGATAATATTAATAAAATTATAATTAGACTATCCACTTCCACTTCATCCGAATTAACAGATTATAATTTTGACAACTTTTCATTTCAGTCTAATTCAAATACACTTTCATTAACGTCACCTTCAAATGGCTCAACAGGAGTTTTGACAAATCCAACTTTAATGTGGAGTAACCTTACCGGTGCCAATTCCTATAGGCTGCAGGTTTCTTCTTCTTCAAGCTTCAGCACTAATGTTTATGATAAAAGCAGTATAGCTTCAAATTCAATACAGGTATCAGGTTTAGCAACAAGCACAAAGTACTATTGGCGGGTAAACGCAAGCACATCTTCCGGTACCAGCAATTGGACCAGCGTTTATTCTTTTACCACGCAAAGCAGCATTCCCCCGCCGACACCTTCAGCGAATTACCAAAAGATAGCTGCGGAAAATGGAGCTAGAGCGAACTATGCAAACTTAAAAGTAAAAACCGGTTCGCTAGGTTCTAAAGTAATTTACTGCCCAACCACAAGCAGTACAGTTAAGTTTACTGTAAATCTTAATAAATCAGGACAATGGTATGCGTGGGGAAGAATGTTTTTTGAATCTCAAGGCAGCCCATGTAATTCATTCTACATCCAGGTAGATAATGGTGCTAAATTAATATTCGGCAATAAAGCGGAATACGATAATTGGCATTGGGAAGGAAATACTTCGAATCCTCTTTCGTTAGGGAATCTGAGTGCGGGTACCCATACAATTACAATTTATGGAAGAGAGGCTCGTGAAACGGTGATGCTTGATCAATTGGTGGTAACTTCCGATGCTAATTTAGTTCCAAACGACAATATGGAATCAAGCGGCGGCGGCAGTGGTAGTGGTGGCAAGGGCGGACTTACCTTCTCTGCAGAGAATGCTCAACTCTCAAATTATGCTGCGTTGAAAACAAAATCGGGTTCTATTGGAAGTAAAGCTGCATATTGCCCAACAACCAGCAGTCAAATTAAATTTTCTGTAAATATTCCGCAAAGCGGAAGCTATTATGCATGGGGAAGAATGTTCTTTGAATCTGCCGGAAGTCCATGCAATTCTTTTTACCTGCAAGTGGATAATGGATCAAAGTTAACATTTGGAAACAGCGCAATGTATGATCAATGGCATTGGGAAGGAAACACTACTCACCCACTCTCACTAGGTAATATTAGCGCAGGAAATCATACAATTACAATATACGGCAGAGAAGCACGCCCTACTGTAATGCTTGATCAATTGCTGTTAACCACTGACCCTAATTTGGTTCCGAATGATAATGGCGGCGGCAGCAGTTCAGGTAACAGCAGCGGTAATCTAGTATTTGCCGCATATAAAGCAAACCTCTCGAATTACGCTACACTTAGAACTAAAGCCGGTTCGATTGGAAGCCAGGTTGCTTACTGCCCAATAACCAGCAGCCAGATTAAGTTTACTGTTAATCTAGTAACCAGCGGCAAGTATTATGCATGGGGAAGAATGTTTTTTGAATCTGCCGGAAGCCCAAGAAATTCTTTTTATCTGCAAGTTGATAATGGTGCAAAACTGACATTTGGAAATAACAATAGCAATTATGATAAATGGCACTGGGAAGGAAGCGGTATAAATAATTTACCTCTCGGAAATATAAGTGCGGGCACTCATACAATTACCATCTACGGTAGAGAAGCCTACAAAACTGTTATGCTCGATCAGCTTCTTTTAACTAACGATGCTTACTTTATTCCGACAGATGATAATGTAAGTTTCACTAAACCAGAGAATACAGCTTACAATAATGGTAGTGCCCAAAACGAAATACCGGAATCATATAGTCTAGAGCAAAACTATCCAAATCCATTCAATCCCAGCACTACGATTAAATTTTCAATTCCCCAGGATGGAATGGTTTCATTAAAGGTGTATAATATACTTGGAGCAGAAGTGGCTTCGCTTGTTGATGAAGTGAAATCAGTTGGGACTTATAACGTAAGGTTTGATGCTAGTAATTTAGCCAGCGGGATTTATCTATATAAGTTAGTAACTCCTAATTTCATTCAGACTAAAAAAATGCTTCTTGTGAAATAGATTTTTGAATAAATATATGTTGAGGTTAAGACGGATCTTATGATCCGTCTTTTTTTTTAAGTGTATTTTAGTATTGATTCCTGGTGGTAGTCTGGATTTACTATGAAATGAAAGAGATTTCGGATCGATACTGATTTTCATCAGCACAGGTTCCGGAATGACAAGAATCAATCACTACCCTCCCATGTCATTCTGATGGCAATCAGAATCTCAGAGATTCCGGATCTGATCACTGATTTTCATCAGCACAGGTTCCGGAATGACAAGAATCAGTCACTACCTCTCAATGTCATTCTGATGGCAATCAGAATCTCAGAGATTCCGGATCGTGGTCCGGAATGACAAGAATCAGTCACTACCTCTCAATGTCATTCTGATGGCAACCAGAATCTCAGAGATTCCGGATCGAGTCCGGAATGACAAGAATCAGTCACTACCTCTCAATGTCATTCTGATGGCAATCAGAATCTCAGAGATTCCGGATCATAGTCCGGAATGACAAGAATCAGTCACTACCTCTCAATGTCATTCTGATGGCAATCAGAATCTCAGAGATTCCGGATCGATAGTCCGGAATGACAAGAATCAATCACTACCTCTCATGTCATTCTGATGGCAATCAGAATCTCAGAGATTCCGGATCGAGTCCGGAATGACAAGAATCAGTCACTACCTCTCAATGTCATTCTGATGGCAATCAGAATCTCAGAGATTCCGGATCAGAGTCCGGAATGACAAGGGGAGGTGAATAACTCAACTTGCTTTCCTCCAGTATAACCTTCGCCTAGTTCTCGGATAATTCATATTGAATTATCGCCTGGCTGCCGCCTACTTCCCGCTTTGATTATACTTTGACCGGGCAGTGCTCAAGCTTTGTTTATATCGGGTAAAAGAATAAACATAAATTATTTTTTGCTCCATTTATACAACGGACATTTTAATCAATTTGTCAGAAAATTTGTCACGCCTCTTTTGCCATTGTTAGGCAATGACAGCCAAAAAAAAATTTAAATAATGTAACAAAAGTCTTTCTCATCAGTATTAATTAATAGAAGGAAGAAGAATTATGATATACAGAATTAATTTACATAAAGAGAGCGGGCTAATTTGGAACCCATTAGTTATGCTCGAAACATATTTGAAAGAAAGTATTCATGCTTATTCGCCTTCTTATTTTCGTTCAATTCATATTGATTTGCCGCTTGACTGCCGCCTGCTTCCCTCTCCGAAGGGGCGGATGTTAAGCGATATTTATGCTGAAATAATAAAAAAAGGTGATAAGCATAAATTATTTTTTACGCCGTTCTTAAAACGGAATTTCGAATCAAATCTGTATGATAATTTGTCTCCTCCAGTAAATTAACCTCACCCCTTCCCCTCTCCTTAGTAAAGAGAGGGTATAGAGGTATATATCAATAGTTCAGATTAATTTAGCTAAAACTGATTGCCTATAATGTTAAACCGTTGAAACGGTTATTTATATCTTTTTTTATCACTATCACCGGATCAATCCCGGTGTTAAGACAGTAAAAGATGTAATATTTAAGTATCCGGCAACTGTCGAATTTATAGCGATCGACTATTAATAAAAATATTTAAAAATAAAAATAGAAAGATTAATACAATGGGTGAAATTAAAAACGGGATCCTCAGTGAAATTAGAGGGTCAATAGGTAATATAACAGGCAGAATAGTAAACGGCAGAAACATTCTCAGCCGTAAACCCGGGTTTAGAAAAAAAGTAAACGACCCGGCAACTTTAATGCGAAGAGAACGATTTAAGCTGAATGTTAAATTCGGATCTGCGGCAAGCTCTTTTGCCGAGATTAAAGAGATATGGAAAGCATATACTCCCGAAGGATTAAATTATTTCAGCTTCATTGTCCAATCCAATTATAAACAGATTGGTGACGGCGTGTTGACTAATAAAAATATAATTACTCCTTACGGAGGATTTCCATTATCGATTGATAACAGCAGCATAACTTCACTTTCATTGAATATTGAAATAGCTGCGCTTGCCGGTACTTTAAACTTTGATCTTGGAACCGAAGTAAAAGTAAAATTGCTGACAGTTGTATATTTATCGGATGCTGTTGACTCGCATAATCAGCCGTATGCATTTATCCCGGTTGAGTTTGATGAACAGGCAATGCAAATTGATATCCCATTATCATTTTCGAAGGCGCTTCTTAAGGTTGACCAGGTGTTATTTGAAAGCTACAACAGCCATAAAGTTTATGGCGCAATTGTAACTCTTGATGCAAATGATTTACCGGTTAATTTTTCTTCTTCGTTCTGCATAGAATAAAAATGGTGTTGAGTAGCGAGAAACATCAAACCCAATTCTTTAGAGGAATTGGGTTTGTATATTTAGAATAAATTGATGTTCGATGATGACGTATATTGGAATAAATCTACCTCACCCTTCCCTCTCCTTATTAAGGAGAGGGTTTCATTTGCAATTTATTTTTTAATATGTAGGGGCGTTATATTTAACGCCCTTACAAATTTAATGATTGAATGATTGGTTTATGGATTATGTGAATATGAAATAACCTCCCTTCACAACGGGGTTTGTTGTTAGGTATATAACGATGACGCAAGGTTTTCATTCTCAGACGCGTCACCGATGCGTCTCTACAAAATTAATGATAGAATGATTGGTTCGTTGATTAAGTGAATATGCAATAATCCCCATTAACAAAGGGGGAATTAAAGGGGGTTGTGTTATATGTAATGTTAATGAACATCATCAATGATGTTCCTACAACATGAGCAGTTTAAAACACACAAACCCAGTCCGATAAAAACGGACAGGGTTTATGTAGAGTGCTCACCGGACAATTACAGTTTACGAGCTTCTTGAATGATTAATATTTATATTATACATACTCTTGAAAAAATATTTTATATCTGTTTTTAGGGGATTTTTCTTATAAGCTAAAAGGTATTTTCTTTCAGATTCCAACAATTCATTAAACGTTTTAGGCAGGTCGGCATAGAAAGGTGGAATTAATCCAGGTTTTACGGAAACGCGTAATTTTTGTAATTCTTCAGGATATAATGAAAATTTATTTTCACTTAAAGGCCGAACACCAACTACCTTAATATCGCCTTTAATAAGATTGAGAAACATGGGAATTTCATCAAGCCAGTATTTTCTTAAAAATCTTCCCCACGAAGTAACCCTAAAATCATTATTAATTTTATCCCCACTTCCCGATCCATTTATATCATACAAATATTTCTGAATATATTCTGCGTAAGGATGCATGGTTCTGATTTTAAATACGTCAATCATTTTTCCATCTTTCCCTACTCTTCTCATCTTAAATAACATTCCATAGGAATGTGATCGATTGTTCTCCAGTTCTTTTTCCTTACTAGTAATAAAATAAGTGAGGTTATTAATCTCTTTATAGTTAAGTATGTTAAAACCAGAATACACTAACCTTCCCATCACTTCAGTAAAAGATAATGTTTTGTTATTGCCTTTAGTAAAAAAATCATGAATCTTCCTGGTAAATTCAAATTTGGGAAAAACCCTTTTTCCAGGGAAGTCTAGAAAATAATAATAAGGATATGCAAACCACTTTGGATATTTATTGAATATTCTGGACTTTCTCTGAACTAAAGTTTCAGCACAGCAGATGAAAACTCCACCCCAAGGAAGGTTTTTACTCACAAGATTTAAAAAGTATCTAAGTGTTGAATTTCGTTTAATCTCTTTAAATTAATATAGTTATTCGTTTTGCAATAGTCAGTAGAATATTTTTAAGCAATAATGAATAACTTGTGAAAGGATCCTGCAAATCAATATAATCTGAAAAAAAATCTTCAACATTTTTATCCAGAATAACGTTCGAAAGTACACTGATTGATTCAATCATAGTTGATGGATTTTGATCA
Organism: uncultured Ignavibacteriales bacterium; assembly: GCA_963731745.1. Classification (GTDB taxonomy): domain Bacteria; phylum Bacteroidota; class Ignavibacteria; order Ignavibacteriales; family Ignavibacteriaceae; genus CAVSWT01. Next base: position 134,484 of record CAVSWT010000006.1, read on the forward strand.
TATTCAAGAAGACTATTATTTAATACTAATCCCTTAATCTAAGATAATTAGTATAGGTTGAATAAGATATTATTAATAATATGTTGGAGGATATATATATATAGAGACAAATTTGGCTTACAAGGAAATTTTTTTCAATAATTTTTTTAACAGAAAACAAGTTTTACATAAAATTATGTTTTACTTTGACTGTAGTGTAAGCTACGGAAATTTTGATTAAAAATTACGTGATAAATGTAATTATTTCATATAACTTGAATTTTTTTGTTATAAAAACACCCAATGATGCAAATGATTGAAAGGAATGAAAATTGATATTTTAGAAGAAAATGGAAAATAAATTATATATATTATTTGAAGGTTTATACACACCTAAAAGAAAACAATATAGTATTTTGTTTTGTTGAAGGAAAACCCGTATTCAGTATTGAATGTGAAGAATTTTTCAACAGACTATTCTTTAATGCTAAGTATAATTTCTCTAACATTAAAAATTATATTTTTGCTGATTTGCCACAGTGAAGATTAAAATATTATATAAAATATTTGTTTTTGTCATACCAATTATTGTTTAAAAAATTAGAGATTACCATCAACTAATTTCAGTATCAATGTTTAATATCTAAACAAACTGATAACTAACAATCTTATAAAAAGATTTTAAGTAGTTTTACATTAATTTAGAAGCTAATCTCTGATCCAGAGTATGAAATTATTAAATATCTTTATTTTGAATCTTTTTATTATTTGGTCCGAATAAGAAGAGAAAGACACTATGAATGTTTTAAAAACCAATAATTTTGAAGATGTTATTTTTGATATTAGAATTAAAGTTTATTTGTTTGTCTTTTCTATTCTATTTTTATTTTGCAGCTCACTAAAGGGACAATCAATTACATGGAATATTGATAATCCGAATTCCTGGCATGAATTGCAATCATATTTGCCGGAAGCCAAAATGACAGGGACATCCGTTTGGGTTTCTTTACTGCCTCCAAACCAAATGCCGCCAATAAATCCAACCGGGAATTATTCTGAACCTTATCGCCTTGATTATCTTACCTGGGCAAAAGAAATAGCGAAATTGTCACTTAGATATTCAAATCTTAAAGGGTATTTAATTAAAGACTTTCAAGAGAATGTTAATCTCGGTTATTTTAGACAAACTTACATAGACAGTATTGGAGCTGCAGGAATATCAATTAATCTGAAATTGCAATTTATAAATTCCGGAAAATTACATCGTATATTTTATGTAGATAAAAATGCAAATGGAAATGGTTCGGGGAGTTCATGGACGAATGCTTCAAAAACAATTTCCGGAATACCTTGGAATAATGTGAATGGTGGTGACACTATTTATATTTCTGGTGGAATTGATTCGACCTTATACGCCAAAGATGCTCTTTATGCAAAAAAGTATCAAAGTGATGTAATTATCGCTAAAAGTTGGGAAGCTGGTCATAATGGAGATGTATATTTTTCCACAAATAACGCATCAATAGGAACTTATAAATGTTCATTCTTGCTTGATGGCTGTCAGCACATTAAACTATCTGGTTTAACATTTTGGTGGGGGATACCAGCTGTTGATGATGGAGGTAATGCTGCTTTATATATAAACAATAGCGATTACTGCACAGTAGATAATTCTCATATTTTTACAGACGGAAACGCAACTTGTTTGAGAATAATTGCATCAAGTTTCATTTCTGCTACAAATAATATCATTGAAACACTCACGAATAGTTATGATACTGATTTAGATCAGGATGGGATAACTATTGGAAGAGGTGATGGTGGACATATCATCATGGGGAACAAAATCACACTTAGAGGAAGTGCAATTGCACCACACTCAGATGGAATTCAATTTATATGGGAAGGTAATTCTAAAAACAATCAGACTATTATTTCGAATAATTTTTATTATCACATGGTATATAGTTCTGCTCAAGCTGGTTCAGCAATATACTACAACGCTTGTTACACTAACAGACTTTTAATCTATAATAATGTTTTTGTTTACAGTCAAGATTATCGAGATGGTATAGTTATTAACGGAGACCCTAACTATCATACTAGTTTAAGGGTATACAATAACACTCTGGTTTCTGGTTGCGATGTTGGCGGTGAGTGGATCGGTTGTTCAAATTTGGATACCCTTATAGTTAAAAATAATATTGCGATGCTAGATAGTTCTACAAGTGATATAATGGTATTTGATACTCCAGTAACAGATGTTGATTTTGTCGATATAGATTACAATCAGTATTTTATTAACTCACGACAAATTAGGATGTATTCAACTACTGGGTCGTATACATTTGGGGAATGGAAGGCACTTGGGTATGATACTCATAGTCAATCGGGTTCTGTTAATTTTGTATATCGTTATGGACCCGATATTGCAGACTATCAACTCGTAGTTGGTTCAAGCTGTATAGATAGTGGTACCACTATATCCATTTTTAATACTGATATAAATCATAAATTGAGACCACAGGGAAGACTTGGGATAGAGGAGCAGTCGAACAATGATTAAATTAGGCGTCAAAAAATGATTGAGGAGAAATAAGAATCAAGAAATAACAAAGCAAACATAGTACTGCTACCAGCTAGTAGTGTAAAGAATTTTGTGTAAATGGTTAATAAAGAACTTGAGGATAAGCGAAGTGAGGCGTAGCCGAACGTAGCTTATCCTCTGCAAAAGTTCTTGATTTTGTTTTACTTAATTAACAATTTCATTAACCATAATCCAAAAGGAGTTTACACTATGAAACTCACCAATGAAATGATCGAGCAGCTGAAAGCCGATCTATCAAAAGCAAAAAACTACGAAGATTTAATGGGCAAGGATGGGGCCATTAAGAAACTCATTTCTCAATCTCTTGAACAAATGCTTGAAAGCGAATTGACTGAGCATCTTGGATACGAGAGATATTCACCAGAAGGAAAGAACAACGGCAATAGCCGGAATGGAAAGACTCATAAAACTCTAAAGAATGATAATGGCCAAATAGAAATCTCTGTTCCCCGGGATCGCAATGGAGAGTTTGATCCCATTATTATCAAGAAGTACGAAAGGACTATTGGGCCGATTGAGGATAAGATAATCTCAATGTATGCAAAAGGAATGACAACAAGAGATATACAATCGCACATCCAGGAAATGTACGGACTTGATATTTCTGCAACTCTTGTTTCAAACATTACAGATAAAATAGTCCACATAGCTACAGAATGGCAGAACAGGCCTCTTGAGGGAATATATCCCATTGTTTTCTTTGATGCTATCCATTACAAGGTAAGAGATGACTCAAAGAAAGTGGTATCAAAAGCTGCCTATACCTGCCTGGGTGTTGAACTCAGCGGCAGAAAAGACTTGCTCGGTCTTTGGGTGGGAGAGGCTGAAGGAGCTAACTTCTGGCTAAGCGTTTTAACTGAACTTAACAACCGTGGAGTAAAGGATATCCTTATTGCCTGCATAGATGGATTGAAAGGTTTTCCTGATGCTATACAGACTGTCTTTCCGAAGACAGAAATCCAGCTATGTGTTATTCATCAAATCAGAAATACCTTAAAGTACATTGCTTCTAAAGACCAGAAAGAATTTATGAAACAACTTAAGACTGTTTACACAGCACCAACAGAAGAAGCTGCTTTAGAGAACTTAAATTTACTGGAAGATAACTGGTCTAAAAAATATTCATTGGCTCTAAAATCATGGAGGGGTAACTGGAATAATTTGGCAACCTTTTTCAAGTACCCGGAAGAAATAAGAACTATAATTTACACCACCAATGCTGTTGAAGCGGTACACCGCCAGTTCAGAAAAGTAACCAAGGCAAGATCAATGTTCCCCAATGATGATGCACTCAAAAAAATGCTGTATCTTGCTTACAGAGATTTATCTAAAAAATGGACTATGCCCATTAGAAACTGGGCTATTGTTCTTTCTAATTTTTCCATTAACTTTGAAGAAAGGCTGGAGCCTTTCCTCTAATGAAAAATGCCATTTACACAAATTATTTTACAGCTAAAAGTTATTATCATTTTTATTTATCTTTATAATATCAGCTTAGAATTAGTGAATATACTTTTGTATGGCATCTACTGTTTCTTTAATGTGTTCTTTCTGAGACATACCTACAACAACAGAATTTAAATTTTTAATTTCTCCTAAATACTTATACGCTTCATCAGGTTTCAATGCTCCACCAGCTAAAGTACTCATGCCAATAAAATTCATCCCCGGTCTTTCAATGGCCCTAACCGCAGTATCTAAATTGGGATTTACAAAAAAACCTGTTTTATTAATTGATGCCATTATTAAATAATCTTTCCATCCTCTTTTTTCAACTTTCTCTCTAAAATTTGCAATATTTTTAGTTATAAATCCTGCTGGCACTTTATATTTATCTTCTACATGTTCTTTAAAGGTTTCCAACACAGATTCAGCGCCGAGGCCTATTGCTAGGTCGGTGAGTGAATCATGAAGAAAAATCGCGCCTATACTTAGACCCTTGAAAACTAAAAATTCAATATCAACAAGCAATCTAATGATTTTATCTACATCTTTGCCTAAAAAGCCTTGTGCGCCGTTAAGCATAATAGAAACCTTTTGTGAAAAATTTGCTTTACTTAATACATCCAATAGAATATTTGTCAATCCCTTTTCATTTGCCTGCCTTACATATTTTGCAATATATGGCAATAAAGGATACACTTTAATATTTTTGAGTTTTGAGTCAGATTTGATGATATTTACTAATGTCTCTGACCGTGGATGTGTTGACATCATCATTGCATTAACTCCAAGTTCAATCGCAAAATTAAGAGAATTAGAGAGTAATGCTTTATCCTCAAAAAGTAATTCTTTTTGATTACCTCTTTCTTGGGAAAGATGATCAACGCCAAAAAAGGGGTTATGCCCAAGTATAATTTTCTCAAGTTCCATTTATTTCCTATTATTATTACTCGTTAAAAATTTATAGTCACAGGAATGCAACGTTGTAAAGATGATGAGTAGCCGGCATCGACTATTTGCTGGACATGATAGCCCTGTTTTATATCTGGCGATCCAGATAAATTAGATTTTATTGAATTTAAAAAATGTAAATTTTGGAAAGTAAATTTTGGAGTTCCGATGTCAATGGGAACAGGTCTAAATAGATCATTGGCATTATAAATATTTTTTCCATTTTTATAATCGATTGTTGGCTTGTCTAAAAATAATAGTATTGAGTCCTCTGAAACAACCAAAGTTCCATTATCACCTAATATGTCGATTTTCACATCAATTTTTCCTTTAAATCTTACACTCCATGAGCAATCTAATATTGAGGTAACACCAGCACTATGTTCCATAATTAAATGAGCAAAATCATCAATTCCAGCTGAATATACGGACTTGACTTTGCCAACCACAGATTTGACTGAACCAAAATACCACGTCAATAGATCGATAACATGAGAGCCTAAACTCATAAGAACCCCACCACCCGATTGTTTTGGATCATACCGCCAACCTTTCCCTTTTTGAAAAAGTTGAGATATATAGATATTAGCGTTCACTCTCTGAATATTACCAAGACACCCAGAATCCAAAATTTCTTTTCCTTTTACAAAACTATCCAAAAAACGGTATACATATCCGATCATATTAGTTATTGGAGTATTTTGGAGTTTGGAAATCAATGGCATCGCTTCACCGGCATTTAATGATAAAGGTTTCTCTAAAAGAAATGGTATTTTTCGATTTGCACATTCCAAAGCTAAAGGAATATGTGTTAGTACCGGAGTAGATATCAAAACACCATCTAATTCACAATTCTTCAACATTTCTACTCCCTCATTGAATATCTGAATTGACGAATTGATAATTCCTAATGGTTTTGAAGGAAAATTTGATGGATCAGCAACTGCTACAACTGTACTTTCAGACAGATTATTAAATAATGCAGCGTGCATTAGACCCATCCTACCTAAACCAATAATGCCTATTTTTAATTTTTCATTTTTATTTAATGTCAAATTCACTACCTCAATATATTTTATATAGGGATTTTTTGCTTTTTTATTTAAAATTAAATTGGTATTTGGGATTGGCAATCATTATATGTTTACTTTTAGGATAATTTAAAGTAAACCATAATAAGAAATCAGTGACATTGATATTGTCTTCAATCATTTTTTTACTTTTTATTTGCCAATCTTTTTTACTGTCGGGACTTTTAAGTATTTCTAAAGCCTCCTCAAGTGTTCCTTTCGAATTTCTTCTATCATAAATCAAATTATACTTCTTATCTAATTCAACCAAATAGCCTAGTTCTTTAGAACTAATATAAAACGCCGGTGTACCCAATACTGCGCATTCTGCTGACATGGCGCCACTTTCACCATATAATAAATTTGCATAGTACTCAATATCCTGCATATCACCCGGTTTGAATATAATTATTTGTTTCTAATTGATATTGTTGCAAATCATTCGGGAGTAAATATTCACTGGAAATAAAAACCTTCGCATACATAGAAAATTGTTGAACTAAGTTCCTAATTTCTGAAATTGAAAATCCCGATTTTCCAAAATCGTCATGTGCCTCCCATGATACAAATCTCAGAAGGACATATTTTTCATTTTCTTTCAATCCCAACTTATTCAGGACCTTAGGATTTGGATGATAAAATTTCGGGTGTAAAAATGCTAGTTCTTTAAATCCCTTAAATCGAATATGTTTCTTGCCCAAATTTATTGTGAATGAATCTGGAGTTAAATATACAGAAGTGAAAAGTCTGTTAATTTTGATCAGAACATCTATGTCAGTATCATGAATGGTAATGTTTGGAATTCTAAAAATAAATGAAGCGTGGGCAGCAATAATGGATCCATAACTAAAAATAATATCTGGTTTAAATTTCATTACGGTTCTAATAAACATGGCCTCAAATTTAATTATGCTAAAAACTTTTCCTAAGAAATTCTTTTTTAACTTTCCAAAAATTATATAATTGAAATTGTAATGTTGAAGTAATTTCAACGTAACATCTTTATCTCTTGCTGTAAATAAGATTTGATTGCCTTTTTGAATCATTATATTGGCAAAGTTTTTAAAAAAATGTACAATTGCCGGATGGCTAACGTCAATTAAAATTTTCATAATTTAAAATTCATAGGGGATTGTATCTTCCTGCTTGTACAATTTGTCTGAATAAGTTGCAAGAATATATGGTTCATCCCCAACATTTTGAAATGAATGTGCTACCTTATTTGGTACATATATAGTCTTCGGATTTTCTGAATTTAACTCAAGGGCTATTCGTTCTTTAGAAACTATTTCTTCAATTAACATTTCAGCTTTACCGTGGATTAAAGTAAACCACTCATTTGCTTCAATATGATAATGGTTTGCTCTACATTCACCAGGAAATGCTGAAATAAGATATATTTCACCAGTAAAGGGGGGAAGATTTTCTTCCTCTCCCGTAATTATTTTAAGAAACCAACCTCTTGTGTCAGAAATTTTATTTCTATCAATAATTCTAATTTTATCAAGTAACTTCATTGGATTCGGGGTTCCCTTTCAACTAAATATTTTTTTATTCCGTCCTCTAATTTGATTTTAGGTCTCCAATTAAATAGTTGAAACTGATTTGAAATATTTGCAACGGAATACATTAAATCTCTCGGACGATATGAATTACCTCCCCAGTTAATGTTAGACTTTTTCTTTGCAGAAATTTCCATAATTGATGCGATTTCTCTCAAAGTATGCCCAACACCAGTCCCCAAATGAAATGTTGTCTTATTAGGAACTTTAGTAGATTGTAAAAGAACAGTAAGATAAAAATCTGTAATATCGTCAATGTGTATAAAATCAAGAATTTGGTTACCTTCAGTAAGATTTATTGGTATATCAGATCCTAATGAATCATATATTAAATCTATTATCTTTTTTTTAGAGTCAATTCCACCGTATATAGTGTATGGAACTATTGTTATATAACTGAAATTATACGCTTTACTATAATAATCAACAAATATTCTAGAGGACGTTTTGGTTGCAGCATATAAATAAGCTGGGTCCAGTTCCCCATTTCCTTTGTAATATTCAGCAGAACTACCTGTGTTTATAAATAATTTTATTCTACATTGTTTGATAGCATCTAAAATATGACATAAATAATAAACATTTGCATCAAGAAGCGTGATGAGATCTGAATATGAATCTGATGAATTAAGATAGGATGCTAAATGTACAACTACTTCGGGGTCAAATTTTCTTACGGCTTCAATTAATGCAGCCTGATGTTGATAATTAAAAGCGAATCGTTGAATGGTCTCACCATAAATATCTTTGGACTTTTCCGAATTTATAGTTATTTCTAAAACTTCGAATTTTTCTTTTATCAATTTGGGAATCAAATTTCTCCCAACAAAACCAGTAGCTCCAGTAACTAAAACTTTCATAGTTGCTTAATATATTTAATTTAATTAGATATTATTTTTAGTCCAAATAGAATTACTATTTAAAGCCATATTAACATATTCAAGAATATTTTCTTTGCTACAAATCTTCTTTTCAGAATAAAATTTCTTATACCAATCGATCGTAAGTTGTAAGGTTTTTTCACTTGTCAATATTGAATTCCATTTTAGTATGGCTTCAGCTTTCGAACAATCCAACCTTAATAGTGTAGTTTCATGTGGATCATCGTTCCCAGTTTGAACCTTATACTTTAACGAATGCCATTTATCTTGTATTGCCCTAACAATCTCATGTACTGGAATTGTATCTTTGTAATTGGGACCAAAATTCCATGCATCTGAATATTCATTTTTACCCGAAAATAGTTCACTTGCCAACAATAAATATCCACTTAATGGTTCAAGAACATGTTGCCAAGGTCGGACTGCATTTGGGAACCTTATATTAACATTTTGATTTTTTGAAATTGCGATCATAATATCCGGAATTAGCCTATCTTTAGCCCAATCCCCTCCTCCTATTACATTACCAGCTCGTACTGTTGCTAATGAAACCCCATGATCTTCAAATTTACTCTTGTTAAAAAATGAATCTCTATATGACTGACTCAAAATTTCAGAACATGCTTTAGATGAACTATAGGGATCATATCCTCCCAATCTGTCTGTTTCCCTATATCCCCAAATTGATTCTTTATTAGAATAACATTTGTCACTTGTTACATTAACAATTACTTTCACTGATGATGTTTTTCTGCAAGCTTCAAAAACATTTAATGTACCTATTACATTAGTGTTATATGTTAACACCGGATCATTATATGATGTTCTCACTATTGGTTGCGCTGCAAGGTGAAAAACAATCTCAGGCAGATATTTATCAAATACCTTTTGCAATTTATGACTGTCTAATATGTCTCCTTGTGAATGGTGGATTTTTAAATTTAATAACTCAAAATGAGAGGGGTTTGTTGGAATATTGTTGGCGAAACCAATTACTTCAGCTCCCATTAGCGAAAGCCATAATGCTAACCAGGAACCCTTAAACCCAGTATCTCCTGTTATAAGAACTTTTCTTTTAAATAAACATTATTAAATAGTTTGGAATCTACCAAATCTTCCATGGAGCATTCCCCTTTTCCCATAAATCCATTAATTCATTTCTATCCCTAGGGGTGTCCATTGGTCTCCAAAAACCCAGATGTTTAAATGCAAATAATTCACCGTCTTTTGCCAAATTTTCTAGAGGTGACTTTTCAAACATCGTCTTATCTCCTTCGGTAATATATTCGAGAACTAAAGGTTCACAAACGAAAAATCCACCATTTATCCACCCTCCATCTTCTTTAGGTTTTTCTTTAAATTGAGATATACGATCTCCTTTACCAATATCAAGGGTTCCAAATCTACCCTCTGGCAAAACAGCAGTCATGGTCATTGCTTTACCATGTGCTTTATGAAATTTAAGTAATTCTACTATATTAATATTTGAAACTCCGTCACCATATGTTAACATGAAACTTTCATTTTTGATAAAATCTTGTGCACGCTTTATTCTTCCTCCAGTCATTGTATTTAATCCTGAATCCAACAATGTAACTTTCCAGTGTTCTTGATTATTATTATGAAATCTGACCGAATTCTGTGCGAGATCAACAGTGATATCACTTTTATGTAAACAATAGTTCACAAAATATTCTTTTATCAAATAACCTTTATATCCCAATAGAATAATAAATTCATTAAATCCATAATAAGAATAAAGTTTCATAATATGCCAAAGAATAGGTTTCTCTCCTATTTCAAGCATTGGCTTGGGTTTTAAAATTGTTTCCTCTCCAAGCCTCGACCCAAAACCACCTGCTAATATTAGTACCTTCATAATTTGTTAAAATTTATAATTAGTTATAGATATTTAATAGGTAAAATAATCTTGTTTAAATGTAAAATGCTTAATAGAAAGTAAAATATATAGATTAAGTCTTTTTCAAATGTTAAATATTAAATTTTGCTTCAACACATCCTAAAGTTTTGTTTAATTTGTGCAAAGTTTTTTATAATTTCAATCCAAGTTTAATAATTATCATCCATTTTTTGTGAATACTCTGAGAAAATAAGATATTATATTGAGTAGTCCACTCATTTCAAAATATAGATTTGATTACTTTTCTCATCAAGAAAAAATAATGGCCAAGATTTTCTTTTAAGCATGATATAATCTTGAATATAATTGATTAAGTTTATGGTAATATCGATCTGTAGAAAAATTTTTTTGTAATAAGATTCTGCATTTTTCCCCAAAGCAATAATCTTTTTCTATCTGATAATAGAGAAATTATTTTTTCAGAAATATCTTCTGGTGAATATTTTTCAACGAAAAGACCATTTATTCCATCTTCTACAATGATTTTCATGGAAGCATCATTAGAGACAATAACTGCTTTTCCAAGGTACATAGCTTCTAATAGTGAAATAGGTAAACCTTCACCCCAACGTGATGGAAGAATAAAAATTTGACATTGATCAAATACATCCCATTTTTTGTCACCTGTGACAACACCATGAAATATATAATTTTCTGGAAGATTGATTCTAAATAATTTATTATTTCATTCTCAATATTCGCCTTTACCACATAAATGGAATTTAAATTCGTATCCCTTTTCTTTAATAAGTTTTAGAGCATTGCATAAATCATTAAGCCCTTTACTCTCCACAATACGCCCAATAAATAATATATTTATTGGTCCAATATGTGAATAATATCTTTTTTTATTACAGAATTCTCATCAATACAATTCATTAAATAATCTAATTTCAATTAAAATTTCTATAGGGAAATTATTAATCTCATATTACTCAATAGTATTATTTCTTTTGCAAATCTGAAGTTTGCATTTATCAATATTTTTAAAAATTTATTCCTGGGTTTAATTAAAAAGATATTTTCCACCATGAAGATGTAATATAATTTTAGTCCTATACAGTGCTAGCAAAGTTATAATTACAAAATCTCTTACAATAGAAATTGGACTCATACTAGTATTAAAATGGACTAATTTGATATCTTCTTTCTTTACCAAATTTGAAATATTTGTTAATATTTTCATTTGTTTTAAAAGCCAGGCAAACCCATAACTATCTTCGATATTTCTTCCAATCGAAATTAGATGGTAATCAATATCAGGATTTTTTAACAGAACATTGACTATTTCTCCAATACCTGAAATTTTGTTATTTGAATCAGGATTTGAGCCTATTAATAAAACTTTAATAATATTCGGTATTGCTATTTACCTATAAAAATAAAATTATTTTCAATGACATTCATTTAGATTATTTATTCTGTTATAAATAATTTATTATTCTATTGAAATTTTATTTATGATTTTCGAAGTTTAATTGCTTTTAGGGAACATCCATATCATCAACTCAATAATGTATAAATATTCTTTATTAGCAAAATTATCCCTTATTTAGCCTACATTATATGAGGATTTTCAGTTCAAATTATAATTTAGTCTATTGGGTATTTTATTACATAGTACTTTATTTTCTATAAAAGATATAAATTTTCAGTTACAATTCGATTATCAAAATATTTTTGCGCAGTTCGTCTACCTTCTGCACCCAATCGAATACGAAAATCTTCATCCACAACTAATGCTTCAATTGCATTAATAAGTTCAACTTGAGAGTCAGGTTTAATTACTAATGCATTTATTTTATCCGTTAGATAATATTTGATGTCGCTTACATCAGTTGCTATGACGGCTTTTCCAGACGCGAGATATTCTCCAAGCTTAAAGGGGAAACCTCCATTAGCAAAAGGCGTATTATTTCTGATCAAACACATAATATCACAGCTGTTAAGCGTAGAATAATAATCCTCTATTAGTAAGCATCCTTTATAAAATATTCTATCTTTTGAAGCATTTTTATCTAATAGTTTATGAAATTTTTCCATATGTCTCTTTAATCCTATACCCGTCATAATAATTTGTAAATGAGGGTAGGATTTTGAAATTATTTCAAAAGCATTTAATAAAATATCTATATTATCCTGTTCAGCAAATGAGCCACCGTAGAATAGTCTAATATCATCACCCTTTCTTTTATTGATAATGGATGGGAAATGACTCAGATCAACGGATATCGGAATTAACTTTACTGGAATTTTCTTTTTTCTAATTTTCTCTAATTGATCTTTTAAATGAAATGAGATTACTATTGCACCATCAGCGAACCATCTTAATCTTTTTATAAATAACAGGGAGGAATAATTTTTTATTTTACTTTTAAAACTTCCAAATTCTGTATACTTAGCATTATCTTCTACAATGTCAAATATTATTTTATAGTTGAAAATTTTTGAAAATAGAATTATAAATATTTTTACTAAATTAGGATAACCATATACGTATAAAATGTTGTCATAACCTTTTTGTTTCATCTTTATAATCGCCAATAAACACTTTATAGGGTAATTCAAAATAGAAAATATATTACTAATATTAAAAGAAATTATTCGAAACTTTATTTTTTCGTTCTCAGATAGGTTTTCCAATTGATTGCCGGTTTCGGGAGTAGAAATTATAAGATTCTGGATAAAACCATCCTCTCTATAAACCAAAGGCATAAATAGATTTCGTACACGCATTGCACCTGCCATTGATGAAAAATAGGAAATGCCTACAATTACTATATTTATTTTTTTTTTATTCATTAAATTTTATTGTAATCAAATTCCACCAAGTAAGCAGATCAACAACTAATATTTTAGGATTAAAAAAGGATTAATCATTATTGATTAATTATTTATGATTAATTATTTATGATTAATTATTACTTAAGAAAAAAGCGGTAGACAAATATTAAATTTGCTTCCAACATTTCATCCTTTTTGCATAATTATCAAAAATTTTTTTTAATGAATTCCAATAATTGTCCTCATTTAATTCTTGAATAACTAATTTCCCTTTTTTAATTTTTTCATTAACTAGATCTTGATCATGCATAATATTTAACAATTGTGTTACTAGAGATTCTGGCTCATTTAAATCTAATAAAAATGCTGCACCATCTACCTGATCTCTAATCCTGGGAGATCTGAATAACAAACCGGACATTCTAAAGAAAATGCCTCAAGCGGTGGCAAGTTAGTAGGCCACCAGATATGTAGGCATAACAAGAGCAACAGATTGTTTATATAAATAAGGAATTTCTTCATCTTCCACAAAACCGATAAAAAATATTTGTTCTGCAATTCCTATTTTCTGAGCATATTCTTTTATATACTTTAAATTACCCTTATTTGACCCAGAAAAAATTGCATTTAAAATAATTTTATGTTTTTCCTTAATAATTAATAATGCATCTAATATGTATACATGGTTTTTATGAGCCCAGAATTGCGCAGGATAAAATATATAATCACCATTGATATTGTATTTTTTTTTGATATCCAAATAATTTGCTTCATATTCATTTTTGGTAATGTTTACAATATTTGTAGCAATGAATGGGATGGCTATTACTCTATCACCATCAATGTTATAACGCTTAATAATGTTGTTCCTTCCCGTTTCAGATTCAGTAATTATGGCCGTTGCCCGGGGTAAGACATTATTGAACTTATTTTCTCTATACCAAAATGATTTACTATTTCCAAGTTCAGGGAATTCCACATAATCTCTATGACCAAGATCCCAAACTGTTGTAATATAATTAAAATTTTCAGTTTTTGAGGCAGAATCATTTAAATAATAAATTAAATCAATTTCATTTTTTAATAATACTTTATCAAATTTATTGTATTTAATTAGGTTATAATTTCCCAGCACTTTATTAACGTATTTATTAAGTCTAAAAACATCAATTGTCCTATTTAAATGATGTAATTCTTTAAATAGTTTATCCTAATATCATATTTTTTAAAAACTTCAACATTTATTTTTTTGGTTGTATAAAAAATAAAATTATATTTTTTATTACTATTCTTTTTAAGCAATTGAATAGTGGATAATTCCTGCTGAAACCCACCCCCCGAAAAATAATCTTCACCACAAATAACTGCTATATTCATTTTAATCTTCTAAGGATATAATAATTTGAAGTGCAACTGATGTGTTAATATTAATTAATATTTATAAAGATTTTGTTCTTGTAGTACACATTTAATCCTATTTGAAACCTCATAAATGTGTTCTTCTCTTAAACCTAGACCGCTTGGAATATAAAATCCCTTCTCCGCAAGATATTCTGCAACTGGATATTCTTCATTCAAAAATAATCCCATCTTATTAAAAACAGGCTGTAAATGCATAGGAAAGAAGAAAGGGCGGGTGCCAACTTTTTTTTCGCCAAACAAATTCATCATTTTTTTAGCATTAAATGGATTGTTATTTTTTAGCACAATGCCAAATACCCAATAAATATTATTAGCATAATCCTTAGTCTCTAAGGGTAACTGGAATGATTCGATTTCTCTTAAAAGAGATTTGTATACAATTTCCCCATTCTTTTTTTAATTTGAATAAATTCTTCAATTCTCTCGAGTTGAGCTAATCCCAAAGCAGCTTGTAGATTTGTCATTCGGTAATTCCAGCCAAGTTCATAATGAACAAATCGCGGTTTATCAGTCTCAAAAGCCAGATTTCTTAATTTACGGCATCGATGGGCTAATTCTTCATTATTTGTAACAAGCATTCCACCTTCCCCAGTTGTTATTAGTTTATTCGGATAAAAACTGAAGGTACTTATATCTCCAAAACTTCCGCATTTTATATTTTTATATTCCTGTCCATGCATTTCAGCAGCATCTTCAATGAGATAAAGATTATTTTTTCTACAAATCTCAAGTACCGGATCCATATCAACAGGAAGACCATATATGTGTACTACAAGAATCGCTTTTGTTTTTTCTGTTAATTTGGATTCAATCTGATTCACATCCATATTCCAAGTGACGGGATCTGAATCTATTAATACTGGTTTTGCTCCTGCTCTGATTACGGAAAGCGCAGGTGAAATAATTGTAAAAGTGGGCATGATTACTTCATCGCCCGGTCCTATTTTTAAGGCAGCGATTGCTATATCTAATGCACCGGATCCATTCGCACATGCAATTCCATATTCTCGTCCAACAAAATTAGAAAATTTTTCCTCAAACTGAGAAACGAAAGGGCCTTCACTTGATATCCAACCGGTATCAATACATTCATTCAGCAATTCTTTTTCACGGCCAGACAACAATGGTGTATTTACAGGTATTGATTCCATTATGATTTTTTCCTTAAAATAAAACAAACACCCCAAGTATTTTCAGATGGTTCTTTTCCGGTCATCCACTCTTCCGTTTCAACTATTTCAAAACCGGTAAATGAGGATAATAGTTTAATCTCTGGTAAACTAAAATGACGCATAGGATGAGTCTCCGTGATTCTTGTGATTTTACCATATTGTTTTTCTTCAATGATTACTTCATAATTAACATCAACAATATTTTTATTAAAATGCAAAACTGGTTCAGCAATACGGGTGATATTTAACTCTTTATCCTCAATTCTTTTTATTCTTGTTTCCGGTTTAAGATTATATACAGCAGGAGAATACCAAACATCAAATAGAAAAATACCTCCCGGTTTAAGATGATTATAAACATTTTGAAAAGTCTTAGTAAGATTATCATTTTCAGTCACATAACTTATAACATGGAATAGAGATATTACGACATCAAACTTTTTACCTAAATTAAAATCACTACAATCTTTAACATAACATTCAATTCCTTTCGCTCGAGCCTGTTTTGCCATTCCTTCACTTTTTTCAATGCCTGTAACATGTAAACCTTTTTTCTGTAATAAGTTTGCATGAGTACCAGTCCCCATACCTATCTCTAGTATTTGATTAAAATTTTGATATATTTTTAATTTTTCTAATATATAATCTACTTCGATTTTATAATCTTTATCTTTATAAAGAAGGTTATAATAAAGGCTGTAAAGATTAAATTGTGTATCATTCATTATTATACTTAACCTTTTCTTTATTTAATGGTTCAAACCTAGTTTTATCCTGATCACCACAATAAGGCCCTTGCTTAACTTCTATCATTTCGGATTCCTCAAGCATTTCGAATCCATGCCCCCCGCCTGCTAGTAAAATGACATCTCCTTTATTTAAAATTAAACTCTCAAGATAATTTCGGTCATCATCATAAAAATCGATTCTAATTTTTCCCTTTTTAATAAACAACGTTTCTAATGTATTAAAAACATCTCTTTTAACTACATTGTGAGTATGCGGTGCAATAATATATCCATTCGGCCTTTTCATATAAGCAAGCTGTTGTGAGAATTCATTCGGGGTAAAAAAATGAATCCCTGGCTCGTTAAAGTCCTCTGATATAATGATTGCAAGCAGTTGATCGTTATGAACAATTTTTTTTATTGATGACATTTTATTTATCCCAGATTCCTATAGCATTATTATTAATGATTTTGTTATACTGAATTGGCATCCAAATACTTCCAATTAATGGTGAAAAAGAGATGCTATGATTATTCCACCTATTCCAAGTTCCATATATTTCGCAAAAAATAATGCAAGGGGAACAAATAATATAACTTCGAGTATTGCACTATAAAGGGAAAGACGAATTTTACCAACTCCATTTAAAAAAGTAGTGAAAATAGTACTAAACGTATTAATTATAAAGAAAACACATATTAACAATGATAATTTAAATGGTATAATTACTACTTGTCCAATCCAGATTTTATAAAATGCACTAGAGAATGAAAGCATTATTATGGCAAATATTGTAAGCAATAGCCAAATTAAAATCAAATTTTTAATAACAGATTTGATCCATTTAAAATCATTTTTATAGAAGGCATCAGTAAAGGCTGACCAAAAAGGTGTCAAGATAATCGTAAAAATCATTAAAATTATTGAAAAATATTTATACGCGATATTATAAATTGTCACTTCAGCTGGTCCATAATATTGTGAAATTATCATGTTAGTGGAAGCAAAAATTATAACCCCAGCAATTCCAATTACGAAAAATTGAACACCTAAATTTAACAGATTCTTTGCATACTTAAATTGTATGTATTTGAAAGATGGTGAAATTCGGCTGTATTTTTTCTTAAAGTATATACTACTTATAATAAATAAAACAACTGCAGGTAGTGATACTTAATGCAGTTCCCAGTAGTAGTAAAGATTCATAAGTCGTTTTAATTAGTATATAAATAACGATTAAGGAAACTGCATTTGAAATCAAATTTATTGCATTTATTAAAGCAGGCTTTTGATCGGCATAAAGTATATTGAAGAATAATTGAAGAATAAATTTTATACTAGAAGAAAACAAAAACAATAAGCATTAAAACACTCAATTCACGTTGCATCTCCAAAGATGTGTTAAATATAATTGTCCAGTTTAAAAAAGGATTGACAATAATAAATACTAACATAACTGGTACGATAATTATAAATAAAATAGCATATGTAGTGCTAACATATATTTTGGCTAATGTAAAGTCATCCTCGGCAAGCGCTTCAGTTAGTCTATTTCGTAATCCGTTTCCAAGACCTATATCAAAAAAACTAAAAAAACTAATGAAAGAACTAATCGTTAGCCAAATTCCATAATTAGTCGGATTTATATAATGTATTGTCAAAGGAACTAGCAAGAAGCTAATTCCTATACTAGCCCCCTTAATTACAACAGCAGCAATAACATTTTTTTTCGCATTTACGCTTCGCGTATGTCCCTGAGTAAAATAATTTCTTATTTTTATTATTATGTTACTAATTATTTTATTCATATAAACAAAATATTATTTCCCAAAACAGTATAACATATTAGATTGAATGAATTTTGTTATCTGAGTTATAATCTATAAACTTTCAATTTTTATATTCTGAATATTATTGATGTTAGGTGTAAAAGTTTTAAATACTGACTGAGGGATTAATTTAACCTGAGATAAATAATAAATTTGAAAAGAAAAGAATAAAGGTGTTCTTAATAAATCAAAAGAAAATGACAATACTAAGATCATTAAAACCAGTAAATAATAACCTTTAATTTTATATTTTTCTTTTACACAAGCAAATGATTTGTTTAAATTATATAATAGTAATATTACACCAAATAAACCTAAGGTAGCTAGATAATTTCCAAGCCCATTAATAGTTTCAACATTCCAATTCATCTTTATTATTTCTGAAATAGAATGATGACCACCAATGCCAAACATGGGGCCTTTTAAAATCTTCAAGATTTATTATAATACTCGAAAATCTACCCAAGGATTCTTTGTCCGGGTATAATAAGAATCATATACCTTTGTTTTTAATTGAGTATCAGGACATTTGATAAAGCCAAGTAATTTTATTCCACATAAATGGCAATTGAAATATTAGATAGATTACAGCAATTGAAATCGGCAATAAAATGAATGTCTTTTTCAAACCCTTATTAATGATATAAAAAAGCATGATGCATAAAACTGCTGCAAATGCAGTGGTAGATTGGGTAGTTATTAATGCGATTAGTAAAATTATAGTCTTTTATTCCATAGTGTTGAAATTATTAAATATTAAATTTAAACTAATACCTATTACCAAAACAGATCCAAATGCCCCTGGTTCGAACATAAAGCCGCAGTTTCTATGATGAGTTGTTGTATTTATTGTATATAATATCACATTAGAATAATAAGTCCCATCATAATTCTTCGTCGTAATTCCCAGTAGATGTTGTAATGAAGAGATAATTGAAAAAAATTGAGTAAAAAATAAATTTTGTAAAAGAAAACAAAATAGGCTGATTAATGCACCATAATAAATAACTTTTTCCAATCTTATCGAAGAAAATATCTCGTATTTAGTCTAATTGTAAAGAATGCTGTGGAGATGTAAAATAAAAAATATAAACTAAAATTAAGATGAACGTCCTGATAAATAATCCAAATGCATTAAATCGTATAGAAGAATGATACTAATATGATTTTAAAATAAATAATTGGGATATATTTGAATCTAATTAGATATACTGAAATATAGATTAAAATAACTATAAGAAAATAGTACGGTGGTTTTATTTGGTTACCCTCCTATAAAAATATTATTCGCTGAAGATGAAAATAAAATTAATATAATTATTGAAGCATATCCCAAAATATTATCAGAAGAATTGACTTTATATTCTCTAAGTTTTATCATCTAATATGAATTGATTATTTCTTTTTTATCTGTTACGGACTTTATTATTAATAGAAAGTTCAATTTGCCAATTCCGCATGTTTATAAAAATGCATAAGTCGATATTTTCCACCCGATACATCTTATCTAATTCTTAATGCTGTAGATATTTAGAAAGTTTTAAGCACAGTTTTTTTATAATCAGCATCAACCATTAATTTTACAAGCTGATGAAATTTGATTTTTGCTTCCCAACCCAAGCATGACTTTGCTTTTTCTGAGTTACCGATTAAATAGTCCACCTCAGTGGGCCTGTAATATGAAGAGGAGATTTCTACTATTTCTTTACCTACAGATAGATTGGGATTTAAATAGGGTAAAATAGAATACACTGGATTTTCACTGATTTTGGAATCTTCCAATAGTTTATTATTTCTAATTTCTAATTTTTCTTTATTAATTGAATTGATTATTCCTTTTTCATTTTCTTCTTTAGAATGCCACTCCAGGCCGATTCCAAGTTCTTGAAAAGCTTGTTCCACAAATTCTCTTACCGTATGCGACTCGCCAGTCGCTAAAACAAAATCTTCTGGAGTGTTGTGTTGCAGTATATCCCACATACCTAAGCAATACTCTGGGGCATAACCCCAGTCTCTAGTTGAATTTAAATTTCCCAATGTCAATTTATCTTGTAGACCTAAAACAATTCTTACAGCACCAATAGTTATTTTTCTTGTTACAAATGTTTCCCCTCTTCTTGGTGATTCATGATTAAATAAGATTCCATTGCAGGCAAATAAGTTATACGCTTCCCGATAATTTAATGTTATCCAATAAGCATAAAGTTTTGCAACAGCATATGGAGATCTGGGATTAAAGGGTGTATTTTCACTTTGCGGGACTTCCTTTACTTTGCCATATAACTCACTTGTTGACGCTTGATAAAATTTAGTTTGTTTACTAATGCCGACTTCCCTAATTGCATCCAAAAATCTCAATGTACCTAAAGCATCAACTTGAGCGGTATAATCGGGGACATCAAAGGAAACCTTAACATGACTTTGTGCAGCTAGATTATAAATTTCTTCCGGTTGAATCTTTTCAAGCAATTTGTTTAGACTACTAGTATCAACTAAATCACCATAATGCAGAAACAAACTTTTATCTTCATATTCAGGATTTAAATATAAATGATCAATTCTTCCCCTATTGAAAGAACTACTATTTCTTACGATACCATGTACTTCATATCCTTTCCCAAGTAATAACTCAGTCAGATAACTTCCATCCTGTCCTGTAATGCCGGTTATAAGTGCTTTTTTCAAATAAATCCCTTAATTACTAAAAATTAAATTATTTTTCTTTTTTTAACCATTCAGGAATGTCTTAAGATAAGCCGTTTGAAAGTACTGTGTCATTAAGTTTATTTCGTATTTCATCTAACAAAACTGTAACGAATTCCTTACAATTAAAATTTTCTCTCTAAAAGATGGTAGGCAGCCAATAAACTTATCATTATGGATATATATATTTGTAAAAATTAAATTGGAATTTTTTTTACTTATTCATTTCAATAGGAAACTTTGTTTTGAAATTAATATAATCGGAGAAACCATTCATTGTTTATCTTAATATGAAAACATTAATTTGAGAACCTCATATTTCCCTTTATGCTTTTTGAAATCTTTTCCGTTGGAATGATAGTTATAATAATATTTGTAGTAGTAACCATAACCATTTTTATATTTGAAATTGTTGAGTACTGTTCCTAGGAAAGTATTATCATTATTCTTCTTTAACAATTTGACAGCTTCAAGCATTAAATTTATTTCGGTTTTTTCTGCAGAAACCACCAATAAAGTTCCATCAACAATTTTTGAAAGTATTTCTGAGTCAATGACTGCAACAATAGGTGCAGAATCAATTATAATATTATCAAAAGTATTTCTCATTTCGTCAAGAAAATATTTCATTGCATTTGAAGCTAAAATTTGTGCAGGGTAAAATGGATAAGTGCCGGCCGCTATATAGCTAAAATTATTTATAGATGAATCTTTTATTATTTCGTCTAAGCACACCTTCTTAAAAAGATAGTCAACCAAACCGGGCTTCTTATTATCATTCATTATAGAATGGATTCTGGGCCTCCTTAAATCACAGTCAATTAATAGAGTTTTCTCGTTTGACTTTGCAGCGTTTATTGCCAAATTAATAGCGACTAGAGTTTTCCCCTCTTGTTCTGCCGGAGAAGTTACTAAAATTATTTTAGGGGTTTCAGAATCAATTTTTGAAAATTGAATTCTTGCTTTTATTGCGCTGAAAGCTTCATTTGCAGATAATTCTGGATTTTCCGCTATAATAAATTTATCGGCTTCTGAGTTTTTTTTACCTATATTATCCAAGTGAGGTATCCAGGCAAGTACGTCAATATTCTCGTTTTGGATGTCTGCGGGTGATTGAATCTTATCATTGAAGTATTCTTTAATAATAACATAACCATATGCAAATCCTAACCCAGCCATTAGGCCCAGAACTACGATTAATATTCGATTTGGCTTTGTTGGTTTGTTGGGAACTCTTGCTCTGTCAATAATTAATGCATTTCCTGGCTGAGATAATTCATTTAAAGCTGCTTCCTGGTATCTTTTATCAACCAAGCCGAATAATTGCTCCAGAGATTCTTTTTTTCTTTCATATCTAGCAAGTTCTATGGTTGTACCTGGCATTTTGTTTAACTTATTTTCATAGGTATTAATTAAAGATTGGAGTTGAGTTAGTTTAATATTCAATGAGCGATTCCTGATTTCCTCATCAATAAATTTATTGGTAAGCTCTTTAGCCTGATCAGGGCTATTCGAATACGACGAGGCTTTTATATCCGCAAATTTTGTATTTAAATTTTCTTTAAGTTCGTTAATTTTTTGGTTATAATTATTAATTTTTGCAGTTACATCTATATTAGGATTTTTATTTGCCATGGCAAGATCTCTGTTCATTTGCAACTCAGCAATTTGTTTCTGAATTACGTCAATATAGGCCTGTGAAGTTTGAGAATCTAAGTATTCAGCAAGTCGCGGGTCTTGATCCTTTAATTTAATTTTATACTGTTGCAGAACTTCGTTGGAAGTCATTAGATCAATTTTAGTAGCGTCTCTTTCAGCATCCAATCCAGCTAATTGTGATATCAAGTCTGTTGTTTGTTCATCTAACTTCACAATGCCGCCTTTTTGCTTGAAGTATTTTAATGTGTCTTCGGCTAAATTTAATTCTGCAAGTTTTTCTTTGGATTGTTTTTCAAGAAAATTTCTTATAATGGAAAGTTGTTTACGATTAATTTCAAGATTCAAATTACTATACTGAACTGCATAAGTTCTGGCTATTAGTGCTGCTTCAAACGGGGAAGGTGATTCAGCCGAAATTTCAATTTCATCAGTACCGGTTGTTTGTTCTGCTGACACAATATTCTTTAATGCCATCGAAAGATCTTCTAAGTTCTTATGTCCATTAATTACATTTGGATCATTTGATTTTATAACACTAAATCTTGTCTTGTCTATAGAAACATTGAAACTGTCAATCAATGCCTTTGCAACTTTTTCCCTAGTGTCATATTTATTTATGATTCCAATTTCGTTTGCAATGAATCTATCCAGCAGATTTATACCAGATTCATTCGATACTGGCATAAGGACATTTTGCTGCGGAAGATTTATTTTTAGCGAAACAGATGATTTGTAAATGTTTTTTGCATATAAAGCATAGATAACGGCAAGCGATAAAATAGCAACTGAAATAATTATAAATGGCTTAAGATTATTTCGGACAATTAAAATATAATCTTTAATGGATTTAGAAGATTCAATTATATATTTATTTGTGTCTAAATTCTGCTTTTCCATACATGTTAAATTTATTATTTATAAATATAGACAAGAAGAGTAGCAATTGAGGCAAGTGTTGAAAGAATAGAAAGAGTAAGACCCAAATAATCTTTAAGGAAAAATCTTGGCTCACCGGGAACAAGAAGTATATCACCGGCTTTAAGCTTGGGAATTTTAACGGGATTGTCAAGCACAACGTTACTCCACAAAAGATCATTATAATCAAACTGAATAATAGTTTGAGATGAATCAGGATTAATTCGGAACAATTTGAGATTTTCCAGATCTGCATCCTGCTGGGGGCCGCCTGCAAATCCGATAAGATCATTTACACTGCTTGTGGAAGGAATTATATATTGTCCTGGAAATTTTAAGTATCCCCAAACCATTACCCTAATGTTTATTGCATCCCGATCAGAATAATCGTAAAACGCTCCATTATATCTATCAATTTCATTGCGACTTTTACCAATTTGGATATCTTCTTGAGCATAGCTGTTACTAAACATAAACGCCAAAAAGCCAAATAAGAGTATATGAATTTTTTTTGTTTTCATTTTGCTTAAAATTATTTATACAATCATTTATAGAATGTTTAAAATATACAAACTTTAACCTATTAAAAATATAAGATAAGAAATGAACCGGTCAAACTATTTGCAGAACTATATAGTTAAACTATTAGCAAATAATAAAAATAATTATCCGTTGGATTTATTGAAAGAAGTGCTTAGAAAATTGATAATTTAAATACAGGGTGAACAAATCCCTGTAAGGCGAAATGGACAACCATCCTATCCCCAGGTCTATTATTTATGGTTTGAGAAAGAAATAAAATTATATGTTCTAAACCGAAATAAGTAATCTTAGCATAGATCATAATAAACACAGCTTCGCCAGTTCACTCCCACCGTGATCTCATTTCTTAGCAGTTTTAAGCATATATTTTGAAGTTTCATAATGAAACATAAAGCTTCGCCCTCTCACTCCCACTGTGAATTAAAATCTAAGCAGTTTTAATTTAAAATTTTAAAGTACATAATAATATAGCATAAAAAACGTTCGTGATGGAAAATCTTCCTAAAAAATTTGTAATAAATACCAATTATTTTAAAAACCCATATATTTTGCGATTTACTTACTTTTTTAAATAAAAAATTTGTATTAGCAATAATTTAATTTTCAATATTAGAGTGTGCTTTTTCATGGCAGAGTATTTATATTAATCAACTAGTTTATTCACCTATAATCGATATGGAGCTAGTATTGATTATGCGTCCAAATCTATATCCATGATTCTATATAAGAAATGAAATATTTACTTGAATAATTTCGCTAATAGTTATAGTTATATCAAAACAACTCAATTTTATTCTGATTTCAGCAAGAAAATTTGTATGAAAAAGCAATTCTATTGTTATTTTTTTATTTGATGAATATTATCCCTTTAATTTTGGTAGGCCTTTTATTTATAGTCAATATTTTATATCACCGTAACCTAATATTTTAGGTCCAAAATTAATTTCGACGGATATTATTCCTGCCGGTGTCATCCCTATACAAAAAGGTCGATTAAGATGATCTCTAAAGTAAAACATAGTATATCCGCCTTCATAAAATATCAAGTCTCCTATATCGGGACTACTTATCGGCGTTATATTACCTCTTAATTTATATCGGTTAGTAGGGCCTATTTTTGTATTACTAAATTGATTTATAAAATAAGTGGCGAAACTTGGGGAATCAAATCCTACGCTTGGGTTAATGCTACCTAATTTCCATTTAATATTGTCTTTTTTCATCTGCAAAATTAATTCTAAAAGTCGTGCTTGTTGAGCAAATCCAGATGCTAATGATTTTGCTGTAACCCAATCAATTTGATGTACATGTGTTACAAAATTAACTGAGTTTTCTAATTGAATTTGTAATTCATTTACTTTTTGTTTTAATGAATCAGTTTGATGGATGTATTGATCCCTTTCGATTTTTATTTCATTTAACTGTTTAATCTTATTGCTTGAAAATAAAATTAAAATCAATGCAAGGATTATTGGGATTATACTGTATATGACTGTTCTAAATCGTGCTTTACGTTCTTTTTTCTCTATCAATTCTAAAAGATTTTTCTGTTCATTAATCATTTATGATAATGCCGTTTTTTCAATTGACTTCCATATTATTTCTTTTAATCTTTTTGCTTCATCTGAATCTATATTTGGATCTTTATTAAAATTTGATAAAAGTTGATTCTTCATTAATTTATAAACTCCTATCTTTTCTTTACGCTGTATTATTTCTTTAATTTGTAGTCCACTTAAAGACGATACAAATCCTCCTCCAATACTTAATAAAGTTTTAATCCCTTCTGCTATTGCTTCTCTTGGCAAAACAAAGGAAATTATAATAACTGCTATCCCCACAGAAAAAATTCCTATAGCAAATGTTAAATAATACCTTATGGCGCTGCGTTGAGATTCTATTAGGTTATTAATATACGATTCATCTATAACAAAAGAGCTCATTGTCTCTGATTATATAGTTGAAAATTAGAAGTGTCTTTTATTTAAGTAAAAGTTAATTTATATTTTCGTAAAAGACAACCATAGTTGTTTTAATAAAAGTTTACATACTAAAATTCAGTTCCATTCTATGCACTATTCATCCTCTTCAAGCTTAGTTCAAAAAAGTGCTTCCCGTTATGTGGTTAAAGAATTATTGGTCATGAAGATATAGTAGAACCCAAATTTATTCTCATTTACGGCAAGAAAATTTATATCATGCGGTTAATTTGCTCTCAGATAATTGCCAATAAATTCGGGCACTTTTATAAGTTTTTATTCTAATTCTTCTCTGCAATATTTCATCAACTTGTACCCTTCTTCACTTAATTTATCTTTGTGGAACAAGTTAGTGTACCCTTTAAGCCTATCTTCTAGCTCTAATTTAAATCTTTTCATAGATTTTGAAACAGTGGTGTCTTCAACTAACGTCATTTGTCCTTTATAAAATATATTAAAATCTTTTGCATATTTTTTTAATGTACTGTCATTTTCGGCCTCCATAATATTCGATACAATATCGCTCAATTCAAAATAAATTTTATTTTTTTTCCCATTTTGAAATTCATCCCTTTTATCTTCATTCAAAAATTTTAGTACAGTTATTATCGTCCCAATTACAAGAATAATAAAACCACCAATTTTTATATATAATTCTATTTTGGTTTCTTTTTTATTTTCCATAGTTATTATTCACAAAAAATTTACTCTCCAATATGGGATCTTCTTTATCCGGAGTAATTAAACCGATTAACCTCATAAAAATTTTATCACTATTGTTTTCTTGTAAGAAATCTATCCCCACATTAGTCCCGTCGGATAATTTTAATCTAAATTCATCTTCTTCACTTTTTTCAATTTTCCAATCTAATGTATCGATTTGCCAGTTTTTATTTTTGCAAACTTTTCTTATTGCATTTCTATTGATCTCATTAAATGTATAGATTATTCCATTTGTACAATTTTCACCATCTGACTTTATGACTAAGCTGTCGGTAACCCACTGCTTAGTGCTATCATTCGTAAGTACTTTTTCATAATCTGCTATTGTCTGTGAATAAAGAAAATCAATTGAAATAAATAAAATGATAAATAGTATTTTCATCATATTTCCTTAAGTTTTTTTATACTTTTGAAAATTTAATACAATGACATGAATTTAAATAATCCATCAAAACTTCAAAATATAAGGTGAGAAAATGTAGTATTAGAAATAAAGTTAAAATGGATTGGTGAATTATTATCAATATCTTCATTAGATATTTCAAAAGCAAATTAATTTTAACAAGCCATTTCCCCTGCCATGCGTAAAATTCTTAATTATTCATTTTTAATTTCGTTAGATGGGACCTCGTGATTTTTATATTCCAATATATCTCCCGGCTGGCAATCCAATGCTTTGCAGATTCCTTCCAATGTTGAGAAGCGCACCGCCTTTGCTTTTCCATTTTTTAATATGGAAAGGTTGGCCATCGTAATCCCGACTTTTTCCGTAAGTTCTGTAACGCTCATTTTTCTTTTCGCGAGCATTACATCAATGTTTATTATAATTGACATAATTGCTCCTTTAGATTGTTAGATCGTTTTCTGATTTTATTTCAACAGCATTTCGTAAAATACTTTCAAATACGGCTGCCGCTGTGGCAATCACAGCCGAAACGAATGCTATAAGAACACCCATGAAAATCCCGCCGGCGACATCATCGTTACCATGGTTCAACATAATAAAGATTTCTTCCACAGCAACAAAACCAATAATAACAATCGCGCAATATTTTATAATGTGCAATGCTTTTACTGCTGTTTGTGTAAATACTTTCTTTTGTCCAGCATAACCAAGCACTTTGAATGCCTGATAAAGTGCAATGAAAAACGGAATGGAACCTAAATACACAAGCAGCAGAAATGGGTCTTTAAAATAAATTTCAAAAAATGTAGCATTAGCATTTCTGCCTTCAATTTGTGGTTCCCAAAGCAAAAGTATAACGGCACCTATACCGATTAGGACAATGACTACTTGCAGAAATATTGAGCTTCTTTTCATTTATAACCTCTAAAAATTATCGCCCGCAATATAATATATTTTTATCGTTTGTCAATATATTAATATTGTTATTCATTATATGTCGATAAATCGACCGCTTGCACTAATTTATCCTATTTTCTAATTCAATTTATTTTTTGCTGATTTTGCATCCTTTTCACCCATTTCCAATTTATTCTTTCTTTCTAATTTTGAGTCGATATCATTCAGATCATATCTTTCTTTACTTATAACCTTTCTTTAATTAAATGTGTATGAAATTGATTTTTAATTGTGTACATTAAATTTATATAGCTACTTTTCAACTAACGATAGGTGTTAAAATGGCTGAATATATTTCAAATCAATACTATCAATACTATAATACACCGTTTGGTAAAAAAGTTTGGGCTTTCCTAAATTTTCATGACAACAAAATTAGAATGGAAACTGCTTCTGATTTGGACCATGCCGCAGTCGAACCACTTTCGCAATTATTAGTATCAGAATTTGGGGACTATATTAGAAATGAGGATATTAAATTAATGATTGGTAATATGATTTTACAAATAATGGAATCAAGAAATTTTCATTTAGTATCTAATGATACTAAGATTAATTTTGGTGATTTATTTGCTGCTGAATCTAAGTATGCAAGAAATTAAATAACTAAGTTTTTAGATATTTTGTTCAAAATCCGCATCGCTCAAATTATATCTCTTCTTAAAATACTCTTTCGATAAATTCTTCTCTCATATCTTTTAGGATTTTACCATTCTCTTATATGTTTTGAACAACAAAGAGCATCTGGTCCAGAACGAATATTATGGCTGTGTAATTTGTTACTATTTCTTCCTCGAACCCTTTCCAATTTATACTTCAATGTCTTTCCTAAGGTTTGCACCTTCCGGTTGTATTGGAGAGAAGAAGTTCTTCATTTGAAACTATTCTGTTTGAATTTTCTGACATGAGACCTCAAATTTTGAAATCTATAATAATAACGAATTATCTATATCTCAA
The DNA here is from genome assembly GCA_963731745.1 of uncultured Ignavibacteriales bacterium. GTDB lineage: Bacteria > Bacteroidota > Ignavibacteria > Ignavibacteriales > Ignavibacteriaceae > CAVSWT01. The sequence continues at coordinate 163,677 of CAVSWT010000006.1, forward strand.
GTTATTTAATTTTTTTATCATTCAATGATTAGAAATCAGTATAAATTAAAGCGAAATTTACATTAAAATAAACAGAGAGGTTTTGAGATGAGCTCAAATGTTTCACATTCTGAATATCATTTGATATTAAATTTTTTATTTAATCTGTATGATGAAAAAGATTATAACGAAGATATAAAAATCGACTACATATTTGAATTTTTCCCACAGACAAATTCCATTTATAAATTGGATACATCTCTGATTTATGAAAATGATAAATCCAGATTGAATAATTGGTTTTTAATTAAGCTGAACATATTAGGTGAAGACTTGTGGTTAAGTGCAAAATCACTGATAGACATTGAACTATCCCTCTTAACCAAAATATTTTACGAAATAAGATTTTTCCCGTTGAATGAGAAAACAAACATGGAAATTGATTTCCTGGACAAATTAAAAACTGAAGCAATCTTAAAATCGAAATATCATTGCCGTGTATTAAAACTTTGCGATGGCAGCGACACCTCATCAATAATCGATTTAATTAAAGTAATTTCTCCAAAAAATATTTCGTTAAATGATATTTATATCCCGGAAACAAAGAAAAAATATTTAGAACTTTATATAGATACAGCTGTAAATTATGATGGGATTACATTTACAATCCCATTTTCTTTAGAAGTTCCCGTCTATAGTTATTACCAATAGGTAACTCAATTTTATTTATGAATACGCGGTTCCCTTCAATATGGTTAATCCTGGCTTTACGATAAATAATGAATGAGCGATGTATTATTACAAAATAGAATTTGGCAGCATCTCGTGAAATTCAGTAAATGAAATATAAGTGCTTATTATAAAGCTATTAGTAACTATCTTCGTTACATTACCTGTGGCTCCTGCATACAATAACTCCTCATAAATGATTTTATATATTTTACCGCCAGACTTTATAAAAATATAGTCCTCTTTAGTCTTCATCTTTTTTAGCCGGCCCTGATTACTTAAGAATTTCAATTTTTCAATAGCTTTATCAATTGCAATTATAAACCTTTCAAAGTGAAAAAGGCTTTACAAGGTAATCACATGCGGCCAACGTTGAGAAGCCTCCTCCAACAGCATATTCTTTGTATGGTTGTAAATATTATTTGAGGAGGGTTTTTAAGAGTATTTATAAATTTTATGCCGTCCAATACCGGCATGTGTATATCCAAAAATAAAATATCGACATGCTGTTCTTGGAGTATTTTTTTCGCATCAAGCGCATTTCCGCAAATACCTAAAATATTTAACATAGTAAAATAACTGCAATAATTTTTTATAAATATCTCTTGCTAATTTGGCTCATCATCCACAATTAAGCAATTAAACTCTTTCATGTAATAATGATTCTTATTTTTATTTGGTAAAAATCGTTTTGTAATGTTTTCGAAAAAGTATTTATCATGATAAATTAGATCAAGTCGTTTTAATGTAGCCGAAATACCGATACCAGAATTTTCTTCTTTATCATTTGTTTTAACCTCTTCACCCAGACTATTTTTTACAATAAACAACGAAATTCTCACCGATTACCTGTAAATCTATTTGAATCCAAATTTTAATGATTGTATGTATTTCTCGAATGCTTAAACGCGTTTTTTCAATAAATACAATCAGCAGCATGGGAGGAATACTGATATTATCAATATTGTTTTTTCCGAATATTTGTTTCTAAAGAAAGTCTTTTTTCTAAAACGTGTCTTCACCTCCAGAGTAATTTTCAGTGTATCTAATTCTTCGATGAGCGGGAATAAGATTTTCTTTTGATCCATATACTGAATAGCGTAGTAAGCCTGATAATTTAAGCAATAAGCCCGGTGTTTTTTTAGGGTCTGCAATTGAGATCTTTGTATATGTTATTTAAGACATTGAAAATAAAATGCGGACTTAATTGAGAACTTAAAAATTGCAATTCACTTTCTTTTCTATGTTGCTTTTCTAGATCCCTTCTTTGAGTTGCCTCATGATAGTACTTCTGTGTAATGGAAATGGAATAAGCCTAAGGAATAGAAGATTAAAACAAAAAACAAAACAGTTACAGATACAACTAAAGTGCGGTTGTTAGTAATAAGCTTTGCTCCTGCAATACCAAAGAGCAATAAGTATAAGTATAAGCAGCAATGAATATAAAAAAAACTTTCTGTACTTTCTGACAACAACCATTTTTTACCGCTCCATCGCCCAAAGAAGACAGGCTGGAGCAAAAAACACACTATAGAGAAGTATATTATAAATTTTTGCGATGAAGCTGTCGCTTAATACAGCAGGTAAACTGAATAATAACAGAAATAACATAATAAATACGGCATGAATTATACCCTGTAGCTTTCAAAAAACTCTTTAATATATTTTCAATTTGTTTCATATGTGAATTTGTCTATTTCTGTTCAAATAACAAAAAGAATTTGACAAACATTATGTAATCAATGTCTAAGTATCTAAATTATGATGATGAAAGATTAGTCATGTATAATCGATTTTCTGTCATTGATTAAACCGTATATAAAAATACATTCTTTTTATGTTTATCAAATCAAATTATATTGCCTATCAGTTTCAACAACAAAAATTTATAAATATGAACAACCTTAATGAATTTATTATTGAAACCCGGAATCTTGAATTTGGATTTAATAGGAAAGAAAGGACACTTAAAAATATAAATTTACAAGTTGAGCGAGGTTCTATATATGGTTTTTTAGGTCCAAATGGCGCAGGAAAAACAACCACAATTCGATTATTGATGGGATTGTTAAACGATAAAAAAAATTCGATCTAGCTTTTTGGGAAAGACCTTTTGCATAGTAGATTAGAAATATTTTCAAATGTCGGGGTGTTAATAGAACAACCTTCATTGTACGAACATATTTCAGGATACGACATTCTTGAGATTACAAGGATAATTAAAAAAGTCAAAAAACCGATCACCATGTAAAATTTAAGTTAGTTAATCTCTCAGATGCAGCACATAAAAAAGTAAAAGCATAAGACCAACGTAGTCTTAGTAGATTATATA
>CAVSWT010000007.1:0-83575 GCA_963731745.1 uncultured Ignavibacteriales bacterium
TCATATACGGTAGTAATTGTCTTACTAAAAGGAAAGGTTTTTTTAAATGCAGAGAGCACGTCCTTACTGCTTTCCTGGAGATGACCAACCTGCCCAAGCATAGGTGGAGATGCTTTTTCGCCAATATGCAAACCCAAATCTTTGTCATGGGAAAGACTAAGTAACTTTTTGATTACAAGGATTTTTACTTGTAAAGGAACCTTAATGTCAAGATTATCCAAGTGATCTGGCTCAATTCCCGCTGCTTCGCAGACCTTTACGACTTCATAATCGTTTTTAGAACCCAATAAGATTAGATTTCTAATAATTGACATACTTGACCAATAAGTTGGATTAGGTTTCAGTTGATATGGAGACATAGGCCATGAATGATTTCAAATTTGGATTTATTAGTGCAATAAGTTAATCATTTCAAATAAAAGTTTAACTATTTTTATCCAACCAATAAGAAAAATAAGTTTTCACTAATGGTATCAAAACATATTGCATCAAAAACACTACAATCGACAAATTTTAAAAAATGTTATTTTCGGTTCCAAAGTTTTCATTGGCAAGAAAAGTTGCAAAAGTAAATCTGTTCCGACGATCAAAGGATTTACTGTTGGGATTGTCAGTAATGCTTCTTTCCAATATAATTGTTTTTTTTGGGGCGCTACAAATTTTTTGGTATTTAAACATTGACCATCCGATAATTATTATTTACCCGCTTCTTTAAATTGGAATAACAATCAAAACAAATTGTCAAGTTATTCCCAAAAATATCACAACTTAATTTCATTTTATGATGTTCTGATTTTATTTTAACAAAACCATTGGATAAATTCAACTCTTTTTGAAATGAGCGTCGGAATTCCTCATAATCGATCATATCAGTTTTATGTACAAGATTTCTAATAATTATCGCTATAGTATTCCATCATATTTCATGTTGTGTATTCAAGCGTTAAGCATCAAGGATTTTTCGTATTTTTCAATTACGTCCTTCAGTTCTGAAATTAATACTTTTTCATTTATTATGTAAGTGATGTTTTATTGGTCAATATATTTTAGGACGAGAGGTTTTTCTTAGCTGTTCTATTTTATTTCAATTTGCCAATTGGGTCTATGGTGTCGGTTTCTACCATAAGCATAACTGTCTTTTGAAGTGCTCTTGTCTTATGCATAACACCTTTTGAAATTGTTGCGCCTTCATTGGGGTCTAACACAATTGTTTTGTCTTCCAAGTCAATGAACAGTTGTCCACTAAGCACAAAGAAAAATTCATCGTCATCATCATGTTTGTGCCAATGATACTCGCCCTCGACAATTCCAATTCTAACCACACTTCCATTAACCTTCGTCAGTGTCTGGTTAAACCACTTGCCGGTACATTCTTTTACTATTTCATTAACGTCAATTAATGATTGGTGGTCATACTTTATGTCCATTCTTTGGTTGTAATTGAATTCTTTCTTCATATTTTATGTATTCTTATAAAATGTTCTTACATTTAAACCAGTCGTTCAGCTATGATTTTGTCGTCAAGCCATTGTTAGCGATTCGTTAGCTAAGTTCTCCATCGCATTTTACGCCTGGATGTTGTCTAAAAGAATATCGCACACCTTTTTATCATCTTCAAAAGTTAGCATGTCTGGATTCAGAGTTGAAAGCGGATGCCAAATCAACTCTAATGTTTTTGTCTGTTCAGAAGTACTTTCGTCCTTTTCATAAAACAGCGGATTGTTTAGACAGTTCACTTTGTAATAGACACTAATAAGTTGTTCGGTGGGATCAAAGGCATTCCTTTGTAAGAAATCTGTTGTGTAAAAATGTTGCCAAGTCTCGATTTCAATTCCTGTTTCTTCAATCAATTCTCTCTTAAGCGCATCTAATATTCCTTCGCCGGGTTCAACGCCTCCACCCGGAAATTGTGTAAAAGAAAAATCATTGATCTTCTCTTTGGACAACAAAATTTTCTGATCGTTGATCCAAATGCCGTAAACTCTTACAGTAAATTTTTCAATTTGAGCATCATATTTTTTCATAGCTACAATCTCGATTTGGTGAATTTATAGGTACTTGCAACTGGCTTTAAAAAATAACCGCTAAGCTGCGTTAGCGGTTTGTTGTTTCTTATTCTGCTCTTTCATTTATTGCATCTTTTAGCATATTCATTCCGTTTATTGCAGAGGGAAATCCTGAGTACACACTCATTAATAACATTATATCTTCAATATTATCTTTTGTTAGACCTATATTCATTCCTGAATTTATATGGAACTTTAATTGCGGTTGGGCATTTCCTAATGCTGTCAATGCTGCAATTGTTGCAACTTGTCTATGTTTTTTGCTTAAATTGTCTCTCGAAAAAATATCTCCGTAACCGTATTCAAGAGTAAACCTTACCAGTTCCGGAGAAAAATCGTCATAAATGTTTTTAAGTCTCTCAACTTGTAAACTGTCCAGCTTTGACAATTCCTCTACGCCAACTTTTAAACGGTCAACTTTATTTGTTTCGGTAGCAGAATTACCTTTCTTATCAGTTATTCCATTTTCTTGCCGTTCTTTTAATACATCCTTTAGCGCATTCATTCCGTTTATACAACTTGGAAAACCTGAATACACAGACATCTGCAGAATCACTTCTTTAATTTCATTTATGCTACTTCCAGTGTTCAATGCTCCATTAATATGCACCTTTAATTGTGGCTGAGCTGTTCCCATTGCTGTCAATGCAGCAACAACGGCAATCTCTTTGGATTTCAAGTCAAGCCCATCTCTTGTGTAAACGTCACCGAAAGCATATTCAATAATAAACTTTCCTAAATCTGGAGAAATATCTTTCAGGCTGTTAATTACTTTTTCACCTGCTTCTCCGTCAATTTCTTTGAGTTTTTCCCAGCCTCTTTTGTATCTGTCCGATTGTTCCATTTTTGTCTTGTTATTTAACAACTTTGTCCTTGTAGTAAAAAAATATTTAAACGTTATTTATCACTTTGCGCTATTAACTGATACAATGACCGCCAACGTCTCGTGTATGAGCAGTAGCGAATTATTCCTCATTTCTTTCGCTTTACAAGATACTTTAATTAAATGAAAAACCGGTTCGGGTTATCACCCAAACCGCTATTGCTTATACACAATGTTGGCGGTTCGTTGTTTTTTAAATTCAAATTTTCATAACCATCTTTTTACCGACTCAAGAGTATCTGTTGGTAGCGAATTGAAAATTATTTTAGCTTTTGGAGCATTCGCATGCACCTCATTAATGAGCTGCTCAAACAAAATAAAATTGACCTTTATACTTCGTATGCCGTTCCCAATTACTACGCCGTCATAGTTTTTGTTATTTAGCTGTTTTGTCAGGTTGCTCAAGTCAGTGGCACCGGTTTCAACCAAAAATAATTCGGCATCATAACCTAGAGACCTTAACTGTTCCAAAGTAGCTTCTGTCTCTTTTTCAATTTTTTCTACGCTCAAACCTTGTGGGATTTCAGGATTCGTAAAGTCGATAGTTCTAGGGGCCATGCCTATAACTAATACTTTTTTCATTTTTGTCCTCTTCTTCTTGATATCATTTCTATTTCAATATTCTTTATTTTCATTTTGTTAACGTTCTATACTGCATTTGCCTTCTTATTCTTATACGTCATCAGGATAAAAGAAATGGCGAAAAACAGATGAATAATTACAAATATCTTGGTCGCAGGTCTGCTCTCATGAAAAAGGCCCCAAACGTCCAGTACGGCTATAACTGAAAAACCTACGATATTACCTATTAAAATAGCATGTCTCGCTTTGGAGGGTTTTTCATTTCGGGCTATCCAGTCGAGAACCGCAATTCCTAGTAATGGGCTGCCAAAAACTCGTAGGTAGGTAATTAGAGCAGGAGAAGCATCGGGGGGGACAGCTCCGATACCGAATGACAGGGGTAACAGAATAAAACCGAGACCCGCTATAAATAGATAAACAGAGGCCATTATTAACAAAGTCTTGAGAGTCATAATAAATCCTTTAAGTAATGATGTTATTTCTAGTACAATTAAACCACCATAGCAAGTCATCTATTAAATCAAATTTATCTTTTCTATTAACAACTTTCATTTCTGATGTTATATTTAAGATTTTGTTAATCGCCCATAACATCATTATCAATTGTCTCAAAGCACAGTAATTTTGTCCTTTGTTCAGAACGAGTTCTATGCAAAATATTTTTTGGCACTTTTATCATCTGTCCTGTTGTTTAAGCTTCAGTTTTATCCTCAAAGTCAACGTTTAACTCACCCTCTATTACATAAAAGAATTCATCGCTCTTATTATGTTTATGCCAATGAAAATCTTTTTGTATTACACTTAATCTAACTACATGGTCATTAATCCTCACAAATTGGAAAGTTTTTCCAATCATCGGTTATATCATTTGTGAATTCTTTATAATCGAGTTTCTTCGTCGTCTTACTTTACTTTAATTAAAAGCTCATCGTTTTTTTTTGCTTGCTTACAACGTTTAGGGTATGATTACGTAATGGATTTCGGGATTCAAACCTATAATTACCCACTAAATTTGAAGCGGGTAACAATTCCCGGAAACCGCTGAAACCATTATGAAATCATACACATTGTTGTATCCTGACGGTTACTAATATATCTTTCAATCTCATTTTTTGTAAACTCATTCTTTTACTTATATTTCTTCATAAAAAATTTAATAAGCTCAACAACAACTACATCAGTTCTTGCATACTGAACATAATGACCGCAACATGGCTGCACAATTATCATTCTTAATTGAGGTAGTGCAGTCTTCATAGGTTCAAAATCACCTATTAGAATTTACACTTATTATAGAGTAAATTTATATTGAAAATAGTATCTTAAAAAGAGCCATTATTAGATAAAATAACCGTACCACTATAATATCACATTATGCCTAAACGAATAGAAGAAATACCATTAGTCGCAGTTAAGATAAATTATTTAACAAAACAACTGTTTCCTGAAAAATGTTGTTTGTAACTAAATATCTATTGAGATCCATTGGTTATGTTACCGGCAGATATGATCTCCGAATTATTCGTAAAAGATATAACGAAGCATTTACAAACGGACAAAATAATCAAACCAAATTAGCTATTAAGCAATCGGTTGAATTAATAGACTACATCAAAAGAAAATTTGGTACTAATAACATCCACTATTATAAAGCACAAAAACTCCTTAGTGATATTTACTATAATTCTAACTCGTTGTCAGATGCACTCAGAGAATTAGAATGTTGCCTAGAATTGATTCATAAGTATTTTGATTCAGATGTTGAAGAAAAAATTGATTTGTTTTTTAAGATTTCTTATACCACTCAGCAGCTAGATAGGTTTTCCCTGTCTTTAGAATATTATAATAAACTTTTTGGTATTAATGAATTTACAGAAGTTCATACTTATTTTATAACTGCGAATACTAATTTGGCTCAATTATACCTGGATCTAAATTTAATCAATGATGCTGAGGAATTACTTTTAAAATTAAAGAATCTATTGGGGGAAAATGAATTAAGAAATAATAAAAGATATTATCATATTTTACTTCATCTAAGCAATTTATATTCTGAGAAAAAAGATTATGAGCTTGCTGAAAAATATTCACTTCAAGCAATAGATCTGTTTAAGAGAAATAATTTAGAGAGTGAGGAAGCTTATTATAATATCATTTATAATCTAGCAAATGTTTATTTAATGAGTAGTAAGTTAGACCTGGCAGAATATTATTCTCTAATCGGTTTAAATTATTACGAAAAAGTAAACAATACCAGCGATGACTATTTTAGCTTTAAGCAGATACTAGGAAATATTCTAATAAAACAAGGGAACATTACTGAAGGATTAAAAAATTTAGAGGAAGTTTATCACTCACTTATCAATAAAAATGAAGAATTAACATATGGTAACTTAGTGCTCTTAATTGTATTAGCAGAAGTATATTCTAAAAATGAATACCTTGAAAGAGCTAAAGATATTTATTTAAGATATTTAAAACTTTATTATAAAATTATTAAAGAAATCTTTCATTCATTAAATGAATCTCAGAGATTGCAATTTGTTAAAACGATTTGGACTGCAAATTCTAATTTATTGAGTTTTGCAATCAAAATATTCCCATCCGACAGAGATTTCATCAAAACAATATTTAATTATAGAATTCTAACCAAAGAGATGATATCATTGGACATTCCAAAATGGAATGATAACCAAGATCCATACGAAAGTTTGATAAAAAGTATTTCGGATAATGCAGCAATTATTGAAATAATGAAATTTGTGAATACGAATAATAATCAATTAAATTATCTGATTTTTATTATAACCAAGGAAAATACTATTAGTCCGGATTATCTGATTCTTGAAAATGGTACTGATATAGAAAATAACTATTTGAAGAATTATTGGAATTGTATTCAAAATAAATCTATCGATTTGACTTCGTATAAAGTTTTTTGGAAACCCATCTTACCGTACATAGAATCAAAAGATGAAATCTTTTTATCTTCAGACGGAGCATTAAGATTTATAAATTTCGATTCATTATTATCTTCCAGTGGTGAGTATGTAATACTAAACAAAAAAATTAGATATACAAACAATTTGATAAGCATTAGAAAGATCCCAAATGAAAATTTTGAAAAATCTGCATGTTTATTTGGATCCCCGGCTTACAGAGCAGTTAGTTTAGAAAGCGGATATAAAATTCCAAATGAATACAATTCTGTATATGAATTAAATGATTATGAAATCAAACCATTACCTGAAACCAAGAATGAAGTAAATGAAGTCGCTTCATTATTGAACGAACATAATTGGAAAGTGCAATTATATATCCACGATGATGCTTCAAAAAATAATTTTATGGATGTTAATTCTCCTACAATTTTGCATGTAGCAACGCATGGATATTTCTTACCCAATTTAAAACAAATTGAAAAGATAGATGATTCATATACAATGTCTGGAATATTACTGTCCGGATGTTCTGTGGAAATCGACGGAAAAGAATATATCAATTTTCATGGAGTTGTAACACCCGACGAAATTAGAAGTATGAATCTGCAAAGTTGCGAACTGGTGGTATTAAGTGTATGTCAATCGGGTTTAGGTTTTGAACTTGAATCTGGAGATTATTTAAGTTTACAAAGAGCTTTTTACAAGGCTGGAGCAAAATCTATTATTATCAGTTTGTGGGAAATTGATGACAAAATTTCTAAAGAATTTATAACAGAATTTTATTCTAAATGGTTAATCAATGATAATAAATTTGAGTCATTTAGAGAAGCACAATTAATTCTTAAGCAAATGTACCCTAATCCTTTTTATTGGGCTAGCTTTATGCTAATTGAAAGAGATTTGCTTATAACTTAATAAGAAATAAAGCCTTAACAATGGTTGAATAAAATAAAAAATGATTAAATGTGTAATTCTACTTAAATAATTCAGATTTTTTTATCAGTTTTCTATGATAATCGACTAATTAATTCGTATGCCTTATTTTATTTTTGAGAATTTTTACAAATAAAATTAAACTTTTATATCAATATTTAAGCACCATTGCAAAAATTCAATGAATCTTCAAAGCTGTTAACCAATTTATTAACTAAAACACATAGACTTATATGGAAAAAATTCAAAAACTACTATCTGAAGGTAGATATTTTGATCTAATTCAAGAAGTTGAAACTGAATTAAAGAAGTCATTCAATATATCGTCAATTGAAGAAAGACAAGTTTTTGATGAATTAAACCAGCTCAAAAACAAAGCGCTTGATTCAATATTTGAAATGGCAAACAATGATAAAGAATTTAAGGTAGATAATTTAAGGTCATTTACATCAAGTGGGGACAATGAGCAATCCACACACGTTAAAATAAAGCTGAAAGAAGGTAATAAAAAATTAGATGAAAGTTTTATAAAAGCTTTTGATCAAATCAGTATAATCAACAATAAAGATACGAACAATTTTCAATCATTCATTTACTTAATAAATTCAACAACCATTCCTAATATTTTGAAAGATGAGGGAATCAATGTTAACATGTTTAAGAATTTCCCACCGGGAAATTTTTTCCAAGGTATAAAGGATAACGATACACCAATATATATTATCTTTGATAATTCCGAAGGTAATGAAAATAAGATAGATAAATTGTTGGTTGCATTGAGAAAGGTAATAATAACTATTTATGAACAAGAAAGTAAAAACAATTTATTTAAAATTATTCTCACTGATTCAAATAATACTGAACAATTAAAAATCTATTTTTATTTAATTGTCTTCCAGCTAATATATTGGATTTCAATATATAATACTTCAGAACTAAAACCTTTATTTTCATTTTTATTTGATACCATTCAAGAACAAAATTTATTCGAAAAGACAGTTATCAGATTAAATCAACCAGAAGAAAAAATTTTAAGTCCATCAAAAACCCTCGATGAGCAGTTAGAATCATTAAGTAAGAAAGTATTAACAAACGACAATAATTATAAGCAACAATTACGTTCCGTTCTTTCAGTAATAAATGAAGACGATATTCCTATTTTACTTTTAGGTGAAACCGGTGTTGGAAAATCATGGTTGGCTAATATAATTCATAATGAAAGCGATCGACATAATAAAAATTATGAAGAACAAAATTGTGGTAATTTGTCCGGTGATAAACTGGATCAAAAATTATTCGGCTGGAAAAAAGGAGCTTTCACTGGAGCAATAAAAGATTATGACGGGAAAATAAAACGAGCTGAAGGAGGTACTTTATTTCTTGATGAGATTGACAGAACAACTAAGGAAACGCGTGATGGATTAATTACTTTTATAGGTACAAAGAAATTTGAAGTTTTAGGTGAAGGCAAATCAACTCAAGCTAATGTAAGGCTTATTTTTGGTTCAAATAAGGATTTAAAAAAACTATTTAAAAGGGGGAATTTGAAGACGATCTTTATTATAGAATCACGGGAAGAATAATAAAGATTCCGGCACTGCGTGAAAGATCAGAAGACATAAAAATAATGATTGACTCTTTTCTGTCGGAATTGAATCGAAAGAGAGATCGATATATCACTATTGATGAGGTCGCTGTAGAATACTTGCAATCTCTAAACTGGCCGGGGAATATTAGACAGCTAAATCAGTATTTGAAAATTTTATATTTTAATTGTCTGTCGGAAAATCAAACTAGAATTAATGTTGAGCAAATTAAAAAGGAACCAATTGAGAACACGCCGATATATCATGAAGAAGATTTTGAAAGATTAAATGAATTACTACTATTATTTTTAAATAACTGGTCGCCGGATAAAGACGGAAAATTTCTTGATAATTTTGTTGAACCAATAATCGCGAAATTATACTTAGATGACTTCAATATGCATTGGAACAAAACTCAAAAAAATGAATCTGCATCGGTTATTGTGGGCATGGACGGAACACAGTTCAGTAAATCAAAACTTAACAAAGCTTATAATAAATATGGAGAGATCAAAAAGAAATTTAACCTCTGATAATTTGCGCCAACTCTAACATCTTCAAGTTTACTTGAAATACTTCAAGTACAATTCCAAAAATAAGTTACAAAACTAAAAATTTTTAAATCATTTCTGCGGTATATCTATTGCCTCATTGTGTCGAAGTTAAAAATAACTTCAATCTAAATAACAGAAGTTAAATCAATTTGGAGGCAAAGATGCCAAAAATAAAGTTAGCTGATCCGAAAGGAGATAATAATAATTACAGAACATTATCTCCTAAAAGATTCAATGGAATTGAGAAGAGTTATTCATACCATCTCAATCAAAATTATGAACTCTCTGATTCAATAATAGTTTTGGAGAAAATCATTAGCTCTAAACAAATCGAAATTCCTTCCGAAAAGGAAGGAGAAGATCCTACCATCAAAAATCTTACAAGCCCCGAAGTCAAAGCATTTAAAGCTAAGCTTACTCTAACCAAACTTCAACAAAAGAAAACTAAACTTGCGTTGAATAGTTGGGGTAAAAAGTATAGCAGCGCATGTACAACTAATTCACGGGCTGCTAAGGGGAGAATGAAAACTATCAATTCTCAAATTGCTTTAAAGAGAGAAATAAAGAAGAATGCTGAAGGATTCCAAAAAGATATACTAGCTAAGCTGGGAAAGTTGAAAGAGAAAAAAGATCATCGCATTGCAATGTTAAAGGACGTCGCAATGATTAATGGGAAAGACTTTAATAGTCAGTTGAATGTGATCCTAAGAAACGAGCTTAAAGATACTTATTCATTATTGAATAAATATCCGCAAGTGAAAACTCAGATCTACAGATCAATCAGAGAAACTTTTGGCTGGGAGAAAAATAAATAACTAAACATTAACCGGGGCTGGATTTATCCAGTCCTAATATTTAAAGGAAAAGTTATGGAAAATATATTAAACAAAGAAGTAACAAATAATTCTCAAACAGACGATGGCGACACCACAAATCCTGAAGTCAGTACATTCAAAAAGGATGAAATCGCAGAAGCAACCTTAAAAGTAGTTGCCTATAAAATGAATGTTAATGAGACAATTGAATTTGAATTGCCAATTGGACCACAAGAAGTTCCAAAAAGATTTAATGTGAAGGTAAAATTTAAAGGTAATAAAAAGTATGAAGTAGAATTTTTGTATACTATTTATGATCATAATGATAACTACGGTATAATCAACAGTTTATATAAAAGCAGAAACTTTGTCTATAAACAAAGTAAAGGAATGGCGGATTTACTCAATTTATCTTTTATAAAGAATGGTGAATACAAATTTTATTTTGATACTAATTATTATTACAAATTTGAAGTTGAAGAATTTACATTTGTACAAGTGGTTCTTAGAATTTATGAAATGTTAACTCCTTTAGCAGTTAAAATTTTACATCTAATTGAGTACGAAGATGACAAATATTTTAATGATTCTAATACTAGAAATGCCGATCCTGAAGTTGATGAAAACTTGGAGGATAGCATTGAGGATGAAAATACCATTCAAGATAGTAATGACGAAGATTAAATGAATAGACTTAAATAATTTCATAAAATGCCGCTGAAAGTTCAGCGGCTTTTATTTTGAAAAAGGTATAAGATAATTATAATAAGCTATGGCATCGTTAATAGAAATATCGCATTTAAGTTCTACAAAAACTTTACTTGCAAAGGACGGGACTCAAATTATTTGTCCGGCAAATGAAAATTTGTCTAATGTTAACGATGCTGAGAATTTAAAGACTACCATTCAAATACTGGTTCATAACCACCCTGATAAAATATTATTTACGGCAAATGAAACAGCAAAAATACTTGGAGTAGGGGAGGAGTTCATTCGTCGCCGAATAAAATCCGGATCAATTAGAACAATCAATTTGGGAGACAAACCAAAAATTCATTTAACAGAAATTGCAAGATTAACAATAGAAGGAGTAACCTAAATGGCAATTAAAACTAAACCCAACGGAAAATTCCAAGTAGACACCCGAGATAAATATGGGAACAGGATTCAAAAAACATTTCGAACTAAAGCTGAAGCAAAGGCATTCGATGGTGCTAATGAAAAATCCAAATATGATGAGAAACTAATTTCAGCAAAACTGTTAACCGCAAGATATCCAATGAATCAAGCGCTTGATGATTTTCTCGCGAGTAAAATACATTTGCGTCCTGCCTCAATTAAAAAAAATAAATATGTTATAAGTCAAATGAAATTAGTTGCAAAAGTATTTAATGTAACTTATGTTGATGAGTTCACCCCAGATCATGCTACAAAGCTTTATAATGAACTTGTTCGTGAAAAACCAGAACGAGGTAAAAACAATTCAAAAATGGCAATGCCTAAACCAAAAACCATCAATTTCTTTATTCAAACTGTTAAGGCAGTATTTAATCAGGAAGTTATTAAAGGACATATCAAACAAAGTCCAATGATGCATATCAAAAACTTAAAGGTGGATAAGAAAAAACCCGATTATTATTCTCCAGAAGAGATTAAATTATTTTTTCAGCAGCAGATGAACCCGGCTTATAGAAAAGCGTTTCTAGGATTATTGTTTACCGGCGCAAGGTTTGGGGAATTGGCTAATTTAAGCTGGGATGATATTGATTTCAAAAATCGATTGATCCATATACGATCAACTGAAAATTTTAAGACCAAATCATTTAATTCTGAAAGAAATATACCAATGCATAATCTGCTTTATGAATTATTGCTTGAAGAACATAAAAAACCGAATGCATTTGAATTCCCATTTTGTTCACCATCTGGGAAAAAATTGCGAGAAAGAAATCTGCTTACAGTTTGTAAAAAAGTTGCAAAAGCAGCAGGTATAAATACTAACGCCTACCTGCATAAGTTCAGACATACTTTTGCATCAATGCTCGTGCAGAATGGAGTTCCTATTCATTCTGTTAAAGAATTATTAGGACATTGGTCTGTTGTTCAAACTGAAATATATGCTCACCACAAGGCTGAACTGCTTCATCAAGAGGTAAGTAGCTTAAAGAATTTACTTTTATGAAAACATGTATTTGCGAAGTTTATATACTATTGTCATTTTGTCGCACACATAAAAAATAATTATCAAAAATCCTAAAAGGTCTCCAAAAAGTCTCCAAACCTAGTTTTAGAAGGGGGTATTTGAGTGTATCTGAGAGACGGGACAATACGAAAAAGGCTCAAAAACACAATTTGCATGTTGTATTTTGAGCCATTTTTTCGTCGCGGAGAGGGAGGGATTCGAACCCTCGATACCCCTTTACAGAGTATGACGGTTTAGCAAACCGTTGGTTTCAGCCACTCACCCACCTCTCCGTTAGCTGAATTAATTTATTTTTATGTTTTGCTAAAATAATACTTTAAAGAGAATATTAAAACGTAATTCCTAAATTTCTTTTACTTTTTTAATTTTTAAATCCTTAAATCCTCTGAATATCACAAAAATTATAAAAGCGCATACAGCTTCACCAAGTTTACTAGATGCAGAAAAGAAATTTTAAAATGTACATCTCTAATTAACATCAATCAATGCAAAATTAGCATCAAGCAAATTAATGGTGTATAAGAAATAAATTGATTCTCTGACTTATCCCAGACTTCAGAAATTATTGATTGTAAACTAGTAATGATTTAACTTTGATAATCAAATTTTTCAAATCAAAGGTAGCTATGCAAAAGTTCGAGGGTGTGGATTATTTTAATATTGAGTCGCTATTATCCGAAGAAGAAATAATGATAAGAGATTCGGTAAGAGAATTCGTTTCTGCTGAAATAATTCCAATAATAGAAAAATATAACAGAGAAGGTAAATTCCCTACTGATCTGATTCCTAAAATGTCAGAGTTAAGTTTGTTCGGAACAACACTTCCTCAAAAATACGGTTGTGCAGAATTAAATAATGTCGCTTATGGTTTAGTAATGCAGGAATTGGAAAGAGGGGATAGTGGAATTCGGAGTTTTGTTTCTGTTCAAAGTGCGTTAGTTATGTACCCAATTTTTACTTTTGGAAGTGAAGAACAAAAAGACAAATGGCTGCCGCTATTGGCAACGGGTGAAAAAATCGGGTGCTTTGGATTGACCGAACCAGATTTCGGTTCAAACCCGGGTGGGATGATTACGAAAGCTGAAAAAGTTGATGGCGGATATCATCTAAATGGTGCCAAAATGTGGATAACAAATGGTACTATTGCCGATATAGCTGTTGTATGGGCAAAATTGGATGGAGTTGTAAAAGGATTTTTAGTTGAAAAAGGTTTTAAAGGATTCACTGCTCCCGAGATGAAAGGCAAACATTCGCTTCGTGCCTCCGTTACATCAGAATTAATTTTTGATAACGTATTTATTCCCGATGAAAATTTACTGCCTAAAACGGGCGGGTTAAAAAATGCTCTAATGTGTTTGAATCAAGCACGATATGGGATTGCATGGGGCGTTGTCGGAGCAATGATGGCTTGTTATGATTCTGCCCTAAATTATGCTAAATCCAGAATCCAGTTTAGTAAGCCTATCGCAGCTTATCAAATGACTCAGGAAAAACTTGTATATATTTTATCTGAAATAACTAAAGCTCAATTACTAAATATTCAGCTTGGGCGAATGAAAGATAACGGAACTTTAAAACATACACATGTTTCCTTAGCAAAAAGAAATAATTGCGAGAAAGCATTGGAGACAGCTAGAATCTCCAGAGAAATTTTAGGTGCTAATGGTATCTTGGATGAATATCCAGTTATGCGTCATGCTGCAAATTTAGAATCTGTGAAAACCTACGAAGGTACGCATGAGATGCACACATTAATTGTGGGTGAGGATATAACAGGCTTTCCCGCCTATGAATAAATAATTAAGGACCTTTTATGGTCTTTTTTCATATTTTATAAAAACACTAATTTTTTATGAATGATAAATTTAAAATACGCGAAGGACTAACTTTTGACGATGTTTTACTAGAGCCTGGCAAATCTAATGTATTGCCAAGAGAAGTAGATGTCTCAACAATTTTAACTCCGGATATTAAATTAAACATTCCAATAATTTCTGCTGCTATGGACACAGTTACGGAATCGGCAATGGCAATAGCTATAGCAAGAGAGGGCGGAATAGGTATTCTTCATAAAAATATGAGCATAGAAAAACAGTGTGAAGAAGTAGATAAAGTGAAGAGATCTGAAAGCGGTATGATCCGTAATCCCGTTACTCTCACCGTAGAAAAAACCATTGGCGACGCTCTTGAATTGATGAAAAAATATAGTGTGTCAGGAATTCCAATTGTTGATTCAAAAGAAAAACTTGTAGGGATACTTACAAACCGTGATTTAAGATTTGAGCCGAATATAAAATTAAAGGTTCAAGACTTAATGACAAGTGAAAATCTAATTACTGCTCCACTTGGAACTGATTTTGAAAAAGCTGAGAAGATTCTTCAAAAATACAAAATTGAAAAATTACCTGTAGTTGACAAAAACGGAATCTTAAAGGGACTGATAACTTTTAAAGATATTCAAAAGAAAAAGAAGCATCCAAACGCATGCAAAGATGAACACGGAAGCTTACGTGTGGGAGCAGCAGTCGGGATCACGAATGATACTATGGAAAGAGTGACGGCACTTTCTCATGCTGGTGTAGATGTTATTGTTATTGATACTGCACACGGACATTCTGCAGGTGTTATAAAAATGATTAAAGAAGTAAGAAAAAAATTTAAGTATGAGCAACTAATTGCCGGTAATATTGGAACTTATGAAGCTGCACTTGATCTGATAGATTGTAAGATTGACGCCGTTAAAGTTGGGATTGGCCCGGGTTCAATTTGTACTACTAGAATAGTTGCAGGGGTTGGAATTCCACAAATAACCGCTGTTTCAGAAGTTTACCGTGCTATTAAATCTAAAGGTGTTCCAATTATTGCTGATGGTGGCATCAAGCAGACTGGCGATGTTCCAAAAGCTATTTCAGCGGGAGCAGACTCTATAATGATAGGGGGATTATTTGCCGGCGTAGATGAAAGCCCTGGAGAAAAAGTCTTATATGAAGGCAGAAGCTTTAAAATGTATCGTGGAATGGGTTCCCTTGAAGCTATGAAAGAGGGCAGTAAAGACAGATATTTCCAGGATGCAGAAGACGATATTGCTAAACTGGTTCCTGAAGGTGTTGAAGGAAGAGTGCCTTTTAAAGGCCCTTTGTCAGATACAGTCTATCAGCTGATTGGCGGACTTAGAGCAGCAATGGGTTATTGTGGAGTTAAAAATATTTCTGAACTTAAATCCAAATCTAAATTTATAAAGATTACATTGTCAGGTTTAAGGGAGAGTCATCCTCATGATGTTATAATCACAAAAGAAGCTCCAAATTATCACTCCTAAATTTATTAAGTTAGGAATTGAATATTGTATAATCAAATTTCATTAAATCTACGTTAATCAAGCTATGTTCAAAGTTCTCGTGATTGCATATTATTTTCCTCCCTTGGGCCTAAGCGGTGTACAAAGAACTGTCAAGTTTGCAAAATATTTAAAAAATTATAATTGGGAACCTACCGTAATTACAACTGGGAATGTTGCCTATTTTGCACACGACGATTCTTTATTAAAAGAGATTGAAAGAGAAAAAATTAGGGTAATTAGGACAAGTGCTTCTGATCCCAATGCTTTGCTAAATAAATTCGGAACTATTAAGATTTCTGAAAAATTCAGAAAAATACTTAACCGTATAAGTCAAACATT
Organism: uncultured Ignavibacteriales bacterium; assembly: GCA_963731745.1. Classification (GTDB taxonomy): domain Bacteria; phylum Bacteroidota; class Ignavibacteria; order Ignavibacteriales; family Ignavibacteriaceae; genus CAVSWT01. Next base: position 16,244 of record CAVSWT010000007.1, read on the forward strand.
TTTTATTCCGGATAACAAAGTATCCTGGTCAAACAAAGCGTATAAAATTGCATCCGATTTACTCGCTAAAGAATCTTTCGATATTATATATGTTACCATTCCTCCATTCTCAGCATTTTCAATCGCCGCTAAATTAAAATCTAAATTTAACGTACCGCTGTTTGTTGACTATAGAGACCTTTGGTATGGCAACCAGTTTGCATTTTATCCAACCCCGCTTCATAGTTTTTTGCACAAGCGAATGGAATACAACGCTCTAAGAGCCGCTGATAAAATAATTGCTACCAACAGACGAATTAAAGAAAAATTAATTAACTATTACCAGTTTTTAACTTTTGAGGATATATTTATTATTCCCCATGGTTATGACGATGCCGATTTTGAAAATTTATTTGTGGGAAAAAAATCTAACAACAAAATGAGAATTACTTATTCAGGTATTTTCTATGAATTCATAACTCCCAAATATTTATTAAAAGCATTTAAAAAAATATCAATTGAAAGGCCTGATATCTCATCTAATATTGAGCTTCATTTTATTGGCTTACTAAAAAATGAAAATAAAAAATTAATAAGAAAATTAAATTTAGATGAATACGTTTTTGAATATGGATATCTTCCTCATAAAGATGCACTTTCAAAAACAATGACCAGTGATGTGCTATGGATGATGGTAGGCAAAGCCAGAAATTCAGAAACAATTTCCAGCGGCAAATTATACGAATACTTTGGTACCAGAAAACCAATAATTGCTTCTTTGCCGGATGGCGCACTTAAGTCAGCAGCAGAGAGTTATGGTGCATCTATTGTTACTCAACCGGACAATGTTGAAGAGATAAAGCAAGCCATAATAAATATGTATGAACTTTATTTGAAAAATGAACTCCCTGCACCGAATGAAGATTTTGTGAAACAACACCAAAGGGATTTTTTAACAGAACTTTTGTCAAAACAATTTCAATTTTATATTAAGGACGAAATTGTATGAATGTCTTGTTAATTGGATCAGGCGGAAGGGAACATGCACTTGCCTATAAAATTAAAGAAAGTAATAAGCTTAATAGTTTTTACATCTCACCTGGCAACCCCGGAACCGAAGAACTTGGGATAAATATTAAAATAGATTTATCAAATCAAAATCTATTATTAGATTTCTGTTCACAAAATAAAATTGATTTAATCGTTATTGGCCCTGAACAGCCTTTGGTTGAGGGAATTGCAAATCAACTCCGAGAAGCTGGCTATAAAGTTTTCGGACCGGATGCTGAAGCTGCTCAAATAGAAGCATCCAAATCATTTGCAAAAAGATTAATGTTAAAATATAATGTTCCTTCATCTTCATTTGCTGAGTTTAATTCTACTCAATATGAAGAGGCATTAAACTATTGTAGAAAAAGTGTTTTTCCTTTAGTGATAAAAGCAGATGGTTTAGCTGCAGGCAAAGGCGTTTTAATATGCGAAAATATTGAAGATGCAAAATCAGCGTTGGATGAATTAATAAAAGATAAAATATTTGGCTCATCAAGTGATACTATAATAATTGAAGAATTCATGGTCGGAGAAGAAGCTTCAATATTTGCTGTTACTGATGGTGATGATTTTATCCTACTTCCGTCGGCACAGGATCATAAAAGAATCGGTGAAAATGATACCGGAAAAAATACAGGCGGAATGGGGGCATACTCACCTGCACCTTTAATCAATGAGAAATTATTAAATGAAATAAAATCAAAAATCATCGAACCTGTCATTGAAGGATTGAAGGAAGAAGGCAAAAAATTTATTGGCTGTTTATATGCTGGGTTAATGATTACAAATGAAGGGCCCAAAGTAGTTGAATTTAATTGCAGGTTTGGTGATCCTGAAACTCAGGCTGTGCTTCCTTTATTAAATGGAGATTTTTTAGAGTTACTTTATTCGTCTTCTGCCGGGAAAATCAATAAGTCATCTGTCTCTTATAATGGCGGTTCAGCAGTTTGTGTTGTTGCCTCATCTAAAGGTTACCCGGGTGATTATGAAAAAGGGAAAGAGATTTCCGGCCTAGATGAAAATGACGATAAAAATATTTTAATTTTTCATGCCGGTACAAAAAAGATTGATAATAAAATAACTACTGCAGGCGGACGGGTTTTATCAGTAGTATCTAAAATTGATGTAAATGATTTATCATTTGCAAAGAAAAAAGCATACGAGGGTATCTCTAAAATCAAATTTGAAGGCATGTATTTTAGGAAAGATATATCAGACAAGGGAATTGATCGTCAAAAAAATAATTGAGCTGCTTTAAGGGGCATTTCTAAATAACAAAAAATCCATAAATATTAAGTGTTTATTTATTTGAAATTATTATCTTTTATGGAACTATTTCAAAAATCTTATTATTCCTAAATCATGTCTGTTTCAGATAAAAAAACAAAACTTAACAAATATTTAATCTCTATATTGCTTCTTGTGTTTGACACTATCTTTCTCATTTATTTGAAATATAGAAATCAGGCATTACCTTTTTCAGATTTTACTCTTAACTATTTTGGAAATATTCTTAATCTCGTTTTTGCTTCAATTGTTTTGGGCGGAGTGATTTTCAATTACTTTAAAAAACAAAATCCAATCAGAACATCCTTTATTTTTAAATTTATCATTATTCAGAGTATAATAATAATATTGGCTGGCATTCTGGTTTTTACAAATTATTCAAACCATAATCACTATTTATTCAGCCATCCCGTGTCCGAAGTCATAAAAGGATTTGCATTTTCGCTTTTTCAATTCCTACAATTTATTTTAGCAGCAATATTATGGTTGAACTTTTTCGGCAAAACCAAGCTTCTGTTTTTTAAATCTATTTTATACTCAGTTATACTAACTTTGGTGCTACTTATTATTTCTTTGTTTTATTTAAATCAGAATAGAGAAAACTTTAAGTCTTATAGAACAAGTAACAAATTAGTGGTAGGAGTAGTTTTAGGTGCGGCTGTTTGGTCTAATAATAAGCCGAGCCCAAGCCTATCAGCAAGAGTTGATAAGGCAATTGATTTATACAAAAAAAAGATTATAGATAAAATTCAGTTAACTGGAAGCAATGCTCCTGGTGAATTAAGTGAAGCCAAAGTGGCTTTGTTTTATATGTATAAGAGATTAGTTAATATGGATGATATATGGCTCGAAGAAAATACAACATCAACTACAGAACAAGTAAGATTTATAAAGAATAATTTAATCAATCAAAATAATGTCGGTTCTGTTGTTATTATCTCCGATTCTTATCATCTTACAAGAGTTAAAGAAATTTGTAATTTTTATAAAATAAATTCATTTTTCGCATCGTCTAATTTAAAGCTAAATTTTCAGAACAAACTCTATTATTCCATTAGAGAAAGTGTAGCTCTTGTTATATTTTGGCTGTTTGCACTTTGATATTTAGAGATAACTTACGCTGCTAAAATCACAATCGTCAGCCGGCAGCTTGCATCGACAAGTTTAGTGTGACGAATGAAATTGAATTTATCTTACAATTTTTAATAATAATTTTTTAATAGAAAACCGTTGATTAAAGTTTAAAAATACATTATTGTTCGATACCCGTTTGTTCTAATATAATTTGATTTGATAATATGACCCATACATTTAAAAGACGCCAGGTTAGGGAAAGAGTACTTCAAATTTTATATGCATATGAAATGAATAAAGAGGCTCTTTCAAATTTAATTAACGCAGTTTTAGTAGATGTTCCTGATGCGACTGATAAAGAGTTCGCCAATAATCTAATTAACCGCGTTTTAATTCATCAAAAGGAATTAGATGAAGAAATTAAGAAGCGGGTTGACAACTGGGAAATGAATCGAATTGCTTTGATTGATAAGATATTATTAAGAATGGGACTATGCGAATTATTTTATTTCCCTGACATTCCTCCAAAAGTTTCCATAAACGAATCCATCGAAATAGCAAAAGAATACAGTACAGCAGGCAGCGGTAAATTTATAAACGGAATTTTAGATGCTGTACTTTCAGAGCTAAAAGAATCTAACAAACTTGATAAAGCCGGTAGGGGATTACTGCAAGAAACTCTTAATCGTCCATCCCAAAAGAAATAGTTTGAATGAAGAATAAAGGCAAAATTTTTATCTGGACTCTGTTCGATTTTGCCAACACTGCTTTTTCAGTAATTATAGTTACTGTTATCTATTCTAAATATTTTTCCAATTATGTAGCCGGCGGACAAAAATGGATTTGGGGACTTGCAGTAAGTATCTCGATGGTTATAGCAGCATTTTTAAGCCCGCCCATGGGAGCTATCGCAGATGCTTCTCGAAATAGAAAAAGGTTTTTACTTTTCTTAACTCTTCTTTCAGTTACTGCTACTGCGTTAATGTTTTTTGTGCAGAAGGGTGATATTCTTTTAGGATTAATTTTATTTGTAATTGCAAATATAGGTTTTGAAGCCGGATTAGTTTTTTATGATGCATTCCTCCCCAACCTAACTGAAAAGAAAAATTTTGGAAGAGTTTCAGGTTATGGGTTTGCAATGGGTTATGTGGGCGCTCTTGTGGTTTTAATTATTGTAATGTTTTTATTACCTGACCAGTCTTCACCCGATTATTATTTTTATATTAGACTTTCATTTATTGTAGCGGCGGCTTTCTTTTTTATTTTTTCACTCCCGATTTTTTTATTTATCAGTGAACCTTCGGTAAAGGATAAAATAAAAACTGATGTTATAAAAATTGGAATTCATAAAAGTTTTCAAACATTAAAAGCAATTTTTATTGAAGGGAAGTACCCATCAATTAAAAAATTTTTAGATTGCTTTCTTTCTTTATAATGATGCAATAATAACTATCATTGCATTTGCCTCAATCTTTGCTTCAAATATTTTGAAGATGTCCGACTCGGAAGTAATTTACTTTTTTGTGATCGTTCAAAGCACTGCTGTAATCGGTTCATTTATTTTTGGAATTATTTCTGACCATATCGGTCCAAAAAAAACTATTACAATTACATTATTCATCTGGATTGGAGTTATAGTTGGAGCTTTTGTAGTTCAAACTGTTTTTGAGTTTTATATTGTCGGTTTAGTTGCCGGATTATCAATTGGTTCTTCACAGTCATGCAGCAGAAGCTTAATGGCTTTGCTTAACTCCAAAAGAACAGGAAGCAGAATTCTTTGGATTTTATGATGGATTATTTGGAAAATCTTCGGCAGTAGTTGGGCCGCTTTTTTACGGAATCATTTCTGATATTTCCAATGAAAGATTTGCTGCTTTGGCAATTGGATTATTCTTTGTCGCTGGACTAATAATCTTACAAAAAGTTGTTGTGCCGGAATTTAGGAAGAATAGAATTGGATCCGCAGAGATTACAAGTTAAGTGCTAAAAAAAGTAAGGCTCACCTCTGAGGTGAACCTCATTTTTTGTTATTGTTAAAACATAAATGAATATTGAAATCCAATCTTCACAAGTCCTTTATTAACTTTTTCATATATCTGACCTGTTGGTGAATATCCCGTGTTAATATCATAGCCGTACACTTTTTTATTCGGGACATAATAAATTACATCAGCACTAAAACTTTGTGAGAAATCATATCCCAATCCAAAACAGTAGAAAATAAAATCTCCACCGCTGGATGAAAGGTTGTGCGAAGTTTTTTGGTTATTAAAGAAATCCAATCCTAATGATAAGTTAAAATCTGAGTTAAATAAATTTGCTTTTAAAAATGCCCCTGCATCGAAGCCGCCAAAATCTTCATTCAAAAAGGTTAGTCCGAATCTAAGTTCAACTTTATAATATTTCAAAAACTCAATGCCTCCAAGTAAATGAAGATTGTGAGGTAAAGAAAGTTTTAAAATATTTCCAACTACGTTTGTTTCATGATCGTATATATTTGTATACATGATTATCAGTTCATCTCTAATTCCCCATTCAAAATTTGCATCATTGTTATATAGACTTGGGTCTATGTTATCAGTTTTTCCTTTGAAAAAAATATTTTCTACTGCATAAGTTGACGAAAAACAAAATAAAGAAATTATTGCTACAAATGTTAGAGTTAACAATGTTTTCATATTATTAACCCCTTATTAATTTTTAACTTATATTTGTAATAAATTTATGGATTAAATTCATAGTTATATTTATGACCTATGAATCCTCCGGTTATTCCTCCAACTAAAATTCCTAAAGGAATGCTTATTATGCCGACTGCGAAGTAATCATAATCATTAGGATATGGTGGATTTCCTTCCCGAACATTTGCTGGTATAACTTTACTAATTGTAATTAAAAGACCTCCAACAACGCCATACAACATGCCTGTCAAAGTTCCCTCTAAATGATTATTGTAACTGACTCCTTTAACAAAATTGAGCGGGATGTGATTTTTAATAAGGAATTCTTCTTTTGTATTACATTTTAACATTGATGGTAAAAATACCATGCTATCTACTTCAATTTCTTTCCCATTTTTAAGTGATAAATGTGTTGAAGTGCTATTGTAAATTTTATAATCAAGAGAGTTTATTTCTTTCAACGGAATGTTTATGTTTTCAATTTTTACTTGTCTGCTAACAAATACTAAAGAATCATTTTCGATTCTTGCACCAGCATTGGTAGTTAATACACTATCTGTTTTAAGCTGAATATTAAGATTTTTATCTTCTGCATGTTGATTAAAATGTTTATTAAAATCCATTTTCGATTTAAACTCCTGTGTAACATAACTTGTAGAGCATCCAATAAAAAAAAATAAAATAATTGTTACAAATAGATAAAATGTTTTCATATAAATTCCTTTCTAATAATTAACCCATATTGGATCGCCAACATAATAACTATATTGAACCCGCCACCTACCTACATCCGGAAAACCGCAGCTATTACATGGATCAGCAGAATAGCATTGCCATATAACTACTTCATGTACCTGTTTACGTAATAACCATCCTCTTTCCCATGCTGAATTGCAAAACTCTTTAATTCCATTTTCATCTCCCGTGTTTGAAGCATATAACCAAAATTTATTAACGCCGGCATCATTTGCATCTCCGAGTAAATCGAACCACGAATTTGAATTTTCATTAATATAAGGACAAGCGACGTGTCCTCCACCATTACCGTTATTTGCTAAGATATCCACAAAACTATTAACGATATAGAAAAAGAAAAAAGAAGAAAAAGAACAGACAGGTAATTTTTCATATAAAGGCTCCCATTTTTGTTAAACTCCCTAATTAACGATATTAAAGTAGAACAATTTTATTCTAAAACAAAACTCGCTTTAACTAAAAGTAAAGTTTACTTTTAGTTGAACCTCACATTTTTTTTCAATTGTAAAGTTCAATCCTTCCTAATAATGATCAAAGATAAATCGTCAACTACCGGACTGTCTCCTACAAAATCATCTACTGCTTCTATAATAGCAACTCCAATATTTTCAAAGCTGTAATTTTTAACTCTGGATAAAAAATTTGCAAATCTTTCTTTTTCAAAAAACTGTCCGAATTCATTTTGTGCTTCTGTAACTCCATCTGAATAGCTAATAAGGATATCACCTTTTTCAATTTCCAAAATGTCCTCGTTATAATTAAAATCTTTCATTAGTCCGATAGCGGGATTACTTTTAGAAATTTCTTTTATTCCGTTTTGATTAATTAGATATGGCGGCAAATGGCCAGCATTTACAAAACGTATATACGATTCAGAAGGTTTAATTTCCATGTAAAGCATTGAAGCAAAAATATTTGATAGACTGTCACGAAAAAATATTGAATTTATTTTTGTACATAGTTTAGAAAGGCAATCAAAATCTGCCGCAATTGCCCTAATGGTAGCCTGAAGCTTTGCCATAAGCAATGCGGCATGCAATCCTTTGCCGGCAACATCGCCGATTACAAGTCCAATACGATTTTCATTTATTTTAAGGTAATCAACTAAGTCGCCTCCAACTTCATTTGCCGGACGCGTGTAAAGCCAAATTGACCATCCATCAACTTTAGGACTTTGTTCGGGCATCAATGCCTGTTGGACTTTTCTGCCTGCTTCAAGTTCATCTTTTGCTAACAGTTTATCTTTAAGCTCAAGCATTAAAACTATAAATATTAATGCTCCTCCAATCAGTCCTGTGTTATTTGACTGAACATTTCCATCGTTGATTACAATAACACTGCTTCCCATAAATACAATCAAAAGACCGGCGATTGCCAGTATTCTTCTAAGCGGAGTTAGGTAGAGGAATAAACTTTTAAAGGTCCAAATAATTAAATGAAATCCCTTACGTAAAGGATTCATTCCTGTAAGGCGTTGATTCTGTTCTTCAGAAATATAGAAGCTTCTTAATTCTCTGAATTCACGTTTAACATCTTTTTGAAATCTTACATTTTTAATATCATCTCGTAAAACTCTAGTGAATTTTTGCTCAGATTTGGTATTTGTTCCATTCATTTTAGTGCTTAGTTTTTCGAATAAAAATATTGAATATTTATTTCATTACAGTGAATTTAATTTTGCTGCAGCCTCGGCTATCACGTTCTCATTCTTTGCAAAACAAATTCTAATAATTTTGTGTGAATAATTTTCTTGCGAATTACTATTATAAAATGGTGAAAGGGGAATAGCAGCTATTCCGATTTCTTTCGTTAAATATTCCGTAAACTTTATATCATTCATATTTGAAATTTCAGAATAGTCTAACAATTGAAAATAGGTTCCTTCCGCAGGATTGAATTTAAATTTTGATTTTGAAATTTGCGAAATAAAATAGTCTCTTTTATTTTCATAAAAATTACTTAAACCTGAATAATATGAATCATCTTTCAAAATATCCGCATAAGCATACTGAATTGGAGTGTTAACAGCAAACACAATAAATTGATGAAGTTTTCTAAACTCGTTCATCATAAATTCGGGAGCAGTGCAGTATCCAACTTTCCATCCGGTAGTATGGTACGATTTTCCAAATGACGAAATTACAAATGCTTTTTGAGCTAATTGTTCCGATTGTGAGATGCTGATATGTTTCTTTCCATCAAACACAATATGCTCATAAACTTCATCGCTTAGAATAAAAATATTTTTATCGTAAAGAATATCTTCTAATTTTTTAAGATCGGCTTGATTTATTACATAACCGGTAGGATTATGTGGTGAATTGATTATTAGAAGTTTGGTTTTATTTGATATGGAGTTTTCTAATAGCTGCCAATCGATTTGATAATCAGGCAATATTAAAGAAACAAAAACCGGTTTACCACCGCTGGCAATAACTGACAGGTACATAAGAATCATAAGCAGGTTCAAAAATAATTACTTCATCACCTTTATTTACGAGTGTTGTTATTGCTGTATAAATTGCCTGAGTTGCACCGCTGGTGATTGTTATTTCAGTTTCGGAATTATATTCTCTGTCCGTAAAGTTTTGAAATCTTTTTACAGATATTTTCTCTTAATGATTTTACTCCAGGCATTGGAGCATATTGATTGAAGCCCTTGTTCTGATAATACGAAACTAATTTTAATAAGTTCATCAGGCGGATTAAAATCTGGAAAACCTTGAGATAAGTTTAATGCATTATACTCAACTGCCATCTTCGTCATTTTGGAGAAGATGCTGATTCCAACATTTTTCAATTTTGAATTTAATTCAGAATTAATATTATTCATAAAAGAAAAATACTAATCATTGATACCGATTGGCAAATGGAAGTTCTTATATTATTTCTTCTTAGAGAATAAAAAGAAAACATCATATCGAAGGAGGCTAATGCAGAAATAATTTTATTGTCACACTGTTACTGACGAAGTGCGAATTTATTTTTAAATGTCAGTCTTCGACAAGCTCAGCCTGACAAATTATGGCTTCTGCAACAAGTTTTACCGGCAAGAAGTTATTCGAGAGAAATCTGCAATGTTTTTTATTAAAGATTTCTCCCGCTAGTCGAAATGACTATGAAATGAATTATTGATATTATTTTAGTTTGTATTTCAATTCACTTGAAACATTTGATCGGAAGGGCGAATTTCATCATACAATCTTTTTAATTGATCGTAGGCATAGCGGTTTCCTCTGCGAGCAGCAAACCGATATTCTTTTGCTGCTTCTCCTTTATCCTGGTTTAATCCTATTCCATTTTCATAACAATATCCCAAAGTTACCTGCGCTAAAACAGAACCGTTCTTTTCCGCATCCTTTAAATCTTTTACAGCATCGTCATAACTTTTACTTTGAATCTCTCCATAAACTTCTGCAGTTTTTATTCTGACTTTTGCTTCGATGCTGCCAAACTTAACTGCATTCAGCCAAATGGAAAGACCATTTTGTTTATCCTTCTTTACATATTTACCTGTGAAATAATTTAAACCAAGTTCAACTATTGCCGGGATATAAAATTTTGAAGCTGAGTTCTGAAGTAATCGGTTTGCGTCATAATCTGTAATACGGTTTGCAAATCCAAGAGAGTGAATTCCATACCACACAAACATAGCGTCTGGTATGTTTTCATCAATGCTCGATTTTAAATCTTCAAAATAATTATTGGTTTTAATTAATTCATAAAGAAGAAAAGGGGAGCGGGGAGAATCTAATTTGATTGCTCTTACATAATATGCCGAAGCTGTAATAATATCTTTTGGATAATAGAAACCTTTTTCATATAATCGTCCGATAAATGTCAATGCTTCTGGACTGCCCGAGTCAGCATATTTTAAAAGTGAAGATATTCCAGCAGTTTTAATTGAATCAAGTGAATTGTTTTTTTCTTTTAATCCAAGTTCTTTATTCAAATCATCGGAACCGATCAGCAAAATATCATCAACTAATGTAGAATCTGAAATGTGAGAAATCGTATCTTGTCCAGCGTTGAAATCTATAAAAACTAAACCAAGCGAATTTGATAACGACTGGTTATTCTTTTGAGTAGAAGTATCACCTTTTGTTTTTTTGCTGTTAGAATTATTATCAAATTTAATTGATGATGTATCGACTTTACTTGATAATTCCGTCAAAATTTGTTTAGCAGGTTCATAATTTCCTTTAACGGATTTTTTAATCCAGTAATATGCTTTATTCAAATCTCTTTTAATTATCAAGTTGTCAGTAAATAAAATTCCAACTATATATTCGGCTTGAGGCATGCCGTCGTTTGCTGCGTCAAGAAAATATTTATAGGCATCGAATGGATTCCAATTTACTCCCCAGCCATTTAGTAATAAAATTCCATAATTGAATGATGCTGCAGTTAATCCTTTTTCTGCAGCTTTATGAATCCAATAAGCACCTTTAACTGTGTCTGCTGCAATTCCTTCGCCAAGCAAATATCTTAAGCCAAGCTCATGTTGGGCAAGTACGTCTCCGCTGTTTGCTTCACGGATTAAATTAAATTGCTGCCAGATTTGGTATGAAAGATCAGGCTGATAAAAAAAGCCACCCCGAATTGTACGCGGACGATTTTTCTTGAAAGCTAAACTGCTGGTTGTATCCTGCGCTATTCCCTCAGTAATTAAAAATATGATTAAAAATAAAAATGAAAGTATTTGATATTTTTTAATAACTGCGCTCTAATTTGTTATATAATTTGCTAAAATAATTTAGGTTTTGACAATTTATAAAGGTAAAAAGTTTAATCGTATTGTGCTAAGTATCATTTAAAACTTTTGTATTAAATATATATTAGAAATTGAAGAATTAAAAACAGAGGAAGGAAGATTGATGGAAAGTTATTATGAAAAACCGGTTTTGGCAGTTAATAATTTGATTTCAGTATTGAATAAAGGCAATGATAGATTAATAGCTGCTGTGAATTTATTTGAAGATAAGGATGTTAAAAAATTAATTAATAAAGTAATCGATAAACAACTTTATTTTATCGAATGTCTTAAAAAAGAAAATCAAAAATATAACACTGAAGTAAAGGCTGATAGAGTAACAGCAGAAAATAATTTTGAAATCTCAATTAATGATTTAAAAATAAAAGATGAAAATGAAACTAATTCCGTTTTACACTATTGTGAAAAATTGGAGTATAACATTCAAATGGAATTTGCAGATACAATTAGTGCGGAAATCCCTGGTGAAACAAAAGATGTTATTACCAAAATATATAATGAAATAAGAGATTTTCATGATCAATTTAAAGTTTTAATTGAAAGAGAAAAGAAATCCAAAAACTAAATTAATACAAAGCTAATTTTATTTTTTTTGACTTCACTGAATTTAATTCATAATCTTTAAATGGATAATTCGTTTCTGCTCAGTTGGCTTTTCATGCCCTTAAATCATTGTTGAATTCAAATCAGAATTGAGCTAACTTTATCACTCAATTTTTAAAAGTTTTACGGTTTAAGTAAAAGCAGAGAGGCGGAAATTAGATGTCAGACATTTTTGAAAAATTATCCCAAAAAGTAAATTCGTGGCGTGATGAGGCTAAAGAGATTATTGAAAAAGGCGGCGATAAAGTTTTATCAGAAATTACAATTCAGCAGGCCTATGGAGGAATGCGGGGAGCACGTGCTTTAATTTGTGATACATCAAGAGTACCGCAGGAGGAAGGATTAATTATAAGGGGAATTCATCTTAAAAAACTTTTAGATAAAACCCCCGAAGAAATTTATTATCTGCTTTTAACCGGTGATTTGCCGAATGAATCTGAACTTCAGAATTTAAATCAAGAATTAAAAAGTAGAAAAGAAGTCCCGCAATATGTTTGGGATGTTTTAAAAAGCATGCCTAAAAATTCCCATCCAATGACTATGCTTGACACGGCAATACTTGTTTTACAAAAGGAATCGGTCTTTGCAAAAAAATATGATGATGGATTAAAGAAAGATGAATATTGGAAAGCAACTTTAGAAGATGCACTAAATATTGTCTCTAAACTTCCTGCGATAGCAGCAGCAGTTTATAGAATAAGGTTTAATAAAGGAGAAATAATTCCGGCAGATAAAAGCATGGATTTAGCCGGCGATTATGTTCACATGCTTGGCCTTGATTCAAACAGTGATGAGTTTAAGGACTTGATGAGATTATATCTTGTAGCCCATTGCGATCATGAAGGAGGGAATGTAAGTGCATTAGCTACTCAGACTATCAATTCCGCATTATCAGATTTATATTATTCTTTATCCGGTGGATTTAATGGTTTAGCCGGGCCGCTTCATGGATTGGCAAACCAGGAAAGTCTGGGATGGATTTTGGAAATGATGGAAAAGTTCGGAGGAACTCCTACTAAAGAACAAGTTAAAGATTATGTATGGGAAACTTTGGACGCCGGTAAAGTTGTTCCAGGTTATGGCCATGCAGTTTTAAGAGTGACTGATCCTCGATTTGAAGGCTTTGTTGATTTTGGGAAAAAACATTTTCCCGATGATCCGGTTTTCTTAACTGTAACAAGATTATTTGAAGTTGTTCCGGAAGAGCTTAAAAAAATATCCAAAATTAAAAATCCATGGCCAAACGTTGATGCAGCTTCGGGCTCAATACTCTATCATTATGGTTTAACCGAGTTTTCTTATTATACAGTTTTATTTGCAGTTTCACGAAGTCTTGGATTGACAGCTCAAGCGGTTGTTAATAGAGCTTTGATGCATCCGATTATAAGACCGAAATCTATTACAACTCAATACTTGAAAGATTTGATAGCAAAATAGATTTTAGGCTGTCATGGTGCCAAAGTGATAGCTGTGAAATCTTATAAAAACTTTTATTTTTTATCTGTTCCTTTACCTTCATTAAGATTATCATAAAATCTCTGAGTTGGGTAAGCAAAATCGATATCTTTGTGTTTTGCGAATTCAGTTAAAATATGTTCCCAAATTTTTTCTTCCGTGGTTCTTCTTTCCCGCGGATTACACATATATCGCATAGTTAATTTTACGCCGCTGTCTTTTACAGAAGTGTAGACAATTGGGGTAAGCTTTGTATAAAATATTAAAAACTTTTTTGCTGCTTCTTTGATTTGCCTCTCTGCTTCTGCACTTAACATTATTCCATGGTGATTAACAATATCAGTTAATATTTTTTTTGCTTTTTGCCAATCGCTTTCAAAAGTTACTAACACAGCTATCTCATTCCAGATGTATTGAAAACCTGCAGTATAATTAGCTAATGGTTCAGTAAAAACCATTTGGTTTGGTATGTGTATAATCCTTCCGGTACTTTGATCAGAATCAACCCAGTTTCCAATTTCAATTACTGAAAATTGAAAAAGCCGTATGTCAATTACATCTCCCGCAGTTTTCCCTATTTGAATTCTAGCCCCAACTTTGAAAGGCTGCCTGATTAGAATAAAAGCCCATCCAACCATATCTACTAATGGGTCCTTTAGGGCTATCGCAACACCCGCGGAAATGAGTCCCAAAAAAGTTGCCATGGATCCAAAAATTTGCAGCCAGGTGTTAAGCAGAAAAACTATAACCAAAAATACAGCAAGATATAAAGAGATTTTTTGCCACTGATAGCGCATTTTTAAATCTTGCACTTTTGTAATCAGAAATCTTCTAATTATCCGCTGAAGTATAAAAATGATTAGAACTGCAAAAATTGATTCAAATAGTTTTGATTGGACTTCTGGAGAGAGTCCGAAATACCTTTGTAGTATATTTACCATTAAATTCAAGTTAAGTTTTTAATTAAATTATTTAAATAAGATTTTTTGTAAGACAAAATATGAAATTAGAGCACTTGAAATTAATTACTTTTTTATGATCATCCATTCATTCAGAATCATATATTCCCAGAGGCGGAAAAGATTTGCATGTAATTGATTGATATTATAGCAAAATTTAACCACTAACTCAACTTTAATACTTTTTAGTGAACACTTTATTCAACAAATAAAAATATTTCAAGATTTAATAAAAAAAATATACTAAAGTCTTAGTATAAATTGTTTTTCTTATATCCTTAATCTATATTTGGGAGCAAAAAAAAATTTATGGCATCTCGCAAAAAAGTTAAATTCATCTTCGTTACCGGCGGCGTTGTTTCTTCATTAGGAAAGGGGATTACAGCCTCATCTTTGGGACTTCTTCTTAAACAGCGCGGTTACAAAGTTACTATCCAAAAATTTGATCCATACATAAATGTTGACCCTGGAACGATGAATCCGTTTCAGCATGGCGAAGTTTATGTAACTGATGACGGCGCAGAATCTGATTTGGATCTTGGTCATTATGAAAGATTTTTGGATGTTAATATGACCAAAGCCAATAACACAACAACCGGCCAAGTTTATTATGAAGTCATCTCTAAAGAACGAAGAGGTGATTATTTAGGAGCAACGGTACAGGTAATTCCGCATATTACAGACGAAATAAAACAAAGGATGATTAAGCTTGCTGAACTAGGTGAATATGATGTTATTATAACTGAGATTGGCGGAACTGTTGGTGATATTGAAAGCCTTCCTTTTATTGAAGCAATGCGGCAATTGATGCTTATTTATGGTAAGAAAAATACTATGAATATTCATGTTACTTTGGTTCCGTACATTGCGTCTGCAGGAGAAGTTAAAACAAAACCAACTCAGCATAGCGTTAAAAATTTGCTTGAACTTGGGATTCAGCCGGATGTTTTAATTTGCCGATCAGAAAAAAGAATTGCCAAAGATTTGCGGGATAAAATTGCTTTATTCTGCAACGTTGATTCAAAAGCAGTTATCTCAGCTTATGACTGTTCTTCAATTTATGAAGTTCCAATCGTACTTTACAAAGAAAAATTAGATCAGATTGTAATGAATAAGCTTCATTTAAATGATAGAAAAATTAAGCTTGATGATTGGGAAAATTTAGTTTCAAAAGTAAAAAATCCAACGCGAACTGTCGAGATTGCCTTAGTCGGAAAATATGTTGAACATATGGATGCTTATAAAAGCATTATGGAATCTTTTGTGCACGCCGGCGCTGAAAATAATGCAAAGGTAATTGTACGTTCTATCAGTGCAGAACAGTATGAAAAGGAAGATGCATCAAAATTATTGAATGGCGTAAGCGGTGTACTAGTGCCCGGTGGATTTGGAGAAAGAGGAATTGAAGGCAAAATTGCCGCAGTTAGATATGCTCGTGAAAATAATATCCCATTTTTTGGTATTTGTCTTGGATTGCAATGCGCTGTTATTGAATATGCAAGAAATGTATGCGGCATTTCCAAAGCAAATAGTTCGGAATTTAAAAAGAATAGATTTAGCGTAATTGATTTAATGCCTGATCAAAAGAATATAAAAAACATGGGTGCAACTATGAGACTAGGTGCTTATCCATGTATTCTTCAGGACAACAGCGCTGCTATGAAAGCTTATAAAACTGATTACATTTCTGAAAGACATCGTCACCGATTTGAAGTGAACAATAAATTCAGAAGCATATTAAGCGAAAGAGGAATGTTATTCAGCGGGTTATCTCCCGATAGAGAATTAGTTGAAATAATTGAAATTCCATCCCATCCATGGTTTCTCGGTTGCCAATTTCACCCTGAATTAAAATCGAGAGCAACAAAGGCACATCCATTGTTTAGAGAATTTGTGAAAGCTTCGTTAAAATATTCGGAAGAAAATAGAACTGCGTCAAAAGATGTTTAAAAAAATGTAACTATATTAATACTTTAATTTACAAAGCATTTCAAAATATTTACAATCTTGAAAAATATAAAATTTAAAATTGCTGTTGCGGCTTCGTTATTCGTTATTTTAATTACTTCCCTAAATTTTGCTCAGCCGGAAATTGAAAAAAATATTTCTAAAGCATTAGAACAATCTTATAATTTTAAATGGGAACAAGCTGAAGAAACATTAAATAAAATAATTGAAAAATATCCTGGTGATCCAAGGGGATATCATTATATGTCCGGAATTTACTTGTGGTATTATCTGGGAAGTAAGGACAAAAATGATTTTGATAAGTTCGTTGATTATTCAGATTCAGCAATAGATAAAGCTGAAAAAATTATTGATGAAAAACCTGAAGATCAAAAAACACTTTATATATTAGGTGCTGATTATAACTACCGTGCAATTGTTTTTACCAATGCTGGAAACTTTTTGGATGCTGCCTGGGCTACAAAAAAATCAGAATCATATTTGTCGCATCTCCTAAGTATCGATTCACTTCAGTATGATGCTTATCTTGGACTAGGTTTATATAATTTCGCGGTTGGCCATATTCCATCGGCGTTTAATTGGGCTTTAAGTCTTGTTGGATTTGACGGTGATAAAGAAACCGGATTAAAGTATATTAAAATTGCCGCAGAGAAAGGTAAGCGAAGCAGAGTGGAAGCGGAATACTATCTTTCTCAAATTTTATCTGAAGTAATGTTTGATTATGACGGCTCCAAAAAATATATAAAAACATTAATTAAAAAATATCCTGATAATTTACTTTTTAATTATTCCTTGGCCGTTTTAGAATTGAAGCAAAGAAATTTAAAGGAGTCAGAGAAATATTTAAAAAAAATTATCAATAAAAGAGAAATTAAGTTTAAGCAGATAATTTCTTTTTCCAATTTTTTAATCGGAGATATTTTTTTCAGAAGAAACGAATTTGATTCAGCAAAAGTTTATTATGAACAATTTCTAAAAACAGCTGTAGATAAAGATTATACCGGAATCGGATCCTACAGATTAGCTTTATGTTATGAAATTACAAAAGATAGAAAATCAGCAATCAAATATTTTAATCTTGCCGGTTTTGGGAATATGGATTTAGATGATGACATTTTTGCAAAGCGTAAAAGTAACATTTATATAAAAAGAAAATTGTCGGATAATGAAATTGCAGTTTTAAAAGCATCTAATTTTATTGAAGCAGGAAAATATAAAAAATCTAAATTAATACTGGATTCAGTTTTAGCAAGCATTAAATCTGAAAAACTTAAAGCTGAAGCATATTTTTATTTAAGTGATGTTTCCTATTATTTGAACGACTTTGATTCTTCAATTGTTTATGCAGACACATTAAAAAATTTAGATGTTTCAGAGGAAACTTGGATAAAGCCGTTTTCTGATTTTAATTTGGCACGTGCTTATTATGCAATAAAGGATAATCAAAAATCTGAAGAGTATCTTGACGAGGCAGAAAATTATTCTGATTTCGATTATGAAAATAAATTAAAAAGTTTAGTAAGCGCTTTTAAGACCAAGAAACTTCCTGTTTCCAATATTTCTATCAATTAGATTTAATTGATTGTTTTTCTCTATTTAGGTAATTTTAACCACTTTTTTTACAAGAGTTTGTGTGAAAATAGCTGTATTTGTTTCTGGTCGAGGTTCGAACCTACAAGCTATTATTGAGTCCCAGCCTTTTCCTGACAAAGTTGGGATTAGTTTCCCGGAAAATTCAATTGAAATAAAAGCTGTCTGCAGCGACAAGTTAGATTGCAAAGCTTTTGAAATTGCTAAGAAATTTTCAATTCCAACATTTAGTTTAGGCAATAAACCAGGCTGCATTCAATACGATAAGTTAGTCCAGAATTTCGTTGAAAATCAAATTGATTTAATTGTATTAGCGGGATTTTTAAAAATAATTCCAGGTATTCTCTTAAATAAATTTGAAGGAAAAATAATTAATATACATCCGGCATTACTTCCGTCTTTTGGCGGACAAGGAATGTACGGGATCAATGTTCACAAAGCTGTTTTCGATTCTTCTGCAAAAGTTTCAGGTGCAACAATTCATTTTGTTGATGAAACTTATGACACTGGCAAGATAATTGCTCAAAAATGTGTGGATATTTCTACTGCTAAGTCCCCGGAAGAGATTGCTTCTATGGTTTTAGAGATTGAGCATCAGCTTCTTCCTTTTGTTATCATTAAATTTGCTGAAGATAAAGTTAAAAGAATCGATAACAGGATTATAATTGAAAATTAGTTTCTAATTAAAATCATGGAATGTGCGAATTGAAAAAACTTGCTCTTCTTAGCGTATCTGACAAAACCAAAATAGTAGAATTAGCCAAATCTTTAATCGAATTAAATTATGAAATAATAGCAACCGGCAATACAGCTAAAATGATTTCTCAGTCGAATTTAAAAGTAACAGAGATAAGTGACATTACAGGCTTCCCTGAAATTTTTGACGGGAGGGTGAAAACTCTTCATCCTAAAATTTTTGGTGGAATTCTTTTTAGAAGAGATAATGAATCTGATATTAAACAAGCTGATGAAAATAAAATAATTCCAATTGATGTTGTTTGTGTTAATCTTTATCCATTTGTAAAAACTGCTGAAAATAAAAATTCAACTTTAGAAGATATAATTGAAAATATTGATATTGGCGGTCCAAGCTTAATTCGTGCAACCGCTAAAAATTTTCAATTCACTTCAATACTCACAAATCCAGATCAATATGATTCTTTTGTGGAAGAATTAAAAAAAGGTGAAGTAAGCTTAATAACCAGAAGAAAATTAGCAGTTGAAGCTTTTGCACATACAGCAAAATATGATACTAATATCGCGAATTTTTTAGAAGATAAATTTGAACTGCCCAAAAATGATTTTAGAATTAATTATTCAAAAGAGCATACGCTTCGATACGGAGAAAATCCTCACCAGCAAGCAGTACTTTATGGAAATTTCAAATCTTATTTTGATGTTTTTCATGGCAAGGAATTATCATATAATAATATTTTAGATTTAGTTGCTGCTGTTGAATTAATAGAAGATATAAATAAAAATATGTTTGCCGAAGGTAAGGGCTGTTGTGCAATTATAAAACATCAAAATCCAGCAGGAGCTGCGATAGGACATGATTCATATCGATGCTTATACTAAAGCATTAAAATGTGATCCAGTTTCTTCTTTCGGTGGAATAGTTGCTTTTACTTCCACTGTTGATGAAAAGACAGCCGAAAAGTTGAATGAAATATTTTTAGAAGTTATTTCTGCTCCTGATTACACAGAAGGAGCATTAAAAATTTTAAGTAAGAAAAGAGACCGCAGATTATTGAAGCAATTGAAATCAGTTCTAGATGATAAAGTTTATTATAAAAATATTCCGGGCGGTGCAATAGTTCAAGATTCAGATCATGCATTTTTAGATAAAAGTGCAATTAAAAATGCAACTGATAAAAAACCAACTGAAGCTGAGTTGGAAGATTTGTATTTCGCATGGATTATTGCTAAACATACTAAATCAAATTCAATTGTGTTTGCAAAAGATAAAGTAACCTTAGGAGTTGGTGCCGGGCAAATGTCAAGATTAGATTCAGCAAAGATTGCAAATATGAAAGCAGAAGAACACGGATTAGATTTGAAAGGCTCTGTAGCAGCATCTGATGCTTTCTTTCCATTCCCAGATACTTTGCTTAAGATAATTGAATACGGCGCTGTATCCGTAATTCAGCCGGGTGGTTCTGTTCGAGATAATGAAGTAATTGATGCGGCAAATAATAAAAATATTTCAATGATTTTTACTGGTGTAAGACACTTTAAACACTGAGAGGTTTTATGGGACTTTTTGATTTTTTCTCTGCGGACATTGCCATTGATCTTGGCACTGCAAACACTCTAATTTATGTCAAAGGCAAGGGGATAGTTTTAAATGAACCTTCCATTGTAGCTTTCGATAAAAACACTAAAAGAATAATCGCGCTTGGTAACAAAGCGAAAGAGATGCAGGGTAGAGAACATAAAGAGATTAGAGTTACGCGTCCGATGCGCGACGGTGTAATTGCAGACTTTGAAATTGCCGAAGGAATGATTAGAGCTTTCATCAAAAAAGTTAGAGCCGGAGCTTTATCTAGCAGAAGAGTTGTGGTTGCTGTTCCAAGCGGAGTAACAGAAGTTGAGAAAAGAGCAGTGCGTGACAGTGCAGAACATGCCGGTGCAAAAGAAGTTCACTTAATTGCAGAACCAATGGCTGCTGCAATAGGAATTGGGATTGATGTTGAAGCTGCAGTTGGTAATATGATAATTGATATCGGCGGCGGAACTACCGAAATTGCAGTTATTGCTTTATCTGGAATTGTAAATGAAGAATCAATTCGTATTGCAGGCGATGAAATGAATTATGCCATAATGCAGTTCTTCAAAAAAAATCATAACATCTTAATTGGTGAAAGAACAGCAGAAGCAATTAAATGTGAAGTTGGTTCAGCGGTTCCATTAAAAGAAGAAATTACAATTCAAGTTAAAGGTAGAGATTTAGTTGGCGGTATTCCTAAAACAACCGAAGTAAGTTCAGTAGAAATTAGGGAAGCATTAAACGAAGCAGTTGTTCAGATAGTTGATGCAGTCCGTCAATCCCTTGAACGAACTCCTCCCGAACTTTCAGCAGATATTTTGGATCGCGGTGTTATGTTAACCGGCGGCGGTGCGCTTCTAAAAGGCCTTGATGAACGAATCCGAATGGAAACAAATTTACCAGTACATGTAGCCGATGATCCTTTAACTGCAGTTGTTCGCGGTACCGGAAAAGTAATTGACAATTTGAATCACTATTCAAAAGTATTAATTCGTAACAGAAGATATTAATGCTAAGATTTTTAACCCGCTTATGGGATAACTTTAAAGAATATTTAATCCTCATTGTTCTTTTAGTCATCAGTCTTCTTTTATTACCCCTTAATCAAAATTCTGAAATTAAAAAAGTTCGTGCCGTGGCTTTTGGAACCTTTGCTGCCGTTACTTCTGTAGTCACGGATTTAATCAGTACTTCCAGCTTGAAAAATGAAAATGAAAGATTAAGAAAAATAAATGCCGAGCTAATGCTAAAAGTGAATATGCTTCGGAAGTTCGGTGTACAGAATAATGAATTAAAAAGCATGTTAAATTTTAAGGACTCAACTAAACTGCCATTGCTGCCTGCAGAGGTTGTTTCAAGATCATTAACAAAATCACAAAGCACTATAACGTTAAATGTCGGTTTACGAGATAGTGTTCAGCCCGGAATGCCTGTATTAAATGATCATGGGCTGGTTGGAATTATTCAAGCAGTTTCCGAAGACTATTCAATCGCTCGAACATTAATGAATAGGGATTTAAAAATTACAGTTAAAGATGAACGAAGCAGAGTTGATGCAATAATGAAATGGACCGGTGAAGATTTAGTGATGATTGATGTACCCAAAACATACGATATTGAGCCTGGGGATAGAGTGGTTACATCAGAAATAAGTACATTAATTGCTAATCCCATAGCAGTTGGAGTTGTAAAAGAATTGTCAAAAGTAGAAACAGGAATTTTTAATGAAGTGAAGATTATCCCTTTCGTCGATTTCACAACCATAGAAAATGTATTTGTTCTGCAAAAAATAGAGAGCAGGGAAAAGTTAAATCTTGAACTAAATTTTTATAACCGTAAGTAAAATGCGAATTCAATTCATTGTTTCACTCATTCTTTTTTTTCCTTTATTATTGATTCAAACCACTATTGTCCCGTTGATAGCTATTAATGGTGTTGTCCCTGACTTGATATTAATTCTACTTGTATTTTATTCTTTACGTTACGGACAGATTTACGGAACAGTTTTGGGCTTCGTTTATGGATTTCTTTTTGATATCATAACCGGTAGTTTATTGGGTAGTACAATGCTGGCTAAAACTCTTGCCGGTTTTGTAGCCGGATATTTTTATAACGAAAACCAGCAGGAACAGACAGTTAAATCACTTTATTTTTGTTTGATAGTTTTGCTTTGCACAGTAATTGATTTGGTTGTTTATTCATTTTTTTCAACGATAGATTTTAATTCGAATTTTTTATTTTTAATATTTGAACAAGGTATGCTGCCGGGTTTTTATACAGCAGCTTTAAGTTTGATTGTAGTAGTATTTTATCCAAGGAGTAGATTTAGTTGAGGACTGAGAATTTTGCATCTCCGCAAAGAAAATCAATTTTATATTTCATTATAGTTGGAATTTTTTCTCTGCTTGTTTTCCGATTATTTCAGATGCAGATAATTCAGCAGCACGTGTATGATGAAAAATCTGCAAACAACAGCATCAAAGCAATCGAGCAGACTCCGTTACGAGGAATATTTTATGACCGTAATGGAGAAGTGATGGTTAATAATATCCCGGCTTACACTCTAAGAATCACTCCAGCTTATTATGATAAAAAACTTAATCCGATGCTGGAAGCTGTGCTTGATGCCGATTCAGGATATATTTCAAAAATCTTATTCAACAATAGAATATTTTCAAAATTTATTCCTATCAGAATTAAACGCGGCGTAGATTTTAAAGTGATTTCCTGGTATGAAGAAAATTCGGAAAATCTACCTGGTGTGGACTACGTGGTTGAAATGCAAAGAGGATACCCTGATAATGTCATTGGATCACATGTTTTCGGTTATACAAAAGAAATATCTCCTGCTATGCTGGAAAAAGATAAAGAGTATTACAGCCCGGGGGATTATGTAGGTTATACAGGAATTGAAAAAACATATGAGAATTTGCTGAGAGGTGAAAAAGGTTATAAATATGTTTTAGTTGATTCCAAAAGAAAAGAGATTGGCAGATATAAAAATGGAACCGATGATAAACCATCTATTAAAGGTAAAGACCTGGTTTTATCTATAGATGCTGATGTTCAAAGAATTGCAGAAAAATCTTTTGGTGATTTTTCGGGTGCTGCTGTTGCAATGGATCCTGTTTCTGGTGAGGTACTTGCCTTAGTAAGTAAACCGGATTATGATCTGAATGAATTTTCGTATGTGACCTCCAGAGAGTTTTTAACAAAGCTTTATAATGATCCTCAAAAGCCTTCGTATAACAGAGCAACAATGTCAATTAAACCCCCGGGTTCCACATTTAAGCCCATGGAAGGTATTGCTGCTTTGGACTTAGGAGTGATAAATGAAAATACCACAATTTTCTGTAACGGCGGATTTACTTTTGGAAGATTTTTTAAATGCCATGGTGGAGCGCACGGAGCATTAACTGTGGTTCATGCAATCGAAAAATCATGTAACACTTTCTTCTATAATTTAATTTATAAAATCGGTTTGGATAGATGGTCAGATTACGCTCATAGATTTGGATTTGCAGAAAAAACTGGTATCGATATTGGCGACGAATCGGCTGGACTAATTCCTAACAATAATTATTACGTTAAAAGGTATGGGGAAAATTGGCCTAGGAGCATAATGGCAAGTCTTGGAATAGGTCAAGGTGAAGTCAGTGTAACGCCAATACAGCTGGCAAAGTATGTTTCATTAATTGCAAACAATGGTAGATCATATGTTCCGCATATTGTTAAAGGTTACATTGATGCGAAAACAAAAAAAATGATTCCGATTAATTTTCCTGAGGTTAAGGTTGATGTTAGTCAAAATGCTATAGAAACAGTAAAGCGTGGAATGTACTTAGTTGTTCAGGGAAACGGTACTGCTACTGGAATTAGAATGAAAGATATTGAGATTGCAGGTAAAACCGGAACAGCTCAAAATCCTCACGGCAAAGATCATGCAGTGTTCATATGTTTCGCTCCGTTTGAAAGTCCAAAAATTGCAATTGCTGTGGTTGTTGAAAATGCCGGATTTGGCGCAACGTATGCCGCTCCTATTGCTAAAAAAATGATTGAAGCATATTTGAAAAAAGATGAACTGAAAAAAGATGAAAAAGATTTAATTCCTAAGATCAACACTAAAGTGCTTGGAGCCTCTTTTGCGAATTGATTATAAGATTCAGGATAAATTTGACTTTATTTTATTCTTCAGTGTTATTTTTTTAGTAGCGTTTGGCCTTGTAGCTATTTATAGTTCAACTTTAAATAATCCTTCCGCAAGTGGTAATTTTCAGAAACAAGTTGTTTGGGGTGTCGCGGCACTAATAATTTTTTTAGTCACTTATTCCATACCAACAAATACTTTTAAAATTGTTGCCATTCCAAGTTACCTTATATCAATATCTTTTCTAGTAATTGTAATAGTTTTGGGGAGAAAAATATCGGGTGCTAAAAGTTGGTTGGATTTTGGTCCATTGGGTTTTCAACCTTCAGAGTTTGCTAAAATAGGAACCATTCTGGCACTAGCATCATTCTTAAGCAGAAAAAATACCGATATTGATTCAATCAAAGATATTTTATTAGCTCTAGTTATTGGATGCATTCCAGTAGGATTAATTTTGTTAGAACCCGACATGGGTACAGCTATTGTATTCATGGGACTGATGTTAACAATGATTTTTTGGAAAGGCATCAGTCTATTTGGTTTGTTTATCGTATTGTCTCCTGGCTTTATCGCAATATCGTCCTTGTTTGGATTAGTTTATTTTATAATCGGATTGTTGTTAGTTATAGTTGGGCTAATAATTTTTAAGAAAGATATTTTTTTCAATGGCTCCATACTTGCATTAAATCTTGGTGCTGGTTTTTTTGCAGATTATGTTTATCGTGCATTAAGCCCTCATCAGCAAAAAAGAATTCAATCATTTATAAATCCAATGGCTGACCCACTTGGTTCTGGTTACAATGCAATTCAGGCTAAAGTCGCAATCGGTTCCGGAGGTTTTTGGGGGAAAGGTTTTTTAGCCGGAAACCAAACTCAGCTTCAATATATTCCTGAGCAATGGACAGATTTTATTTACTGCGTAATAGGGGAAGAATTCGGATTTGTTGGTTCAATTATAACTTTGATATTATTTTTGACATTATTTATTAGAATTTTAAGAATTGCTACTTCTACCAAGGATGAATTTCTCAGTTTAATTGCAATCGGCGTACTTTCAGTTTATGTAATACATCTTTTAGTAAATGTAGGGATGACTGTTGGAGTTATGCCTGTAATCGGAATCCCATTGCCTTTTGTCAGTTATGGCGGAAGTTCACTTTTGGTTAATATGTTTATGCTCGGTGTTGTTGCTAATATATATAAAGCGAAAAAGAATTATAATTAAATATTTAAGTACCAATACAAATTAATTTCACTCAACAATTACGAATTATGACTGCATTAGAAAAACTTCAGCTAAAAAATAATCAAAAAAAATTTATTTGCGTTGGACTTGATACTGATATTGAAAAAATACCAGGGCATTTAAAATCCCATATAAATCCAATTCTTGACTTCAACACTGAAATAATAAATGCAACAAAAGAATTTGCCGCAGCTTATAAATTCAATTTTGCATTTTATGAAAAAGACGGAACGCATGGTTTTCAAACTTTGCTTGATTCGATAAAACTTATACCGGAAGATATATTAATTATTGGTGATGCCAAACGCGGCGACATTGGTAATACATCTAAGATGTATGCAAAGGCAATATATGAACACTTTAAATGCGATGCCATAACAATCAATCCTTACATGGGCGAAGATTCAGTAATCCCTTTTTTAGATTTTCCTAATAAGTTGAATTTTATTTTAGCATTAACATCAAATCCGGGATCGAATGATTTTGAAAAACTAAGTCTATCTGATGGTTCATTTCTCTATCAAAAGGTTATCGAAAAAGTTAACGGCTGGAATTCAAAAAAAAATTGCGGGATTGTTTTTGGTGCTACACAAGATAATGATTTGAAATTGAATCTTGATATAATAGGTTCTCTTCCAATTTTACTTCCTGGAATTGGAGCTCAAGGCGGCAGCTTAGAACATGTAATAAAAATTTTGAAGAATAGAAACCCACTTAATTTTTTAATAAATATTAGTCGCGGTATTATTTATAAAAGTAACGGAATTAATTTTGCATCGGCTGCAACTGGTGAAATATTAAACTATAATGAAAAAATTGTAGAATTATTTAAGTAATTATCAAGTAGAAGAATCAATAATCTATATTATAGTTTTACTCTTTCAACAATTCTTCGTAATTTTTGACGGGCTTAATTAAGTCCTCTTAAAAGAGGTGGAAATTGCGTGATGCTACAATCATAGAATCAAAAAAAAATCTTTTCAAAGGAGCTGACAAGAATACTCGAAAAGGGCTCTTTCCTGAAATTTATGATATTTCAGATTTAATTACAGACCACAGCCTTCCATTAATTAAATTTTTAGATATTGAAGATTCTCTCCATACACAACAAAAATTATTACAAATTAAACTTCAGCTGCCAATTTTAGAATCTGACATTGATATATTTCTTTTCGTAAATAAAACGAAGCGTGATATGTACTACCAGATTTCCACGGATACTTGCTCTTTCAATAATATTTGCCTTGATGAAGGAAGAAATTTGATAGGAGTATTTTATAAAATTGGGGTTAGAAAATCTACTTCAATATTTCTTAATGTTTACTACGAACTAAAGGTGTGATATGAACAAGAAATCTAAGATCCATGAAAAATTTTTATATGAAATATGGAAGAAACAGAAATTTTCAAAAAATCTTTTAACCTCCGAAGATGAAAAAATAATAGTATTAGATTGTGGAATTCAAAATGAAGAACTCGGTGGACCAGATTTTAAAAATGCTAGAATAAAAATTGGAAATATAACTTATGTGGGTGATGTGGAGATTGATACACAATATGCTGATTGGAAAACTCATGGACATAACATCGACAAAAAGTATAATAAAGTAATTTTGCACACGGTGTACAATACAGATATTCACTCGCATGTATATACTCAAGAGGGACGTAAAGTACATTCAGTTTCATTTCAAAACTTGTTAGAAAACAGCATTCAAACTGAAATTGAAAAAGCAATTCTAACCGAAAGAGATGGTAGAATTAATAAAATGCCGTGTGATCAAGTTTCAGAGCTTTTAAGCGAAGATGAGAGAATTAAAATAATATTTGATTTTGGGATCGAACGATTTAAAAATAAAAGTCAAAAAATGTTTGAAAGACTCAAAGAGCTTAGCTATATAAAGGAAAGAAAACTTAAAGAACCTATAATTACATATGAACTGAATGAAGATTTTCATAATAGAAAATTTGAGATTGATGACTTTAAAGATCAAGTTATCTGGAATCAGCTTATGTATGAGCAAATTTTTGAAGCGCTTGGTTATTCTAAAAATAAAGAAATCATGTTGAAATTAGCCCGATCAGCAGATGTAAAATTTTTAAAACTTTTGGATGCAGGTGATTTTTTAAGAAATGCGGAGTCCGCTTTATTTAATATCGCCGGCTTGATGCCTGATGTTTATAATTTGCCTGATAGTGAAACCTCTGTTTACACGCGAGAATTATATGATTTGTGGAGCGGAATAAAACAAATTTATGATGGCAAAATTTATAATGCTGCTCAATGGCACTTCTTTAAATTAAGGCCTCAAAACTTTCCTACCATTAGAATCGCCGGCGGAGTAAGATTACTTGATCAAATTTTTCATCACAATTTTATTTATAATATTATTAAGCTATTTAAAAATGTTACGCCTTATGGTAAGATTATAAATGAATTACGATCACTCGTCGTTGTTAAAGGCGAAGGATTTTGGAGTGAACATTTTATTTTTGATAAACCTTCGAAATCAAGAAT
Organism: uncultured Ignavibacteriales bacterium; assembly: GCA_963731745.1. Classification (GTDB taxonomy): domain Bacteria; phylum Bacteroidota; class Ignavibacteria; order Ignavibacteriales; family Ignavibacteriaceae; genus CAVSWT01. The sequence continues at coordinate 44,600 of CAVSWT010000007.1, forward strand.
AAATTATTTTATTGGTGTATCAAGAGCAGATGAAATTATTGTTAATGTAATTCTTCCTATAATTTCAGTTTACTTTGATATTTTCGGTATGAAAGATTTAGCTAAAAAGGTTACTAAAACTTATATTAATTATTATCAGCAGAGTGAAAATGGTTTAGTAAAAGAAGTTTGTGATGCATTAAAATTAAATGATGCTTGGAAAAGAACGGTCATGTATCAAGGAATGATAGAGATTTTCAGAAATTATTGTATAAAGAAAAAATGCCTTGAATGTGAAATAGGGAAGAAGGTTTTTGCGTAATCTTTAGTTATTACTGGTTAACTTTTTAATATCATCTCTCAATTTTGCAGCTCTTTCATATTCTTCGGCTTCAATTGCTTCCCTTAACTTATTTTGTAACGCAGCTAATTTAGCTTCTTTTGTTTTAGGAGTTTTCTCCTCTTTTAATTCTTCTTCTTTATCCTTGGTATAAATTTCATCTTCTCCCTCTTCTGATGGAATAAATGCGGCAGAATCCATTACAGTTTCTGCTACAAATATTGGTGCCTGTGCACGAACTGCTAATGCGATAGCATCACTCGGTCTGCCGTCGATTTCATTTGTAAGGCCTGAAATCTCTAATAATATTTTAGCGTAAAATGTATTTTCTCTAAGTTCATCTATAATGACTTCTACTATAGATGCTCCCAAATTATCGATTACCTGTTTAAACAGATCATGCGTAAGAGGCCGCGGTGGTTTAATTCCTTCTAATTCTAGTGCAATCGCCTGCGCTTCAAAAGCGCCTATTATTATTGGTAGTCTTCTGTTTCCATTTACTTCTTTCAATAATATTGCATAGGCTCCTCCGGTTGAAGGGCTTGAAGATAAACCGAGAATATCACATTGAATTTTGTGCAAATGGAACTCCTAACTCTTTATGATTTAAGATTTTTAATCTCTTCAGTTAATTTAGGTAATATTTCAAAAACATCCCCAGCTATTCCGTAATCTGCAACAGTGAATATAGGAGCGTCTTTATCTTTGTTAATAGCAACAATATACTTTGAAGATGACATGCCTGCTAAATGCTGTATTGCACCACTAATGCCACATGCGACATAAAGTGAGGGGGAAACTGTTTTCCCGGTTTGCCCTACTTGCTCCCGATGAGATCTCCAGCCAGCATCAACGACGGCTCTTGATGCTCCCACTGCAGCACCTAAAGCTTCTGCTAAGTCCTCGACTAATTTGAAATTTTCGGGACTCTTTAAGCCGCGGCCGCCTGATACAATTATATCTGCTTCAGCTACGTCAAGTTTACCGCCGGAAGCTTTAAACTCAATTACTTTTGTTTTTAAATCAGGGCTATCAATATCTTTTACCTGAATTTCAGGCGTTCCGGAGTGATTATTATTTTCAATTTTAAATACATTTGGGCGTAATGTAAAAATTTTAATTTCTGATTTTAACTTGGCATCTAACAATGCTTTGCCGGCATATACTGGCCGAGTTGCTACAATTTCACCATCATGCACTTCTAAATTGATGCAATCCATTAATATTCCAGCATTTACTTTAACTGCAATTCGTGGTGCAAGGTCTTTGCCGAGTGAAGTATTTGGTATTAAAATGTATTTAGCTTCGGATTCAATTAAATATTTAGATATAGTATCAGCATAACCCGAGGGTGTGTATTTTGCAAAATTTTCATTTTTTAAATGAATTATTTTTTCTATCCCGTATTTAGCAGCTTCTTGCAAATTTTCAATTTCGTATCCAACTGCAATTATTTCAGGCTCTAAATTTAATTCAGAAGCTAATTTTGAAACTGTTGCAATCGCTTCAAACGAGGCTTTTTTTAATTTATTATCTCGCTGTTCTACCACAGCTATTATTTTGTTAGACATTACTCGAAATCCTTATTTCATTATATAACTTTTGCTTCTTCATGAAGAAGTTTAACTAATTCAGGAACCGCCAATGCATCTGTTCCCAATATTCTACCTGGTTGTTTTGCCGGCGGCTTGTGCAGCTTTAATATTTCAACTGTGTTTTCAAAAGATGCGGCTGGCTTCTCTTCAATTACTTTCTTTTTTGCTGCCATTATACCTTTTAAAGATGCATATCTAGGGTCATTTAATCCTTTTTGAGCAGCTATAATTACTGGCAATTGCGATTCAATGACTTCACGGCCACCTTCGATTTCTCTTTCGGCTATCACTTTATTTTCTTCAATTTTTAAATCAACAATTACAGAAACACAAGAATAATTTAAAATTTCTGCTGTTAATTGAGGAACAATCGAGTTATCATAATCTACAGATTGCTTACCCATAAAAACAATTTCAAAATTTTCATTTTTTATTTCGGCGGCAAGCGCTTTTGCAATTCCCATCGAATCGCGTTCATTATCATCTTTTAATAAAACTCCTTTATCAGCACCCATTGCCAAGGCTTTTTTAATTGTATCTTTATTCGCATCTCCTCCAACACTTATAATAGTTACTTCACCATCAAATTTCTCTTTGGTTTTAAGGGCTTCTTCTACTGCAAATTCATCATAAGGATTTATTATATAAGTAACTCCAGAAGGATCAATTGATTTTTCATCCGAACCTATCTTTATTTTAGTAGCAGTGTCTGGAACATGACTAACACATACTGCTATTTTCATTATACCTCCGTTAAACTTCATTAATTTTGACAAAAAATATAACCATACACTTGTCTAAAATCAAACAGCACAATTCAGAGATTTGTGATTTGGATTTATCCAAATAATAATAGTTTTATTTACAAGAATAAATTTTTAAATTAAAGTCATGAATAATGAACAACAAATAATTCAAGAAAAGCCCACAATTGAAATTGAAACTGAAGACACTTCTGATATTGGTTTAGCAAGTAAAGTTGTGCTTTACAATGATGATTGGCATTCATTTGAAGAAGTAATTATTCAATTAATAAAAGCAGTTGGCTGCACGTTTGAACAAGCACGCGGTTTCGCTTTTGAAGTGCATGTAAAGGGAAAAAGCATTGTTTTTAATGGACAATTAAATCAGTGCTTAAAAGTGTCTTCCATATTAGAAGAGATAGCATTAAACACTCAAGTTATTACCTGATTATTGATATTTCCCACCATTTTTACCCATGGAATTTATTGTTTATACAAATGCATATATCTATATTTAAAATCTTCAAATAAAAAATTAGGAACATTGTGAATAACTTAAGAAACGATATAAGAAATATTGCAATTATTGCTCATGTTGATCACGGAAAAACAACCCTTGTTGACCACATGTTAAAACAAACCGGCGCCTGGCGAGAAAACCAGCAGGTTGAAAAAAGAATTATGGATTCCAATGCTCTTGAAAAAGAAAGAGGAATTACAATCTTAGCAAAGAACTGCAGCATTCATTATAAAGATATAAAAATAAATATTGTTGATACTCCGGGGCATGCTGATTTTGGCGGTGAAGTTGAACGAACATTAAAGATGGTTGATGGCGTTCTACTTTTGGTTGATGCTGCTGAAGGTCCGCTGCCGCAAACAAAATTCGTTTTAAAAAAGTCGCTGGAACTTGGATTAAAACCAATAGTTGTTATTAACAAAATTGATAGAAAAGACGCACGTCCGAATGAAGTTCTAAACGAGGTTTTCGATTTATTTGTTTCATTAAGCGCAAATGATGAACAATTAGATTTCCCATTTGTATACGCGATCGCGAAGCAGGGAATCGCCAAAATTAATGTTGAAGATGAAAGTGAAAATTTAATTCCGCTATTGGATGTAATTATTAATTCGGTTCCTATTCCTCAAGCTGAAAAAGATGAGCCATTGCAAATGCTTATATCTGCAATTGATTATAATGACTATCTTGGTAGAATAGGAATTGGCAGAATACACAAAGGAAAAATAAGATTAGGCGATAACATTGTTCACATCACAAAAGAAGGCGAAAAATTAAATTCAAAAATTACTAAGCTTTATACTTTTGAAAATATAAAAAGAATTGAAATAGATGAACTATCAGCCGGAGATATTGGGGCAATTGCCGGACTTGAAGATGTTGATATTGGCGATACAATTGCTGATCCTAAAAACCCTGAGCAATTACCTTTCACTGCTATAGACGAGCCAACTATCACTATGAATTTTATGGTTAACAATGCGCCGTTTGCGGGACTTGAAGGAAAGTACGTTACCACCAGAAATATAAGCGAAAGATTATCCAAAGAATTAAAATCTAATGTTAGTCTAAGAGTTGAAATGACTGATTCTCCCGACAGTTTCAAAGTTAGCGGAAGAGGAGAACTTCATCTAGCTATTTTAATTGAGAATATGAGGCGCGAAGGTTTTGAACTTCAATTAAGCAAACCGGAAGTTATAACTAAAAAAATTGATGACGTTTTATGTGAACCAATTGAACATGTAATAATTGACGTTCCTGAAGAACATATTGGAATTGTAATAGAAAAGCTTGGTAAGAGAAAAGGTGAAATGAAAAACATGGTAACCTTTAATCAAAATACACGTGTTGAATTTTTAATTCCTGCAAGAGGCTTAATCGGTTATCGAGCAGAATTTATGACTGACACTAAAGGAACCGGTATACTTCATCATAACTTTAATGGATATGAACCGCATAAAGGTGAAATATCACATCGAAGCAAAGGCGCGTTAGTTGCGATGGAAACCGGATTTTCTTCAGCTTATGCAATGTTTAAGTTGCAGGAAAGATCAATCTTTTTTATTGATCCTGGCACAAAGGTTTATGAAGGAATGGTTGTTGGTGAAAACTCACGCGATATTGATATGCGTGTGAATGTAACTAAAACCAAGCAGCTTACAAACATGCGTTCCTCTGGTGCTGATGAAGCAATCAGGTTGGAACCGGCCACTATCCTTACACTTGAACAAGCCATTGAATGGATTACAGATGACGAATTTGTTGAAGTTACGCCTGAAAGTATACGAGTCAGAAAAAGATATTTGACTGAAATGGATAGAAAAAATGCGCGGCTAGCCGCAAAACAAAAAGTTGAACAAGAAGTTTAAAAACAAAAATAAAGGGACGCTCAAAAAGGCGTCTTTTTTTATGACTTGCCAAAATGCAAGTAAAAAAAATCAAATAGTTAACGGAGGATTAAAATGTCAGAGACAGCAATAAAAGGATTAAAACCTGAATTGTTATGGAAAAGATTTTATGAAATTACCCAAGTTCCGCGGCCTTCAAAAAAAGAAGGAAAAATTCTTAAGCATTTAAAAACACTTGCTAAAGAACTGAATATTAAATTCAAAGAAGACAAAGTAGGAAATCTAGTTTTTTACATACCAGCAACAAAAGGATATGAGAATTCTCAAACAGTTGTTTTGCAGGGGCATGTTGATATGGTTTGTGAAAAAAATAAAGATACAAAACATGATTTTGAAAATGATCCGATAAAAGTTATAAGAGAAGATGGATGGATAACTGCTGATGGAACAACTTTAGGAAGCGATAATGGAATTGGAGTTGCTGCCGGATTAGCAGTTGCTACCGATAAAGATGTTGTTCATGGGCCAATTGAAGTGTTATTGACAGTAGATGAAGAAACTGGTTTAACCGGCGCCACTAATCTTGAACCTGGATTTATTTCAGGAAAAACTTTATTGAATTTAGATTCGGAAGAAGATGGTGCTTTTTATGTCGGCTGTTCAGGCGGGGTTGATACTCTTGCTGATTTTACAATTGAATGGGAAAAAGCTAAAAGCGATTTCACTCCGTTTGAAGTTGTTGTAACAGGATTAAAAGGCGGCCATTCGGGTTTAGATATTAAAGCCGGAAGAGGAAATGCAATTAAAATTTTAGGAAGAGTTTTAAAAGAAATTGATGGATTTGATTATTCTATTTCCAGATTAGAAGGCGGCAGTTTACGAAATGCAATCCCACGAGAAGCTGAAGCTGTAATATTAATAAATGAAAAAGATGAAAAAGAAATTTCAAATAAAATTTCAGAACTTCAAAAAAAATTACTAAATGAATTTAAAACTTCTGACGGCGGATTAAAAATTGAATTTAAAAAGTCTAACTATAAATCGGATAAAACTTTCACAAAAACATTTACGAAAAAAATAATCAATACTTTGCTTGCCTTGCCGCATGGCGTTATTACAATGAGCCAGGATATTCCGGATTTAGTTGAAACTTCGACTAACGTTGCAACTGTAAAGTTGAATGGTGATAATTTAAGTTTTGGAACAAGCCAAAGAAGCTCTATTGATAGTGCAAAAAAGAATATTGCCAATAATGTTAAAGCAGTGTTTGAATTGGCGGGAGCTAAAATAAGCGCAACAGACGGCTATCCAGGCTGGAAACCTGATATGGATTCAGCTATTCTTAAAACTTCTAAAAAAGTTTTTAAAGAATTATTTAATAAAGAACCGGAAATAAAAGCAATTCATGCCGGACTTGAATGCGGAATTTTAGGTGATAAAAATCCCGGACTTGATATGATTTCATTCGGGCCAACTATAGAAGGCGCTCATTCTCCAAATGAAAGAATTAATATTAAAACCGTGGAGAAGTTTTATGATTTACTTAAAGGGATTTTGAAAGAGTTAGCAAATCATTAATGAAATTAGCTCTTGCAAAAAATCCGATAAATCTTGCATTACGGTTTATACTTGAATTATGTGCATTTTATTCAATTGGCTATTGGGGTTGGAATGCAGGGAATGGTGTATTAAAATATTTATTAACTTTCGGAACACCGTTGCTTGCAGCTTTTTTATGGGGAAGGTTTAGAACAAAGGAAGATTTTATATCCGGTAAAAAAGCTCCAACTCCAATTCCTGGAACCGCAAGATTAATTCTTGAAATAATGATTTTTGGTTTTGCAATTTGGGGATTATTTAATTGCGGCGCGGTAACAATGGGTTGGATATTTTTAGCAGTAACCTTACTACACTATCTTTTCTCTTATTATTATGTTTTGTGGTTGATAAAAAATTAAATTTATCATATCAAACCGCAATTTTTAGAATACATTTTTCGCATCTACAGAATTCATAAATTTCTTCATAGCCGTAATCAATAGTTAATTCTTCATTCGGTTCAATGTCTCTAGCAGCAACAAGTAATAGCGAAGTTTTATCACCATCGGCAACTTCACAATTGTACTCGCATTTATGATTTATGAATTTAATTTTATCTGTATTTGCAGTATCAATATAACAATCATCTCCATTCCAGAATATGTAAACATTGTTATCTTCTTCTTCTCGGCGTTCGCACTCATCACCGGAAATTACTTCGCCTTTAATCACCATTATTGTTTTGCCTTCTTTTATCTTAACAGAAGAAAATAAACCTTTGCCATGGATACCTGAATCTTTTACATAAACAAAATCTTCAAACTCATTTTCTACTAACTGCACTTTCACTCCATTTTAATTAATGAAACTAAAATTGTTTTTTATAGTCAAAAAAACATTTGTAATTTTGGATGCGTGAAATTAAAGAAAAATGATTGATTTCGAAATAGCTGCACTACTTTTATTTGGTAAACGATATACATAGTTTAAATCTATTTTACAATCGAAAAACAATTTCAAACAAAAGCATGTTATTAAAATGAAAAAAATAATTTACCTTTTTATTATTACCGGGAGTTTTTTGATGGCGCAAACAAAAATTGATTCATTGAAAAATGAAATCATAAATCACTTTGATAAATTTGAAGGCGATTTTGCATTGGCATATTTAAATCTTGACGATGAATCCGATACAATATTTATTAATGCGAAAGAAGATTTTCATGCAGCCAGTACAATGAAAACTCCGGTAATGATAGAAGTTTTTAAGCAGGCTGAAGAAGGTAAGTTTAATCTTGGTGACTCGATCTTAATTAAAAATGAATTTAAAAGTATTGTTGACAGCTCAAGTTATTCAATGGATATTGGAGAAGATTCCGGTGAAGGATTATATAATTTCATTGGGCACAAAGAAAACTATTCATGATTTAGTTTTTGAGATGATTACAGTGAGCAGTAATCTTGCAACCAATATTTTAATAGATTTAGTTGACGCAAAAAATGTTATGAAGACAATGCATCAAATTGGAGCTAATGATATTAAAGTTTTGCGCGGTGTGGAAGATATGAAAGCTTTTGATCTTGGCATGAATAATACAACAACAGCATATGATTTGATGCTGATTTTTAAGGCAATCGCAAATCACGAAATTTTGTCTGACACATCATGTGTTGATATGATCGATATTTTAATGCATCAAAAATTCAATGAAAGAATTCCAGCTAATTTACCGGAGGATGTTAAAGTCGCACATAAAACCGGATCTATTACAGGAGTTGGGCATGATTCGGGAATTATTTATTTACCGGATGGAAGAAAATATATTTTAGTCTTACTATCCAAAAATGTTGAAGATTCGGATGCAGTAATTAAACTTCAAGCACAAATTTCGAAAATGATTTACAAATATGTGATTTCAAACTGATGATTCCCTTATTAGTGTTTAAACTTTCCATTTATTTTGTTACTTAACAGTAATTAATTTTTATAGGTTTATGTTGAAAAAGAAACTCAAATTCATCTGGGTATTTTTGGTTGATGTCTTTAATAAATTTATAGATGACAAATGTCCTAAGTTAGGAGCAGCATTATCATTTTATACTATTTTTTCATTGGCACCATTACTAATAATTGCAATAAGTGTCGCAGGATTGATCTTTGGTGAAACTGCGGCTCGCGGACAAATTGTAAATGAAATTAAGGATATGGTGGGAGATGAAAGTGCAGTTCTTATTCAAAGCGCATTAACAAAAGTTAGTTTATCAACTGCAAATATTATTGCAATAATCGTAAGCTTAACAACTATGATAATCGGCTCAACAGTTGTCTTTGTTGAACTTCAAGATTCATTAGATATGGTTTGGAAAGTAAAACCTAAACCGGATAGAAATATTTTTAAGGGATTAATTAAAGATAGAATAAAATCTTTTGGGATAGTTATTGGAACAGGATTTTTACTTTTAGTTTCATTGTTAATTAGTGCTTTAATTTCCGCGTTAAGCAATTTTATAAATACTCGATTAGTTTCCATCCCAATTTTCCTTCTTGACTTAACTGATATCTTAATTTCAATAACCATCATATTTATATTGTTCGGTATGATATTCAAAGGTTTACCTGATGTCCATCTCGAGTGGAGACATGTGTGGATTGGATCAATGGTAACTTCAATTCTTTTTGTATTTGGAAAATATCTTATCGGGTTATATTTGGGGCAAAGTACTTTAAGTTCAACATATGGGGCAGCAAGTTCTTTAGTGGTTTTATTGCTGTGGATTTATTATTCAGCACAAATACTTTTCCTCGGCGCCGAATTCACTCAAGTTTATGCAGAGAAATTAGGCGAGGGGATTAAGCCAAGTAAACACTTCATGAAATATCATGACGAAACATTGGCTTTAGAAGTAACGGATAAAATTTCTGATAAAAAAGATAGTAAAAAAGAAAGTAAATGAGATGATTGCACAAATATCTCCTATTCATCGTTAATACTGCGTATTTGTAAACTCAATAACAATAACTTCTAAAATTCTATTATTAGTTGGATAAATTCCAAACAAAATTATCTAGTCTAAATTTCGGTAGAATACACTAAGGGAAATGGGATAAACAAGTAATTTTTTCCCTGAATTATAGTTTTGACTTGCCTTATTTAAGTATCCACTATTAAAAATATTTTAATACCAGTTTATAACCCTGCAATTCTCAACTTAAATCCTATTAAATAATATTCTGTTGTATTTTTTTACTGTTGGTAAGATTTTTGTTACAATTTGGTGGGATAATCCGTAAATCTTTTATAATAAAGGATTTATTGCAATTTTTAATTTCATTTAACAAAAAAAGAATGTTTGTAAGGGAAAATCAAAATATACAAAATTCAAATTACAAAATAGATCCACTTGAAACGGAGTTAACTAACTTCTTTAAATTTTCCTCAGATTTTCTAATTATTTGCAATTTTCAAGGAATTGTTCAAAATGCAAGCCCCTCGCTTTTAAAAATCACCGGGATTAACACATCTTCATTATTCTCTATCGCATTTTCGAACTTATTTCACATAGATGATCAAAACTCAGCTTGGATGAATATTCTAAGCTTGCGAAATGGAAATACTGTAAAAACTTATGAAGGAAGATTAAATTGTAATGATGGAAATTATTTGTGGACAGAATGGAATATTTCTCCATCACCTGAATTCTTACAATTTTATGCTACAGGAAGGGATATTTCCGAAAGAAAAAAAAATGAAGAAGTATTAAAATATTCTGAGGAAAAACACAGAACGTTATTTGAAACCATGACGCAAGGAGTAATTTATGAAGATGTCGATAAAGGAATATTATCGGCAAATCCAGCAGCACAGAAAATATTAGGTTTAACATTGGAACAAATGCAAGGCAAATTTTCTTTAGGCTCAGGCTATAAATCAATACTTGAAGATGGTACTGAAGTTATTGATGATACACATCCGGCAATGGTAGCATTAAATATGGGGAAAGAAGTTCAAAATTTTGTCATGGGAATTTTAACTCCTTATGATGAAGATTATAGATGGATTAATGTAAACGCAATTCCTTTATTTAAAAATGGTGAAGATAAACCTTATCAAGTTTATACTACGTTTGATGATATAACAGAACGAAAACTTGCAGATGAGAAAATTAAAGAAAGTGAAGAAAGATATAGGCAGCTTGTTGAACTTTCTCCAAATACAGTTGGAATAATAAAGGAAGAAAAAATTGTATTTATAAATGCAGCCGGCGCAGAATTATTCGGTGCTGAAAATCAAAACCAGATAGTAGGGAAGTATCTTTATGATTTTATCTATCCAGAAAATTATAAAATAATTTCCGATGGTATAAAAAATCTGGCACCCAATGAAAAAACTCCAATAATGGAATTGAAGGCAAAAAAAATAGATGGAACTTTAATATACATTGAAGCCGCGGCAATGCCCTTTAATTATAAAGGAGAAAATGTAGTTCAACTTATTTGCAGTAATATCACTGAAAGAAAAAGGGTAGAAGAAGAACGGGAAAGATTGTTTACTAAAATAACAATCGCACAAGATAGATTAAAAATATTGTCGCGAAAATTAATTGAAGCTCAAGAGAGTGAAAGACGATTAATCGCTCGCGAACTTCACGACGAAATTGGACAAACTTTAACAGCAATAAAAATTAACCTTCAATCAGTAAATAAAATTACCAGGTCTGTTAAACTTAAATCTCATTTAGTTGATAGTGTTGAATTAGTTGAGCATTCATTACAGCTGGTTAGAAACCTATCGCTTGATTTAAGGCCATCTATGCTTGATGATTTGGGATTATTGCCAACATTGGGCTGGTATTTAAATAAGCAGTCACAACGTTCCGGAATAGATATTAAAATGAAATCAATCAGTTTGGACAATATGCTTTCTCCCGAAGTTGAGGTTACATGTTACCGAGTTGTACAGGAAGCAATTAATAATGTCATTCGTCATTCAGACGCAAAAAAAGTTAAAGTTGATTTAAAAATAATCGATCATCAACTAAAGCTGCAAATACACGATGATGGTAAAGGGTTTGATGTTATGGAAGTTAGAAAAAGAGCATTAAACGGAAATAGTATAGGTGTACTAGGAATGCAAGAACGTGTTGAACTGGCAAGAGGTGAGCTTTCTATTTATTCTTCACCTGAAAACGGTACTAATGTTATTGCCTGTTTTCCAATAAACGAAAAATAAATAAAAGGTAGAAAAATGAAACCAATAAAAATAGTGTTAGCCGATGATCATACATTAGTCAGAGCTGGAATAAAAAATCTACTTCAGAATCTCAATAATGTTGAAGTAATTGCTGAAGCTGATAACGGAAGAGAAACCTTACAAATAGTTAATGAAAAAAAGCCGGATATGGTTCTACTTGATATTGCTATGCCTGAATTGAACGGTTTGGAAGTTGCAGCAAGACTTTCAAAAGAACAGCCTGATGTTGATGTTATGATTTTATCCATGCATGCGAACGAAGAATATGTGGTTCAGGCTTTAAAGGCAGGTGCTTCTGGTTATCTTTTAAAAGATTCTGCTCCAAATGAATTGGATATTGCAGTGCATGCAGTTGCCCGAGGGGAAACTTATTTAAGCCCGGCAATTTCAAAACATGTAGTTCATGACTATTTAAGAAGAGTTAATAATTTGGATATTGAATCAGAAGAAGAACCAAATATGTACACTCAGTTAACTCCTCGACAAAGAGAAATACTTCAATTAATAGCCGAAGGAAATTCAACTAAAGAGATAGCTGGAAAATTGAATGTTAGTGTTAAAACTGTGGAAACACACAGAATACAATTAATGAATCGAGTAGCAATTCATGACGTTGCCGGATTGGTAAGATATGCAATACGAATGGGAATGGTTTCTTCAGAGCGATAAAATGTAATATGATTTATCAGTAAGGGTAAATCTAATTTTAAAATTGTTAAATACATTTATAACCTATATAATATTTATTCAGGAAATCCCCGATTGCGATTATTTGATTGTTCTTTTAGTTTCAAAATAATAAATCATGAAAATATTGATATTATGAATGAAACTGAGAGGTATAAAATTAAACCAACAATTCTTTTAGTAGATGATAACAAAGCATTTTTACAATCTGCTGTAAATTATTTCAACTCTCAATCGCAGTTTAAAATAGTTGGGCAAGCATTATCTGGTGAAGAGGGGTTAGAAAAATATTATGAATTGGAACCAGATATTTTATTGGTCGATTTATCAATGCCCGGTATTGGCGGACTTCAAGTAACGAGAATGTTAAAATCTCAAAACGTTGCATCAAAAATTGTAATCGTAACATTATATGACACACCTGAATATTCTAATCTTGCTAAATCTGCAGGTGCAGATGGATTTTTGCCAAAATCTGAATTTGGTACAAAAATAGTCCCTCTGATAAATAATCTTTATAATAACCAGCTCGTTAGGAGTTAAACCAAAATGAATAATCAAAGGCTGAATAACAAAAACAAATTTGAAACATATTTAGCCAAGGATTTAATTCGCAAATTTAATATTGTTTACGGCAGTATTAATACTCCAACTATTATATATGACGAGGAAAGCTTAGAAATATTAGGTGCAAATAATTCCGCATTAAGATTTTATGGTCTTTCCAAAAATGATTTATTAATTGAACTTAATAACGAAAAATCATCTGGACAAAAAAACAGAATGATTAAAATACTTCCTAAATTAACACAATATGTTGATCATATAAATTCATGGAAGCACTATGATTCTAACGGAAATTTATCTGAGATGCAGATTACTTCATACTCTTTAACCTTGGCTGAAAGAAACGTTAGAGTTGTACTAATAAAAGATGTAACAATCCAAAAACAGTGGCAGCAAAATCTAGAGAGCAGTGTTAATTAAGTTCATTACAATAATACTTCTAAATTAACCATGTAAATATTTTTATGCTTTATTTATTTAGAGCAATGTTTTATTTTAGTTAACAGTAAAATAAAAATTATTTATCTGATTTATACTCTTCTGTGCATAATTACATTATTCAATTTATTTTCTCAAAAAAGATAAAAAAAACTTTTAAAAATTGTAAGCGTCACTTAGATTTCAATCCCCTCATACCGCAAAGTTAACACTTGATAGCGCCCACTTGAAAGTGTGCTTGATGAAATCAAGTTTGACGCTTACTTTATTAATCCCAAATATATATTTCTCCCATTCAATTGATTTAATATTCCAAATCTCTCATTAAAAAATTGTATGCAATCATTCCATTTTTTTTAGTAAATTATAATCAATTCGTAAAATAAGTTATTTGAATTGAACTTCGTTTTACGCGATTAAATTACCGGCAAACTAATTCAAATTTCATTTTTTTATTTCCTATTATATTTGATGAAAGAAGATAATATCACGATTCAAAATATTTCAAAAAATGGCCAGACGAAAATTCAGAGGCCTTCAACATCATCAATTGAAGTAGAACTAAGTAAAACAAATGCAAAGCTTGAAGCCATATTTAATGTGCTTCCTAATGTGCTAGTCATCTTGAATATTGATGGGTCTATAATCGATTTTAAATCTACTTCTCTTAACGACTTTCATTTTAATCAAAAAGAATTAATCGGAAAAAAGATTGAAGACATAATGCCTGCGGACATTAGCAAAAGATTTTATAAGGCAGTCTTTGAATCAGTAAAATTAAATAAAATATCGATTATAGATTATACAATTAAAGTTAACGGAAAAACAAATTTTTATGAAGCTAGATTATTACCTTACACTGATGATAGAATTGTTACTGTAATTAGAAACATTACAGAATTTCAAAAAGCACAAAATGAATTAAAAAAATCAGAGCGTAGATTTCGTTCGGTTTGGGAAAACTCATTAGAGGGAATGCGTTTAACTGATGAAAATGGAATCATTATTTCAGTAAATAAAGCTTTTTGCAATCTTGTTGGCGAGGATGAGTCAAATCTAGTAGGCAAAACTTTTAACTACTTCTATGTTGAGACCGATGGTATTAAACATGAATCTGGTATTCTATATTACAAAACTAGATTTAGTTCTCGAAAATTGAATCATGTCTTTGAGGCAGAGCTAAGACTAACGAATGGTAAAAATGTATTTGTTGAGGTAATCAATAATTTTATAGATTCTTATAAAGATGAGAATGTTGATTTAACTGAAAGACCGTTGCTTCTTACAATATTCAGAGATATAACTAATCGAAAGAAAGCGGAAGAAGCACTTAAGAAAAGTGAAGAAAGATTCAGAACCTTAATTGAAAATATAAATGAAGTATTTCACATTGTAACTTTTGAAGGAGATAAGAAAAAACAAGTGTATGTAAGTCATACATATGAAGAGATATGGGGGAGAACCTGCTTAAGCTTATATACACGTCCTAATTCGTGGATGGATTTAATTCATCCTGACGATAAAGAAAAAGTGAATGACGCATTAAAGAATCAGCAAAAGTCCGGTTATTTTGTTGAATACAGAATAATTCGAGATGATAAACAATTAAGATGGATAAGAGATAGAGGATATCCGGTAAAAGATGGAAATGATAATGCAACTCAAATAGTTGGTTTTGCCGAAGATATCACAGAAAAGAAGATCGCTGAGGAAGAAAAAAGACAGAGTATTGAATTGAATAGAAGTTTGGTTGAAACTTCTCCGGATGCAATTGTTTTAATGGATCTTGAAGGTAATATTTTAATGAGCAATAATCATGTCGCATCTCTATTTGGGTTTACTAACCCTTCCGAAACAATTGGATTAAATGCAATCAATTTTGTTTCTAAAGATTTTCGAAAAAAATTCAAACGGGATGCAATGGTATTATTTCGAAAACATAATATTAGAAATAGAGAATATGTTCTAATTAATAAAAGTGGAGAAACTTTTCCTGCTGAATTAAGTGCGTCGATTATTTTTGATGAAAATAAAAAACCAAAAACTTATGTTGGAGTGATCAGAGATATTTCACAACGAAAAATTTCCGAAGAAGCATTAAAGTATTCAGAAATGCAATTTCGATCCATCTGGGAAAATTCAAACGATGGGATGAGATTGACCGATTCAAAGGGAATTATTGTTACAGTTAATACAGCTTTTTGCAAAATATTTGAAACAAATAAAGAGGATTTAATCGGCAAACCATATTTTGATGTTTACTCTGAAAAGACGAATAAAGAATCAGCTCAAATGCTTTTAGAATATCAGAAAAATTTTTTCAATAATAAATTTGTAACGAATAAGAGATCAAATCGGATTTTACGTTCTGGTAAAGCGGTTGCGTTAGATATATCTTACTCAATAATTCAATTTGAAAATGGTAAATCACTGCTGCTTGGAATATTTAGGGATATATCTGTTCAAATTAAAGCCGAAGAAGATTTAAGAAAATCTGAAAAATTAGCAGCTATTGGTAAGATGACTGCATTCTTATCTCATGAAATAAAAACGCCCTTAGTTTCAATAAATATGAATATTGATATGTTATCTAAAAGTCTTGATTTGCCTGAATCAAAAAAGAAATCATTTTCAATAATTCAGAAAGAAGTCAAACGATTAGATAAACTTTTGAGGAATGTTTTACAATATTCTAGACAAGTTGAATTAATTAATTCGAATGTTAACCTTGCAAATTTAATTCAGAACATTAAGGATTTCTTAGAACCAATTTTGATGGAAAGAAAGATTAGTTTTAATACTCATCTTACCGACTGTATAATAATGGGGGATTACCAAAAATTACAATCTGCGTTTTTGCATTTAATTGAGAATGCGATTGAAGCAATTAATGAAGATGGAAATATTATTATCTCCATTGATTTGAACGAACAAAGTGAAACAGCTTCAATTACAATAGCCGATGACGGTCCTGGTTTTGACGAAGGCATAAATATTTTCGAACCATTTTTTACAACAAAATCTTCCGGTACCGGTTTAGGTTTACCCATCGCTCAAAAAATTATTGAACAACATAGTGGTAAACTTAAACTTCTATCCTCTAATCCAGGTTCTACAATTTTTGAAATTTCATTTAATTTATATAATTGAATATGGAAAAAATATTAGTAATAGATGATGATGATTCAATTCGCGAAACTTTGCAATTATATTTAACTGAAATTGGTTACGAAGTTATTGTAGCAAACAATGGGGAAGCAGGTATACAGATGTTAGGAAAACATAAACCTGATTTAATCCTTTCGGATTTAAAAATGGCAGGTTTAACCGGGATAGATGTATTAAAAAAAGCAAAAGAGCTTGACGTAAAAAATCAAGTTGTTTTAATGACTGCTTTTGAGGACATGCAGTCTACAATTACCGCAATGCAATTAGGCGCTTATGATTATATAGAAAAACCACTCGAACTTTCTCGATTTAATTCTGTAGTTAAAAGAGCTTTAGAAAGTCGAAGATTAAGCGATAGGCTTGTTACTGCACTTTCTGAAGATGATTCAGAAATAAATTATGAAAATAGTCTGATTGGAAAAACCCAATCCATGAGGGAAATATTTAAAAAGATTGGAAAAATATCTTCTACTCGAGTAAATGTATTAATCGAAGGTGAAAGTGGTACTGGAAAAGAACTAATTACAAAAGTAATACATTATACAGGTGTAACTAAAGTACAACCATTTATCGCAGTCAATTGTACCGCGCTTTCTGAATCCTTGCTTGAGAGTGAATTATTCGGTCACGTTAAAGGATCATTTACGGGAGCGGTGCGCGATAAGAAAGGGAAATTTGAATTAGCTGGTGAAGGGACAATTTTTCTAGATGAAATTTCAGAAATCTCTCCGAATCTTCAAGTTAAACTTTTAAGAGTTTTACAAGAAAGAGAATTTGAAAAAGTTGGCGGGGAGACAACTATTCCCATGAATGCTAGAGTAGTTGCCGCTACAAATAGAAATTTAAATGAAATGGTAAAGGAAGGTAAGTTTAGAGAAGATCTATTTTATAGACTTAAAGTATTCACAATTGATGTACCGCCTTTAAGAGATAGAAAGGATGATATTCCAAGTTTAGTAATTTATTTTCTCAAAAAGATTAATAAGGATTTGCACAAAAATGTTAAAAAAATTCCTTACGAGGTAATGGAAATGCTTCAGAATAATGAATGGGTGGGAAATGTACGGGAATTAGAAAATATTTTATTACAAGCAGTTGTTCTTTCTAAAGGTGATGTGTTGGAAAAAGAAAATATTCTGTTAAGAAATAAATCGGATGCTAAAATTGAAGAAGAAGATGAAGATATTTTTAATTTGACGTTAGCTGATGTTGAAAAAAATCATATCCAAAAAGTTCTTGATCATTTGAAATGGGATAAGCAAACTGCTTGCAAAGTATTGGGAATCTCAAAACCTACCTTATACAATAAAATACATACTTATGGCCTGACGGAAAAACACGAATAATTCCCACCAAATTAAATGATTTGTTAAACAGCAAATCACAAATAATAATTAATTATAGGTTATTTCTGGTTATCATTATTTTTTCAATGGTTAAGAAATTTAACCCTCGTTAAAATTATAAATACTAATTCCTTAATATTTAGTTGATTTTAATAATAAACGTATTGGCACCTTAATTGTCGATATCTATAAAAAAAAGCATTTCAAGCTTAAAACTATAAATAAACTAGATTAAGGACTGAACATGATGAACCATGCCGCAATTGTAGATAATTTAACTGGTTTGGTTATCTTTGAGATTAACAATTATGAATATTGCTTAGATATTAATGATGTTTCTGCTATCATCAATCCAAACGAGCTGGAAGAAAATATAATCTCAAATCCAATTGAAACAAAAAATATTAAAATAGACGAACTTTTAGTTCCTATCATAAATTTATACAAATTCGGTGAAATCGGTCAGGTCAGTTTGAATTTAAATAAAGATACGAGAATATTAATTATTGAGCTTTTAGATAAAAAAATTGGTTTTTTTGTAGATAAGATTAAAGAAATTATTACAATTGACGTTGAATTCAAAACAAACGCTTTAAGGTTTTCACCAGAAAAAGACAATTCTTACCTTATCGGAAAATTAAAATATGAGGGTAGGCAATTAAATTTCCCAGATTTAAACAGAATTGTAGCGGAATCTGTCAACTAATAAAGATAGATAATGAATTCATCTGATGAGGATCTTTTAAAACTTATAAAAAACTTGAAGTTTGATGAGGCAATTTCTCATAGCATTCATTCAAGGATTTTTGAAATATTGGGATATCTATCGCTTCTTCGTAAAGAAAAATTATCTGATGATTTGATGTCATACATTGACAGTATTGAAAATTTGAATAAAAAGCTTATAAGTGAAGTTCACACAATTATAGATTTCTATAAAGACAGTGAAAAATAAATAGAATTTCAATTTATTTAAAAAAAAATTTTGTTCTATTTTGAAACAGTATGAACTACATAAGCAAAGAAAATTCTGAATAAAATTTTGTTTTCTTGCGGTTTTAAGACTTTTTAATATTTGGCACTTTAATTGGCATTAAACTTAGAAAATTAAGATTCTTGAAATCTTAGCAGCTTAAAACTTAATAATATTGTGGAGTTATAAATGGATTTTACTGTAGAACGAATTAAAGATGTAATGATATTGAAAGTCAATTTTTCGAGGGCAACTTTAAAAGAAGCTAAGGAATTAAAGGATATACTTTTTGACGGAATTGACATTGGGGAAAGAAAAATAATCGTAGATTTATCTATGTGCGAATTTGTTGATTCTACATTTATGGGAACTTTAGTAGTGTCACTTCGAAAAGTTAATGCATTAAATGGAGATTTAAAACTTGTTGAATTACATCCATCTGCGAGGGCACTTTTTGAATTAGCAAGATTATTTAGAATTTTTGAAACATTTAATTCAAAAGAAGAAGCAATGGAAAGTTTTAGTAAAAGTCAGGTTCAAATCAATAAATCACAAATTGCATAATTTATTCATTATACAATAGTCTATATTTAATAACAGAATAATCTCATTTAAGGTGAAAATATAAAATGCAGGTACCATTTTTAGATCTTAAAGCTCAATACAATAAAATTAAAGATGAAGTTTCACCATCTATTCAAAATGTAATTGAAAGTTCGGCATTTGTTTTAGGAAAAGCAGTTTTTGACTTTGAAAAAAAGTTTGCAAGCGCTCACGATGTCAAGCATTGCCTAGGAGTTAGTTCAGGCACAGATGGAAATCATTTAGTCCTTTGGTCTTTGGGTATTGGCCCTGGAGATGAAGTTATTATACCGGCTAATACTTTTATAGCAACAGCCTGGGGTGCAACTCTATGTGGTGCTCGACCCGTTTTTGTAGATATTGAAAAAGACACTTACAATATTGATCCACAAAAAATTGAAAAAGCAATAACATCTAAAACAAAGGCAATTGTTGCAGTTCATTTGTATGGTCAACCAGCTGATATGGATTCACTAAAAGAAATTTCTGCTAAGCACAATATATTTTTAGTTGAGGATTGTGCCCAAGCTCATATAGCAGAGTACAAAGGTCAAAAAGTTGGAGGACTTGGTGTGGCTTCTTCATTCAGCTTTTATCCGGGTAAAAATTTAGGCGCTTATGGCGAAGGCGGAGCTGTTTTAACCAATGATGATGAGATTGCAAAAAAAGTAAAAATGATTCGTGATCATGGCGCCATACAAAAATATGATCATGAAATTTTTGGACATAATTATCGAATGGATGGTATTCAGGGAGCAGTTTTAGATGTTAAACTGAATCATTTGAATAATTGGACAGAAGCTCGCAGAAACGTTGCGAAAAAATATTATGAATTGTTGAAAGACGTAAACGAAATTATTTTACCTAGAGAAGCCGCGTATGCTAAACATGTTTATCACCTTTTTGTTATTCAGATAAAAAATGGTGGAACTGAAGAAAGAAATCGATTCGCAAAATATTTAAATGATAATGGTGTATCTACAGGATTTCATTATCCAATTCCTTTACATCAGCAAAAATGTTTTGATTACCTGGGATATAAGAAGGGCGATTTCCCCGTTACAGAGCAGTTGGCTGAAAACGGATTATCGTTGCCGATGTATCCTGAATTGGAAATGCAAATGATTGAGTATGTTTGTGATGCAATTAAAAGATTCTTTAATAAATAATTTAGATGTTTGTAATATGTTCTTAATCAAAAATAAGAATGGATGTAAATAATTGATGTTTAAATTACCTAAGTACAAATACTATTTTGCTATCTCTGATGTAATTATACTTACTGTTTCATTTTTATTTGCCGGATATATTTTTCAGGTAATAAATAATTTTACTCATGGAACCTCAATGGTTTCATTTCAGTCTGTTATTATTTTCTTTCTGATTTTATCCTTTATTTTAATTTTTGAATTTAATAATTTATACAAAATACATCTGATTTTAAGTCAAGCTGCGCATTTAACCGCTTTATTAAAATCATTATTTTTAGGAATAATTTACGTCGTAATTTTTTCATTTCTTCTGAAAACTTCAAATATTATAGATTCGACTTTAGTAATTTTTATTTTCTCAATAAGCTCATTATTTCTTTTATTTATCGGAAGAATCATCATTCTTAGAAATATTTATATTAAATTAAATCACAAGCAATTTAAAAGAAACGTTTTAATTATTGGAAATGGAAAGTCCGGCCAAATCTTAGCCACAAAACTATTGTTCGAAAATCCAATTGGTATAAATATTATCGGATTTTTAGATGATTCTCGTGAAATAAATGAAGAAGTTGTCGAGGGCAAAAGAGTATTGGGTAGTCTAAATGATTTATCAAGAATCATGTCTGAAAATAAAGTTCATGAAATATTAATAGCCGAAGATGATGATGATTATGAAAAGTTGTTAAATATTATAGACCAAAGTCAAAAATACCCCGTTGATGTTAAGGTGACCTCTCAACTATTTGATATTGTTCATAAAAAACTTTCAACCGAAAAATATGCTTCTATTCCAGTTATAGAGTCATCACCATTATACAATTCAGAATCAGCCAAGTTTTTTAAGAGAAGTTCTGATGTTGCAGCTTCCTTACTCGCTTTAATTATTCTTTCTCCACTTTTTTTACTTATCTCATTCGTAATTAAAGTTACATCGAAGGGCCCAGTATTTTTCAAGCAGACTAGGATTGGAAAAAATGGAAAACCTTTCCAATTTTTTAAATTTAGATCTATGTATGTTGCGAATGGAGAAGATGAAGTACGTAAAAAACAAATGTTGGAGTTTATGAAAGCTCAGCAGGAAAATACCAAAATCATTAATGACAGTAGGCTTACACGAATTGGTAAGATTATAAGAAAAACTTCCTTGGATGAATTACCGCAATTATTCAATGTATTATTAGGTGACATGAGTTTAGTTGGTCCAAGACCCTGTCTACCTTATGAATATAAACATTATGATAATTGGCAAAAAAGAAGAGTTAGTGTTTTACCTGGTTGCACAGGTGTATGGCAGGTTTCTGGTCGTAGTTCAGTGTCATTCAAAGATTCAATTGTATTAGATCTTTATTATGTGAATAATATGTCACCTTGGTTGGACCTCAAATTGATTCTTAAAACTTTACCTGTTATGATTTTGGCTAAAGGCGGCAAGTAGTTAATTTATGAATTTGATAATTGATTTAAAATAGATATAACGGAGGCTTAAAATGAAAGTAGGAATTGTTGGTCTGGGTTATTGGGGCCCAAATTTAATTAGAAATTTCCTAGCTCATAATGAAGTAACAAAGGTAATTGGATGTGATAAAGACATTAATAGATTGAATTTTATAAAATCCAAATTTCCGAGCGCCTTTTTAACCGATGATTTCAACGATTTGTTAAATAGTGATGTGGATGCAATAATTATTGCTACCCCAGTATTTACACATTTTAATTTGGCTAAAAAAGCTTTAGAAGCCGGAAAGCATATTTGGGTTGAAAAACCATTTACTACCACCTCAAAACAAGGTGAAGAGTTAATTGAAATAGCCGAAAGAAAGGGCTTGAAAATATTTGTAGATCATACTTTCATTTATACAGGTGCAGTACAGAAAATAAAAGAACTGGTTGATAAAGGTGAATTAGGTGAAATCATCTATTTTGATTCGGTTAGGATAAACTTAGGTTTATTCCAACACGATGTAAATGTAATTTGGGATCTGGCACCACACGATTTATCCATAATGAAGTATATATTGCCTGATAAAAAAATATTAGGAGTAACTGCAACGGGTATTTCGAATTATGAAACAGATCAGGAAAATATAGCCCATCTTTCTTTACATTTTCAAAATAATTCATGCCTTGCACACTTTCATGTTAATTGGACTTCACCATTGAAAATTAGGCGGATGATTGTTGCAGGAGATAAAAAGATGTTAGTTTTTGATGACATGGAGAACTTTGAGAAAATCAAGGTTTATGATTGTGGTGTTAAAATAGACACAAAGGAAAATATTCATAAGACTTTAGTGCAGTATAGAACTGGTGACATGTACTCTCCTAAAATTATTCAAACCGAAGCTTTAGCATTAGGTGCAACAGAATTTTTATCAGCGATCAACAATAATCATCAACCTTTAACCTCTGGTAAAGAAGGTCTTGATGTGGTAAAAATATTAGAAGCCTCAAATGAATCAATAAAAAATCGGGGTTTATTTGTCAGCTTAGAAGAAAAGCAAAAAGAAAAAGAGTTTAGTAGTAAACCAATATTAATTGAGAATTAATTTGTAATCATGGATGAATAAATGTCTGAAAAACAAAACATAAATAATGTTAGATTGGGGAAGGATGTTAAGATTTTTGATTTCGTAAATTTATATGGATGCACTATCGACGATGGATCAAAAATCGGTACATTTGTAGAAATACAAAAAAATTCTTTTATAGGAAAAAATTGTAAAATATCATCTCATACTTTTATTTGTGAGGGGGTACATATTGAAGACAATGTCTTCATCGGCCATAATGTTACTTTTATTAATGATTTGTATCCGCGCGCGACATCTTTGGATGGTAATTTACAAACAGAGAAGGATTGGGCGGTTATTGAAACCTTTATAAATAAGGGTGCGTCAATAGGTTCTTCAGCTACCATAATGTGCGGTATAACCGTAGGGGAAAATGCCATAGTTGGTGCTGGAGCTGTGGTTACTAAAGACGTTCCTCCTAATACAGTTGTGGCAGGTGTTCCCGCCAGAATTATTAAAGAAACAATCCATTCACATGCAGAATAATTTTTAAACATTTAAATTTAAAATTATCAAACATACAGAAATATATGTGTATTGCGTTATGAAAATAGTAAGACTATTTTTGATTTAAATTAATCTATATTTTGAGGCATAATGGTATCAAAACTGATTTTTATTTTAAGTGTTCTTTTTATATATAGTGCTTCAATTCTCGCTCAAGATCTAAATCCTGGCGATGGCGTAAGATTAACCTTTTATAATCTAGAGGATCAAATTTCGGGAGATTATTTTGTTCAGCAGAATGGCAACATACAGTTTCCTTTTATAGGCGTAATTGGAACTCGAAATAGAAAATTTGAAGAAATTAAAAAAGAAATCGAGGAAAAGTATGATAAATTATATAAAGATCCCGAATTAAAAATATTACCTTTATATAAAATTAACATTTTTGGAGAAGTTAGGAATCCAGGGTTTTATTATGCTACAGGGATAGAAAAATTTTCGGATATATTAGCCCTGGCAGGAGGGGAAACTGAGAATGCAGATTTAAGCGATATCTATTTAATAAGAGATAACGAAAGAATTGAATTAGATGGTGAAGAGATTATACAGGAAGGAAATAGATTGATCGATACTGGTTTGAAATCAGGAGATCAAATTTATGTTACTAGGAGCTGGTGGGTCGATGCCCGAAATACTACATTTATATTTTCTGGGATTGCTGTTATCATAACAATTGTTAGCTTACTGGTAAAAAAGTAAATCAAAAATGAATAATAATAAATTTTGATGATTGTTAATAGGAAATTAAAATGAATAATGATGATTTGTTAAATCTTTTACAGGGTGGGGAAAATAAACCTGAACGAAGTATCGGTGATTTTCTTCAAATGATAAATCGAAGGAAAAAGATTGTAATCATTGCAATTTTAGTGGCTGTACTGGGAGTGTTTGCATTCAACTACACAAGTAAATCATATTATTCCGCTACTGTGCTTCTAAAAAAAGAAAATAATGAAAAATCTGCCAAGGACGATCTGAATAGAATCTTAGCGATCGATACAAAAGATCAAATAGAAACTGAGATGGAATTAGTTAATACCAGGGGAGTACTAGAAAAAGTTGTTACCGAACTTAATTTGACTTTAAGTATAGATCGGATTGAAACACCAAATTCAGATCCAAAAGAAATAAATAAAAATATTTTAGATTATAACGATACATACGCAGGTCTTAGCCAATCTGATAAAAGTTATCCAGAATTTTTAGAGGTAGAGACAAAACCTTCTAATTACAACTACACTTATTCAATTAATAAAAAATCAGCAAATAGTTTTGAAGTTTATGATGAAGAATCTGGAAAATTAATTCAAAAAATTGAAGACCCATCAACTGCTGATATCAATTTTGAAAAAGCTAGAGTTCTTTTGTATTGGCCTAATGCTGCAATTGGAAGTAGATTATTTATTAATTTTGCAAGTACAAATGATGTAGTTGATAATTTAAAGGAAAAATTACAACTGAGCATAAACAAACTACTGATATTTTTTCAATTACTTGTGCCGCACTTACACAATCTGCTGCGGTCACTTTAGCAAATACCATTGCAGACAAATTTAGAGAGACTAGAATTGATCAGCAAAAAGAATCAATAAGATATTCATATAATTTTATTGATCAACAACTTCAAAAAATAGATGAAAAACTTAAAGACGCAGAGGATGAATTAAGTAGTTATAAATCCGGAAATCAAATAGTGAAGATAGATGAAAATTCAAGTAATTTAGTAGATTTTCTTAGTAAACTTGAAGCCGAAAAGATAAATACTAACCTTGATTTGGGTGATTATGAGAATAAGCTTTCTTCAATGAAAAAACAATTTCAGAGTAATGGATATTTTGACCAAACTACTATATCATCGGAAGGAACCAATTCTTCCAGTAGTATGTCCCCATTTGCAGATTTAATGAATAAACTTTCTACTTTGGAAGTTAGAAAAATTGAATTATTACAAAAAAGAACAGAATCTCACCCTGAAGTTGTGAATGTTGATAATCAGATAAATGAAATTAAAAAGAAGTTATCAAGTTATAATCAAAACACATTTGGTGCTTATCAAATAAACATTGATGTTTTAAAAGAAAAAGATAAAAAGTTAGATGATTTGATATCAAGATATAAAGGTAAAATTAAAAATTTACCTTCTCAGGAAACTAAATTGGCGGAACTGACACGGGCGAAAGAAACATATGAACAGGTTTTCAATATGTTAATGAGTAAACGGGAAGAAATGAGAATGTCAGAACTCTCTAAATTACAGGATATAATTATTGCTGAACCCGCATATGAAGCAGAAAATATGCGAAAAAAAATTAATCCAATTTTTGGTCTTTTGTTTGGCTTTGTACTGGGAGTAGGGATTGTAATTGGACTGGAATCGATGAATAAAAAAATTACGGATCTTGATGATATAGAAAAAGAATTGGAATTACCAATTTTTGCAATCATACCTAATTATGAAAAACCGGTAAATCAAATTATCAAAAATGCTACAAATTATGAAACAAGATTTGTGACTTTGATGGAAAATCAAGATGGATTTAGGGAATCTTACCGTGTGCTAAGAACTAAATTAGCTTCTTCTAATGACAGTAAGAAAAAAATAATTATGCTAACTAGTTGCGAGGAGAATAGCGGTAAAACAACTGTAGTTGCTAATCTTGCAATTTCTCTTGCACAGGCAGAGAAAAAAGTTTTAATAATAGATTGCGATCTTAGAAAATCACGATTAACTGAAATGTTTGAGATTTCAAAAGATTCGCCAGGATTGATTACATATTTAACTCAAGATATTAACATTCCTAACATATATAATTTAAATAAGAATTTTAGTAGTGATAATTCACTCAAAACACTTAACATACTTCCTTCTGGAGGAGTTGCGGAAAATTCTAGTGATTTACTTGGCTCTGAAAAAATGGATAAACTTATTGAAATGATAAAAGATTCATCCTACGATTATATTATATTTGATACTCCTCCAATCACAAGGGTTGTTGATGTGTTAGTCTTGGGTAGAAGGATAAAGGATGTCATTATGATTATTCGACCAAATCATACTGTAAAAGACAGCGTTCAATGGGGTATAAAAGAACTCGAAAGAGAAGAAGTAAAGGTGAATGGTTTGGTTGTTAATGCATGTAATATCAAGAATTCATATTTCAAACATCGATATGGATACGGGTACGGATATTATTATGGATATGATGATAGTGGAGAAAAGAAAATTAAGAAACGAAAGAAAAAATATTCAAATACTTATTCATAATCAAAATAGACAAACAATCTGGGATGGATGCTAGTGGGGTATTTGAAAAAAATCTAATATTATGGCTATTTTGTACATCTTAAGTGATATTTTAGATCCATTCTAGAAATCGGAATTTTTATAATTTATTGTTTTAGTATAATTTCTGAAAATAAATAAAAGCTTAGTTCATCATAATTTAAAAATCTTAATGTTTTATTTGACCACCGCTATTAAAGGAGAATTTATGAAATTAACATTGTTCTTAAATGTAATTTCCTTTCTGTTTATTCTATTAATTTTTTCTTCGTGTAAGAATCTTAGTTCAGATACTCAGCAATTAGGAACTGATAAAATTACTGGAAAAGTTTCGATTGAAGGTATTATAGTTTCTGATGCTAATATTAATGTCGATGATGTTGCAAATTGGCAGACAAAAACCGATGCAAATGGAAATTTCAAAATTTCTACTCTATCAGATGGAGAACATACTCTTTATATCGAAAAAGATCTTTCTTCAGGAGAAATAATTTATTACCAGACTTCTATTAATTTGACACAAAGTGAAACCGATTTAGGCACAATTGATTTTCCTAAACCAGTTAAAATAAACAATTCAAATTTAACCGTTGCTGCAATTCCTTTATCATGGGAAAAATCCACATCTTCCTTATTTAAAGGCTACAAGGTTTATCGACAAGAAGGATTAGGGTGTAGATAATGTTAACGGTGAATTAGTCTATTCTACTGTTGCCGTTAGCGATACATCTTTCGTAGACTATAAGTTTATTAATGGGACTCAATACAGTTATAGGGTTTATATTACTTCTGATGATGGAAAATTAGGGGGCAGTAATACAATCACTTTAAACGCTGTTACTGATACAAACTATATTAGTAATGGAAGATTTGAGCTATCCGCTGATGGTATTAAACCAGATTTTTGGCAAACATACTCAGACGGAGTACCGAGTTATAATATTTTTGCAATAGATGTAAGTGATTATTTTGATGGTAAAACTTCTCTAAAAATAAATTTTATAGATTCATTGATTGCACCAAATTCAAGAGGCTCGAAATATTCTTCGATTTATCAAAGAATATTTTCTAATGGATTTATTGCAGGGAAATCATATGAATTTTCTTTTTGGATAAAATCAGAAGTAGGGCAAGTTAGGTTTAGGCTTTCTAGAATTTCAACTACTGACACATTGAGAGTAATGGAATATTTTGGCCCATCTGAATATGGTAAGAAATATAATCAGCAAAAACTACAATTCGTCATGCCACCAAACACCGCTTATTTACAATTAGTTATTGATACGCAATTTGCATTTAGTGTTAATGGTATAACTAGAGTATGGATTGATGGAGTAAAACTTTCTCCTTTATAGAAAAGAAAAATAATTAGAAAAAAAGCTATTGTAATTATTATTACAATAGCTTTTTTTCTTTGTGAATATCTGAATATATCTTGGTTTATTTTGGAACCTTAGATGATTTAAATAAATTTACACTGCTATTAGTAAAATCATTTATATTAACTACAGAGTTCATATCAAAATCACCTGACTGATACCCGGAGTTAAACATATAATTACCAACACTTTTATAATCTAGTATATTTATTATACCGTTAGAATCTCCGTCACCTGAATACATGCCCCAATTGTTATCATCTAGTTTAATCATTGCATCATTGCCATATGCCATTTCTGAATTAGACGTAAAATCATAAACCTGAGAGGATTCCGATAAGTGAATTGGAGATTTACTCATTATGCCAAGATGGTTTCGATGTTTTATCACTAAGTAATAATCTCCTTCCAGAATATTTTTAAGAGTAATTTCACTATTTCCATCAAGATCAACAATTTTACCATCCGTTCTTAAAAATGCAGTTTTTTCAAGAATAGTGGAACTCGACGAGGAATCGGATCTTATTTCAATTAATAACCAATCAACAATCTTCTGCGGAATTTCTTTAACTGTAGTAGCTTTTGAATAAGGATCTGTCAGCGGAATTTGATTGTTTTGGAAGTAGTTGTCTGTCATTTTTCCTTGAGAATATGCTCCTTCTAAAAATACTTTTGCATTAATTGTTACATAATTATCTTCTGTCTCCATATATTCGAAAGCTCCAATATCCAAGGAGTTATATTTTGTGAAGTTTATGTTTAATTTTTCATAAATTTCATCCAAGTTATTACCTTTATCGATACAAGGAGATCCTTTTTTAAGATGATAATTTCTTTTGAAAGCATCGATAAAGTTCGGATTCATATTAAGATCATTTAAACCAGGCTGTCCACCCGAATAATTCTTTAGATTATTATAAAAACAATTATAATCATGTCTTTCTACTGACTGACAACGAATGCCTAGATTACTATTATTAGTAATAATATTATTTTCTATCAAATTATTAGGGGCATTACAGCCGTTGTAAAAACCGTAAATATTATCGTCAAGTACATTATTAACATATTTATTGTTCTCTGAGTTTGAACTCTCGGCTTTAATCCCGGCTTGATTTTTAAAACACACATTGTATGCTATCAAACAATTTTTACCTTTAAAGTTATTTATGCCCGACGTGGAACCTGAACTACCTCTCGTACAACCTGAAACTACATTCTTATAGACTATAACGCTATCACAGATATATAAGCCACTATCATTCGCATAGTCTAAAATTATACCGTGCCCATCTCCACTGTTAGAACCAACTTCGGTCACTGTGTTGTTTATAATATAAAGATTTTTAGCTGCATGTGTTTGAATGGCATTTGTAGGATAATCATCCGTTTCATTACCCTCTAAATCAAAACCACAAGAATCTATTTGATTATCTGACCATATACTCCACTCAAATTTTCCATTTCTATTCGAAATAGGCCCCCAATCTATCGCGCAATTCTCAACTTTTTTAAATACATTTCTTGAAATATTAATATTATATGAAGTTAATCCTGCTGAAGTAAATTCTATAAAAGGTTCATTCCAAATCGCAATACTTGAAATATTCCTAAAAATGTTATCATTAATTGTAATATCTCTTACAATCCCTTCATTGCCAATCGTATGCCCCACACCTAAAGAGTGATTAGAATACATTCTAATTGCTCTAGAATTTCCACCCCAATCTGAAGGAGCTATTTTAGTATTAATATCATGAAAATTGCAATTGGTAATTGTAATATTAAAAACATCTCCATGATTAGAATTTGAATTTGCAATAAATAGTATCATTTGAGATTTGCCGGTAAAATCACAATTATTGATTGTAATATCATGCGGATCATTCATCTTCATAACCGCTGAATTTCCATTTGTTGCAATTTTATTCTGGATAAACTTACAATTTTCAAATTCAATATTGTGGTTTCCTGTAGCGCCTTTTATGATGGCCATATTTTTCGCAGGATCAAAATCTTTAAAAATAAGGTTAGAAATTCTGTAAAATCCAACCCCCGACTGAAATGAAAGTACATAAGCTAAATTTTGATTTCCAGTTAATACTGGCTCAGAATCTTCATTATCTCCATAGGATGAGAGCGTTATTGGAGTTGATTCGATTCCTGAGTTTTTAAAGCTGATTTGTCCATAAAATAAATCTCCTTTTTTGAATAATATTTTATCTCCTGGCGCGAAATTAGATGAATTTACTTTAGTTAGTGTTTTCCAAGCTGTCTCAGGAGATTTTCCATCATTATCGTCATTGCCATTTGAAGAGGAAACATAAAAAGAGATTTGTGCAAAGAGTAGATTTGTATTTAAAAGTGCTAAAACGATCAGATATAAAAGTTTCATAATATTCACCACCTATTTTTCAATTTCTAGGTCAATATAGTTTCATTGGTATAATTTAACAATAGGGATAAACCTGAGAATTAAACTCATAAATCCACTATTCAAAGAAATTTGAGAGAATTTGGGGATTTAAATTAAGTTCTTGCTTTTTTCCCAAGATATGAATGAACGAGGAGATGGTTGTGGTACGCACTTTATTGAATTCTTAATTATTCATATTCATTCACACTATTTTTAGGAATAATTGAAATTATTTTTCGTATTTTTAAATATTCAATTTAATTTAAAAAAGCCTTAATATGATAGATAATTATCAACAAGTTACATTGTCAATAGTTATTCCATTATACAATGAAGAAGGTAATATTTTAGCAATTACCCAAGCACTAATCTCTGTGTTAGATTCTATAAACGAAACATATGAAATTATTTTAGTGGATGATGGAAGTGTTGATAAAACATGGGTAAATATAAAAGTTTTGCTGGAAGCAATGAGAAAATTAAAGGACTCTCCTTATCTCGAAATTTCGGACATCAACACGCCCTTCTTGCCGGTTTAGAAAATGCAAGAGGTAAGGCTATTATCAGTATGGATGGAGACTTGCAACATCCACCTCATCTAATTATTGATATGTTCGAGATGTGGAAAAAAGGGTATGAAATTGTTAACACCATTAGAGAAGATCAAAAAGTTACATCATTTTATAAAAGAATAACTTCTCAATATTTTTATAAATTCTTTTCAGCAATGACAGGCGTTCTTATGTCTGAAGGTTCTTCTGATTTCAGATTAATTGATAGATTAGTTCTAACAAATTTATTGAAATTTCAAGATGAAGATTTATTTTTACGCGGAGCTGTCAATTGGCTTGGGTTTTCTCAAATTACAATACCATTTAAAGTTGGTGAAAGATACTCAGGTACTACTAAATACACTTTTAAAAAAATGTTTAGATTTGCCAAAGGCGCAATAATTTCTTTTTCAACTAAACCTTTAATTATTGGTGTCTGGATAGGATTGATAACTAGCTTATTCTCATTTTTAGAAATCATTTATATAATAATTGAGTATTTAAAAGGGACAACTGTCCCGGGATGGGCTTCAACTATAACCATTTTGTCATTTTTATTTGGGGTTCTTTTTATTATTCTAGGCATTATTGGAACCTATATAGCAAGAATACATAATCTTTTACAAAAACGCCCCAGGTTCATTCTAAGTAAATCAATAAATATCGAATATAAGAAATGAAAGATTTTGATAATCATTTTCTTATTAATAAAAGTTTTTATCGATTTATTGTCGTGGGGATATCAAATACTATAATTAGCTATTTAACTTTTATTATTGTCTATCATTTCATAGTTAAGTCGAATACCATAATTTCTCAAATTTTAAGCTATAGTGCAGGAATTGTGTGGAGCTTTATTTGGAATAGGAGGTGGACTTTTAAAAGTAAAAAAAGTATGTCTAAAGAATTTTTATTGTTTGTATTGACTCAAGTAGTTATGCTAGTTTTAAGTACTGCATTATTATATCTTATCGTCGATAAATATCATTATCCTGCTAGTATTAGCTGGGTTTGTGTTATGGCGATAATAACAATTTTAAATTTTGTCATGCTGAAGATTGTGGTTTTTAAATGAATAATACCTTGACTCAAAGTAAAAGAACTCAGTTAATTGAAAATATAATCATAGTTATCTCGATACTTTTTATTGCTGCTATATTCGGTTTCAATTATGGGGAAGGCAATCAAAATACTTACTTAATTGATGGACTTATAAAGATACATCCAAATTTATTGCAAAATGATTGGCTTGCCAGCGAAACGATTCATTATCATAAAGTTTTCTCCTATCTTATTATTCTATCATCATACTTTGGTAATCTCGCTTGGAGTTTAGCAATTATTAATTATTTGGTCATTGTTCTCTCACTTTTATTCATCTATAAAATAATTCGCGAATTAGAAAATGGGGACAGCTATTTTATTTTTATATTGTATCTATTTCTTGTAGTTTTGAATAGAACTAATTCTGTTGGAGATAGTTACTTTTTCAGTGGGGGATTACAACCTTCAACCATCAGCAGCCTACTCACTATTATAGCAGTATATTATTTTATCAGAGTCTGAATACTTTATTTCTGGCCTTGCCCTAAGCCTTGCGGGGCTATTCCATACTAATTTTCTCTTATTAGGATTTGTTTATTTTGGCCTTGCCCATTTGATTTTAGGGAAAGAAAATTTATGGTCTAGATTACTAAAACAACTGTCCTTAAGCGCAATTGTTTTAATTCCTCAATTGCCATTTTTGATCGAAATGTCTTCTGCGGAAAATGCGAAACAAGCGCAGCACATTTTCCAATATATTCGTTCACCACATCATTATGTCCCATTAACATATTTAAGCAGATTTTTTGCCTTTTATGGATGGCATGTAGTTGCAGTTGCACTGACTTTATTCGGAATTGTAAAATTCAAAAAAGGCAAAAATATTTTCTCCATTTATTATTCATTTCTAATAATAATAACGATAGCTTCTTTGTTGACTACTGTTATTTTTATACCTGTTGTTTCACAGTTATTTTTTTTTAGAATGGCTCCATTTTCTATAATGTTAGCGCAAATAATATCATTAGTATTTGTTTCACAATTTCTATTTAATGAAAAAAAATTTGATTATAAATTTCCAAAAGTATATAATAATTTTTATTCTAATTGGATTGTTATTATTGATAAGAGGAGAATATTATAGATCAAAATTAATTTTCTTTTTGTTCATATTATTTTTAGGAACAATTTCTTTACTCTTTATTTGGCAAAAATATTATCTCCGTCGTTCACCTAGTCATATTTCAATTCTAATTTTTAAACATTTTCCGACGCTGATCTTGATTATTATTTTTTCAATTTATTTTCAGGATATATTTACTACTTCCTCACTGCTAAATAACTTTCCAGGGAAGAATGAGAATGAATTATACACATGGGTGAAGACTACCCCTAAAAATTCAAAATTTCTTGTTCCTCCAGATATGGAAAATTTTAGAGTTCATGGACAACGTGCCATTGTAGTTGATTGGAAATCAACTCCGGTTGATCCAAAAGGTCTACTAGAGTGGTATAATAGGATTGGCGATATTTGCGGTAATTATCATGCTACGTCACTTGAAGAAGCAGATTCTGGCTATTCAAGGATGGACTTAAGTAGGCTGAAATTTTTGAAAAAAAAATACGATACTGAATATGCTGTTTTTTATACAAAGGAGTTTCCAGATTCCTCAAAATTTAATATCGTCTTTAGAAATAAGGAGTTTATTGTTTATGAACTGAAAGATTCTTTATCTCATTTCTAATAATTAAATCACGATATACTTTTGAACAAAGAAATTCCATACTGATAAGTGATTGGAATAATTTGGAAAGTTGAAATAAATAAACTTTTTATGAACTATTTGATGGATAGAAATATTCTAACTGACTGTCTCTTTTCCTTTAATTCCCTATTAAAATATATCACTTTTTAATAAAAGAATATTTAATCATCATGACTTTTCTTAGGTATTAATAATGTCGTCCATAACAAATAGAACTATAACTTTAGTAATTTCTGAAACTTTAAATTTTGCAGTTCAATTT
Source organism: uncultured Ignavibacteriales bacterium (assembly GCA_963731745.1). Lineage (GTDB taxonomy): Bacteria > Bacteroidota > Ignavibacteria > Ignavibacteriales > Ignavibacteriaceae > CAVSWT01. The sequence continues at coordinate 79,168 of CAVSWT010000007.1, forward strand.
TTAAGTCCCATATTTTTAGTTAGAATATTGGATATAAATACATATGGACAATATAGGGAATTCATTGTCTACTCATCTTTAATATTATCATTTGCCAGTTTTAGTATTAAAACTAATTTATTATACTTTATATCTAAAGATGAGAGTAAAAAACGTGATTACTTATCAAACACGATTTACCTTTTACTATTTTTTAGCTTAATAGGGGTACTGATAGTTTTTTTTCTTCGTAATTATTTACTTTCGATTTTATCTTTCAATTTTATTCCGGTACTGATAATTTATATTATTTGTTACCAGAATACCGATATATTAGATAGCTACTGGCTTTCAATAAAACGCTCGGATTTAGTTCTATACTGGTCTTCTTCAAATGCAATAGTCCGAACATCCTCTCTCATTTTAACTGCTTATTTTACACACAGCATTTGGAATATAATTTATTTGCTAATCATTTTGGAAATTCTTAAAACCTCATTTACGCTTTCATATATAATCAAGAATAAATTGTTTACATGGAAGATTAATGTCTCATTTATTAAAGAACAATTAAAATATATTTTACCGAATGGATTTGCGAGCGTAATTACAAAAGTTAACAATGACATAAGTAAAGTTGTTATCTCATCAAGCTTGGGACCTGCTGCATTAGCAATTTACGCAGTTGGAAGTCAGAATATCCCATTTTTAAATATTATTCGAAATGCTGTTTCAAATGTTATATTTCCCGAAATTGCTGCCCGTACGAGCACAGGGCCTAAAAAAGCACTAAATTTATGGCATAAAGCTAATTTACTTTATTTTTTCTTAATGGCTCCTTTATTTATAATCTTAATGTTCTATGCTAACATTATAATAACAATAATGTTTACTGCAAAGTATTCACAAGCAATTCCGATATTTAGAATATATAGCATCTTACTCCTCAGGAAATGTTTTGAAATGAGTATCCCTATCCGAGCCATGAATAAAAATAAATATTTTGTTGCGGGGAATATTTTATATTTGTCAGTGAACATAATTCTCATATATATCCTGTATAATTTATTAGGATTTATTGGACCAGCCGTGGCTGTAGTTATTGCAGAGATCGTTCAAAGTCTATATTTGGGTTCAAAAATTTTAACTATTTATGAAATTAAATTCAGAGAGATATTATTGTGGGATAAACTTATAAAAATAGGAATCATAAGCTTAATAGGAATCCCAATTATAATTTTATTTAATATGATATCTTTAAATTATATTCTAATTAGTATCGTGGCTTCAATTTTATATTTAATTGTTTATATGATTTTAATTCGTAAGGCTAAAATTGAGGAAATAGATCTTTTTATGAGAAAAATATTTAATAAAGTACGGATTTCATGGTGATAGACAGAAATAAGATTTTATTAATTTCTTATCATTACTATCCTTCGAATGCTGTCGGCGCCAAACGATTTTTATATCTTTCTAAATTATTCGAAGAAAAGGATAAGCATGTAATTATTTTAACTGCTAAGGAAAAATATTACCAAAAGTCGGATAAGACTTTTAAAGGTGGTGGGGAAATAATTAGAGTAAAAATGTTTCCTCCTTTTCCAGTTCGAAGAAATAATATATTTCAAAAAGGATTCTCACGTATCTGGGAAAAAATTTCTCCTGTTGATAATTATATTGGGTTGGTAGTACCTGGAATACTTAAAGGATTACAGATAATTGATGATTTTCAAATCGATAAAATCGTTGTAACAGGACCGCCTTTTTCTTCATTCATTATTGCATATATATTATCCAAGTGGAAGAATAAAAAGTTATACCTTGATTATAGAGATCCATGGTTTTTATATCAAGGCGGAGTTTCTAAAATTAATCGACATTTAAATAAAAAGCTGGAGAAGAAAATCATCCATCATGCAACTAGAATCATCTTTAATACAGAATTAGCTAGGCAAGCATATATAAAAGAATACAAAAAAAATAATATCGAAAGTAAATCTATTTTAATTCACAATGCTTATTTAACTCAAAACAATCTTGTTCCGGTTAAGTTGGAAGATAATAAGAAAGTAATTATGTATGCCGGAAATTTTTATGGTGAAAGAAATTTAGGATGTTTAGTAAAGCCATTTACAAAATTGGTAAAAGAAAAAAAAATACAGAAAGATAATATAAAAATTCACGTGTTTGGTAAAACTCTAGAGGAAGATAATCTTTTATTCGAAAAAAATGATTTAGGTGATATGATAGTTAAGCATGAATATGAACAGTATGATAAAATATTAAGTTACATGAAAGGCGCAGATATTTTATATCTGCCTCAAGGCGGGGATGTAAAATATTCTATTCCTTATAAGCTTTATGATTACTTAAGCGTAAAAAGACCAATATTGGCTGTTACTTCTTTGGACTCAGCAACTTCAAACATTATGAATGAATTAGACTGCGGAGAATGCGGCGAAATTAATAATGAGGAATCTATCTACCATTCTTTGGAAGAATTATTAGTAAAAAATAGAACATACTCTTTTAAGAATGTGGAAAAATATTCTTGGGAAAGTATTGCTGAAAAATATTTAAATGTTATTGATTGTGGTTAAATTTAAACTTTGACCCTAATTTCATAGGGGTATTTATGTGCTTTAAATAAAAGCACCCTTCCTGATAATTCATTATATATGTGCCTTAATTGAATGAGTTTTTGATAGTGTTTCAATTATTTTTAAAACTATTTAGAACTCTCTCTTTACTCTCAATTCTGTTAAATAATTTATAGCTTGTCAGGCTTACGTATTGATAGATTTCGAAAAGTAGTGTTATATATGGGTAATTTTTTAGTTCACAATTTAAAAGAGCGAATGGTTAAGTGTGAAGACAATTTAATTAACCTTGCTAAAAATTTTAAAATAAAAAAGTTAACCTCAACAAAAGGATTAAATTTTTTAACGGCAAATCTTGAATCTGAACCACTATTAGGTGAAAGAATTTATGAAAACCAAAATTGGCAAATCGGATTTGCGGGGGATTTATTAGATTTTAGTGAAATTCCTTATGAGAGGATTATCTCAATTCTTGATTCTAAAAATTATGAGAAGTTAAAAAATTTTAATGGGGTTTTTTCATTTGTGGCGTTTAATAAGCATGATAAAAAGTTCTATCTCGTTAGTGATAGAAGAGCTCAGCTTTCAGTTTATTATTTTATTAAGAATGAAAGTTTTATTTTTTCAACAGAACTTTCGGTATACTGTAAATTATTAGTTAAGCCAGAATTTAATTTTAATTGGTTTATTGATTATCTCTATTTCAATTTTCCGATTCAGGATATTACATTTCTTAATGATGTATTTAAATTACCTCCTGCCTCATTATTAATTTACGATTCTCAACTCAAATCATATACAATCAGTAGTTATTCTGAAAATTTTCATGAGCACGATGATTTATTAACTGGGAATGATGCTCTTCAATATGCAAAAGATGTTTTTGTAGAACGTTCCAAAGCTAATTTTAATAATGGCGGGGAAAAAATTGCCATTGCATTAACAGGGGGGTGGGATGGTAGGACAAATCTAGCAATAGCACCAAATAAGAATTTAATCACAGCTTATACGTATGGTCAAGAAGGTTGTGAGGATATATTGTTCGCAGCAAAAACAGCAGAAATAATGAAAATACCTCATCAAAGAATTCTATTTGATGATGGCATTCATTAAAGAACTTCCCCAATATATGATGGAAACAATTTATCTTTCCTCCGGTGAACAAGGTATACTTCGGTCAACTCTTTTATTTGTATATTCAAAACTGAGGGAACTTTTACCAGATCACAATTTAATAATAAGCGGAATCATGATGGATACAATGTTTAGAGGACACATTGGAATGCCCGTTCTGACTCCACCACATGTAGCCGAAATCTTTAGAAGCGGCAATGTAAATATCAATAAAGCCCAATGGGGGACAGTATTTAACCTAGATTATGCAAAATTCCGTAAGCATGTGAGTGATGATTTTGACTTTTTAATTAATCGATTGGGTGACATACAGAATGAAGAATTTTATCTTTTGTATGTTGTGTATATAGCTTCAAAACTTCATTTTGGGGGAGAATACAGAATCGCAAATAATTTTAATACTATGAGAGTTACATCCTGGGATAATGAAATTATTGAATTAGCTTTATCAATAGTATATAGTAGTTTGAAAACTTCTAGAAAACCAAAAGCGAAGTGGGGTTCAAGAGATGAATATTTAATGCAATCTTATATTATCTCCAATTTCTTCCCTGAACTCGCAAACATCTATGTGAAAGCTTCAAAACCTAATACTGTGCTGACCAATAATTTTAATTATAATTTTAAAAGTAAATATAAAAAAATTGCTAATGCGGTAGTTAAGAGATTAAATAATAGTCAGAAAATACATG
>CAVSWT010000008.1:0-254920 GCA_963731745.1 uncultured Ignavibacteriales bacterium
ATAATTATTTTGTTCGCAGCTCCTGCATTAATGGCTCAGGACTCCCTTGCCAGCCATTCATTTGTAGGCGCTGAGACTTGCGGCATGTGCCACAAATCTGAAAAGCAAGGTAAACAAATTGATATCTGGAAAGCCAGTGCTCATTCCAAAGCCTATGAAACACTAAAAACTGCAGAGGCGGATAGTATTGCTAAAGCAAAAGGATTATCAACAAACGCAGTATTAAGTGAAGCCTGTTTAAAATGTCACGTTAGTGGATACAATATTAACGCCTCATTAAAAACAGCAAAATTCAATATGGAAGATGGCGTTCAATGCGAGACCTGCCATGGAGCGGGAGCTGACTATAAAAGTCTTAAAATTATGAAAAATATAAAAGATGCCGAAAAAAATGGCCTCAGAATATTTAAAACAGATGAAGAAAGGGTTGCTTTATGCAAAGAATGTCATAATTCTGAAAGTCCAACTTTTGATTCCAGTAAATCCGACTTCACAGAAATGTGGAATAAAATTAAACACGATATTCCCAAAAGCGGCAAGTAAGATTTATTTACCAAATTAAATTTTATCGAATGAAAATTAAATGGAAATGAAAAGCTAATCTTCTTCATTTCCATTTTTATAATTGTTTTAACTCCTAATTGACAAAAAAATTATTTTTCATTAATTCATTTTACATTTATCGTTCCCTCTCATTTAAAAGATGTAGTCCCTTTTTCATCCCTTTGCTCGATTGAATTAAGACTTCACTCTTCATAGTATTGTATAGTATATGGTGGTTTATTATAAGTCCTAAAGTCATTAAGTATTTGAATAAAAATCTTAAGTACTGGGCTGATAAATTAAATCCGGAAATAAAATACAAATAGAATTTTGACATAAAAACAAGAACTTCTCTCACAATTTATAAGTTAGGTCAAACCAATGAATAAGATTAAAAACAGTTTTTTAATGATTGCGTTTATAACAGTGGTTGTGCTCTTTATTTACTTCAGTGCAGGGGCTATGATAGATAGCGGATTGTATGGAAGGATGCGCGGAAATAGTTTGGCAGTCCACGCAAGTTGGAGGATGTATACAGCTACAATTTCTCTTATCTTGAGTGCTGCAATTGGCTGGCTGCTGTTTAGAAAAAGACATAGATCAGGTAAGAATATAATATGACAATTTGAACTAAGAATGAAAATGAAAGGCAATGAAAATTATTTTCTTTGATTAACAAACGCTCAGCTGATGAACTCAGAGAAAAACGAATTAAAGCTGTGGTTGGAAAAGGTAATAGCGCTGAAGAAATAGTTAAGACAGCCGAAGAATTGCATATTGATATTATCGTAATGGGTTCTCACAGCAGGAGATGGTTGGAAAATATACTTATGGGAAGTGTTGCAGAAAAAGTTTTACATCACTCCACTATTCTGCTTTTCATCATTGCATGCTAAAAAGTATAAATAAACAATAATTCATTTTATTAAATAGATATGAGCAATTCAACAACTTTTATAAGCTGGTTACTGAAGCGATCATATTAAAGAACGATAAAATATTACTATTAAAGAATTAGTTGTATGAAAGATAAGCATATACAGGTTGGTAAATTTTTTGGAATTCCAATTTATTTGGATTTTTCCTGGTTTCTAATTTTGGTACTACTAACATGGGTGTTAGCACAAAATTATTTCCCGAATGAATTCAAGAATTGGACTGTATTCTCTTATTGGACTGCCGGTTTTATAACTTCAATTTTATTTTTCATTAGTATTTTACTTCATGAATTCGGGCATTCTTTAATTGCAATAAAATATAAACTAAAAGTAAAAAGAATAACGCTTTTTGTATTCGGAGGAGTAGCAGAAATTTCAAAAGAACCTCCGAAATCATCGGTGGAATTTTGGATTGCGATTGCAGGTCCTATTTCCAGTTTTATATTAGCGGCTGTCTTTTATTTATTTGCAAAAGTATTTGCACAGAATGAATATCTGTCGGCTTCTTTTCACTACCTTGCTTTAATAAATTTTATTCTGGCAGTCTTTAATTTAATTCCCGGATTTCCTTTAGACGGAGGAAGAGTTTTGAGGGCTATAATGTGGGCTATTACAAAAAATTATAAACAAGCAACTACAATTGCTGCTAACTCAGGAAGATTTTTCGGATTCTTATTTATTATGTTTGGTGTTTTTCAAATATTTCAAAATAATGTTTATGCTGGGTTATGGATAGCGTTTATAGGCTGGTTTCTTGAAAGTGCTGCAATATCCCAGGTTCAAAGACAGGCTCTTAATGATTTATTATTCGGGCACCATGTGCATGAAGCCTTGTCGAATGATTTTGGGATAGTATATCCTGAGTCTAATGTTCAGGAGATTATAGATAATCATTTTATTGGTGCAAATCGAAGAAACTTACTTGTAAAAGATGAGAATATAATAATAGGATTTCTCACACCCCGACAAATAAATTCTATTTCTATAAATGATAGGCAGAATAAAACTGTAAAAGATGTAATGCTGCCGCTGGAAGACATTATTAAAATAAATCCTAATGAATCATTATTAGATGCCTTAAAAGTTAGAGACGAAAATGATGCTACTGAGATACCAATCATAGAAAATGGAAATTGTATTGGAATATTGAATCACAAAAGTATACTCCAATTTATTTTTGAACTGCACAAGTTAGGTCATTAAAGAATTTGTCGAAATTAAATTGATTTTTACATAATGCATATCATACGTACAAATAAATTATGAAAGGATAAAACTATGTCATTAATTTCTTTAGTTATCGTTCTGGTTGTTGTTGGGGTCGTCCTCTGGCTGATTAATAGCTACATCCCGATGCAGACTACCATTAAGAAAATATTAAATGTCGTAGTTGTTATAGTAGTGATTCTCTGGTTATTGAATGCTTTTGGAGTTATTGGTAGTCTCGATACGATTCATATCGGGAGTTAATCTAAAAGATATTATTATAATGAGGTTTCGATTAATTTTAAAATATGATGCTTAGTTATTCTGAATTTAAGCTACGGTATATAAACAGCTTATTTTGATTGAAGATTTAATAAAAACGGAAAACATTCTTATTCTTCAAGAGAAATTTGATTCGAATCATATTATGTATTACCAATCACATAAAAGAATCAAGGGTCCATACATTTGACTTCCATGAGATGTAGACCTCTTTTCATCCCTTTGCCCGATAGTTTATAGCGTTTCTCATAAGTACATTATTACGAAATAAAAAAAGATTTTCATTTCATGCCCAACAAGAATTGAAAGTAAAGTTAGACAACATTTAAAAAGGAGTATCCAATGAATTTTATAAAGATATCTGTGATAGCGGTATTCGTGCTCTTCGGCATCGTTATCGGAGGCTGTGGAAGTGGCCCGGCATTAATAGATAAAGAAGGGTCCACATCTGCAATTAGTGCAGCCGAGGAAGTAGGTGCTTCCAACATTTCCAGTGCATCGCTTTATTTGCAGCTTGCAAAAGAGGAATTAGTAAAAGCACAGGGACTTGCAGAAACAGGTGATAAAGAAGAAGCAGAGTCAATGCTATCACGTTCACAAATAGATGCAGAGTTAGCAGTAGCTCTCTCACACAACGACGCCGATAAAAAGGCAGCCGCAGAAGCTATCGATCGTGTGCAAAAGCTTAAACAGGACAACAAATCACCTCAAGAAAGGAATTAACTAATGAAACCTATTATATATTTTTTAAGTATAGTTTTTGCCGGATTGATATTTGGATGTAGTGCAGCTCTTCCTCCATCAGAATTGGTTAATGCTCGAGCAGCTTTCCTGCAAGCCAGCAATGGCCAGGCTGCACAATTAGAACCTGCCGAATTACATAAGGCACAAATTGCACTTGATGAAGCTGAAGTATCTTTTCAGAACGACCATGATTCATATCGTACCCGTGATCTGGCATATATAGCTGATCGCAAATCAAAATTAGCTGAAGCCCTAGCTGTTACAAATGCTGAAAATACTGCTACCGCAAAGGCAAAAAAAGATTACGAAACAAGCCAAGCGGAAATAATGAAGAGTACAAAAGATAAACTGGCTTTAGAGCAAAAAGCACGTATCGATGCTGAAAAGGCGGCTACAGATGCAAAAGCTGATCTTGCTAAACTTGCAGCAGTTAAAGAAGAAGAACGCGGGCTTGTAATTACTCTTTCTGGTAGTGTCCTATTTGCTTCAAATCAATCAGTGCTGTTACCAGCTGCACAGGACCGACTAAATAAGGTAGCTGATGCACTTCTAGCCACCAAAGATAGAAAACTAACTGTTGAAGGCTATACTGACTCACAGGGTACTTCTAGTTATAACTTGACTTTATCTCAACAGCGTGCAGATGTAGTTCGTTCGTACTTAATCTCACGCGGATATCCCTCTGAACTTATCCAGGCTCAAGGAATAGGTGAAGAAAGTCCTGTTGCAAACAATAATACTGCAGAAGGCCGTGCAAACAATCGTCGAGTAGAGATAGTAGTAAATCACACTTCTAAATTATGAGAAGGTATTAACGATTATTAGAAAAATCTGGACCCGGAAATATTTCGGGTCTTTTTTTTTACGATCTACTCTTATAAATCTAGAAATCCGAATCGACTAATACTTAATTCGATAACTTTAACGGATTGCATTTACTTAAAATTTAAGGTGAATTGTAGGATATATCCAAATGGAGTAGTTCCTTTTTCATCCTTTTGGATTATTGTTATCTGCAAACTTTTTAAATATACTTCTTTTCGAGAATTTATAGAATGAAATTTTATAAGAATACATTACTTCCAATATTCAAAAAATCCTGTTGCGGATAATCTGATAAAACTAATTTTATAATATTCTAATATAATCGGGGCTAAACATTGAGTGGTTAATCTATCTTAGTAATATTCAAGACGGGAAAACTTCTTGGGTAGCCCTGCGATTTTAAGTACTAAATAATTTTAATTTCTTTAGATTAAAAAGGAGAAAAAATATGAGCAAAGGCCAAAACAGTAAAAAAAGTGACAAGAAAGCGCCTTTAAAAAGTATGAAAGAAAAAAAGGCGGCAAAAGATTTAAAGAAGAATGAGAAAAAGCATCCAGGCTTATTAAATGACTCGAAATGAGGATGGCAAGCTTGTTAAAATATTCATTTTTTCATCCATCACTCGATTAGAGTATATTTTATTATTTAGGATCAATCGAATGAAAAATAAAATCAGGCTACTGCTTATTGAAGATAACAACCTTATTCAAGACGGCATCGTTACTATGCTAAAAAATCAGAATGATATAAAAATTGTAGTGGCGCCTAAAAAAAATGAAGATCTCTTAACTAAAATCGGACGGTTAAAACCTAATATTATACTTTTAGATTTAGGATTACGCAACCGTAATAGTTTGAATATAGTTGAAATTGTAAAAAAAAATTTCCCCGACGCAAAAGTGATTGTAATGGATCTTGCGCCGGTTCCAGGAGATGTTGATTTATTTGTAAAAGCCGGAGCCTCGGGATTCATTTTGAAAGATGCAACTCCCGATGAATTTCTATCTACAATCCGGGCGGTTGCGGAAGGGTCAAATGTAATTCCACCTAATTTAACTCAATCTCTGTTTTCACAAATTGTCAATAATGCTATTAAGGGTAAAGGCGTTAAGCTTGACGGAGCGGTTAGAATGACAAAGCGTGAACGTGAAGTTATAAACTTAATTGGTGATGGTATAAACAATAAAGTTATCGGACAAAAGCTTCGTATTTCGACTTTTACTGTTAAAAGTCATATTCACAATATTATGGAAAAGCTTACATTGCATACACGTTTGGAAATTTCAGAATATTCACTCTCGAAAAAATCCGCTAAAAAGAATCATAACAAAGACACACCGGCTAAAAAGACATTGAAAACTTGATACCTTAGTTTTACTACGCGTAGAAAATTAATTTCAATTATATTATCTAATTAAAAATAATTTATTGAATAATTAACATTCAAAATTTACGTATCATATTAATTGGAAGTTTCTTTCATAACCTGGATTGCAATTGATTCTAAAGGTAAAATTTTATCTACTCCACCAAGTTTTATGGCTTCATTGGGCATTCCAAAAACAATACAAGTATCTTCATCTTGAGCAATATTAAAGGCCCCGACATCTTTCATCTCACGCATACCTTTGGCACCATCATCACCCATCCCGGTCATTATAACTCCAACAGCATTTTTTCCTGCATATCTTGCAGCGGATCTGAATAGAACATCAACAGAAGGACGATGTCTGCTCACCAATGGCCCTTCTTTAATCTCAACATAATATCTAGCACCACTTCGCTTTAATAACATGTGTTTATTTCCAGGTGCTATCAACGCTCTTCCTCTAATAACAGAATCTCCATCTTCCGCTTCTTTGACGGAAATTTTACAAATGCCATCAAGTCTTTTTGAAAAAGCTTTCGTAAAATGTTCGGGCATATGTTGTACAATTACAATTCCTGGAGAATCTAAAGGAAACGATTCTAAAAAGATGCGTAAGGCTTCTGTTCCGCCAGTAGATGCCCCAACAGCAACTACCTTTTCTGTAGTTTGCACCATAGCCTTACCGCTTAATTTTGGAATAATAACATCAGCAGATAATTTCGGCTGAATGTTTATTGGATTAGCACTAATTTTTCTGATATTTGTAGATGCCGCAGCTTTTATGGTATCACAAATTTTTATTTTGGCTTCTTCAAAAAATTGTTTAGTTCCTAATTTTGGTTTGGTAATGATTTCAACTGCACCATACTCTAGCGCTTTTAAAGCTGTAGCGGAACCATCCCCGGTTAATGTAGAACATATTACAACCGGAATTGGATGCTGTGACATTATTTTTTGTAAGAATGTAATCCCATCCATCCTGGGCATTTCCACATCTAATGTAATAACATCGGGAACACTTTCACTAATTTTACTTGCAGCAACGTATGGATCGGATGCGGTAGCTATCACTTCAATTTTAGGATCAGAAGATAATATTTCAGATAAAGTTTGTCGAACAATAGCTGAATCATCAACAATAAGGACTTTAATTTTTCCCATGATTTACATAATTACGATTTAATCTGCCAATTCTTGTTAAATACACTTCCCCTGTTTGTGCAGAGATTAATAATTTCCTGCTGTCGTTTCCCCCCACATCTGAAGAGATAATTTTTAACCCTTCGTCTATCAGTATGCTTTTCGCAGTTTGAATGTTTTGACTTCCAACAGAAATATTTTTTCTTCTCTCATTATATTGTTCTGCCCCGCCGAATAGTTTCACTTTAATTTTATCTCTGCTAATATTTTCTTTTTCAAAAAGGCTTATCATTTTTTTAATTGTTGTGTCAACATATTTAAAAACAGAATCCCCTTTGTCATTATTCGAGTACAACGCTTTGTAAGGCATCACACAATGAGAAATGGCGCTGATTTTATTTTCAGCCTCATGCATCACAATGGCTACACACGAACCTAAAACAGTTACAACAACTTCAGGTTTTGTGCTCATATGAAATTCTCCAGGGCCTAAATAAATTTTAGGCAAATTTCGAACTTCGTGCATTACTTAATCTTCTTATAAATACTGGGCGCAACTTGCATCATCGGTACATCCATTTGAAAAATAGTTTCCGAATGCCCTAAAAAAAGATAACCGCCGGGAATTAATAAATCACTTAATTTTTTTATTAATCTTTCCTGTGTGGGCTTATCAAAATAAATAATAACATTTCTGCAAAAGATAATATCCATCTTTTCATCAACGCCAAGATCACTATCCATAAAATTTATTCTTTGAAAGATTACAGATTTTCTTAATTCAGATACAACTCTAACTTTATCCTGGTTTGAGGCTTTTCCTTTCAGAAAATATTTCTTTTTTAGTTCAAGGGGGATATTTGCAATTCTTTCGATATCGTAAACTGCTTTTGCTGCTGCCTGCAGGACTCTGGTCGAGATATCTGAGGCTAATATAGAAAAGTTAAATCCGGGAAAAGTATTTCCGAACTCACTTAATACAATAGCTAGCGTATAAGGTTCTTCTCCAGTTGAACAACCCGCACTCCAAATTTTTAATTTTTGTCTAATTCCTACTTCATTAGTGTTAATCAAAATAGGCAGAGCTTTTTGAGTTAAGAATGTAAATTGAGCTGGTTCTCTAAAAAAATCAGTTTTGTTAGTAGTAACCACATCAATCATTTGAATTAATTCTTCGGAAATTCCTTTAGGACTGAAAAGAAAATCCATGTATTCTGTAAAGGAATTAAAGCCGTAAGATTTTAGCCGTTTTCTTAATCGAGTTTCAAGCATAGTCTTTTTTACCGGCGGCATTTTTATTCCGCACTGATCATACACAAACAGACTTAATCTATCAAATTCTTTAGTAGATAAAGCTGCTACATTATCTTTAAGAGAAAATTCATTCATATACTATTCTATAATTTACTGATTGTTTATTGTTCAAATTTGTTCTTGTGTTAGCTGAAAGCCCCAATTGAGATTTTCAAAATCTTCAAACATTTTCTAATTATTTTGTTTACTACTCCCCAGTATTATCGAAACTTTTTCAAATATTTTCTGACCGTTTTTATATTTATCATTTTAATTTTTTAATAGGTATGCGAATTACGTCTATGTATGTCTGCTGTTTAATTATTGTTACGTAATCTGATTTTAAACAGAAATTATTTAGATAAAACTTTGTCTTTTTGATAATATTGAGAATAGGGACAATATTTTCTTGTCCCTATTACACAATACATTAATTATTAGCTGAAGTTTCATAATTTTTAGGATATAATCATTATTAAAAACGATCATTTAAAATTTTTCAAAATCACCGTCTAATTTGTCACCATTACTTCCTAATTCTAAAATAGCTCCATTTCCATTACTCTTTTGCGAAGTTAGATTAAAATTTTTATGTGCTTTCATAGAAAGTTTATTCTGAGAAAATAAAAATGAATTTTCCTTAGAATTTATCACTGGTTTTTTAGGGGCTGAAATATTTTTCTTTTCAAAGCCGTTTTTGCTGGCTTCTAGTTTAAAGAACGAAATTGTGCTTTGAAGTTGTTCAGCTTGGCTTGAAAGCTCTTCGGCAGTCGAAGCCATTTCTTCAGATGCAGAAGCGTTTTGCTGAATTATTTCATTTAGTTGTTGAATAGCACTATTAATTTGTTCAGAACCTGAATTCTGTTCACTACTTGCAGCCGTAATCTCCTGAACTAATTCAGCAGTCTTTTGGATATCCGGGACAATCATTGTAAGCATTTGTCCTGCTTTTTCAGCGACTTGAACTGAAGACGAAGAAAGCTTACTAATTTCCGCAGCTGCAGTCTGGCTTCTTTCTGCTAGCTTTCTAACTTCTGAAGCAACAACTGCAAATCCTTTTCCGTGTTCACCAGCGCGTGCCGCTTCAATTGCAGCATTTAATGCGAGTAAATTTGTTTGCCTTGCTATTTCTTCTATGATTGAAATTTTACTAGCAATTTCTTTCATCGCATCAACCGTTTGTTCAACTGCTTTTCCACCTTCTTTCGCATCTTCTGCAGATTTTAATGCTATCTTTTCAGTCTGTTGAGAGTTCTCAGCATTTTGCTTTATATTAGACGACATTTGTTCCATCGACGAAGAAGCCTCTTCTGCAGATGCCGCCTGTTCAGTAGCACCTTGAGATAATTGTTCGGAACCAGAACTTAATTCTTGGCTTCCTGCAGTTACATTGTCTGCAGCGTTTTTAACATTCATAACTACATCTTTTACATGATCAACCATGTCATTTAATGCCGAAGCTAATTGACCTATTTCATCTTTCTGATTTATCTCAATTTTTTGGGTTAAATCTCCCGTTGCAACAGATTTAGCAAATTCAACACCTGTTATTAAAGGCTTACTAATTAGTCTAGATATAAAGATGCCAAATCCGATTCCTAACCCCAAAGCACCAATAATCATCAATATCATATACTGTTTTGCATCTGCATAAACAACATCACTCTTATTATAAAATTCTCTACCTGTACCTTCTTTAATTCGAACCAATTGGCTTAATATTGTATCAATCTGATCGGATTCTTCTCTTGCTTTTGTTTTTGCCATATCTACGGATTTTCTATCTTCTGAAAGTTTCTCATCCGAAGCTAAGGTTATAACTTGCTGAACTGTTTTTTTGTAATCTTTCCAGCTTTTTTCAAATTCTGCGATTAATTCTTTTCCTTTATCTGTAGCAATTAATGGCCTAGCTTTTTCAATATTAGATTTTAACAGATTTTCATAATTATCCATTGCATCCTGGTATTGTGATCTTTCTTCATTGGAAGATGCTAATAGAAAATTGTTCTGAGCTCTACCAAAATATACTAGATCTATATTCGCTTCTTTTATATATGATAATCCAACGGTTTCATTTTCATATAGGCTGTTTAACATATCGTTAATAACTCCCATATTATTCAACCCCTGGAAACCTACAAATGCAGTTATAGCGGATAGAGTTATAAAAGCTGCAATCAACTTGGTACTTATTTTTAGATCATAAAACCATTTCATTTTTTTTATTCCTTGTAGATTAAATTTAATTATTCATCGATATTTTCAACTAATTCGTTCTTTGCTTCCTTGACGAGCGACAATTCATCAGCTTTAAACACTCTATCTATGTCCAAAAGAATAATAAATTTATCATCCTTTTTTCCCATCCCCTTAATAAAATCAGTTTTAAGTTTTGTACCAATCCTTGGTGAGGGTTCAATCTCCTTCGGGTCCAATTCAAAAACTTCTTGAACTGAATCTACCATGGCACCTAAAACTGTATTTTCATCGTCAAGGTTAACTTCAACAACAACGATGCATGTATTTACTGTCGTTTCTGTTTTTTCCAGTCCAAACTTTAATCTCATATCAACAACCGGAACAACATTCCCGCGTAAATTTATTACGCCGCACATAAAATCCGGAGTCTGAGGGACTTTAGTTATTTTTATAAAATCTAATATTTCTCTTACCTGTGCAACATCCACTCCAAACACTTCATCTGAAAGTTTGAAAGTAAGATATTGCCGTATTTCATTTATACTTTTTTCCATTTTATGATTTCCTTTTAAGCTATTAAAATTTTTCAAATTCATTATCTAACGAATCACCATTTTTCCCTAGATCAAGTGCAAAACCATTTTTACCATTAGCCGGTTTAAAGGTTTTACTATGAATTTGTTTTGAAGATGCAGATGCACCATCATTCTTTAATTTTACATGCAAATTGATATCGTGTTTTTCGTTAGCAGCTTTGATATTTTTTTTACCGACTTTTGCTGCAATTTTGAAAAATGAAATTATTTGCTGAAGCTGTTCTGCCTGATTAGTTAATTCCTCGGCAGTAGATGCCATTTCTTCAGATGCAGATGCATTCTGCTGGATTACCTGGTTTAGCTGTTGTATCGCATTGTTAATCTGTTCTGCACCGCTATTCTGTTCGTTACTTGCTGCAGTAATTTCTTGAACCAATTCGGCAGTTTTTTGAATATCCGGTAAAATATTTGATAACATATCTCCGGCTTTTTCAGCTACTTTAACACTAGATGCTGAAAGATGACTAATTTCACCTGCAGCCGTTTGACTTCTCTCTGCAAGCTTACGTACTTCAGAAGCAACAACTGCAAATCCTTTTCCATGCTCACCAGCTCTAGCTGCTTCAATTGCAGCGTTCAAAGCAAGTAAATTAGTTTGACGAGCTATCTCTTCTATTATAGATATTTTACCTGCTATCTCTTTCATAGCATCCACAGTTTCAGATACAGCTTTTCCGCCTTCTTTAGCATCTTCAGCAGATTTTAGTGCAATTTTTTCTGTCTGTTGAGAGTTTTCAGCATTTTGTTTTATGTTAGAACTCATTTGTTCCATGGATGATGAAGCTTCTTCAGCCGATGCAGCTTGCTCTGTTGCGCCTTGTGAAACTTGTTCGGAACTTGAGCTTAATTCTTGACTTCCATTAGTAACACTTTCAGCTGTAGTAATTACATTCTCTACAATTCGAGTTAGATTCTCAATCATTGAATTAAGCGCTCTCATCAATTTATCTTTAGAAGATCTTTCATTTGCAGTTACATTCAAATCTCCATTAGCAATTGATTCGGCAACATTCGTAATATCATGCATTGCGTCTATAAGTAAATTGAGATTATTTTTGATAGCATTAAAATCACCATTATAGTTATCTGTAATTTTATTTGGTATATCGCCTTTAGCAATTCTATCAACATAATCGGCTGCTACATTCAATGGACCTATTACTGCATCTAAAGTATCATTAACACCTTGTACAATTTTTCTAAAATCTCCGTAATGTTTACTTGCATCAGCTCTAGTGGCTAATTTGCCGTCAACGGCTGCTTTCACAAGCATGTCAGCATCAGAAATTAAGGCTTTAAGATTTTCCCGAACTTGCTCAATTGTGTCATTTATAAATACTTTTTTGCCTGGGAATTTTTCTAACGGTGCTTCAAAGTTTCCTTTACCAAATTCAGCAATGCACGCCATGGCTTTCTTTTTAACTGTAATATGGCCTTGAACCATATTATTTACGCCGGATGCCATTGTATGGAAAGCACCCTCATATTTTTCAGCGGGGATTATTATGTCTATATCTCCCAGGTCATGCTGGTGCGACATATTATTCATATCTTTAATAAAATTTTTGATAATATCTCTAACTTTTTCGATTGTGTCATTTATAAATGCTTTTTTGCCCGGGAATTTTTCTAATTCTGCATCGAAGTTTCCTTTACCAAATTCACCAATACATGCCATAGCTTTTTTCTTAACCGTAATATGGCCTTGAACCATATTATTTACTCCAGAGGCCATCTTTTTAAAAGCACCTTCATATTTGTCTGTAGGAATTACATAGTCGATCTCACCTAAATCATGCTGCTCAGACATATTATTCATATCATCTATAAAGTTTTTAATATTTCCTCTAACCTTTTCAATGGTATCGTTTATAAATGCTTTCTTGCCAGGGAATTTTTCTAATTCGGCATCAAAATTACCTTTACCAAATTCTGCAATACATGCCATAGCTTTTTTCTTAACCGTAATATGGCCCTGAACCATGTTATTAACTCCTGAAGCCATAGTTTGATAAGCTCCTTGGAATTTATTTACATCAATCACAGCGTCAATATCCCCGGCATCATGCTGACTTGACATTTTATTAAGCTCTTTTATCATCCCATCTATTGTAAGAACAACCTTTTGAATGGCTGAAGAAAGTATACCGATTTCATCTTTTGAGCTTAAATTTGTTTCAATGTTAATATTGCCCAAAGCTAATTTCTCAGTTATACCTATTAAATTATTTATTGGTTTGCTAATAATATTTGAGACAAAAAATCCTAGAACTAATGCAGCGAGCATACCAATTAATATAAAAGCTATCATAAGATTTTCTGAAGAGGCAGCTTCAGTTGAATTTTCGTGTTCAATTTCTTCAGCAGTTTTTGAATTAAATTTTTCAAGTGCTTGAAGATGTACTCTTGCATCATCATAAATTTTTGCTGCTTCACTAAGTGTTTCATTTATGGAATTTATATTATTATCCAAAATTCCTCTTGATATAATTTTCCCACACTTTTTGTATTCATCCCAAGCTGATAAAAAACCGGATAAACTTCCTTTTTCCTCATCAACAAGATTTTTTTTACTATAGAGTTCTAAAGATTTATCGACGATTTCAATTTGTGCATCAGCTTTAGATAAATAGTTCCTTATGCTAGATTTATCTTCTGCTTTTAGTGCATACAAGAAATTTATTCTGACTAGTAAGAGAGCATCCGATGCATCGCCTAATTGAGTTATAGGCACTACATTATTTTCATACAACTCTTTATTATTATTTGAAATTTTTACTAGACTAGAATATCCAATCCATCCAACTACTCCAGCTATAATAGCAATAATAAAAAAGCTGCCAAGTAATTTTTGTTTTAGTTTAATATTTTGGAACCAGTTCATGTGAACCTCTATAATTAGTTTGTGATTATGTATTTATTATTAAAAAATTTGCCTATTTAAATTTCTAGTTAAAAATCTTATTTAAAATGTTGTGTTTTTTCATAAACTTAGTTTCAAATTCATTTATTAAATCTTTTGTTACTCTATGAAGCTGTAAATTTGAATCTCGAATAGATGTCAACAGCTTAACAAATTCTTGATGAGAAAGATTATCCATGTGCTCCAATAAAATTTCAGTGCAGCCCAATGAATCTGCTAACGGATTCTGCAGTTCATGGGGTATTTTACATGCAATTATTTCAAATATGTTTTCTAGAATATTCTTTTTCTTCGCTAGTTTATTTTCAATCGCGTCCAATAATTCCACTGCAGAAAAAGGCTTAGTGATGTAGTCATCAGCTCCCATGTTCATCGCCATTCGAATATCTTCATGATCTGTTTTAGCTGTTAGAAAAATAAAAGGTACGAACGTACTCTCCGGAAATTGCTTAAATTCTTTGTAGAATTGTATCCCATCCATTTCAGGCATCATTATGTCGCTTATTACAAGACTTGGAAAATTGCCTTCAATTTTTTCTAAAGCATTTTTACCATTTGACGCGCTGCACACCGAGTAACCCTTTGATATGAGAAGCAATGTAATTCCTTCTCGTATATTATTATCGTCTTCAATCAGCAGTAATTTATTCATATAACCAAATTATTTTATAGGTTATTTTCGGATAAAGTTAGAAAGGATTTACAAAAATGTGATAACTGATTGATTAACGATTTGAGTGCGATAATTAAGGTTTAAGCGCTAATTTTTTATTGTCTAACTAAGTAAAAGAGTAATTAAAATTGAATAATAAATTCAAAATTTTTATCCCAGTTTTTTATTATAAATTTGAAATTGGTGAAGTGTGAAGGCGAAAGGATAAAGTAATTACTTTAAAAGATCTTCTCTAAATTTAATTGCGTAACGCTGACTCACATTGAATGTTCTCTCAATTCCTTCCATTTTTACAATGTATGTCCCACTGCTCCATTTATCCATTTTTTCTATCTTACGAATATTTATAATTGTAGAACGGTGAATTCTTCTAAAAGTTTTTTTACTTAGAAGTTGTTCCCAGTCGGTTAAAGATTTGCGAACTGTCAATGATTTAACATTACATAGATATATTTTTGAGTAATTGCCTTGAGCTGTAATAGCAATAATCTCGGAAATTTTGATGAACTGAGGACTATTTTCAACATCAACAAAAATTGAATTTTCTTCTTCAAATTGTATCTGCTGAATTTTAGATTTTTGAGGAGTAAATGAACTTTTCTTTAATCTAACATTAATTGCTTTAATCAAGTCGGAAGCATCGAATGGTTTAACAATATAGTCATCAGCACCTGATTCCATACCTATTCGAATATCTTTTATATCCGCTTTTGCCGTAAGAAAAATAAATGGAATAGAAGCTAGTTCTTCATCTTCCTCAAGCAACTGCTTTAAAGAAAGTCCATTCATAACAGGCATCATGATATCAGAAATAATTAAATCAGGTATGTTTTTGCGAATTAATGAAAGTCCTGCCGCCCCGTCCCCCGCTGCTAAAACTTTAAACCCCTTCTTTTCCAGTAATATTTCTATTCCTTCTCGAACAGGTTTGTCATCTTCAATTAATATTATTTTTTTCTTCTTTTCCATACTTAATCGGTATTCCAATACTAAAATTTGAACCTTTATTTAATTCGCTTGATATACTAATAATACCGCCATGTAAATCAACTGACCGTTTAACAATTGTTAATCCAAGGCCTGTCCCTTCAATTGACAAGCTATTCGTAGTTCTATAAAAAGGTTCAAACAGTTTATTCAAATCCTCCTTGGCAATGCCTATTCCTTCATCTTTAATCGAAATCATTATTAAATCATTTTCCGTATAAATTTCAAGAGTTATTTTACCTCCATTTGGGGAATACTTCATTGCGTTACATAACAAATTTTGGAACATATGGCGTAATAATTTTTCATCAAGTAAAAATGTCTTTTTGTCAATTCGATAATTAAATTCAATGGTGTGATTAATTTTACAAGCTGTTTCCACTTCGGCTAATATTTTCTGCGTAAAATCATGGAGATTTAATTGTTTAGGATCAAATGATATCTTCCCAGTTTCCGTTCTGCTTATGGTTAGCACATCATCAATTAAAGTTGTCATGTTCTTTACCGCTGATTGAATATTTCCTACGTATTTTACCAATTCGCCATTTGCTGATGGTTCCAATAATCCTATGAGATCGGTGTACAATCGGATAGCGGTTAATGGCGTTCTAAATTCATGAGAAGCGGTTGAAATAAAACTTGTTTTTAAATCATTTAATTCTTTTTCTTTTTCTAAGGCGTTATGGATCTGTTCTTCAATGGCTTTTTGTTTTTCAATTTCATTTCTTAATTGTTGAGTCCTCTCTTTAATAATTTTTTCAAGATCATTCTTATATTCCTGCAATTTTAGTTGAGCTGTTTTCTTTTCCGTATAATCTGAAAGATAGGCTCGTAATGCTACCATCTCACCTTCATTATTATAAATAGCCGATGCATTTACTAAAGCATAGCGAATTTCACCTTGAACATCCTTTAATGTTATCTCATAATTCTTTAATTCGCCTTTTTGTTTTAGCTCATCACGAAGTTCATCAGCTTGCTCCGGATTTAAATAAATTGATTTTGAATTTATACTTTTAGCTGCCTTAATACTTTTTAAACCCAACAGTTTAACATATGAAGGATTGCATTCAAGAATATTGCCGTTTATATCCGTTACAATTATGGCTGAAAAATCTTTCTCAAATATTTCTTTGTATCTTTTTTCTGATTCCCGCAGCTCCTTTTCAATATTTTTCAATTTACTAATATCGGTTGCAGCTCCTCTAATTCCAATCACGTTATCATTTTCTAAAATTGGAGCTGTACTTACAAGAATTGGAATTGGGTCACTTTTTTCCCGATAAACATTGTATTCAACATCTCTTATTGTTTTACCTTTTAAAGCAAGATCAAAAAATTTAGACCCGATTGCTTTTTCTTGCGGGAGAAGAAAATCGAATGGATTAAATTTATCCTTATCTATATTATTTTCTATGATTCCCGCTAGTTCTTTCGCAGCTTTATTTAGGAAAGCAACTTTTCTATTTTCGTCAAATTCAAAAATACCTACAGGCAAAAAGTCAGCTAATTCCCTAAATCTACGTTCACTTTTTTCTAATAATTTTTGGGACTTTACGCGTACAGAAATATCCACTACAGAAATTAATACATGCGTTATGTCATCATGCGGCATTGACCATTGCATTAAAATGTCAATTTTTTCTCCAAGTAAATTTTTAGTTACATACTGTGTTTTGTAGTTTAATTTACCGTCGATAAATGCAAGTAACGATTGCTTTATATTTTCTAATGAGTCTTCACAAAACAATTTATCAACATTGCTTATTAATTCATGTTTTGAGGATGCTTTATAAAGTTTCAAAGCTTCCTGATTCACATTTTTAATAATACCTTTTTTTAGAAAAACTAAAATTTCACTCGGATTGATTTTAAAATATTCTCTAAAATCTTTTATTCCTTTTTTTCTTAATTCATCCGCATATTTTTTTATTTCTGTAAAATCCTCAACCCATAAACATACCGGAGATTTTTCAAATAAATTTTTATATTTCTCCCGGCTAGCCATTAATTCTGTATACATTTTTTTTCGATCGGTTATATCTCTGGCTATGCCTAAAAATGCATAAGGTTTGCCGTCTCGATGAATCAATGATACATTTGATTCAATTTCAATAAATTCTCCATCCTTCTTTCTGACCTTATATGTAGCAACAGCAAGCGATTCGCCTTTTAGTAATTTTGATTTCCTTTGCTCGTAAAGATTTTGATCTTCGAAACTCACAAATTCTTTTATTTTTAAATCTTTAATGTCATTAGTATTATATCCTAATATTTTCTCGGCAGTTTCATTTATTTCTACTAATTTACCATCTAGATCGTATATATAAATTATTTCTCCAGACATACTGTGAACTGCTTTATATCTTTCCTCCAATTCTGATACTTTTTGATGAGCTCTTTTTTGATCAGTAATGTCTTCGATATAACCCACTGCGTATAATGGATTACCATTTTCATCCCGATTAATATTTGCGGTTAATCGGGTGTATAGAATTGTTTTATCCTTCTTTAAAAATCTTTTTTCGAGAGTGTAAAAAGGGATTTTATTTTCCAATAATAATTTGAATTGGCAAGTATCGTCTAACGTAATCATCAGGATGGGAAATATCTTTAATTCTCATTGAAAGCAGCTCATCAACAGAATAACCAAGTAAGTGGCAAAGAGTTGAGTTTACTTTCAGAATTTTAAAATTGAGGTCTACTATAGCAACTCCCAACGGACCATTTTCAATAACTAACTGATAAAGAAAATCTTTATCATTAAGAAACTGATTAGTATTTTTTTGATAGTTTATTTTCTCTTTTATTGATGAGTCTAAAACCTCTCGCAGTGATTCAGTAGGACTAAAATTCATAAATTATCTAAATCTTAAATCAAAATTTATTTTAAATATATATTTCCAATCAATAGTGAGTTAATTGTTGAATTCACAGAATAATTCATCTGAAAATTCTATTTTTTTAAATTGTTTAAATTTTCTGTAAAAGCTTTTTCTTCTTTTATTTCATAAAGAACCAGCTTTGGAATATCAATTATCAATGCTACGGTGCCATCACCTAAAACTGTTGCTCCCGATAAATAGTCCACATTTTTATAGTACTTACCTAACGACTTGATTACAGTTTGATGCTCGCCAATAATTTCATCAACTACAAATCCAGTTTTGTGTTTATTTTCATTTATAATTACAATTTGTTCGATTTGCTGTTCGTTATTTGTAATTCCAAATTTTTTGCGTAATGAAATAAAGGGAACTACTTCATTTCTTACATTTATCAAATTTCTTCCGTGCAATTGGTTCTTTATTTCAGGTGTAAAACCAATACATTCTTCAACAAAGGATAAAGGAATTGCGAAATATTCATTATCGATTCTAACAATTAAGGTTTCGATAATTGCAAGTGTTAACGGAAGCTTCAGAGTAATTGTCGTTCCTTGTCCACTGTTTTGCTTTCTACTTCAATTAATCCTCTAAGAGCTTCAATAGCATTTCTAACAACATCCATCCCCACTCCTCTGCCGGAAACATTTGTAACGGTTTTTGCAGTTGAAAATCCTGGTTTGAAGATTAGGCTGAATATTTCATTATCCGATAGTTTTGCATCTTCGGAAATAAGTTCTCTTTCCAAGGCCTTTTCATAAATGACTTTTTTATTTAAGCCTGCACCGTCATCCTTTATTTTAACTATAACATGAGTGCCGGAATGAATGGCCGACAAATAAATTTTCCCAACTTTATCTTTTGCATTTTGCATTCTTTCATCCGGCAATTCAATTCCATGGTCTATACAGTTTCTAATTATGTGAACAAGCGGATCATTCAATTTTTCAATAACGTTTTTATCTAATTCTGTTTCTCCGCCTTCAGTAATAAGTTCAACTTCTTTTCCTAATTCCTTAGACAGATCACGAACTAATCTGTTAAATTTTTTGAATGTAGATTCAATTGGAAGCATTCTAATATTAAGAGCATTTTCTCTTAAATCCCAAGTCAGTCTTTCCACTTCTTCCGCTATAGAAATGATCTCATTACCCTTATCCATATTAGCAAATTCGGTCAATCTCGCTTGAACAGTTACTAATTCTCCAACTAAGTTTATGAGAGTATCTAATTTGTCAGAACTTACCCTAATGCTTGAAAGGCTGCCGATTTCAGTTATCTTTTTTTCACTAATTGGATTAACTTTTTCTGAAATTATAGAAGTTGTTTTTTTAACCTTGTTATCTTTCATTACTGAAATATCTCTACCGTTTATTTTAGAAAGATAATAATCTAAATCACCTTTAAGCGCTCCCTGGTCAAATTGAGTTATATCAAGCTTGCAATCATCTTCAACAAAAATGAATACATCTTTTATAGCATTAATCCCTTTATCTGTTGATAAAATTATATCCCAGGAGGAATAAACTTTTTCATGATTGTATTCTGAAATTATTGGAATTTTATCCGTATTCGGAATTATAATGACTTCTCCAAGTTCAGAAATTTCCTTCAATAAAGCACCGGGTTTTGTGCCTTTTAATAAAATGTCTTCGTTAGGTGCAAATGAAATATGATAGACAACTTTTACAGTTATCGTCGATTCAATATGTTTTGGTTCATCATTCTCGTTTTTTACAGCGACATTTTCATCAGACAATTGTTTAAAGAAATTTAAAATCTCTTTAATTGATTTGTTATCATCATATGATTTATCTTTTTCACTTTTTACCATAATGGAAATTTGGTCACAAGCTTTAAGAGTAGCATCTATAATTTCGATGGTAACCGGCTGTTTCCCATTTCTTATTTTATCGTATACTGTTTCAATATTATGCACGAATGCTGAGACAGCATCAAAGCCGAACATTCCGCCTGAGCCTTTAATTGTATGCAAGGCTCTAAATATTTTTTGAATTAATTCTTCATCTTTCGGATTTTCTTCAAGTTCTAATAAAGAACTTTCCAATACTTCCAACAGTTCAATTGCTTCCTGTACAAATGCTTCTGCGTGTTTATCTTTCATCATAAAACCTTTTTAATTACGGCTAAAAGCTGATCTTGTGTGAAAGGCTTAACAATCCATCCTGTTGCACCTGCGGCTTTACCTTCTAGTTTCTTTTCAGTTTGAGATTCAGTAGTTAGCATTATTATTGGAATAAATTTAGTTGGGGCGTTTGATCTTACATTTTTTATCAGCGTAATTCCATCCATATTAGGCATATTTAAATCCGTAATTAACATGTTAATGGGAGAATTGTTGAGCTTTGACATTGCATCCAATCCATCAACTGCCTGTACTATAGTATACCCGGCTTCTGAAAGTGTAAATGAAACCATTTGGCGAACGCTCGAGGAATCATCAACAGTCATTATCACTTTAGACATCATTCTATCCTTTTATTTTACATTAAAACAATTAGTGAAAATAGTTAAATTGTTAAAACCTGATTCGCTCATTAAAGAACTAAAATTTTCTGAATCACAATGAGCAATGAATATTTTTTGGTTCTGAATTGCTGCAGTTTTTATGAACGAAACCAATAATTGTAAATAAGAGAAATCAAATTGATCTGCTTCTGAATGATTTATTAGAATTGTTCCGATTTTATTTAATGCAGTTAAAATTGAGTTTTTTACATCTTCAATATTTTCAATTGTCAAGTTTCCTTTTAATGTAAGGTATCCAATATTATTTTTTTTATTTAGTTTGAAAGTTGTTTTAATCATATAATTCTTAATTATTGTTTACTGCTTTTTAAAATAGATCTACATTATCTCCAAATTCGTTTCCGGATTTTTCTTCAATGGCTGATCCGGTTTTTTCATCATCAAAAATATCATTTTGCAAATCTCCGATTGATACTGATTGATGAATATCCCGCTGAATTTTCATAGTATAATTATTACCTAAATCTTCAAGTTCGTTCTTATTAATTTTATGTTCAGCAATCTGAATTTCACTTGAATTCACTACATCATTTAATTCGTCAATTATATTATTAATTTTTTCATCAATTTCCAGGTAAGTTCTTAATGAAACAATAGCGTTTTCTATACTACTTTCTATCTTTATAGAATTCTGCCTTATAATCATCAAATAATTAATCGCATTTTCCGATATCAATCGAAGTGAAGAAAAAATATTTTCTATGTCTGATGAAATTGATTCTAATCGTTTTTTCCCATCCTGATTGGATTTATTCTCCGCATTTTTTTGAAGCTTTTGAGATACTTCCCATACGGAAACCAGCATTTTAATTACAGCGTCAGTATCATTTTTTGACTGTACGGATAGCTTTTGAGTGGCTTCTGCAAGTACTCCTAACGCCGCACCCTCACGACCTGTATGAGCTGCCTTTATACTTGCGTTGAGAGAAATCAATTCTATTTCAGAACCGATACTGCCTATTTCATTAATAAACATTGATAAATCGTTAATCGTATCGGCAACGCTATTTATGGTATTATAAAATTCATTGCTGATATCTTTATCCTTACTTAAAGTGGTTAAGATTTCATTAAAACCAGTATCCACTTTACCAATAAATGTTTCATTACTATTTTCGGAATTTTCCATTAGGCTTAGAATTTCACCAGCAATTCCTGAAACATCTTTTTTAATTGCTTCCAAATTTGAAATGATATTTAATGCTGCCTTATTTAACTCATTTTTAGAGTTGGTTAATTGCGCAGACTGAACTTTGGCTGCTTCGTGAATATAAACTATCAATCCTTTATTGTGGTCTGAAGGTTTATCGTCATTTTTTAATTCAATCTTTTCTATCAAATTTTGAATTACACTATTCACATGTTCAATTTGCTGACGTGTGATATCATGAAATTGAATTGATGTGACTAATGACCCAACTTCATGTTTTATATTTTCACTTTTTTTATGAATAACTCCAATTTCTTCAGAGCTTAATTCATTCTTTTTAACAAGAGATTTTAAAGAGTTTTCTGTGCTGTTTAAAATTGAATTTGAATATTTTTGCTGATGTTTTTGAAGTGATATAATCTCGTATCGTGCACTATTGATTGTTTCAATTAATGACTTTGATTTATCTCTAAATCCTTGAGATTTATTTGAAATGAGAACAGAGAGATTATTTATATTTTCTGCGATTACTTTAAAACCCTTATCATCATTACCTAAACGGGCACTTTCAATTTTTATTGATATTCCCTGAGCATCAAGGTGTTTGACTAATTTTTTGAAAGCAAGCGAATCATTTACAATATTTTCCAAATAACTAACTATTTTTAAAAATGAATCTTCACTTTCATTAAATTGGTTATTACTACTATCTATATACTCAATTATAAAATTGTAAATCGATTTAAGGTTATCAATAATATGTGTGTAATGTTCACCTGAAAACGAATTGGCTACATCAAGAGCTTTATTGGAAATATCTTTTATATCGTAATTAAAACTCTGCAGGTTATGACTAATAGAATCAAATTGTTCGTCAGATAAGGAAAGTATTTGACTAAGTTGATTTAAAATCTCTTTAAAATTATTGCCCCATATTAATTTCAAATCATGAATATCATTATTGAAATCATTCAACGATTCTTCACTGTATTCTGACATTTGATTTGATAAATCCATTTTCTAATTATAGAAGAATAAATGGGAATCAGTTAAAAACTCGATCTAATATTTTAACAAAATTCTGATCCATCAGTAGAATACTGTAAGCAATCAACAGTTAAAATTTTATCGAGTATTTAGAGGGAGGATTTATAGCCTGATTTCCCAAACCTCCTTAAAAATTTATTTATGTAAGCATCCTTAAATGAAACTATAAATACGGGATACTGAATAAATAATCGAATTTATTTAGGATAAGTTTAATAATTCAACCAATGCTCTTTAGCAATAAGATAATATTAGATGAGTCAGAAAATGGATTAATATTTTGGAATTAGCTTAGTGAGGAAAGTAAATCAAATTTTCTTATAAGGCTGTTAATTTGTATCACAAGATACATTGGAATAATTCTAATGAGTTATGTCGATAAAATTTGTTCAAAAAATAAGGGAATAAAAAGCCTGATTAAAAACCAGGCTTTATAAAATAATTTGAAATTAGGAGATTACCATCTTCTTCCGCCGCCGCCGCCGCTTCCGCCGCCACGATGACCGCCACCGCCGCCGCCGCCTCTTCTATTTCCGCCTTTGCCGCCGCCAGATCTTCTATCTGTCTTCGGTCGAGCTTCATTTACAACTATTTTTTTACCCTTAAGATCAACGGTATTTAATTCCGTCATAGCTTTCTGGGCTTCGGCTAATCCTGGCATTTCTACAAAACCAAATCCTTTTGATTCACCTGAGAATAAATCTCGAATGATTTTTACGCTTCTAACATTGCCATACTCTGAAAATAGATTTTGTAAATCGTCATCATTAACATCTTTTGACAAGTTCCCAACAAAAATGTTCATAACATCCTTCCTTTATTTTTAACTGATTATTTAGTTTACCAGAATACTTTTAGTGTGATACCGATGAAGTAGACCGATTGCGGACTTAATATTGTGGAGAAAATATTAATTTATAATTATTAAAGAAAATAAAAAACCACCTTTAAGGTGGTTTAAATGCGGGGCCGACGAGACTCGAACTCGCGACCTCCTGCGTGACAGGCAGGCGTTCTAACCAACTGAACTACGACCCCAATATTTCTTAAGAACTCACTTCAAAATCTTATTTTATATCAAATCGAAAATTTCTAAACTTATTCGTCCTTGTAAAAAAGGACATTCAAAATTACTAAAGAACCTTAATTAAATAGTTATTTTGTTATTTATAACGTATAAAAATAATCAAAATGGATGCTAAATATATATTAAGATGTTACTAAAATCAATATAGATTTAACCCAAAATGCTATTTACCGTTTTTACTTTCTCCGAAAGCTATTCCAACAGATTTAGCTGCAAAAACCGCCTGCGTATCAGGCTGAACTAATTTTTGATGAGAAATAGCATCTAAAATTTTTACGTTTTTTACCTCATTACCTTTTAGTGCCACCATGCGTCCAAATTTCTTGTTTGCTGCTAAATCAATTGCAAAAGCACCAAATTTGGTAGATAATATTCTATCAAAAGGTGTTGGGCTGCCTCCTCTTTGCAAATGGCCAAGTACGGTAACACGAGTTTCTCTACCTGTATTTTCTTCTATTTTTGCAGCAACTACTTCGGCAATTCCGCCAAGTTGTTTTGGATCATGTCTTTTTATATCATGACCTTTCAAGACCATTTCCCCGTCTTTTGGTTTTGCGCCTTCAGCGACACAAACGAGGCTGAATTTTTTGCCCATCAATTCTCTTTTTAAAATTTTATCATAAATTGCTTCGTATGAGAATGGGATTTCAGGAATTAAAATTATATCTGCGCCGCCAGCAAGTCCGCCATTAAGTGCAATCCAACCAGCATATCTTCCCATTACTTCTACCACAATAACTCTATGATGCGATGATGCTGTAGTATGAAGCCTGTCTAATGCTTCGGAAACAACATAAACTGCAGAATCATGTCCGAAAGTTAAATCAGTAGCTTCCAAGTCATTGTCAATAGTTTTAGGAACACCAATAACATTTATTCCCATTGCGCTAAGCTTGTTGCAAATATGCATTGTGCCATCTCCACCGATAGCAATTAAAACATCTAAACCCCAAGCTTCATAATTTTTTATTGCTGATTCAGATTTATTTACAATTTCAATTTTTCCATCCTTTAAGACAGGCCAATGGAATGGATCGCCTTTATTTGATGAACCTAAAATTGTTCCGCCTCTTGCTAATATTCCGGATACATCCGTATTCTTTAATTCTTTCGCTCTGCCTTCTACGAATCCTTCAAAACCGTCTATGATTCCATAAACCGACATTCCATAATCCTGAGCAGGTTTTGTAACACCGCGAATAACGGCATTTAAACCAGGGCAATCGCCTCCACCTGTTAATATCCCAATTCTTTTAACTTTTGATACTGCAGCCATTTTTCTTACCTATTGAATTCCAAATTGTTTATAATATTTTTTTTGTTGTTTTGAAATGTAATTTTACCAACGAACCTAAAACATCATCGTCATAATTTTGTTTAATTTTGACGGCTGTTTCTTCCACTTTGGATGAAGCTCCTTTGGGAATAATAAATCCAAACTTTTTACTTTGTACTTCAAACCATTCATTTAATTTGTTTCTCGCCAAAATAGATGCCGCAGCAACAGCGGTATATCTTTCAGCTTTAGTGAATTGATGAAGCGTTATCATTTTCCCTTTTTCTTGTAAAGAATTTTTAATTAATCTCTCGTCTCCAAATTTATCGCTAATTGCTTCAGACGCAAAATTATTTGAAAGAATGTTTTCAATAACCTTTGCATGTCCCCAGGCTAATAACTTATTCAAGTTTCCAAATTTAATATATAACTCATTATATTTTTCTGGGGAGATTAAAATAATGTTATAATTATTAATCGCAATTCTTTTAATTTCTTTAGCTAAACTGTTTATCGAAATGTCGTTTAAAAGTTTACTATCTTTTATTCCAATTCGTTTAAGATCAAACTGAGTCTTATTATCGACCAAAACCCCCGCAATTATTAGCGGCCCGAAATAATCTCCCTTACCGGATTCATCAGTTCCTATATAAGACTGAGGTTCTTTTATCTCATTTGTATCCACTGGAAATAATTTTTCCCCAAATATTACGTTATTTAATTGGGAATAAAGCTGAGAGTTTTTATTGCCTTGAAGAACGGTTTTATTACCATTTTTTCCGAAGTATACTAATAACTTAGCTTTTTCAGAATTGTCAGAAATAATAATTTCGTAACAATATTCTCTTCTTATCGGTTCCGAAACGTGGATATTTTTACTGTCTAAAATATTTATGTAAGAACTAATAATCTTCTTTGCTGAATTTTCTAATGAATTCAATTCCATTTCTAATTT
The DNA here is from genome assembly GCA_963731745.1 of uncultured Ignavibacteriales bacterium. Lineage (GTDB taxonomy): Bacteria > Bacteroidota > Ignavibacteria > Ignavibacteriales > Ignavibacteriaceae > CAVSWT01. The sequence goes on from CAVSWT010000008.1 coordinate 26,669, forward strand.
TTGAAGTACAAAGATAAACAAAAACCATAAATTTCTAAAATAAATTAAATTCTTACGTAATTTTTACTAATAATTAAAGTTGACCTGTTTCACGGCACCATTATTGTTAAATTGTTTTAATTGATTTTCCTATTATATGGAGTTACATTCTAATATTAGTGGAATTATAAGAGGTAGTAAGATGAAAACGAGAATATATTCTGAAAAAATTATACAACATTTATTAGTTATTTTTTTGGTGCTTTCTGTTGTTTTTGCCTGCACTGCTCAAACCAAAAATATCTCCCGGGAAATGTCTCAGAAATTAAAGGAAAAGGTTTTACTTAATGATAGCCAAACCAAAAGTATAGAAAATATTTTAAAGGAGTATATTACTGCTAGAAGAGCAATAAAATCTCAGGCGGAAATAAATGAAATTAAAGATAACGTCAACAGCTTACTTGATAAAAAACAAAAAATAAAATTTGAAGTAATAAAAAATAGTTGGTGGCAAGAAATTGATGAAAGTATTGCTGAAGGAAAATCTAATTAAATGTTTGTTCTAATCAAGAAGAAAAATCAATTTTAAATTCGGTGTATCCATTCCGCATTAATGATAGTGTTCCTCCCAATTGGTCTATCAATGTAATAACCAATTGCAATCCTAAAGATTCCGTATTCTTATAATCCAGATCTTCCGGAAAACCCACACCATTATCTTTAACTAACAGAGTATATTTATTTTCTTTGATTTCTTTCATACTAATTATGACTTCTCCCTTTCTACCATCCGGGAATGCATGTTTAAAACAATTCGTGATTAATTCATTAACAATTAATCCGCATAAAATTGCGGTGTCAATTTCCAATTTAATGCCTTCAAGATTGCTAATTAATTTAATCTTGCTTGCATCCAAATTATAAGATCTGAATAAATCTTTTGACAATGATCTTATGTATTCGGAAAACTCAACTCTATTTAAATCTTTTGACTGGTATAGTTTTTCATGAATGAGTGCCATGGAGCGGACACGGTTCTGGCTTTCTCTAAATATTTCAAGCGATTTCGGATCTTCAATATATCCTGATTGAAGATTTAATAAACTAGAGATAACCTGTAAATTATTTTTAACTCGATGATGAATTTCCCTTAACAGCACAACTTTTTCCTGCAGCGATTCATTTATTCGTTCTTGAGCTTTTCTTCTTTCATCAACCTCGTTCATCAAATTTTTATTAGCTTTGGATAACTCAGCTGTTCTTTCTTCAACTCGTTTTTCCAGTAAATCCTTAGATCTTTGAAGTGCTTCAAGTGCAACTTTACGCCTGGTTGTATTTCTTATAATACTTAAGCCGCCGACCACTTCATTTTTTTCATTTTGAATCGGAGAATAATAAGCTTCAAAATATCCCTTTTTTCCAGTTTCTGGCAAGTTAAACCATTTATCCTTTGAAATTGTATATTGACCCATTAAAGCTTGGGTAATATTTTTATCTTCACCCATTTCTTCTAAAAAAGGAAAAATTTCATGAACAGATTTTCCTATAGCATTTGATCTTTTTATACCTGTCATTGATTCTAACCCTGGATTCCAAACTTTAATTATTGAATTTCTATCAAACGCTAGGATTCCATCGATGCTGCTTTTTAAAAGCCTTTCTGAAAAATCACTGGTTGTTCGAATCTCTTGTTCAACTTTCCTTCGTTCATTAATTTCATTATTTAAAATATAGAACCCACTTAAAAAAATTAAGCAACTAACCAAAGTACCCACAAGTATTGTAATTGAGGCATTCTTTACCATCTCTAAAACTTCTTTATCTTTTTGAATCAATGATTCAAATTCAGTAGTTTCCATATCATTAGTTATACGCCTAATAGTATTCATGTACTGCTGCCAAATTCCTTTACGAAGATTATCAATTTCTGTTTGAAGTTCTTCATCTTTTTGAAGAGTGATTCTCTGCTGCAAAGTTTCGAATCTAAACATTATTAAACCTTCAAGTGAATCCAGTCTTACTATTTGTTCAGGCTCCTTGTTAAAGAGAATTTTTAGAATATTTATTTCATCAGCTATCTGAAGTTTTTGATCTTGTATGGGTTTTAAAAATCTATCTTGATTTGTAAGTAAATAACTGCGTTGATTTTCTTCTGCTAATGCTACACGGGTTAGTATAGATTCTATATGGTTTAAAGCGCGATAGGAATTCTGCCGCCATTCAGAAGCAGTAAACACTTCTGTTATAGATCTGTAAGTGACTAATCCAATGCCAATAATAACGATTAGAACTAATATTAAAGCTCCGGAAATCGTTTTTATTTCAAGAAATTTTTTCATTTACTCATTTTGTAAAAATGCATTTATAATAATAAATAATTTCAGAACCTTTTATACTTGAGCAATATCACTTCATCTTTAAAGTTTCAAGCTTGAACATTCAAAGTTTTTTTAATATCCGGTAAAATTAATTTATCTAATCTTCTTATAAAATATAAGAACCGCTTTTAAAAACCAGTTATATAATAATTATAGAAATTTAGGAAATTATCCATGGTAAAATTAAATTTTATTCAACCTACCATATTGTGAGGCAGTTCACTTTTTTTGTTTCAGGATTGGTCTAATTTTACGGGTAAATTTTTTTAAAGAGATTTAATTAGTAAATACTATGAAGTGGATTTTTATTATTTCATTATGTTTATTGTGGCTTGGGGGCATTATATTTAGAATATATGAAGGCTGGTCATTAAATTTTTTGATTATCCTAGCAACTGTTTTACTTATCCATGACCTCTTCAAAAAAAGAAGTAATATCATTAAAATTGATTTGAAAAAACCGCGTTATAAATAAGTATTTAATGAACTAATTTTTTTGCGCATACTTTTCTACCTCCGACCAAACACGGAGCAAATTTCCCGAACAAATTTTTTGTATGTCTTCATTAGAATAACCAAGTTTTAATAACTCGAAAATTAAATTTGGATAGCATGAAACATCTTTTAGTTTGACTGGCAATAAACCAACTCCATCAAAATCAGAACCTAAACCAACGTGTTCTATTCCCGCAATCTTAACTGCGTGGTCAATTTGAATAGCCACATCTCTAATTGTTGCATTATCAACAGGGAACTTTTTATTATATTCGTCACTCGTTACCTCAGGATGATCATTCAAATAAGATTTTCTTAAAGAATCCCTTCTATCAATAGCTGTTCTTACTTCATTATTTACTAAATATGAACCAAAAAATATTTGGATAACTCCGCTATTCTCACCTAATTTTTCTATCATGTCATCAGTCATATTTCGTTTGTATCCGGGTGTCAATGCACGGCAACCTGAATGTGAGGCGATAACGGGAGTTTTTGACAATTGAATTACATCATAAAATGTAGAGTCTGCAACGTGAGAAATATCTATCATGATTCCAAGCCTGTTCATTTCTTTCACAACTTTTTCCCCAAATGGACTTAATCCATTCCACTTCAAAGTATCATCGCCAGATGAGTCACATATATGATTATTTTTTACGTGGCATAATGTGATATAACGAATTCCTTTATCATAAAAATATTTTAGGTTATCTAAATTACTTTCAATCGGAGAACCATTTTCCATTCCCATAGGGAAAGAGATTCGATGATTTGAAAATTGTTTTGTTACATCTTCAGGAGAGTCAGCCCGAATAAATTTATCGGGATATTTTTTAGTCAAGTTGTTAACTAAATCAATTAAAGAATCAGCTTTAGCTTTCGCACCATTATCTTCGTAAGAAGCAGGTATATAAATTGACATGAATGCCGCATTTAATCCGCCTTCTACTGCTCGCTGATAATCGAAATCTCCTTTATCCGCTTTAACTGAAACATCATAATATCCGTTTCCCAACTCATAAGGCAAATCGATATGCGTATCAATAATCAAATATTTATGTGCTAGCATTTTTGCTTTTTCCATAAGTTGTGCATCATCTTGCCCATAATTATTTGCTGAAAATCCAAGTAGAAAAACAATCAACACAACTAAATTTCTTTTTATCGCAAACGTCATTTTCAACCTCTGAAGATTTTAATAAAATTAATTTACACCCCATTTTAAAACATCAATTCTAACTTTTGCTATTCCGCTTTGAATCATATCCAATTTTTCTGCCGCGCCTAAAGAAAGGTCAATATCTCTGCCGTTAGTATCCGGTTTGCGGTCGTTAATTCTCAAGACAATAGATTTTCCATTTGACATATTTGTAACTTTAACAATTGTTCCGAACGGATAACTTATATGTGCGGCACTGATGCCGTACATATCATAAGTTTCACCGTTTGCAGTTTTTCTTCCATTAAATTTATCTGCATAATATGATGCCACTGAAAATTCAGTTTGCAAAATTTCTGAATCATCAAAATTAGAAATTTCGGACTTCACAGTTGAAGAAGTTTCATTATCTTTTGAAAAACGAGTAGTGCTTGCACAACCAAAAATTCCGATTGATGCTATAATCATTATATAAAATTTGATTTTCATTTATACAAATAAATCGTTTGAATAAATATATAAATGTTAATTAAAAGATGAGATAGATTAGCCAAAAGAAATTAATATTTATTTAGTTGATCCGGAGGGTATTAGTTGATTATAAAGTGAAGCTCGTTATTATAACGAGCCTCACCTAACATAATCTTTTTATTTTAAAAGAATCATTTTTTTTGTTACTACAAAATTGTCCGCTTTAATTCTGTATAAATAGATTCCGCTGGCTAGGTTTGCAGCATTAAAATTTACCTCGTAAAATCCGGGAGATTTTTCTTCGTTTACCAATAACTTAACTTCCCTTCCTAACAAATCATAAATTTTTAATGTAACCAAAGTTCCGCCATTGGAAGAATTGAGATTTGAAGGAATGGAATATTTTATTGTTGTGCTTGGATTAAATGGATTCGGATAATTCTGATATAATTGAAAAACATTTGGAACATGGTTTTCATCATTCACACCTACCAGCGTTTGGTTTGCATACCAAAATCCGGAATATATATCATTATTAGAATTACTTGAAATGCCTACGAAAGTTTGTCCAACGGTTCCGGCAATGCTGTTATTTGCTGAAGCTGTGATACCTCCTCCATTCCCAAATACACTTCTTTCAATTGAGTATTGGGCATTTACACTTTGACTATTTAACAATACCCAGCAAATCATGAATAATATTGAAATTACTAATTTCATTTTTGCCTCTTAATTTTAAATTACTAAATTAAAATCACTATCACTTCTGAAGTAATTGCTCTAATCTTTCTATTCTCTTTTGAAGCTCTTCAATTGTTTTTTGCTGCTCTTGAATTGCTTTAATCGCTATTACTCCAAATCCACTATAATCTAAACCAAAATGCGTTTCATCATTATCAGCATTTAATGTATGCACTAATTCCGGAAATAGCGGCTGCACGTCCTGAGCTATAAAGCCTAATGTTAATGGCGCAGTCGATTTGTTATCTAAATAATGAAATGTTTTGGGTTTAAGCTGCATAACTTTTGAAAGATAAGTTGAACTTACTTGTTCAATATCTTTCTTCATTCTGACATCGGATAAGGTTACATAGTTTCCACTAACATCATCGAATGCTCCTTTTTCAACACCATTGAAAACTAAATATAAATCATTTAAACCATTTGAAACATAAAAAGTCCATTCATTATTGTTAGATGCGTAATTGTGAATTTTAAATCCTTCGTTTGTATAGCCTCCGCCCCCATGTTCAACAGAAATAAATCCTTTTTGCTCAATATATAAACGTCTTTCGTCACCACCACCGCTATATTCTTCGTATAATTGCAGATCTTGTCCTCCATTCACTGTAGCAAATTTGTAGCCATCGCCATTATTTGGATATCCAAGTTTTATAGTACCTACATTACTATTTATCTTCAAAGTTCCATTAATTTCTAATTTTTCAGATGGTAATGTTGTTCCTATACCAACTTGCCCGATTGAATCTACAACTAACTTAAAGCCATCAATATTGAATAGCTTCCAGGATTTATCATTCCCATCCCATGTAGTCCAGGCATGTGCAATTCCATTGGATGCAAATCCATAAAATGGCCTGCCTGTTGCAGATTGTGTTTCCACATACATTCCCCCATAATTATTTCCAGAGGTTGCTGTTTGAATACCAAAAAATTCATTAGCAGTTATTGGAGTGGGGCGGCCGACAAAAACTTTACCTGCATCATAAAATAAATCGCTTCCACTGCTTTGCCATAGGCTTCCACTAACCGAGCCAGGCGCCCAATTAGAACCATTCCATTGTAAAACCTGTCCATTTGTAGGCGCTGTATTTAAAATATTTCTTCCGCGTATTTTGTTTACAGTTGGATTTGGATAAGTGCCAGATAAATCTCCACCGGCATTTCCTCCAGGAGGCAAGCTTAAACCAGGGGATAATTTGTCTTGAGTTATTGCTCCATCGACTATTTTTTCTGTAGTAATGGTGCTATCTTCTACTGTCTTTGCATTTAAACTATATGCCGAAGCGGTTAACATAATTCTTGGTTCCAGTTCAGCATCACCTTCAACCGAAATTCCCAACCAGTATGGTTCATCAAATGCTAATCCAAATGGAACAACATCTCCTAAAACAATATTAAAAATTCCGTCTCTTACGTCAGCATTTTGTGTCTCGTTCCATAAAGCAGTCCCACTGGTTGCTGCATTATATAATTTAAAGTTAAGAGATTTTGTGCCGTTAACGAGATTACCTGCATTGTCTTTTAATACACCCTGATAACTGATTTTTGCTGGAACCTGTGCAAATGTTTCGCAAACAATAAAAACTAACAATATTAAAAAAGTTGTTACAAAGTTTTTCACTGAGACCTCCTATTATGATTATTTAAGCGATGATAAATCTTTATTTAATTTTTCTTCTAATTTTTCTATTCTCTTTATTAATTCATCAATTTTATTTTGTTGTTCATGAATAATTTCTTGCTGTTCTTTTATCGATTGAATTGCTAAAACACCAAACGTTTCATAGTTAAGAGATTTATACCCGTTTTCGGAAGTAGAAATTAAATCTGGAAATTGTTCTTCAACTTCTTGAGCGATAAATCCATATGATTTTGGTTTTGAGTCAGGTGTGTTTTTAAATCTAAATGTAGATGGTTTTAACTTTGTAACTTTAGTCAGTACATTTTCTAATGGTCTAATTTCTTTTTTTAATCTTCTATCAGAAAATACATGGTAACTGCCATCAGAATAATTTATATATGATACACCAGAATTATTATAATTAAACCATAAATTGTTCACATCAGAAATACCTATCCTCCATTGATTTGTATTTCCATAGTTTACCAAAGTAATACCACCTGTTGTATTCATGTAGTAACTTTGTTTAATTGTTAAATCAGATGAAGGAGTTCCATAACGTATTCCCACCTTACCATCACCAGTTAAAGTTAGAATATCACCTTTTCGGCTATTGTAAAAATTCAAGCGTTCTTTTGAATTACTGTTGTCGTTGTAACCAGCAATAGTCCAGAAATAACTTGCATCACCGTTGTTAGCAAACGTTAATCTTGCATAATCCAATTCGTCTTCTCTTAAAAGCAATTGAGGTGAAAGTATAGCACTATTATATAAGACCTCAGTTCTCCCTTTGAAATAACCTGCTTTACTGTTAATTGAATTAGAGACACCTAATATTCCAATGCTATTATCCCCCAAAACATTACCTCTAAACTGCAATACCATCATTACTGTGACTAACTCCATAAATAGCCTGATTACTATTACTAATAAAACCATAAGCATTTGGTTTAGTATTTGTAATTGCAATTATAGTATCTTCTGAATTAGTTGTATTGAAAGGTATTGTAATTGCATCATTCCCCGGTGCCCAATTAGAACCATTCCACTTTAGAACTTGGTCAATTGATGGTGAAGAACTTGATATTGTTCTTCCTCTAATTTTATTAACTGTAGGATTAGGAAAACTTCCACTTAAATCTCCGCCCGCTGATCCACCCGGAGGTAAATTTACACTACCTGCCAGCTTTTCCTGGGTTACAGCACCATTAACTAATTTATTTGTAGTAATACTATTGTCTTCAACTGTTTTTGCGTTTAAGCTGTAAGCCGCTGCTGTTAATTCAATTCTTGGATTCTAGCACCGTCCCGTTTATTGATATACCCAACCAATATTTCTTATCAAAGGAAATATTTAATGGAGTTACTTTTCCTAATATCATACTAAAAATACCTTCTTCTACATCGATGGATTGCGTTTCAGACCATATAGCACTTCCATTTGTCTCAGTTTCGTATAATTTAAAAGTTAATGACTGTGTCCCATTTATTAGATTTCCACTGTTATCCTTTAGCAGCCCCTGATAACTTATTGTCTGTGGAATTTGCGCTAATAATTCACAAACTGAGAATAATAAAATTACCGCCAAATACAGAAAAGAAGTTTTCATAATTTATCTCCGATTAATTTTAAAATGAATTCCTATCGAAAAGGAATCAAGTTTTCTAATTAATTAAAGAATCTATGTCATGTTAATACTCAGGGTTTAGTGGAAAAGGTAAATTGAATAATGACTGAATAATTTTTTTCAATTTAGAATATGCTTAATAAAAAGCATATAGAGCCGATTAGTTATTTTCAATTTAAAATTGCGAATATATGGGAATGTTTTTAATAATTTATAGAACAAATGAACTAATAACAATAGGCTTATTGTTAAATTAATTCATCGACTATTGAAGCACATTTTATAACAGCGGTTTCACTTCTTAACCGATTAGAGGATAGATTATATTTTTCATTTTCTTCAAAAAGATTTAATTCATTCTCGCTCAAGCCGCCTTCAGGTCCGAAAACAAAATAATATTTTTTTGATAAATCATTTTTAAACCTTAAAAATGTTTCGGCAGAATTTTGTTCAAAAATAATTTTCTCGCCTTGTAAATTTTTTATTTCTTCAACTGAATTTCTTAATGAAATATTCGGCAGGTAACTTCTTAACGATTGTTTCATCGCCGATATTAAAATTTTATTCCATCTTTCAATTTTATTCCCTTTAGCAATAGTTCTTTCGGAATCAAAGATTATAAAATTTGTTATTCCAAGCTCCACACATTTTTCTAAGGCAAATTCAAACCTATCATTACTTTTAAGTTTAGGAATGCAAAATATTATATTTAAAAATTTATTATCGTGATTAATTGTTTCTTCAATTGCTGCCGTTAAGGAATTTTTTTTAATTTCTAAAATTTTACTTCTATAGATTTTGCCTAATCCATCAGTAATATAAATTTCATCTCCTAATGCATGGCGCATTACTTTTACAATATGTTTGAAGTCATCATCTTCAACAATTATTAAATTATTGTTTGTTATTTGTGCGGAATAATAGAGTTCTATGTTTGATAAGTATTTGTTCAAAAGTAAAAAGCTTTTTTGCTGAATTATTTAAACTTTAAAATAAACTAAAATAAGTCAAACAAAAAAAAGACCGCCTAATAGACGGTCAATTTTTTTTAAAATCCCAAAAGTCGAATTTGAATTAGTAATACATTTATTATTTATTAAGCAAGTTTTTAAGATTACCCATATTCATAAGATCCAGCTTCTGATATGACGAAGGAACTTCAAATAAATCAGAACTTAATTTCATCGGGGTAACTTCTTTTACTGTAAATACAGACGTCACATCTTTTCTTTGATCATGTTGAGTTACCTGCAATGGGAAATAGCCAGCATCCAGCACTTCACTTTGCCAATCCGGCATTTCTTCCTGCGATTCCATAAAAAACATAAACGCTCCAAGTTCTTTTGTCATCCATGCTTCACCTTCCATATCTTTCTGCTTAAAGAGAAATTTTTCACAGTCATAACCAAGAATATTTTTTGTTTCACCTGTTTTGCTGATGCTGCCGCCAGCTCCGGAACTTGTAGGCATCATAGGCGTTTCCATATACATTTTTTGTTCATCTACAATCACGTACATTTTCAATTTATCACTATCAAATATTATTGAACCTCCTTTTTCAGGCATATCCATCAGGAAACGTTTTTCTTTTGCAAAGTAATTGAAAACCTGATGATCATTCTCTTCTTTAACATCAAATACAACTTTACCTTCAAATGATGAATTTGTATAAATTTCATTTTTATCTGAATTTGCAGAAGCACTAACTTCTGTAGGGTTATTTATTTCAGATTCAGTATCAGATTTTTCCCCCTTCGGTGTATCTTTTGTATTAGCATCGTCATTTTTATCCTTATTACCTTTTTTTATAGATTCGGCTGTATTATCAATTGCATCATCTGTTGCTTTTTCTAGTTCTTTATTAATCTTTTTTTTGATTTTTTCTCCAAGATCAAATTGAGCAGATGTATATGATGAAAAAATAAAGAACAATAGAAGTGGAAGTATTTTTATAATCGATTTCATTACTCTCCTCCTACTTTTTAATTAATAAATCCATTAGTCCGGTTAGCAAAAAAGTAATCAGTATTCCAATAATTATAGCTATTACTAGTATGATACCGTTGACTAAACGTATGCGTTTTTGTATCAGTCCTACTGCATTATGAATGTCATTATTCTTTTTCAATAATATAAATGATGTTTTGTTTAATAACTTTTAACGAAAGCAAAGTAACCTTTATAAATAGCGTATGCTATCTAATTTGTATCATTAATTTGCTTTTTTGTTACAATTATTAACAAATGAGCATAAGACGAAGAAATTGAATTTGTTTTTTTAAAGAATTCCCCGACTTCCGGCAGATAAGAAATTTTGGAAATGGAGTTAATAAATAGATGGGTTTTTATTTAATTTAAATTCAATAAAATCATGAGGTTATTTTGATTAGGAAAATAAGAAATGAGATACGGGAGTAATTGGTGATTACTCCCGGATTATAATTAAATTTATAACTATATATTATTTAAGAAGTAACATTTTTTTAGTTAAAACAAGATCTCTAGCCTGCAGTTGATAGAAATAAATGCCGCTGGATAATTTAGAGGCATCAAACTCAACTTCATATTCGCCGGGTTGTTTTTTTTCATTGACCAGTGTTGTAATTTCTCTTCCCAGAATATCGAAAACTTTCAATTGTATATACGCATCGAGATGACTCTCAACAGATGATGGGATTGAATATTTAATCTTCGTTGTAGGATTGAAAGGATTTGGATAATTTTGTTTAAGGCTAAATGCAGAGGGGTACATATCAGTTTTAACCTTTTCTACATCTGTAACTATATCGTTTTCAAAAAAATATGTACCGTAATTAGTTACAATAAATGAGGTAGTCTTTGCGGAGTCTGAATATATGTAATTTTCGTTTTTATGTATAGCTTTGTTAGCGCGAAGAACTTCAAAAAAACTAGCTGGCTCTGACCATGACTTGTTTGCTTTTCTCCTTTCATCTGTCAAATTTAAGTCAATGGACGCATGGTAATATCTTTTTTCAACCCATCCCTCAGCTGTATATTCAAAAACATGGCCATCTTCATCAACAACTGTCATGTCAGCTATATTTTTTGAATCTAAATCGATTTTCCCCAATTTGCTGTATTTTGGTATATCGGAAGTCGGTAATACTTCTATATCCACAATATTTGAAGGGGAATCTGACGAGTTGTCCAATACAAATGGCTGACCGTTTTCACTTATATAAATTCCCATACTTCCGACAACAATTATTAAGTTATCATTGCAATACATATCATTAGCAATAAATCCAGTAGGCAAACCATTTGATATGAGATTATATGTTTTGCCGTCATCAGACGAGCTATAAAGTTCACCGGATTCTTTAGCTACGAATATTGTGTTGTTGCAGTATTGTATCCACCTATTGTTGTCGGTCGGTAAATTCCCGGTTATTTCATTAAAAGAATCACCATTATTTGGAGATAAAAATACTTGTCCATTTTTTAATGCTACAATTAAATCATTTGGATCATCAGTAAATGCAATGCCAGCTAATTCATAATTTGGTAATCCGGATATTACATCAGGCTGTGACAATTGATCATCCCACCTGTATAATGCTTTACTATTGCCGAAAATAGGCTTACCTGAAGCAAAGATTTTCCCGGTTTGAGGATTAACTTCAAGAATATCTGCATTGGATATAGAATTAATTCCGCCTGATAATGGAAACCAAAAACCATTGTAAGCAAATAAAGCTAATATTCCAAAATCGCCTCCAACTAATAATTCATTTAGCTCTTGAGAATTTTGAGCTTTACGAAAGGCGATCAATCTACAATCTGATAGATCCATACCCCTAACTTGCCTTTCCCAAACATATTCCTGCTTTCTGACTTCAAAGCCTTCACTATGCCCGACGACTATTTGTGTACCCGCTTGAGATTTATTAATTGATTTATCTGTTGAGGCAGTAACCGTAATTTCTTTAATTACTCTTACATCACCAATAAAACCAGTGCTGTCATATTGCCAACTGTTCCCGTTGTCAGTTGACGAATATACAGCACCCCCGCCACCAGATGTGCCGCCGTAAAGATTCCCTTGAACATCGGCAGCTATTGCTTTAAATGCTGATGCTCCAGGTTTATAATCCCAGCTATTTCCTTTATCGTTTGAAAAAATTACTGCAGAATTCGCTGCCCCAAAATAAATTTCATTAACAGGATTGATTGTAAGGCTGTAAACTCTATCACCACCGAACACCTGGGTCCAATCGTTTCCGTAGTTAGTTGATTTAAATATTCCCAAATTTGAGGTAACCGGATCCATTCCCGTCCCGCAAAAAATATCTTCCTCACTGTCAGCTAAAAATGTTTGAATAACTTTACTTGATAAACCATTATTAACTGCTGTCCAGCTGTCACCATTATCTGTTGAACGGAATATACCGCTGTCTTTGCTGCAAGCAAATAAATAACCAGGAATATCTGAATTGAGCCCTATAATTCTAAGGCTTGTCAAACCAGTAATTATTTGATTCCAGGTTGAGCCAGTATCTATTGTTCTATAAACTCCGCCGCTGTCAGTACCGGCAAACACATCACCATCCTGATTAACTGCCAATGAAGTAACAGCAAAACCGTCAAAATCATCACCAAAAATACTCCATGTTTCAAGGTTTCCTGTAATAAATACAGCGCCATGTGTAAAACTATTTAATGTATTTTTACTCCCTGAAACAGCAGCGAGAATATTTCCATTATTGTCAACCGTTATATCAGTAACCTCCAACGGCAAAACCGGATTTAGTGGTAGAAAATTTTGGGCGTAATTAAACACGGTTAACAACAAATAAAAAATTATGAAAACAATAAATTTTTTCATTACCGCCTCCTGAAATGATTGTATTTTTATTTAGGGATATATTTAAATAGTTTGATTAAACGGTAAAAACTTTCAAAATTCAAAAATTATTTTAGAAGAATCATTTTCTTAACATTTCTAAAATTAGATTTATTATCTAATGATTCAGCTTGCAGTAAATAGATATAAACTCCTGAAGCAAGTTTAGAGGCATTCCAGTTTATTTCATAATACCCGGCATCTTTTACTTCATTCACTAAATGCTGAACTTGCTCTCCAAGAATGTTATAAATATAAACAGTTACTTTGGATATAAATGGAATGGAATATCTAATAGTTGTAGTTGGGTTAAATGGGTTTGGATAATTTTGATATAACTTGTATTCAGTTGGTAATTGAGAAATATCTTCTTTTGTATCAACTGTTCCAGAAATTGTAACAGTAGCTTTTCCTTTTGTATTTGTTAATTGATCTTCAGCTGTAATTGTAAAACTTCCTGCCTGGCTGCCGGCAAAAAACCATCCTTCATTATTAATTGAACCGCCTTCAGTGCTCCACTGAGGAGAAAAACTTATAGACTTATTATATTGATCATACCCTGATGCAGTGAATTTTATCGAATCGCCGGGCGATAGTTCAATGGAATCGGGCGAAACAAAAATATGTGAAATCATCGGCTGGTAAGCTACGACATAAAAAGAATCCATTGCTGTTTGAGAATTATCCGTTTGTGAAGCTGCATTAATTTTAACAAGATTTATTGTACCCGGAGAAATGTTAGAAGGAATTACAAATTTAACTAGAGCATTCCCTCCAAAAGATGAATCAAGCGGGACAGAAAAATTTGTTTGCCCAAGCAGCCAACCTAAATCATCTGTTAATTGTACATCAATTATATCATCGACTTTAAGAAAATTTTTCACAAAAAAAGAAGTGGAATCAATATTTCCTATTGCTGAATTAATATTATTATCAGATGAAGTAACAGATACCGATATCAATTGAGTTAACCAATTACTAAAATCAACTCCGGTACTGACTGGATTTCCGGAACCGCTTCCTTGTCCTTCAGGACCATCCGGATCTCCCCACCAGTTGTTTTGTGCATTAACCGTAACAAAAGAAGAAGTATTATTTAATCCGAAGCCGGAATTATTAAAGATATTATTATTCTTAATAACAGCATCCGCACTATCTTCAAGTTTAATAGCATCACCGGCATCTCCGGTTATATTATTGTTTGCTATTTCAGCATAAGAATTGTTAAGATGAATACTTGAGCTATTACCGGTTTGATCTTGAAAGCTATTATTTTTTATAATTATTGTTTCTGATTTTACACCATTAATTCCAATTCTATTTTCTATTAACTCATTGCTGATTATTGAAATATTAGATGGAAAAACTATGTCAGTTTTTGTGTCGATTATATCAATACCAATATCGTTAGCTTTTATACTGTTAAACCTAACACTGACTTTAGCGTAAAACTGAATTGAAATGCCAATAGAATTGTTATACATTATTTGATTTTTCCAAATTTCTGTTTCCGCATAATTATTTATGATTCCGATTTCATTAAAGTTTATTTTATTTAACGATATACTATTACCGACAGTTTTAGTATCAAGAAACTCCGATTTTAATAATACTCCATTAGTATTGTTACTAATAACATTATTAAGCGCATAATTTTCAGAGGATTCTAAGATTTCAATACCTTTTTCATTTTCAATTATTTCATTACGATATATTTTATTTTTCTTCCCTCCTTTTATATGAACACCAGTGTTATTACTGTATATGAAATTGCCATAACCAAATTCTTCTGTACCAATTAAATTAAATGAAGAGTTAATTAGATTTATTCCATTTCCATCTTTCCAAATAATTTTGTGATCTTTACTTGATCCCACGTTATTTCCTTCAACAATAATATTATTTGAATTCTTTATTTCTATTTGCGCCCAATTATTCCCGGATATAATATTCTCGCCATATTCTGTATTTTTCCCTATATAATTGAATGAGCTTTTCTCAATTAGGATTCCTCTGCTGTTTGGAATTCTAACTAAACCCTCAACATCTAAACCAATATAGTTTCCAAATACTGAATTTTCAGATGCGTTAAAACCGTGAATATAAATTCCTGCGCCTGACAATCCTTGAGTATGACCTGATACGATATTTTTTGAAATTAATGATGACCCTCCAATTATATTATTAGAAGCTTCTATAATTTCAATGCCGTTATTCTCATTCATTAGCATTTCTGAGCCATTACTTTTTAATCCGATAATATTTCCTTCAACAGTATTTTCAGTAGCATCTTTGCCAAAAATTTCTATTCCATTTCCATGATTACCGGAAATTATATTTCCATAACCAGATCCAGGCTGCAAAATATTTGAACCAATATGGTTGCTGCTGCAATTCTCAATTCGAACACCAGCATTCCAATTACCAATTGCATTCAATCCATCGGAAGAAGTTCCAATATTATTGCCGCCGATTACATTGCCAATACTGTATGCCCCTGTAATTAAAACCCCATTTAAATTATTACCGGAAATAATATTACGGTCTTCAGGTTGATCACCTCCGATAATATTTGTTAATCCATTTTCAATATATACTCCATTTTCCATATTAGGGATTGATTGGTTTAATGTGCGACGTATACCGATTTTATTTCCTTTCAATTCATTTTTAGTTGTATTTGCATTAGCATCTCCAATTATACTTACACCATTTTTTGAATTCCCTGCAATCCAATTATTTATAATAATATTTGATTCGCATTCATCTTTAATTAATATTCCATTTTGTTCATTAGGAAGAGCCTTATCACCAGTCCAATTGGTTCCTATATAATTTCCTTCTATTGTATTAATATCGGAATTTCCGGTAAGAGTAATTCCATTCCCTTTATTTCCAGAAATTAAGTTAGTCTTAAAAATTGTATTACCACCGATAATATTTGAATGGCTGAAAGAAAGATGAATTCCATCACCTTCATTTCCTATTCCTTCAGTATCTTTATCATCGGTTCCGATAATGCAGCCGGTAATTTTATTTTCTAAAGTGCCATCTAAATAAATACCATGCCCTTTAAAACTATAAATAGAAAGATTTTTTATTTCAGTTCTTCTTCCGTCCAGATTTATTGAAAAGCCATTTGCATTGTCGCCGGCATTACTGCCGTCAATAAAAATATCTAACGTGTTAAAATTTTCTCCCCCGGAAATAATAACTTTTTTGGATATTACCGGATATTCGGAATTTGGTTTAATTATATGTGGAGCTTTTTCAGGTATATTAAAAATAATTTTTACAGTTTCTGTGTATGCATTTGATTCTTCAATTGCAGCGCGCAATGTGCAGGGAGGATTTCCGTTTATCATCGCTCCGCCGATATCTGCAATTCCATCACCGGGATTTAAATCATGTTCATCGCCTATTGTATTAACAACAAAAGTTGTAATTACTTCTCCACCCAATTGTAAAATATTGCCATACTGTCCAACGGCATACACATGTTCAGAATCTGCACCCCAAATCCCGTTTATCCACATTCCGTTTTGAGCATCAGTTTGAGTAGTCATTTCATTCCATGTTTGGCCATCAAAATTTGCAATAAACGAACCGAATCCATTTCCATCATTTCTATCTCTTCTGCCGGTTACAAATATATTTTCATTGGAAATTCCCCAAACATCCTTCAGATAAATATTATTTCCCAAGCCCCAATTTTCGGTATTGGTATTATCACATTCATCAACAATATGGAAGACCGCATCACCCTCGCCTACTGCAAATGCATCATTAGCTCCGGCGACCCATATTTCGGTTGTGTTATCAAGACTTACTTTTTTAATTCTATCCCAGCTATAAGATGCTGATGTACAATTTTCCCATTTAAAAACATAACCCGAACCGGTACCTCCAGAGATAGTGTAAATCTCATTTGATGAAATTCCATGAATTGATGAAAGATCAACAAAATTCGGGAAAGCAAATTCCTCAGTCCATATCGAGCCATCGTAACGCATAAGTACACCGCCGCCGCCGTCTTTCCCGGCAACATATAAATTTGATCCGGAAGTTCCCCAAATATCTGCTGCTTGAAAAGACGGATCATAAAATAAACTCCAGCTATTACCATCATACTTCAGTAGAGTAGAATTAAAATTGCCAAATTCTTTATCCTGTGTTAATGCATAAATTTCACTATTCGAAAAGCCAAAAATTCTTGATATTATTACTGTTACACCCGAGTTCATTGGTGCCCAGATATCACCATCAAAATGAATAATAGTGCCATTCTCACCTACTGCATAAATGTCATTGGGTGAAGTTCCCCAAATATCATTTAAATGTTCTGTGGTTCCTGAAACCATTTTTGTCCATTGAGGTTGAGAAGAAATTTTAATAGAACAGAAAAGGATGGACAACAGCATAAGTTTAATTGCTGTTTTCATTTTAACACCTACTAATTAATTTATTTTGTATTATGGCTTTAATTAATAGTTCGATTTACTCCCAAAAACTTTCATTACTATAAAAATTTTTTCAAAAATTTATTATAGGATGTCAAATCATTGATATTTTTATTAATATAGATTAGATTAAAATTGTTACTCTTTCCATTACCATTTTTAATAGTGAAAGAAGGAAAAATGAAAATACTTTTATTTCTTCTTCTTCTGTCCTTTAATTTTAACACGGCTTACTCTAAATATTATTTGACTGAAGACGACTCTTCAAAAGCGACAAGATATTTAAAGGCCGGAAGTGATTTTATTGAAAAAACTTTTTATGACAGTGCAATTCAAAGCCTTGATAAAGCGAAGAAGATTTTTTTAGAAAATAAGCTGTGGGATAAATATGTAGAATGCTTAAATAAAATAAGTTATTCCTTAAGACAAAGAGGAGAAATTGACAGCTCACTTGCCCTTTCAAAATATACTTTGGAAATAGTTAATAAATATATTCATAACGATCAGATCTTATCAGCTACATTTAATCAGCTAAGTTTTGCATACAAACATAAAAGTGATTTTAACAAGGCATTAGAAATTGCATACAAGAGTAGTAGTATTTTAGGAAATGATAAAAATGATTTAAGTAAAGCAGAAGTTTATTTGCTTTTAGAAGGAATATTTTTAGAACTCAGTGAATTCGATTCATGTTTAGCTTATAATAAAAAAGCTATTGATATAATTTTCCGAAAATCGGGAAAAGATGATCCTAAAATTGGCTCGGCTTATAATGATATGGCTTTAGCTTATGAAGGAATGGGTGATTATGATAAGGCACTTGAATATTATTTTAAGGTTCTTCCTCTTAAAATAAAAATTAATGGAGAAATGCATAAAGACATTTCTAATTTATACAATAATATTGGAGCCGATTATTTTTATAAAGGAGAAAATGATCTTGCTCTTGAATATTATTTAAAAGGGCTTTCAATTGATTCTAAACTACTTAATAAAGATAATCCCCAGCTAGGTTATTTATTTAATAATATTGCTATGGCTTACAGGGTTAATGGTAATTTCGATAAAGCTGCGGAGTTTTCATTCAGAGCGGAGGATAATTTTCTCAATGCTTATGGAAATAAGCATCCAAACTATGCAACTGTTATAAATAATATCGGGAGGATATATTCCGACAAAGAAGAATTTAATAAAGCTTTAGAATATTTCAATAAATCATATGAAATATTTAAAAATAAATTTGGAGAATCACATCCAGTTACTGCACAAATCCAGCATAATATTGGAGAGACTTATAGAAAAATTAAAGATTATGATTTAAGCCTTTTCTATTTAAATAAAGCTCTTGAAATTAGAACAAAGTTTTATGGAAGCAAACATCAAAAAACTGCAGGAACATTATTGGAAATCGGAAAGAATTTTTTAGATCAAAATTTAATTGATAGCGCACTCATTTATTTTCAAAAGGCAGTAATTTCTTGCAGTAATTTTGATAAGATAAATTATTACAAAAACCCCAAATTGGAAGATGCCCTTTATGAAAAAGAGCTGCTGAAATCATTATCACTTAAAGCCATGGTCTTTCACCAAAAATTTATAATTGAAAAAAATGTTGAGGATATAAAAGCAGCATTAGAAACTTGTAACCTATGCGATAAATTAATTTCTCAAATGCGCTTGGACTATAAAACCGAATGGTCAAAGCTGGCACTTGAAAGATCATATTTTAAAATATATGAAGAAGGAATTTCAGCCTCTTTAGAATTATATAAACTAACCAGAGACGAAAATTATAAAGAGGTTGCTTTTAATTTTGCTGAAAGAAGTAAAGCTGGAATACTTTCCGATGCAATTTCAGAATCAAACGCAAAAAAATTTTCGGGAATTCCGGATAGTCTTATAGAGAAAGAGAAACAGATTAAAATTGACCTGGCATATTTCGATACTCAAATTCAAAAAGAAAAAAATAAAAAGAATATTGATTCGATTAAACTTATAAAACTTCAAAACTCATTTTTCTCTGCCAATAGAAATTACGAAAAAATGGTTAAGCTTTTAGAAGATGAATATAATGATTATTATCATCTTAAGTACAAACCTCAAAATCATACTTTAGAAGAAATTCAAAATAATTTAACTGATAATAAAACTGTCCTGCTGGAATATTTTAATGGGGACAGCACAGTGTTCATTTTTGTTGTTATGAATGATGGGACTTTTATTGAGAAGATACGACTAAAAAAATCCCTATCCGATTTAGTTTTAAAGTTTAGGAACTCTTTACTAAATATAAATCTAGAAAATTATTTATCCTCAGCTCAAGAATTATATTCTATCTTAATTTCTCCGGTAAAAGAAAAAATTAAAAGCGCCGATAAACTTTTTATTATTCCCGATGGAATTTTAAATTATCTTCCCTTTGAAGCATTAATAGAAACTAAAAATAATAATCCAAATTTTTCGGAGCTGGATTATTTAATTAAAAAATATGAAATAAGCTATTATTTTTCTGCTTCAACTTTAATTGAATTTCAAAATAATTTACCCATAAAAGAGCAAAGTTTTGCGGGTTTTGCCCCGGTTTTTTCAAACAATGAAGAGGTAAAATCTAAAATTTCATCAGTTGTTAAAAAAACTTCTTTCACTTCTCCTAAAAGAGCTATTACACTGGAAGGCAAAACTTATTCGGAATTACCCGAGAGTGAAACAGAAGTAAAAGAAATTTCCAGGCTGTTTAATAATAAAAATTTATCGGCAAAAATATTCACTCATGCTTCTGCCAAAGAAGAACTTATTAAATCTGATGAAATGAAAAATTATAAATATATTCATATTGCATCGCATGGTTTCATAAATGAGAAAAAACCAAAGTTATCTGGAATTCTTTTTACATTGGGAGATTCTACTGTTGCAGAAGATGGAATTTTATATTCAAATGAAATTTATAATTTAAATCTAAATGCAGACTTACTGGTATTAAGTGCTTGTGAAAGTGGATTGGGCAAAATAGCAAAAGGTGAAGGAGTTATCGGTTTAACAAGAGGTTTTTCTTATTCAGGGGCCAAAAATATTATTGTTTCGTTATGGCAAGTTGCCGACAAATCTACTTCAGATTTAATGATTGAATTTTATAAAAATGTGTTGGATGGAGATAGTTATTCTTCTGCATTAAGAAAATCAAAGTTGAAATTAATTAATGACGCCAAATATTCTTATCCTTTAGAGTGGAGCCCGTTTATTTTAATTGGTGAATAAGATTTTATCTACATTAATTTTTCAAATAAAACCTTGATACTTTGGTTAGTTTATTATCAGAATAAATTTTCCAATAGTACAACCCGCCAATCAAATTAGCATTACAAATCAATTTATTTTCTTTTGTAGTTTTATCAAAAACAACTTCATTTTTGTTGTTAACGATTTGAATCCTGAATAATGCATTTTCTCTTTTAGATTCCCATTTAAAAGCAATTGGTAATTTTAGTGAGTCATTAAGTTCAGGCGATAATAGCTTTATTCCATTTTCCTCCGAACGGATATTTCTATTTATAAAATTATCTAAAATTGTATTTGTTTTGAAATCTTCATCATTATTTTCAGCCAATAATTTATTATCTACTTTAAGGCTGTCTTCAGTCATCTGCTTCTTATAGATTAACGAATCTTCAGGAGTAATTTGTTTAGAAATTAATTCATCTTTTTGTGGATACAACATCAATAAATAAACTGCCGAAAAAGAAATTACAATTACTGCCGCAGCCGCATACCACCATTTATTTTTTTTTGATGGTACTGATATGATTTTGTTATCGACTGATTCTATAGTAATAGTTTCAATTTTTTCAATATCAATATTTGAATCAATCGAATAAACATAATTCATTTTACAGGATGTAATTCTTAAAATAAATTCATCATTAATCGAATTTAACCTTATCCTTACATTTTTATATTTGGCTGGGAATGAAATTATTTCTAAGGTTTGCTTGCCGGCATCATTTATAATATTCAGCTTAATATTTTTTTCACTAGACACAAAAGAAATATTATTTGAGTCTACCGGCATTTGTTTTATAACCTTCATTTCAACTTTGGCATCATCCATATCCAGTTCATCATCAAAAACCTCTTCGAATCTGCTTTTACTTACTTCATCGCTTACAATTACTTTTTCAATAAATTGCCTCTCTTTTAAGCTTAAATTATTATAAAGATTTATGTAAGTTGAAATTGTTTCATGAGATAAATGCTTTTTATTTTCATCCAAAAAATTAATGTATTGAGATAAGAACTTTTCCATATTAGTCCGGCATTAAATTAATTGTATAGTTCATTTTAATTACAAAAACTTTCATTTACCATCTGCAAATTTTTTAATAGTAAGTAAACTGTAACCATATTTTTTTAGATAATCAAAAAGTTTAATTCTTAATCTTCTAATTTTTGTATCTACTGTATTAAGATTTGAATGCATCAATTCAGCAATTTCTTTTCTAGGAAATTCATCAATTAAATAATTCAATAATAACTTCTCATTTTCTTTCAATTGTAATTTAAATATGTTGATGGTATTATAAATTTCCTGAACTTCGTAAAATTCATTAGGGCTTTTATTTTCAGTTTTAATATTCTCAAAAGCAGAAATTTCATTTCCGTCATCATCCAATTTATATACTTCAGGAACAATATGATTTTTATACTTAATAGCTTTATCTAATTGTACTCGGCATTGAATTTTAATTGCACCAATTGTGTACGCTTCTTTATTTTGAATCTCTTTATTGAAATCGATTCTGGATATGTTTAAATAAATTTGATTTAAAAAATCGTTAAAGTCGGTATAAGATGTCTTTTCAAACAAGTCCATATACTTTGCATAAAATTTTCTTAAAATTTTATAACCGCGTGTATCCGGAGTAAAATAAGTATTATGTAATTCGGTTGAATTCATAGTTACATATTTAAAATGACGTTATGAAACGAATATAAGACGAAAAAGGTATCAAGGAAAAGATAAGAATTAAAATTTAAATATTTTTTTCTAAAATGAAGTTCCAATATCAAAAATAAATTCAGAGCGGAAATTTTCATTAAATGCTAATTCAAATCGCACAATGTTGTAAGGAAGAATTAGAAAGAGTTAAACCTAAACCATAGCCGGATTGAAAATCTTTAATGCTTATTGGATGCCCATTAAGCTGTGTTGCGCCCGTATCGCCAAACATTTGCAAATACATCGCCACTCTGTATGAAAGCAGCTGTTTAGGAATGATTGGAATAAAATCAAGTGATATATTAAAATCTTTAACTACGGGATAATTAAATTCAATTGAAGCTAAATATATATTGTTGCCCTCACTTTCACTATTAAAATGACCTCTTATGCGTTCTCTAAATCCTAGATAAGAATAATCATAAAATGGAACTAGATTTCCCATCGTGAACCTGGAAGCCAATCTCCACTTTGCACCAAAATCACCAAAGAATTTTCTGTATTCTCTAAAATCTATTGATGCGATTTGATAATTAATGTCATCAATGCCTAGCCCCTTCAACTCATAACTTGCTGAGCCTAAAATGCCTTCACGTGCAAATTGACGCAAATCTCTTGTGTCATATGAATAATTAAAGCCGATAGAAAAGAGTCTATCTATCCGATCGTTAGAGGCTGAAATCCCTTTTATAAAAGTTGGTGACTGTATATAATTATAATTAAAACTTATTCCCACCTTCTGATATAAATCCATTCTCTTACCAATTCCAATTCCGGCGCTAATAAATTTTTGATTGAAATCTCCGCCATACAGATACCTAGCAGTATTGCTTATATTTTTTGAATCATGATATGAAAGATTAAGCTCGAGGGAAATATTTTCTTTCCAAATGAAGTATGGATTAGAATAAGAAATAGATAAACTTGGGTCATATCCAAATAATGCTCTCGCCCTAAGTGTCTCATTTCTGCCTCTAAAATTCTGAAGGACTAAATCGAAACCGTAAGATATTTTCTTCCAGTCTCTGTCTTTTAATTCAGCTAATGGAATAGGATAAATATACCAGCTTTCATTAACAAAAATTACTACGATATTTTTAGAGGTATAAAGCGGGTCTCGAAAAACTTTTACTTTTGTAAATATTCCAAGACTGAAAATTCGCTCGGAATTGTACGTAAGTATTTTATTGCTTACTGTATCACCGATATTAAAAGTGAGTTCTCTTAAAATTATTTCATTATCGGTTATATCATTACCTTGAATTGTAATTGAGTCTACTACAAATTTGATATCATCATTTTCATCAATTGAAGTTCCTGGAATTTCCTGTGAGTAAAGAGTATGCATTAATGAAAATATAAATAAGATTGAGAGAAATAATTTTTTCATTTAATATTTATGATATGAGAAACTGAGGGTTAAAATATAAAGAATGACACGTTGTTTACAAGCATTAAAATTTACCGTTTAAATAAAGGCCATTAAAACCAAACTCTAAAGTGAATTTGATTAAATTTATGCAGCTGAAAATTGGATTTTAAGAAACCGGTTCTCCTATATAATCTTCAACAGGATTACATGTACAAATTAAATTTCTATCGCCGTAAGCATTATTAACACGGCCTACACTCGGCCAAAACTTATTAGCCTTCACCCATTCGGCTGGATAAACTGCTTTCTCTCTTGAATAAGGATGATTCCATTCGCTGGAAATTACACTAACTGCTGTATGCGGTGCATTTTTTAATACGTTATCCTTTGTATCCGCAGAGCCATTTTCAATTTCACGAATTTCTTCCCGGATGGAAATCAGTGCATCACAAAATCGATCTAATTCTTTTTGGCTTTCACTTTCTGTTGGCTCAACCATTAAAGTTCCGGCAACAGGAAATGAAACTGTGGGAGCGTGGTAACCATAATCCATTAATCTTTTTGCTATGTCTTCAACTTCAATACCGGCCGATGATTTAAAGTTTCTCATATCAAAAATTAATTCATGAGCAACTCTTCCTTTGCTTCCAGCATAAAGAACTTTAAATTCTTTTTCTAATTTGGATTTGATATAATTTGCATTCAAAATTGCAGCCTGAGTGGCTTTTGTTAGTCCGTATTCCCCCATCATTTTTATATAAGCATAAGAAATAACAAGAATACTTGCACTCCCCCATGGTGCTGATGAAACGGCAGTAATTCCACTTTGATGATTTAAACTTACTACAGGATGATTAGGCAGAAAAGCAGATAATTTTTTATTAACACCAATCGGACCCATTCCAGGGCCGCCGCCCCCGTGAGGAATACAAAAAGTTTTGTGCAAGTTAAGATGACAGACATCAGCGCCAATATTGGCCGGGCTTGTTAACCCAACTTGAGCGTTCATGTTGGCACCGTCCATATAAACTAAGCCGCCGTTGTCATGAATGATGTCGCAAATTTCTTTTATGCTCTCTTCAAACACGCCGTGTGTGGAAGGATAAGTTATCATTAAGCAAGATAAATTCTCTTTATTTACTTCAACTTTTTTCTTTAAATCATTAACATCAACATTACCTTGTGGAGTTGAATTCACAACAACAACCTTCATCCCAGCCATCACTGCACTCGCCGGATTTGTTCCATGAGCTGATGATGGAATAATTGCAACATTTCGATGTCCGTTACCATTTTTCTTATGGTATTCTCGAATTACCATTAAGCCTGAGTACTCACCCTGAGCTCCTGAATTCGGCTGCAGCGAAACCGCTTTAAAACCCGTTATCTCAGCTAAGTCTTTTTCCAGCCCCGCAAATAAGTCCTTATATCCTTCAGTTTGTTCTGAGGGCGCAAAAGGATGAATGTTTGCAAATTCAGGCCAGGTTAAAGCAATCATTTCTGTTGTAGCGTTCAACTTCATAGTACAGGAACCAAGAGGAATCATGGAATGAACAAGCGAAAGATCTTTGTTTTCAAGCCGTTTTAAATATCGGAGCATTTCGGTTTCAGAATGATATTTATTAAAAACATCATTTGTTAAATATGAACTTGTCCTTTTTAAATTTGATGGATACCCAACTTCGATACTTAAAGAAAGTTCTTGTTCTCTTTTCTCACTAAATTTATTTCCGGAAGCTTCTGCAAAAATGTTTAAAATTTCAAATACATCATGGTAATCTGTCTCTTCATTTATCGAGATTCCGATTGAAGTTTCATCAATAAATCTAAAATTGATTTCTTTTTCAATCGCTAATTGTTTTATTTTTTTGGTTTGATTTGACGAACTGATTTTCATCAATAGTGTGTCAAAATAATTAATATTCTTTTGCTCGTAACCCAACTCTAATAAACCTACTTCAAGAAGTCTTGTAAATTTATTTATTCGTTCAGCAATAGCTTTCAATCCTTCGCTTCCATGATACACTGCATACATTCCTGAAATAACAGCTAACAAAACCTGTGCAGTACAAATATTGCTTGTAGCTTTCTCTCTTCTTATATGCTGCTCCCGGGTTTGAAGAGCCATCCGGTATGCTTCATTACCATTTGAGTCAACTGACAAACCTATAATTCTGCCTGGAATATTTCTTTTAAATTCGTCTTTTGTAGCAAAGAATGCGGCATGCGGGCCTCCAAATCCCATTGGAACACCAAAACGCTGTGAGCTGCCGACAACCGCATCAGCACCAAATTCACCCGGAGGAATTAATAATGTTAAACTTAATAAATCGGCGGCAACAATTTTAAAAATATTTTGTTTTTGAGCGTTTTCAAAAAAATCTTTGTAATCATAAACTTCACCGAAACCGGATGGATATTGAACTAAAACTGCAAAAATATTTTCATTAAGTTCAACCGATCTATGATTGCCGATTTGCAATTCTATTCCTAAAGGATTTGCCCGGGTTTTAAGCACATCAATAGTTTGGGGAAGGACTTCTTCTGAAACGAATAGAATATTTGCATCTTTATTTTTTCGCAGTGAATAAAACATACTCATCGCTTCTGCGGCAGCGGTGCCTTCATCTAATAAAGAAGCATTAGTAATACTCATCGAAGTCAAATCGGAAACAACAGTTTGGAAAACTAATAATGCCTCAAGCCTGCCCTGAGAAATCTCTGCTTGATATGGAGTATATTGCGTATACCAGCCTGGATTTTCAAGTATATTTCTCTGAATTACACTTGGAACCCGAGTGGGATTGTAGCCCATTCCAATGTAGGATTTAAATACTTTATTTTTTTTTGAAAGTTTTTTTAAATTTTCAATAAAACGATATTCAGTTACAGATTCGTCAAGTTTTAATTTTTCTTTTAATCTTATTTGTGGTGGAACTGTTTCATCAATCAAAGTATCAAGCGAATCAACACCAATTACATTTAGCATTTCTTTTATTTCGGAATCGTTCACTCCAATATGCCTGTTTACAAATTTGTCCGGGTGTTCATAAATTTTCATATAATCTCTCAAAGCTATAATGTTAACTAAAAAATATTTTTTAATAGTGAAATTTAAACAATTATTTTGTGAAAGTTTTTCAAGGAAAAAATAATATTTTTCATATCAGTAAAGGAGGGAAAATTAATTTGATTGCTTTTCTTTTATAAGTGATAAAGCTTTTTGGGCAGCTTTTTGTTCAGCGCTCTTTTTGTTTTTACCTTTCCCAATCCCATATTCAACATCCTTAATCAAAACTCTTATTGTAAATGTTCTATTATGCTGCGGGCCTTCTTCTTTAACAACTTGATAAATCGGATTATCTAATTTATGTGCTTGTGCAAATTCCAACAATTGACTCTTAAAATTTTCGTCAATTAAATAAAGTCCGCCTTTAGTGTTGGGAATAATTAATACCTTATCAATAAATTTTTTCGCAGCGCTTAATCCATGATCAAGATATATAGCGCCAATTAAAGCTTCAAGCGCATCGCTCAAAACGGTTTTGGATCCATTAGAGAAAGAATTTGAGAGATTTTTGCTTATAAGAAGAAAGTCTGCCAGATTAATATTTTCTGCTGCATCAGCAAGTGCAAACCTATTCACTAATTTGGCTCTTACCTTCGTCAAAAAACCTTCATCTTTTTCGGGAAAGCTATCGAACAGATATTCAGCAACAATTAAGCTTAAAACCGAATCACCCAAAAATTCAAGCCGCTCATTTGAAACTTCAAATTCTTCATTTTGTTCAAGGAAAGAACGATGCATTAATGCTTGAATGAAGTGTTCTTTATTTCTTATTTGGAATCCGATGAGTTCTTCAAGTTCTTTATATTTTTCATCCGTAAATAGATTAGAAATATATTTTGAACTTTCCTCGTCGTGGCGCTGTTTTAATTTTTTAACCAGCCATCGTAACAGCTTGCTCAAAATTATCCCTCAATTTTTTTAAACAGAAGAGAAGCATTATGACCACCGAAACCAAATGTGTTACTTATAGCAAAATTTATTTTTTTCTTAGTAGATTTTAACGGGCTATAATTTAAATCACATTCCGGATCGGGATTAGTGAGATTGATTGTAGGAGGAACTATGTCATTTTGGATAGCTAAAATAGTTGCTATTGCTTCAATTCCCCCAGCTGCCCCAAGTAAATGGCCTGTCATAGATTTTGTAGAGCTGACGACCAAATCATACGCATGTTTTTCAAAAACCGTTTTTATAGCTTTGGTTTCGTTTAAATCATTATAGTGAGTAGAGGTTCCATGTGCATTAACATAATCAATTTGATCAGGTGAAATGCCTGCATCTCGAATACTTTCATTCATCGAACGAACAGCACCTTCACCACCAGGTGCGGGTGCAGTGATATGATATGCATCGCCGGTTAATCCTATTCCAACTATCTCAGCGTACATTTTCGCACCGCGTTGTTTAGCATGTTCAAAGTCTTCTAAAATAATTGTCGCGGCACCTTCTCCCATTATAAAGCCGTTCCGGTCTTTATCAAAAGGACGGGATGCTTCTAAATATCTATCATTCCATGTTGATAGTGCTTTCATAGCATTAAATCCGCCAATAGATAATTCGGTTATAGCAGCTTCAGAACCGCCACACATCATTACATTAGCGCTTCCTCTCTGTATATGTATGAAAGCATCTGCAATGGCGTGTGAGGCTGTTGCGCAAGCTGAAGTGGTTGCATAATTTGGCCCCTTCAACCCATACTTTATTGAAATTAATCCCGCTGCCATATCAGAGATCATCATTGTAACGAAGAAAGGACTTAACCTCTGCGGGCTATTATTTTCGAAATAAACAATATGCTGTTTTGTTAAAGTATCTATTCCACCGATACCACTTCCATAGATAACTCCAAATCTATCCTTGTCTATTTTATCTCCGTTAATTCCGGAATCGTCATAAGCCATGCCTGAACTAACGAGCGCAAAATGTGAGAAAGGATCCATTCTCTTAATGGATTTTTTATCTAAATAATCTTCAGGGTTAAAGTTTTTTACCTCGGCGGCAAATTTAGTATCGAAGTTAGTAGTATCAAATTTAGTAATTGGGCCAACACCATTTTTGCCTTCAAGCAAACCGTTCCAAAACTCAGAAACACCAATTCCAATAGGAGTAATTGCTCCCATTCCGGTTACAACTACTCTTCTCTTATTCATAGGTTACCCCTAAAAATTAATTTTGTGAATTGCGATATTAAAATAAATAGCAAAAGAATGCTTACCATTTACTAAAGAAAGGAAAGTCGAGAATTATACTTTCCCGACCTTGATTAATTAACTTAATTTTTCTTTTAAATACTTGGTTGCATCCCCAACTGTACCGATTTTTTCAGCGTCTTCATCCGGTATAGAAACTTGAAAAGCGCTTTCAAAGCCCATTACTAGTTCTACTATATCAAGAGAATCGGCGCCTAAATCATTGGTGAAAGAAGCTTCCGGTGTAATTTGAGATTCTTCAACTCCAAGTTTATCCATAATAATCTCTTTTACTTTGGCTTCAACGTCCATTTTATTTACTCCTATTTATTTTTGTGATTGTTAATTATACTTTACTTTTATTTTACATAACCATTCCGCCGTCAACGGAAATTATTTGCCCAGTTAAATAATCAGCATCTGATGATGCTAAAAATACTGCAACTCTTGCAACATCTTCTGCAGAGCCTAATCTTTTTAGAGGTACTTGGCTAAGTATTGCTTCTTTCTGTTTATCATTTAATTTGCTTGTCATATCTGTTGAAATAAAACCGGGAGCAATTGCATTTACGTTTATATTTCTTGAAGCAAGTTCTTTTGCGGTAGATTTTGTAAATCCAATAACGCCAGCTTTGGAGGCAACATAATTTGCTTGTCCCGCGTTTCCAATTATTCCAACCACTGATGTTATATTAATTATTTTACCTGCTTTCTGGCCAATCATTTGTCTTAATGAAGCCTTAGTATAGTTATAAACGCTTTTAAGATTTGCATTAATTACAGTATCAAAATCATCTTCGGACATTCTTAAAAGTAAATTATCTTTAGTTATGCCCGCATTGTTTACTAAAATATCTAAACCATTTATATTTTCCAAAGTAAATTTGATAGCTTCTTCAGCTTGTGAGAAATTGGACGCATCCGATTTTATCCCAAAAACTTTCCTTTGAAATTTCTGCAAGTCTTTTTCTAAGGTCTTAGCAGATTCTTCGGAGCTGTGGTATGTAAAAACAACATCACAGCCATTCATTACTAATTGTTCAACGATAGCTTTACCGATACCTCTTGATCCGCCGGTAACTATTGCTTTTTTTCCTTCTAATTTCATACTGCTTCTTGTGAATTATTTAGATTTAAATATTCGATTTTATATGCCTCCAACTCTGCTAAACCTTCTTCACCCAAAAAATGAAGAAGCTCTTCTTTACAAGCATCATAGATTGAAGTATTGCCATTAGGATTTTTGTTACATGTTTTTAATCTATCAATATGCTCATCAT
This sequence comes from uncultured Ignavibacteriales bacterium, assembly GCA_963731745.1. Classification (GTDB taxonomy): domain Bacteria; phylum Bacteroidota; class Ignavibacteria; order Ignavibacteriales; family Ignavibacteriaceae; genus CAVSWT01. The sequence continues at coordinate 57,375 of CAVSWT010000008.1, forward strand.
CTATGGTTAAAGCACCTTCATAAATTGTTAAGGGGAATAAAATGCAATAAATTGGTTTATACTTCCACTTATGCTCACCTTCAATATTAGCCAATTTTTGAAGAGTGCATAAACCATTCTTATCTAAAAATGAACATTTGCCATTTATTACATTTGTTCCAACTGCAACACCTGAATCAAAATCTTCATCCTCTTCAGGAGGTTCAAACCAATCTTTAATATCTTTTGACTGCGTTTCATCAAGCAAAGGAAGTATCTTGTCTTGAATGCTTAATATAGTTTCATTTTCTTTAAGATCGGTGTAAACTCCATAATTACAACATTCACCTGAACATTTGCATGAAAATGGAAAAGTGAAAATTTTAGGATCTATTTTTATCCCGTTAATTTCTTTTGTGAATTTTTCTACAGGAAAGTTCTCACTCATTATAAATATTTCTCCACGTCGGAATATTTATCAATCCCGAAACTTTTTACATCAGGATTAATTCGCTTGATTAAGCCCTGAAGAACTTTGCCCGGCCCAATTTCATAAAATTCAGTGACCCCATCGTCTATCATATTGTTAATTATTTCTTCCCAGGGAACGGGTGAAGTTATTTGTTCTATCAATTGATTTTTAAACTCGTTTTTATCAGTTGTAGGTTTTGCCGTAACATTTGTGTAAACAGGAATTCTAGCATCGTAAAAATTAGTTTGATCAATAGATTTTTTTAAATCAGCTTTTGCGGATTCCATTAACGGCGAATGAAAAGCACCACTGACAGTCAGCTCTTTAACTAATTTTGCACCACCTGCTTTACAAAGATCCATAGCTTTATTAACACCCTCTTTAGAACCCGATATAACTATTTGTCCGGGTGAATTAAAATTGGCAGGCTGTACAATTCCAAACGAAGATGCTGATTTACAAAGTTCAATAACTTTTTCTTTTTCCAATCCAATTATTGCAGCCATTGTTCCCGGATTTTCAATTCCGGCTTTTGTCATTGCTTCGCCGCGTACCCGAACCATTTTTATAGCTTCAAAAAATTGAACAGCACCCGCAGAAACCAAAGCAGCGTACTCACCTACTGAATGGCCGGCAACGGCATCGAAGGATAAAGTTCTTATTATACTTGATAAAATAACGCTGTGTAAAAAAATAGCGGGTTGTGTGTTTTTAGATTGCTTTAATTCTTCTTCCGGCCCGTTGAACAAAATGTAAGATAAATTAACTCCAAGAGCATCATCAGCGGTTTTTATCATTTCTTTTGCTTCAACAGAATTTTCAAATAAGTCCTTTGCCATTCCAACATATTGAGAACCCTGGCCAGGAAATACAAACGCTTTTTTGGACATTACTAATTTCTACTTTTAGTTAAATAAATTTTTAATCCATCGACCAAACAACATAAGCCGAACCCCACGTGAAGCCGGCTCCAAAAGCTGCAAAAATTAATTTATCCCCTTTTTTAATTTTTCCATCTCTATAATATTCAACCAGGCACAATGGGATGGTTGCCGCAGTAGTATTGCCATATTTTTGAATATTAATCATCACTTTATCTTTACTTAAACCCATTCTTTCAGCAGTTGCATCAATAATTCTTAAATTAGCTTGATGAGGAACCAGGTAGGCAATGTCATCAGCAACAAGATTATTTTTTTTCATGATATCATAAGAAATATCTGCCATACCTTTTACGGCTACTTTAAAAACCGCTTTTCCATCTTGAAATAAATAATGCATTTTATTATCAACTGTTTCGTGAGAAGCGGGGTTAAGACTTCCGCCTCCTTTAAGATTCAAGCTATCTTTGCCGCTTCCGTCAATCTTTAACATGGTGTCTTGAAGGCCAAGTGAATTATCTTCAGAAGGTTCAAGTAATACTGCTGCTGCCGCGTCACCAAATAGTATGCAATTATTTCTATCAGAATAATCCACGATTGAACTCATTTTATCGGCACCGATTACCATTACTTTTTTATAAGTTCCGCTTTCAACTAGAGAGGCTCCCGTTTGAAATGCAAAAAGAAAACCTGAGCATGCAGCGGAAAGGTCAAATCCCCAAGCATTTTTTGCTCCAATTTTATCCTGAACTAAACACGCGGTTGCTGGAAACATCATATCTGGAGAAATTGTAGCGACAATTATTACATCAATTTCTTCCGGCGAAATATTTTTTGATTTTAATAAATCTTCGGCAGCTTTTGCCGCCAAATCACTTGTAGCACCTTCTTCTAATAGTCTTCTCTCGCTAATTCCTGTTCGCGTTCTAATCCATTCATCATTAGTATCTACAATTTTTTCAAAGAAAGCGTTATCCAATACTTTATCCGGAACATACATTCCAACTGCCGTAATCATAGCACTGAACTTTTTGTTGTTTGCCATTTTCACACTCAATTTAATTGAGAATATTTTTTAATTGAATTACTAATTTTTTCAACCAGATTTTTTTCATACATTTCATTTGCTCGAAGAACCATATTCTTAATGGCTTTTGGTGTACTTGAACCATGGCCAATAATACTAATTCCGTTAACGCCAAGCAAGGGAACCCCACCATATTCCTGGTAATCAAAATCTTTTAAAACTTGTCTTAGAACACCTCGTAAGAATCCAACCCTTACTTTATTAATAAAACCGGAATCAGCATATTGTTTTAATTTATATCTTAAATAACTTACTAAGCCTTCACCAAATTTTAATAAGATATTGCCGACAAAGCCGTCACAAACTACAACATGTGCTGTTCCTTTTAAAACATCACGGCCTTCAACATTTCCTATAAAATTCAATTTAGTTTTACTCAATAATTCATAAGCTGCAATTGCAACTTCATTACCTTTAGATTTTTCTTCGCCGACACTAAGTAACCCGACTTTAGGATTTGATATACCATAAATCTCTTGCACAAAAATAGAACCCATTACAGCATATTCAAGCAAATGCTTGGCTTTTGAATCAACGCTAGCACCAACATCAAATAATGTTGAAATGCCGGCTTCATTTGGTATAAAGGTTCCGATTGTGGGGCGCCCAACTCCTTCGATTCTTCCAATAATAAGTGTTGAGGCCGCCATCATAGCACCTGTATTACCAGCGCTTACAAATGCATCTGCTTTTTTATCTCTCACCCAGTTACAGCCAACAACGATTGAAGAATTTGGTTTGGACTTTATAGCAACAGTTGGGGTTTCTTCCATTTCAATCACTTCATCTGCATTTATAATATTTTTATGATCGAATGAAAGATTTTCTGAAGACAACACTTTTTTAATTTCGTCTTCTTTACCGGCTAAATACAGTTCAAAATTATTTTTTTCATTTAAAGCCTGGACGGCACCTACTACAGCATTCCGGGGAGCGAAATCGCCCCCCATTGCATCAACAATAATTCTGCATTTAGATTTATTAGGTTCAGAATTGATCATTAAAAGGGTTTAGGTTTATAAATTAGCTTTTTGGTAAAAACATTGAGCGTTCATTGTAATAGCCACAGGAAGGGCATGCACGATGAGTTAATTTCATTTCACCGCAATTTGAACAAACACCCATTGTTGGCGCAGAAGCCTTATAATGAGTTCGTCTTTTATCTCTTCTGCTTTTAGACCATTTTCGTTTTGGATTTGGCATCGTCTTTCCGTTTAATTTGTACTTAATTTATTTTTTAATTCTTGAAGCGGCAGCCATCTCGGATCAATTTCTTCAGAGCCGCAATTACAGTTTCCTTCGTTTAAATCTTTTCCGCATTTTGCACACAATCCTTTACAATCTTCGCTACATAATTTTTTCATTGGGATAGCGAGTAAAGAATAATCTCTAACATCTTTTGAAATATCAATTTTATCGGCTTCTAATGGAAGATAAGAAATATCAATTGCATCGTTATCATTTGGTTCCATACCAAACAAATAAACCATTCTATAATTGGTTCTTAATTCAGATTGATATTCGTTACTACATCGGTCACAAATAAAATTTGCTTTAAGAAGAATCTCAGAATCTAATATAATTTGATTGTGAGATTTTTTTAATTCGACATCAACTGTAAAATTATCATAGAACGGCTCGCTTAAGCCTATTTCTTTCACTGAATCATTAAAAGTATAGTTATGAACGCCGTCGCTTAAATTTGAAATTTTAATAATCATCGGTCTCTCAAAATTTCGGCAAAAACAAGCCAAAATATAGATATACTTGTTTAGATAGTCAATGATTTTTCATGCTTGAAAAATCACAATTTACTGGAAGAAAACTAAATATCTATAAAATGACAGTAAATTAACTTTTTGAAATTCAAATCAATTGTTTCTATATTTACAAGCTAAAATAAAAAAAACTGGCGGGGTAGCTCAGTAGGTTAGAGCAGTGGAATCATAATCCACGTGTCGGGGGTTCGAATCCCTCCCCCGCTACCACTTTAAGGAGTTAAATTATGTATTCAATACTTATTATGTTAGCGGCGGTCGTAGGAGTTTTATTAATTATAATAGTGTTACTGCAGTCCAGCAAAGGCGGCGGATTAGCTGGAACTTTTGGCGGTGCCGGCGGAATGGGAACAATGTTTGGTTCTAGGAGAACTGCAGATTTTTTAAGTAAGGCTAGCTGGTGGTTAGCAAGTGCTTTAGCATTATTAGCGATTGTTGTTAATTTATTTTTCCTACCGGGAAGAACAACACAAAGCGAAAGAGAAAGCATTATCCAAAGTTCAGGTCAACAGCGGTCAGTGCCTCAATCTCAAAGTTTACCTCCACAGACACAAACACCCGCTCCAACTGAATAATAATTTATAGCCCCGAAAATAAAATTTTTGGGGCTTCAATTAATTCCATTCAGCAAGTATTTCAATTATTTCATCCTGAATATTTCTATAAAAATTACTTCCCCTTTTATCAAATTCTATTAATATACTTAAAACTAAATCTTCATCGCCTTTAGTAGTTAAATACCCGGATACAGAAGAAACACCATTTAACGTTCCGGTTTTACCGTGAAAGTTATTTTCAGCATAAGTACCATTTAATCTATGATGAAGCGTACCGTCAACCCCGGCTATGCTTAACGAATTATAATAATCTTCATAGTTCGGCAAATCGAAATACATTTTTTCCAGCACGCCGGTTATTGCTCCTGGTGTTATTTGATTAAACCTTGAAATACCTGACCCGTCAACTACAGCAGTGCCTTTAGCAAAAATATTATTATCAGATATAAAGTTTAATACTGCCTGCGTAGAATAAAAAGAATTGCCTTGTGTTTTGCTGACTTCAGCACCAATTGTTTTAAATAAACATTCAGCTAAAAAATTATCGCTGTGTTTATTTATTAAAGCTATCAAATCCCTTAACAAAATTTTTGATTCGCAAAGCTCGGTAACCTTTTCTGGAGTTATCCCTTTAACGGCAGAGCCCTTAACCGAAATTCCATTTTCAATCAATTTACTTCTAAGCAATTGCGCAACATGCAAAGGAGGATTTGAAATATCAATTGTATAATACCGCAATCTTCTTCTGATTTTTCTTCGAACAGTAATTTTATTTCTATCGATGACCATTGCAGAAATTGGAGGAAGATTTACATTTGCTACTTCATCTTTAATCCAATCATCTCTTGAATATATTTCATCAAAATATGAATCATCGCCCACAATATTTCCCTCAACGTCTGTTATGCCTAACTGCTTTAATTTTATAACCATAGTATCAAGATCGTAGTGGGTAAAAGTTGAATTGCCGTAACCTTTGATATACAAATTTCCAGCAACTCTGCCATTTTGAATATTATTTTTTTCAATTAGAATTTTTGTAGAGAGTTCAAAATCACCACCTAGATATGATAATGCAGCTGCCGTAGTGAATAATTTTGTATTTGAAGCCGGAATCATTGAAGCCTCCGGATGAAGCTTAAAAACAGTATCCTGTGTAAGAGGATTATAAATCAGCATTCCTACTTTACAGCCTCGGGGTAAACCTTTTAAGGCATCATTTATTTTTCTTTGAATTGCTTCTAAGCTTTTTGCAAATAGAGCATTCTGAAGAACTAGAAAAGTTATAAATAAAAATTTCATTGCATTTTTCATAAGGATTCAATTAAAATATTTTTATCGTTTGCTTTATTAATAGAAATTAGTGCTTTATTTTAATCATATTAAATTATAATTTTTGAAAAATTAGTTCGAAATATAAAATATTAACGGATAAATAAAATACTTCAATTGTCACCTTCCATCATCAATCAACTTGTAATAACTTTCCTGAAAAATTCAGGATCAAACGAAAGGCAAAATGGCTAACAAAAAAACTCCTCTAAAAGCATATGAAAATTTAAATTTTCTAAATTCATCTGACGCAAGAATAATTAGAATATTATCTGAATTCGTTGAACCGAAGTCAAAATTTCGACGCCACAAAATTGTGGATACAATAGTATTTTTTGGCTCTGCAAGATTGAAATCCAAAAGAGATTCTCTTAAGGAACTGAACAAATTTAAAACTATAAATCCCAAAACCACCCCCTCGCTTGCTGAAGAATTGAGAGTTGCACAGCATGCCGTTAAAATGTCAAAGTACTATGAAGATGCGGTAGAATTATCAAAAAGATTAACCGAATGGTCATTAGGTTTAACAACGAAGGCCAACAGATTCACGATTTGCACCGGTGGAGGCCCTGGAATAATGGAAGCAGCTAATAAAGGAGCAAAACTTGCAGGAGGTTATTCCATTGGTTTAAATATAAGCATTCCGTTTGAGCAATTTGTAAATAGATATGTTTCGAAAGAATTAAGCTTTGAATTTCATTACTTTTTTATGCGAAAATTTTGGTTCGCATATTTAGCAAAAGCATTAATAGTTTTTCCAGGCGGATTTGGAACAATGGATGAGTTTTTTGAAATTCTAACTTTAGTTCAAACAGAAAAAATAAAGAAAAAGCTTTTATTAGTTGTGTATGATGAAAAGTATTGGAAAAGCATTATAAATTTTGACGGCTTAATTGAAAATGGTGTTGTCAGCAAATCAGATATGAATAATATTTCATTTTGCAATTCGGTTGACGCTGCTTTTAAATTAATTACAAATCACTTCGAAAAATATTATTCGAAAGAAAAAGAAAATTTAACGGGTGAGCCTAAAATAGAATTGAAGTAAATAAAAAAGCCCCTAAAATTAGGGGCTTAAAGCTTATTCAAAATTATCTATACGATGTGCACGTCTGGCAGCTTTCATCTTTTCCATTCTCTTTTTTATAGATGGCTTAACGAAGAAAGTTCTCTTCTTATATTCTTTAAGAACACCTGATCGTTCGTATTTTTTCTTAAATCTTTTAAGGGCTTTATCTATAGATTCATTATCGCCTAATGTGATACCAACCAAATTATTTCACCTCGCTTTATTGGTTTTAATTTTAAGATATTGCTTCAATTAATTTTTTACTACCTAATTTTTGAAATTCCACTGAGATTGAGCTTACGCCATTTGATAAAACTTCTTTAGAAACTACTTTACCAAAATCATCCCAATTTTCATGATAAATTGCTTCTCCAACAGTAAAAGATTTTTTAGGTGAATAGACTGTACAATCTTGATTTTCTATACCTTCTAAAGATGGCTTTTTCTCTTTAACATCTTCAGCTAGATTTATAACCATCGTTTGCTTACATTTTTTGCATTTTGCCCATCTTTTGTTTTCTCCTTCAAGAGCAACTACTTCCCCAGCTAATTCCATTTTTTGCATTGAATTACAAACGCTGCAAAATGCTTCAATGTTTTTTATTCTTGCCATGAACTTATCCTACCTTTCGGAAAAACTGACTTTAAATATACCAAACTCATTAAGTATTCGCAAGTATGATAGTTTGATGCTAAACCTCTTTTTCAGAAGGAGTTGTGACTAAAACAGGTTTCTTAGAAAAGCGGATTACTTTTTCAGCAACACTGCCTAACAATGTATGTAGAACTCCTGTTCGTCCGTGTGTAGCAATTACTATTAAATCTATATTATTTTCTTTACTGTAATTAATTATTTCTTCGTAATCAATTCCTTTTCTAATAACCGGCTTAATTTCCACATCTTTTCCACTGCGGATTTTTACAACTGACTCTTCAAGTGATTTTTTGGCGTAATCTTCAATAGATTTTTTTATTTTGTCGGCTGATAAATCCAATGATCTGATAGCTAATATGGGAGGTGTTTTTTCAAGAATGTGAACAAGGTGGATTACCGCTCCGTATTGAATTGCCAAATCCACAGCATAATTTCCAGCTGTTAGAGATAAATTACTAAAGTCAGTTGGGAGAAGAATATTTTTAATTTGAAACATTTTTGCCTCTAAAAATATAATTAATTACGACAATTTTCAGGGAAGGAATTAAATGTAATATTACAATTTAAAATTCAAACAATAAAATTAATAGATTAAAGCATTTTTTATTTCGCCTGTCGCGTGCTGCATATTGTAAACAAATCCATTAATTACTACATACCTAACAATATTTTTTTTCCTAATTATAAAATTTGGATTGCTCCCTAATTTAATTTCCTCAGGATTTAACTCATGATTTTTTGTTAAAATGTTTATTGGAAGTTTAGTAAATCTATCAGTAAAATTTATGCTAGAATCCAATTTAATATTTGTGAACCCTTGTTGATATAAATTATTAAAATCAAGCTTTTCAACTTCTTCTAATGATGATAAAACTTCCGGATAAGTTTTACCAATTTCAATTTCACATCCCTTCAAATCATAATCTTCATACCCAAAAAAGACAGATAAATCACCAATGTCTTCAATTGCAGATCGTATAAAGAAATCTTTTGCGCTATCAGTGTTAATTTCAGAATGATTTATTCCTACATCGATTAGATATTCGTGATCGGCATTTTTATACTTTAAATTTCTAAGTAAAACATCCATTAAATTAGTTTCATTAAAAGGAATATCCTCATAAACAGAATCATCTACGTTTTTGTAAGTATCTTCAATTATGCTTCTAAAAGCAGAAAGCATTGTGATAAAATTCAGCTTCCGGATGTACTGTTTCTCAATATCATCTTTCCATCCGCCTGATTCAATTAATATTGTACTTGTTCCCCAGCGTTGGAAATTATCTCCAAATGCTCTTGGTTCAAAATCATCATTGTATTTTGCCATGTGTCCCGGAATTATTCCCGACAATATTTCATACAGTTCACCGATTAATTTTATTGCATTATCTCTAACCGGATTAACCGTTTTTTCATAGTCAGTTGCCGGAGCTAAAAATGAAAGAGTCGCTGATTTAAAACTATTCCCTGCTGTGTAATGAGTGCTTTGGTCATGTAGGTTAAATCCAAAATCAGCTTTAATATCTTCAAAGGTTTTTCTTAATAGAATTCCTTCTGGTGTTTGCTGTCTTACCGCATCCCGGTTTATATCAATCTCAAAAGTATTTCTGCGGTGAAATACTTCAGCTCCATCCGGATTAACCATCGGCATTACATAAACAGTAGCCTTGTTAAATAAGCTATCTCTAAAAGCATTATAATGATCATTTGCAATTAAGAAATTGAATATATCAAACAATGCCATTGTGGCTGTTGATTCATCACCATGCATTTGCGACCAAAGGAATATTTTTTTGTCTCCATGTCCGATTTTTAATAAGTAAATATCTCTGCCTTCTGCCGAGGTTCCTGCTTTATTAACCTCAAAATTATTTTTATCTTTTAAACGTTCTATTAATGGAATGATATCCGAATTTTTAAATCTTTTATGATTTATGGTTTGCTCACGATAGTTTGCATAATCGTGATAAAGACTGTTTGCAAAATCAGAACCTTGTGCCATAATATTTCCGGTAATTATTAATAGAAATAGTAAAAGTTTTTTGTGCATTTATTTTTCCGAGATTTTTGCCAAAATTATTTTTAGAAAAAATTTTTTGTTTCGATTAACTTAAGAAAAGAATAGGACTTTATAAATGAGTACTTCAAAATTAAAAATTGATTCTGCCATTCCCAACTTTAGTCTTAAAAGCGTTGACGGTAAAAATTATAATCTAGATTCATTTAAGGATAAAAAAGGATTGATAATAATTTTCAGCTGTAACCATTGTCCATATGTACAAGCATATGAAGACCGAATAAAAAAAATTACGGAAGATTATAAGGATGAAATTGCGCTTGCTGCAATAAATTCAAATGACGATTCCCAATATCCGGATGATTCATTTGAAGAAATGAAAAAAAGAGCCTCAGACAGAAATTTTAATTTCCCTTATTTAAGAGATGAAGATCAAATTGCGGCGTCTGATTTTGGTGCGAGTCATACCCCTGAAATTTTTCTTTTCAATGATAAAAGAAAATTAATATACCATGGCAAAATTGATGACAATTGGAAAGAACCGGATAAAGTTCAAAGTAATTATTTAAGAGATGCTTTAGATGAATTTCTTGCGAATAAGGAAATTTCAGTGCCGGAAACTTTTTCTATAGGCTGCACAATTAAATGGAAGAATTGAGCAAGAATAAGAGATAAAAGATAAGCCCAATTTCTTAAAGAAATTGGGTTAATAATTTAAAACATAAAACTAACTTAATTACCAATTTAATGAGGTAATTTATCTCGAAATCGATTATATAAATATGCACCTAACACTGCACCAATTAATGTAAATATCGCCGGATATGCGCCCGTTCCAATTTGCGCAAAAATAGGTCCTGGACAAGCACCGGTAATTGCCCATCCAATTCCGAATAAAATTCCGCCAATAATAAATCCTTTATTAAATTCTTTACCTTCAAAAATCATCTCTTCCTCATTTAAGGATTTAATCTTTAATCTCTTCAATATTTGAATTGAAATAATTCCAACTATAATAGCGGAGCCAATTATTAAATACATATAAGGTTCTTCAAACAAGAACATTTTATGAATTCTAAACCAGCTTATTACTTCAGATTTGGTTAGAATGATTCCGAAAATAGTTCCCGGAATAACAAACATTAAATTTTTCATTTATTAATTTATCTTTCTAAAAATAGTATGATGCAAATGTAAAAATTAAACCGCCGATGAAAAATGAAATTGTAGCTTTCAAGCTTGAAGATTGCAACAATGACAATCCAGTAATCGAATGCCCTGAAGTGCAACCATTTGCATATCGCGTCCCAAATCCTACAAGTATTCCCCCAATAAATAATTTTATATATCCCGAAAAACTATAATACATATCCGGCAAAAATTTTTCAGGATGATCGGATAAAAAATTTGTTGTGATGAATGCACCTATTACTATCCCGATAACAAAATAAAATTTCCAGCTGTTTTCTTCCCAATTGTATTTGAATGTTTTAATTTTTTCCTTTGGTAAAACTAGTGTGCATATATGCACCAGCGCAGAAGAAATTCCGAACATTTTATTTCCAATAATCAAAGTAAGAGGTACAAATAATCCGATCAATGGGCCGGCAATGTACCAGTTCCAATTCCCGAAAATTAATCCCATTAAATTTACTCCATATTTATTTTTCTATCGTGAATGAATAATCAATCTTTGCAGTTTTATTTAAGATAGCGGTTACCGAACAATATTTTTCCATCGAAAGTTCAATTGCGTGTTTAATTTTTTTATCCTCAAGTTCACCTTTAAAAAGGTAATGAACATTAATGGATTTAAATATTGAAGGTATTTCGTTTTCCAACCTCTCAGCATTCACCGTAATTTTTAACTCATCAATTTTTTGCTTTTGTTTTTTAAGTATTGAAACAACATCCATTGCCGTACATCCTCCGAGGCCCATAAGTAATAATTCCATCGGCCGTGCACCTGCATTTTGACCGCCTATTGATGGAGCTCCGTCAATATTAACTTCAACGCCTGCTGAACCAACTGCTTTAAAATGACAATTTTCATTAACTCTGTTTAATTCTACTTGCATACAATTTATTTCTATTTTGAATTTAATAATGCTTGATTTATATCCTCGATGATGTCATTTATATTTTCTAATCCGACTGAAACTCGAATTAACCCGGGAACAATTCCAACTCGCAATCTTTCTTCTTCAGTTAATTTGGAATGTGTTGTAGAGGCGGGATGAGTAATTGTTGTTCTAGTATCACCAAGATTTGCGGTTATTGAACAAAGCTTAATTGAATCAATAAATTTCATTGCTCTTTCAAGTCCGCCTTTTGGAACAAATGTTACAATGCCGCCTCCATGTTTCATTTGCTTTTTTGCTAATGAGAACTGAGGATGAGAGGGTAAATACGGATATTTGACATGTTCGATTTCAATATTCTTTTCTAAATCTTCGGCTAAAGTAAGCGCATTCTCGCAATGCTTTTCCATTCGTACAGGAAGAGTCTCTAAGCTCTTTGATAAAAGCCAGGCATTAAAAGGTGAAAGTGCAGGCCCGGTTTGCCGTGCAAAAAATCGAATTTCTTTTATCAAATCTTTTTTGCCCACAACTACTCCGCCTAAAACACGGCCCTGACCGTCAATAAATTTTGTAGCAGAATGTGTAACTAAATCGGCTCCAAAATCAATTGGGTTTTGTAAATAAGGAGTCGCAAAACAGTTATCAACATTTAAGATTAATTCTGTTCCATTTTTTGAATTATATTTATTTTTTAATTTACCAAGCCATTCAAGATCAATTAACTCTAAACCAGGATTAGAAGGAGTTTCTACAAAAATCATTTTAGTATTTTGTTGAAGTGACTTTTCCCATCTTTCAGGATTAGAAGCATCTACATAGGTATGTGTTATTCCCCATTTGGGAAAAATCTTAGTTAATAATTGATGCGTTGATCCAAATAGTGAACGGCTTGCTAATACATGATCTCCGGACTTAAGCAAAGCTCCCATACTTGAAAACACAGCAGCCATTCCTGTTGCAAAAGCAAATCCATCTTCGACTTTTTCAAGCTGAACCATTTTATTAATAAATTCTGTTGTGTTTGGATTTGAAAACCTCGAGTAAATATTGCCTTCAATTTCATCTGCAAATAAGGCTCTTCCTTGTTCTGCATTTTCAAATACGAAACTGGAAGTTAAATATAAAGGTGTTGAATGCTCTCTATTTTTAGATCTTTCGGTTTGAGTACGAATAGAGTTTGTTTCAAAGTTTTTCATAGAGTTAATGTGCTTAATGAATAAATAATAAAAAAGCCTTTCATGCGAAAGGCTTTGTAAAAATTAATTTTGTATCAGCAAACCTTTCAAATAGGAATTCCAAAATGACAACAAATTTCCATACAACATAGCAAAGCAATTTTATGAAAGTGATTTAATTTCATTGGGTTTAATAATTTAGTTTTGAGTTCTGACGCAATATAGGAAAATAAATTTTATTTTCAATATGCTATTATCCGATATTACCTAATCATATATTATAAATAAGTAAAATTGAAAAAGAATTTTCATCCAACTAAAATTCAAACCAAAATTAATTTTATCCGTCTAAAAACCATAAGAGCCAAATGCATTGGATAACTGATAATAAATGATAATTATATTATTTAATTCAAAATAATTTGTGATTTAAATCTTAAATAGAAGAAAAGATTTCTTTTGCCTTTTATTTTAATTACAAATCTTACAATTTATTATAAATTAAATCCATAATTGATGGATAAGCAGCAGCTTCAATAGTAAAAATTTTTTTTTAATAATTTATGAAATAGATACTCTACTTTTTGATGATCTGTTAATTAAAAATATTTCACAATTAGTGCGGAGTAAACTATGCTTATCAATCCACTCGACAGAAGTAATTTCTTCAAAGGCTTACTAATACTACTAGGCAAAGAAAAAAAATTAACCAAGGCTGAATGCGAAATGCTGACTCAAATTGCAAAGTCATTGGGATTTAATTCTGAATTTGCTGATAACGCTATCAAAGAATTTTTAGGTAACAAATTCATTATTGAAGAACCTCCTGTGTTTTCAGATTGTAATTTTGCCGAGATTTTTATAAGGGACGGGATGAAATTGGCATTATCAGATAAGATACTAAATTTTGATCAAATCGAATGGTTATCAAAAACAGCTTTGAAAAATAATCTATCAAAGCAATGGGTGTTTATCGAATTGGAAAGTGTGCTTGATAATTTTAGCACGAAGAATGAAACACATTTTGATATACAAAAATATGTTGATCCGTTGTACAATTCTAATTCGTTTGCTAATTAAAATAAGAAGCGTTTAATACTGTCTTTAAATGCTAATATTTTTATTAATTCGATTAAGAAATTATAATTGCTTTATTGGTAAAGTAACTCCACTGCGAAGATGCAAATCCCGCTGAGGAAATGGTATTTCAATTTTATACTCTCTAAACTTTTTAACTATAGCACAGTTCAGTTCAGATTGTATATAATAATATCTTTGGGGATTCTCAATCCAGACTCTCAACTGCATATTCCAGGAAGATTCACCAAATTCTCTAAAAAGCACTTCCGGTTCTGGAGTACGTAAAACATTTTTATTTTCATCAGCTGCCTCTCGAAGTGCTTTAAGCACTGAATCTAGATCCGAATTATAAGAAACACCTATATCGAGATCAATACGAATTCTTTTATCTCCGTGAGACCAGTTTATAACCGTGGATGAAATAAAGTCTGAGTTAGGTACTATATATGAGATGTTATTTAATGAGCGGATGGTGGTAGATCTTATATTTATATTTTGAACATCACCCTCAGTATTTCCAACGGTTACTCTATCACCGACACTTATAGGACGTTCAAAAAGCAAGATAATTCCTGCTATAAAATTTGATGTTACATTTTGAAGTCCGAATCCTATTCCCACTGAAAGAAATCCAAGGATTACGGTTAAACCTGTTAAATCAATACCGATAAATTGAAAAGCAACCACAACGCCGATGAAGACAATAATATATTGAATTAGTTTAGAAAGCATAAATTGTATGCTTTCCTCTAATTTAAACTTGTTGAGTATTCTCAACAAAAATTTATTGCGGGATACTCTTGATAAAAAAATAAAGACAATAACTATCAACAAAAATAGTAAGATTGACAAAATGGTGATGTCAGTACCGTTTAGAGTAAAAAGTTTATAATGAAAAACTTCTATCATTTTATTTAAAATATTTTCCATATTATCTTTCGATTTTTATAAAGAAAGTTTACTCTTGGATACTTTTCCGATTCTTATTGTAGTAGTTTCCTCTTTAAAAGAATCTATTGATTGCCTGATAAATTTTTCGGGCCAATGTATTTCGACTGATTTTTCTTTAGGATGATAAACTGATGTATACAATGTTCCAAACGCTTTTTCAAAATTGGTATTATATAATGGAGGTTTAAGAAATTTTTTTATTATAGCTTTTTCTGTTAAACTCTGTTTTTCTAAAAGCCCTTCTAAATAATTTTTCCTTTCAACTGTAGACGTAAATTTTGCATAATCTTCCCATTCAATCTTACTTTGATGATTTGTGCAAATGGGTGAATTTGTAAAAATAGTTTCTCTATCGGGAGATAAAAAAGCAGTAGAAAAATTTTGTTTATCATCTAAAACCGTTACGTTGTATGGCATATGAACCGGAATCCTTTGGAGTGCTTCCTTCGCACTTTCCGTGGTTTCGCATGTTTCAAGTATATAGCGTAGGAGCAGGGTAATACCGAATCCCTCCCCCACTATCTTTCTACCTCCAAATGACAAAGAAACTGATAAGCCGGCATCATTTATACCATCAAGAACTCCCCATATACTATCACTCATTGCAATTACAGGACGCAGCCAATTGGTATATAAAAGAATACCTTCATAAAAGGAAGAGCTGAAATCATAATTTCTTATTAATGCAGGCTGATCATTTTTTCCCCAAACAATTTGTGAACATCCGGTAAGATACGGAGGAGGACAGTATTGTGATAAAAACCTTGCTTCAACATCCCCACCACCGGCAAGCTCAACAAGATTTTCATAAATTGGAAAAATCTCTGGCATAAAATTTCTAAGTTTCATGGATGACGTCGTGTATCCGGGACGTGCAGAGTAGCCTTCAGATAAGAACCAAATTTTATAACTATCCCAAAATTTTTCAAATAATTTTTTCCACTTTTCTCCAGGTTTATCTTCGCTGACTGCATTAAGTGTTAATATCATATGTTACATTACTTTAAATCCACCAATTTCGGCAACTTTCTCTTCAGCTTTTTCCATGTGCAGTGGAGTCTCTCCTTCATAATATGATCTTATCCCTTTTATCCAGGTTTTTGCTCTGTCAGTTAACTTAAAATCTTCAGTCATCAATCTTCCTCTCATGACTAAAATTCCAAGGTCGCAGCCTTCGTATCTGTAATCGCCTTCTTTACTTATTCTTAAAAAGAAAGCTTCGGATTCTTGCTCAACTGCTCTTCGATGAGTGTCATAACGTGAGTAAATAACATTTCCGTCCGGTGACAATTCCCATATTCCGGTTTTAGGAGCTTTTGTGATTATATCTATCGAATCTTCAGTATGCTTAATTACCATTTGGCTCCAGGTATCCATATTATCAGACTTAGACCAACGATTATTAATTTGTTTAATATTTAATTTATAATCTATATCCATCCATTGCAAGATATGAAATAAAAACAAGGGGCAATCTGCAAGTGCAAAAAGAGAATGATTGGTAATTGAACTTGCCCCGGTTATACGTGGATTTAATTCGCCCAAATATAGTTCACCGGAATCTTCATCAATTAAAAAATCAAGTTCAAAATATCCTTTATATCCTTCTTTTCTTAATTGATCACCAAATTTTTCTGTGTATTGTTTTGCCAGCTTTCTGATTTTGGGAGTGAATGCATTTGCATAAATTTCATTTCCGCACCATCCGCCTTTATAGGGGGTGAGTTCTTTAAATCCTACCAGTTCTGTCATCAATGGGGCAACAATTGTTCCTTCCTTTGTAACGCAGGCCTCGATCGCTGAACCTCTGCAATTAATTCGTTTCATTATTTTAACTTCGGATTCTCTTACAATTTCTTCTTCGTACTTATTCCATTCTTCTTCATTAGAAATAAAAAAAGTTGTATGCCCGGAATCCCCAAATGGTGTTTGTACCACTAAATCATTGCCGAGATGTTTAGTGATTTCTTTTAAATGAGCATAGTCTTTTACATTCGACAAGACATAAGGAACACAAGGTACGCCGGCTTTTTCTGCAACTCTGTTGGTAACAACTTTGTTATCAAGATTATTTCTTAATTTTGCGGAAGGGAAACATACTTCCAACCCTAATTGTTTAGCAAGGGTTTCAGTTTGTTCATCGAACATTAAAAATAAAGCTTTCCCATTTCCTCCACGTTTTTTTATAAAATCTGCAACTTCTTTATGCTCGAGAAGATAGTTATTAATATCCTCTATACTTTGAAATTCATCATGAGGCTGTTCCGTAGGGGTTAATACATTAGGATGCTTTTTATCAAAACATTCTATATAACAAATAAATTTAAAGGATTTAACCCATTCATCAGCACCAAGTAAATTAAAATTAGTAGCACTTATAAAATAAATAGGTACTTCATTTTTATAAAAGAAACTCCTGATATCAGAAACTCCTCTTAAAATATTTTGTTTTTTAATTTTGGTTTTTACTTCACTCATTCTTAACCTTTAGAATTGTATTTTTTGAAATGTTAAAACTTTTTAATAAACTTTCAATTTTTAACAGAAATCTTTTTGTTATTAAGTGGAAGGATTTCTCAATCACTTCGTTCCTTCTAAAACGAATTGATAATATTTTCATTACACTAAATGTTATTTTTATTTTTGATGAAACAGAACTTTAATTAATTACTTTCTCAACCTTCTTCTTTCTGGTGTTATTTTCTTTTCTTTTATGACCACCATTAGGTTCAATCCGAATATTTGAAATGTTAGCAGTTATTTTTTTTGCAATCTGTTTTGATTCAATACTTTTAACAGCGTCTTCACTAAATACCCTAAAGCCAAGATCACTTCTGTATCCGTGAATTTCCTTAACATCAAGAGCATTCATGAAATCAATTATTTCTTTACTGAATACCTGTCCTGGAATAAGCACCGGGAAACCGGGAGGATAAGGAATAACAAATGATGCTGAAACTAATTCTCTTCCGGAATCCATAACATTATAACAATCTTTTAGTTTTACATACTCACAAATTTCTTCATTATATGCTAAAAAAAAGGCTGATCTAATATCACCTTCAGAGGTATCGAGATTAGGGCGAAAAGCTGCATGAAATCTGCTGAAATCAGGCAGCGGCGGGTTTTCTTTATTCAAAGAATGAATTAATTTATTTTGAACATCAGCCTCATCATTATTTAATGATTCATTTGTTTCCTCAATTTGTTTTGCAATTTTTAATAAAACTCCAAGCAAATAAGCAACAGAGCTTCTCCTCGTCCCTATATTAGTCATGAATAAGACTGTATTTCTTGAAGTCTTATTTATTTGAATTCCGAACTGATCCATTAAATATCGGTTTTTAAATGTATCGCCGTCAACTCCGGTGTTACCTATAAACAGCGTAACCTTTGTTGGATCCAAAACAAATTCATCATTAGCCCAGGCTTTTTCCATTCTGCTCCACCCGTTGTCGGTATCATAATATTGTGCAATTCCAGAATCCCTATGTTTTTCGGGAATAATATCTTTAATTGTTAACACATGGAAATATTTATTAAGCCTGGGATGAGAAGTAATTTTTTCTCTTAATATCATAGCCATTTCAATACTTTTTTCAACAAGCTCGTATGCTTCAAAAGCAGTTTGTCTTCTTCCTACATCAAGAGACGCGAGTATTTGGTAATTTGCAGAAGTTGATGTATGAGTCATATATGCTTCATGAAAAGTATCTTCAACTTTCTTTCTAAATTCTTCATCGAAAATATGTATCATCGAACCCTGACGAAGCGATGAAAGTGTTTTATGAGTCGATTGAGTTGAGTACACTCTAATTTTAACTTTATCCGGATCAGGTAGATTAGATAATGATTCTGAATTGTTTATTGATTTTTTATTTTGATTATATTTTTTTCTGTATTCTTCGCTCTTATAAATCGTACAAAGTTTTGATGCAACATTCATTGCAGTTCTTTGTCGGTAAACAGAAGTAAAAGAAGCGAATCCAAACCAAGCCTCATCCCAAAGGAAAATCATGTCTGGTTTAATTGAAAGAATTTCTTGCATCACTTTTTCCACATTATAAACCAGGCCATCAAAAGTACAATTTGTAAGCACAAGCATTTTAACTTTATTTAAGTTTCCCGCTTCTTTTAACTCATAAAGTTTATTCTTTATTTCCTCAAGAGGAACAGCTCCGTAAATTGAATAATCTTGAATCGGGTAAGAATCAAGATAAACGGGAAATGCACCCGCAAGAACCAATGCATAATGGTGAGATTTATGACAATCCCGATCTATCAAAACAATATCACCAGGTTGAACCAAAGCCTGCTGAACAATTTTATTTGCAGTTGAAGTTCCGTTAGTTACAAAATAAGTGTGTTGAGATCCAAATGATTTAGCAGCTAATTCCTGAGCTTTTTTCAAAGGGCCTGTAGGCTGGAGTAAAGAATCAAGTCCGCCGGTAGTTGCTGAAGTTTCCGCAAGAAAAATATTTCTTCCGTAAAAATCACTCATATCATGAATCCAATGAGATTTAAATATTGAATTTCCTCTTGATATCGGCATAGCATGAAAAACCCCGGTAGGTCGTTGGCTGTATTCAGTTAATGCTGTAAAGAATGGAGTTTCAAATCTTTCTAAAATTCCTCTTCGGAGGCTTAAGTGAAGCTCCTGAATATCTTCCTGACGATAAAATATTCTTCTAAAATTTTCAAATACATTTGTAGATATTTTGTCGAGTGATGTATCAGTCACATAATATAGATCTAACTCTGGCCGAAAAGCCTTAATTATATTGGCTAAAATAGGCCCCAGCTCTGACTCGGTTTTATCATCTGTCGTATATTTTAAGATACTTGAAATAAACGGCTTTAATATTTTAAGATTATTTTTTGATTTAAATTGAATTCCATATCTAATTACAACGCTTTGAATATTGTAATTAAATAATAAAGCTATTAAAGCATCTTGAAAGGTTTTTGTTACAACTATATCATAGATAAATTTATCTTTAGTATTTCTTATGTCAGAAAATTTTTCTTTTAATTCAGCTTCTTCTTTGTGAGATAAATTATCTATGAATAAAACTTCAAAATAATGCTGCCTCTCTCCAACGTCCTTTGTACTTTTTTCTTTAGTTCCTAATTGTGAGTACTTGTCCCGGTATGATTCGCTAATTAACATTCTCACTATTTCAGAAATAGAGTTTGAAAAAGAAGCATACTCTTTTTTATCATACATTTTTTTAAGACGAGTCAAATTCTCTATCCCCGGATAGGCCCAGTATTGTTCAACAATCTTTAAATTATCAAACAAATCCAGAATTCTTTTTTTTATTTCTGAATTCTCATTACTATAAACTTTATTTTCTAATTGACTGGCGGTTTGTTTAAAGTTATTCCAAAGATCAGCTCTGAATTGCGTAATGTTATAAAATCTATTTGTTAACCTTTCACTCGTCATAATATCTCCTCGTACTTTCTATTGAACCGGTAATTCAGCTGATGGAGCTGGATCAATCAATCCTTGATTATCGGTCTTTTTAATTTTAGCAGGTTTGCTTAGTTCTCCTAAACTATCTAGGTATGGGAATTTCTGATTTTTATTATAAATTGAAAAATCTACAGCACGATCTCTAAAGCTTTTTAATGGTTGGCCTAATTTTAAAACCCCATTCTCACGACTTCTTTTTACTAATTCTAAATTTATCTCAAGAGGCATCATTTCTTCGCCTGAATCAGCTTGGTATAAAATTCGTCCATCAGGCCCACAAATAATGGAACGTCCATTTCCTCCAGATTCAAGACCGTTTATATCAAAAATAAAACATTGATTTATTGCTGAAGAAGCTCTTACAATTGAAAGTTCAATCTCACGATCCATTGTTCCGGTTAAAGTCGGATGCAAAATTACTTCGGCTCCCATCACAGCCAATGTCCGTGTAGTTTCCGGGAACCACATATCATAACAAATAGAGACACCGAATTTTCCAACATCATCAACATCAAATACAAAAAATTCTTGTCCGGCTTTCACACCAGCTTCATATGGATAAAAAGGAAACATTTTTCTATATCTTCCAACTACAACACCGTCTGGATTGATCACTGATGCTGTATTATAAATTCCATCTGCTGCTTTTTCAAACATACTTCCGGGTAAAAGCCAAATCCTGTGTTTAGCCGCTATTTTACAGAATTCATCTTCTATTTTATTTGGAAATGGTTGCGCATATTTTGTTGAATATCCGAATGTCGATAATTCACTGAAGACAACCATTTGAACCCAAGGGTATGTGTACATCAGAACTTCAATTTTGTGCTTCATTGTTTCAACGTTATTAACGTCAAACACTTTCATTTGTATACCGGCTATTGAGAATGGTTTCATGTTTTTTGGAATTCTTTTATGTGAGATTTTTTGTTAGTTAATTTTAATAATTCAGTTTCAATAATATTTAAACCTTTTTCTAGTAGTTTGTCGGATATGGTTAAAGGAGAAAGAATTCTAATTACATTTTTGTTTGTTCCGGCGCTTAATAGAATAACTCCTTTTTCTAGACAGGCATTTATCAAATCTGAACAAAGTTTAGCATTTGGATTTTGAGGATTATTGTTTTCAACTAGTTCAAATGCCATCATTGCACCCAAGCCCCGAACATCCCCAACGGAACTGCATTTACTTTTAAGTGATTCAAAATGTGAACGAATTTTTATACCAATCTCTTCAGCTTTTTTATTAAGATTAATGTCTTCCATATATTTAATATTAGCAATTGCTGCCGCACAACAGACGGGGTTTCCTAAATACGTTCCACCAATCGTTCCAGGTTTTGCAGCATCCATAATTTCAGCTTTACCAATAACTGCTCCTATCGGCATTCCTGCGCCCAATGATTTTGCCCAGGTTGAAATATCTGGAGTGATTCCATAATGCTGGTACGCTGCCCACTTGCCGGTTCTGCAAAATCCTGACTGAACTTCGTCAACAATTAATACTATTTTATAATCATCACAAATTTTTCTTAAAGTTTTTAAATATTTTTCAGGTACCGGATTAAAGCCGCCTTCACCCTGGACAACTTCAATAATTATTGCTGCTACATTATTCGGGTCAACTAATTTTAGAAATGATTCCTTCAGCCTGTCAATTTCTTTTTCCACAAAATCTTCAAAAGATAATCCTTTGCCGCTCTGAAAATAATTTGGGAATGGAAGCCGGTAAACTTCAGGAGCAAATGGGCCGCAGTCATATTTGTAAGCAATTTTCGATGTTAATGTCATTGCCATCATTGATCTGCCGTGGAAGGCATCGGTGAAACAGATTACTGCATCTTTTTTGGTTGCCTGTCGTGCAATTTTAATAGCGTTCTCAACAGATTCTGCTCCGGTATTTGTAAGCATTACTTTAGTATTTTTCCCGTGCGGAAAAAGTGACGCTAATTTTTCACAGAGCTCAATATATGGTTCATAAGTTGCGACATGAAAACAAGAGTGAATAAACTTTTTTGATTGTTTAATTATTGCTTCAACAACAGGTTCAGGGCAATGACCTGTATTTAAAACTCCTATCCCTCCCGCAAAATCAATCAGCTCATTTCCATTTGCATCCTTAATGATCGAGCCTTTTGCAGAAACCGCAGTAGCATTATTAAAAATACCTATACCATTAGGAACAATATTTTTACGTCTTTCAAATAAATTATCTTTAATTTTCATTGGGTTTTTAGATTTGTTTATTAAAGAATATAACAAAATAACTTAACTAAGCAAAGAAAACTTATCATCTATTACACTCGTATTATAAGCCCAATAAAAAGTAGTACAATCATGATTGAATGATTTTCATCATAATTTATCTTGAGTAGCAAACAGAAATTAGTTTTTCATTTTTAAAATATTATATTTTGTATTAGATAAAACTTATAAAAAAGGAATTGAGAATGGCAAAATCTATTAATCCCGCTACAGGAAAAGAAATTAAAACCTATCTGGATATGAATGAGAGTGAAGTTGAAAAGATTTTAAAAAATGCAGATTCGGCATTTAAAAAATGGCAAAGTGTAAATTTTGCAGATAGATCAAAATTGATGCTCAATGCAGCGGAAATTTTAAAACGTAAATCTAAAGACTTTGGTGAATTGATGACGCTGGAAATGGGGAAGCCAATTTTAGAATCTATTGGGGAAGTTAAAAAGTGTGCTTGGGTCTGCGAATATTATGCGGAAAATTCTGAAAAATTTTTAGAAGATGAAGAAATCAAAACTGATGCATCAAAAAGTTTTGTCTCTTATCAGCCGATTGGTGTAGTACTTGCAGTTATGCCCTGGAACTTTCCTTTTTGGCAGGTGTTCAGATTTGCAGCTCCAAATTTAATGGCGGGTAACGCGGGAATATTAAAACATGCATCGAATGTTTCCGGATGCGCACTTGCAATCGAATCAATATTTAAAAGAAGCAGGGTTTCCTGAAGATCTCTTTAAAACAATCATTTATCCTTCAAAAAAAATGGAAAGTGTAATTAAGCATGAGACCGTTAAAGCAGTTACGATAACAGGGAGCGTTCCGGCAGGAAAAGCTGTTGCTAAAACTGCAGGTTCTGTTTTGAAAAAAACTGTTCTGGAATTAGGGGGAAGTGATCCTTACATTATTCTCGAAGATGCAGATCTTAACGAAGCAGCTTCAACTTGTGTCAATGCGAGATTAATAAACGGGGGACAAAGCTGTATAGCCGCAAAAAGATTTATTATAGTCGAAAGTGTATACGATAAATTTGAAGAACTTTTTCTTTCATTTATGAAAAAGAAAAAAATGGGAGATCCGATGAATGAAGAAAATGAAATAGGCCCTCAGGCTAGTAAAGACCTTCGCGATGAACTGCATAATCAAGTTGAAAAAAGTTTGGAAAAAGGAGCTGAATTACTTCTTGGTGGAAAGCTTCCGGTCGGCGAAGGTGCTTATTATCCTCCTACTATTTTGAAGAATGTAAAAAAAGGAATGCCTGCTTTTGATGAAGAATTATTCGGACCGGTAGCCGCTTTGATTAAAGTCAAAGACGAAAAAGAAGCAATTGAGATAGCAAATGATTCCATTTTCGGATTGGGTGCCGCTGTATTTACAAAAGATTTAAAAAGGGGCGAAAGAATTGCGGCAAAAGATCTGCAGGCCGGCTGCTGTTTTGTAAATGCTTCTGTAAAATCTGATCCTAGGTTACCTTTTGGTGGAATAAAAGAATCTGGTTATGGAAGAGAACTTTCACCATTTGGTATAAAAGAGTTTGTGAATATTAAAACTGTTTATATCAAATAGTGTTATAAATATATTACTGCATCAACTTTTTTATCGTGGATGAAAACCGGGATAAGATTTTATTTTTTCCTTTAATTTAGGAATTGAAATATTTTTATCTTCACTTTTTACTTCAGCTAAATTCCAATTAATGATTTCATAAGTATTGAAATTACAAATTAGAATTAAAGCAGTTTATTTAATCTGGTCCATTCTTTAAAATCATTTTCAAGTTGTGCTAATGATTCAATAGCAAATAGAATCGGCTGTAAATGCCACACATCATACTCTTGATTTATAATTTTTTCAACATCGAAATTTTTTACTTCAACTTCTTTAGAAAGAGCATGCTGTACTTCACCGAGAGAAGAAATAATACCAGCGCCATAAATTCTCATTTTAGAATTCTGTTTTATCAATCCAAATTCAACAGTAAACCAATGAAATGTTTCAAGCCATTTGCTTTGAATACCTTTTGCATTTAAGGCCGCTTCGCCAAACATCTGGTAAAAAGAAGCAAAACTTGGATTTGTTAATAAAGGCATGTGCCCAAACATATCATGAAATAAATCCGGTGCAGGAGTATAATCTAATTCTTCCTTTCCACGAATATAATCTGTTGAAGGGAATACTTTTCTTCTTAATAACTCGAAAAAATTTTGTACATCTATTAATCCAGGAACACGGGCAATTTTCCATCCTGTCGTTTTCATGAAAACATTACTTAAATCTTTTAGAGCGGGAATTTTTTCAGGAGTAAAATTTAATTTATCAACTCCGTCCATATATTCGTCGCATGCTTTGCCCGGAAGATATTTCATCTGCCGTTCATAAAGAAATTTCCACGATTCATGATCCGATTCTGGATAATTCGGATAAACAATTTCATCATGTTCAGGCGGCGGAGATGTTAGTTTTTGAGGAATGCATCTTGGATCAATACCTTCCTGAGCAGCTTTTTCATATGCTGATAGAGTGTTGTCTTCATCTTTTGGATTATTCATAATAGGCCCTTCTTATAAGTAAATAAACTTTTGATTTATTTCTTTGAAGTATAATGAAAGTTCTTGTTTGATAAAACTTAGCGAGATGAAAGCATTAATTCAACTTAAATTGCTTTCAAGTTTAGATATAAAGAGCAGCCATATTAAGGCTGCTCTAAACATAATCACGATTTAATTTATTTTAATAATATCATTTTCTTAGCTAAATTTTTCCCATCCGACTGAAGTCTATAAATATAAACTCCGCTTGGCAGATTGGATGCATTCCAAATTAATTCATGCTTACCGGAATTAATTTTTCCATTAATTAATGTTGCAACTTCTCTTCCAAGAATATCAAATACTTTTAATGAAACAGTTTCATCTTTTTCAATATTAAAAATAATTCTTGTAGTTGGATTGAAAGGATTAGGATAATTCTGCGCTAATGAAAAACTAGATGGGAATTGATTTTCATCAACAACCGAAGTCATAATACTATCTGGATATGAAACTCTTAAATTATCTAAAAATAATGTCCCGCTATAAACTTGTCCAGCCTGTTTGGAACTTGCAAGTTTAATGACAATTTGTTTAAGAGTTACCGGAAAACTGAAAATAGAATTTGAGACAATTGGAGCAGCGTTTTGCAATGCACCTCCCATACTATCAAAATGATCTGTGATTTCAAAATATTTTTTTACAGGTATATTGAATTGCTGCTGATTTCCATTTTCAACTATATATGAAATAAGATGTTTTTGACCATCTGATTTAGCATCTAATATAATCGAATCGGGCACACCGGCCAGCGGATAATTTGTATCCAGATAAATATAATTTAATTTGTTGCTGTCATATGTAAATTGATAGTCTATTTTAAATGAGCCATTACCTTGTGTAAATTCTGAGTTTGATATAGAAATATCAGTACCGTTAGAATCTAAATTTTCATTTGTAAAGACCCAGTTACTCAGATTTTCTAATGAATCGATCAATTGATTGCCATGTTTAATTACTACATTTACACTTGCAGTATCTTTTAATTCGTTATAAGCAACAATTACCTTTGTTTCACCTTCAGCAATTCCTTTAAATATTCCCATTGAATCAATCGATCCGATTGTTGAATCGCTTAAAGACCAGTTAAATTTATTTAATGCTAAATTTCTTTCGATTCCTTCGGAATCAAAAGTTTTCATTTTAAATTCCTGGTAACGAATTGTATCGGTAACAATATCTCTAGGTGAAATATTTATAACAGAAATTCCTTTTGTAAGAATCATTGCAGAATCTTTCATACCATCGTAATCAGCAATAACATAACCTGTATCAATAATATTTCCCGCAGTGAAAAAACCAGCGGCAGATATTGAACCAAAATTATGACTTAGCGAATAATTAATATTTGCTTTATTTATCGGAATCGGGTTATAATATTTATCAAAACCTTGCAGCTTAAATTGAACAGTTTCTCCAAAATAAAGTTTAAAATAATCGGGACTTATCTGAACTAAATTCAAAGTATCTGTTCCGGCTTTAGATAAAAACAATAAACTGTTCGACACTGCTCTTTCATTTCCTCCCGAAGGCATATTCATTACAGAATCTCTTACAACCATAGTTGTTGAAGCCCCGCCATCCAAATTTAGGCCTGTATAAACTCCGCTGTTTATCATATAATCAGCAAGTTCAGATAAAGTCATTCCGTCGCTGAATCCAACTCTTCTGCCATCTACCGCGAATACAAATAATTTTGTGGTATCTTTGGAAAAACCAATTGCAGTGCGAGGTTCCCTGCTGACATTATCTCCTTTATTTTGTCCGTCAACAACCAGTTTAGGATTACCTCCAATTAATTCCTTAATCTTTGAAAGCGATACAGATATTTTATTAACAATTTTTAGTGTATCACCAATGTTTACAATACTATCTAAATATGTATTAGAAATTCCATTCCCTGACAGCACAGCGGTTGTATCTGTTATAGCCATATCCCCTACTCCATTCTCTTTATTTACAACTACGCATAATATTGTATCATTGACAAGCCAATTTTCTAAAGGTCTAATTAAAATTTCAGTACCAAAAGAATTGGTTCCGGTTGAATTCCCGTAGAAATGATTATAAAATATTAATTCATCTGTGCCGCGTGATGCATTTACATTACTTATAATAAAAGCACTATCATTATCAATTACACTGCCGCTGTAAATAACATTATCAATAAATGGTGAATTATTTATATCAAAACCTATTACGGGACGATTGTTTGTTCCCTGTGTAATTTCTCCATTACTTATCTGCATATTTGTGGAGGCACCAGTTCCAGTATTATAAAAATCACCATTTACAGCGCCGACAACAGTATGCCCATTATAACTGTTTCTTTCTGCCATGGAACGAACAGTTTCGAAACCTATAATTTTATCTTGCGCTTTTACCGTCTCAAAAAAATTACTTGAATCATTTAAATTTATTTCCAAAGTATTTATACTCCATGGAACAGCAGGAGCAATGATTCGTCTATATATCATTCCAGCCCCGACGTTGGTAGTTTCGACAGTATCAAAAGCTGTCTGCCCTTGTGCTTCAATTACGATAGTGAATGTTAATAAGAAAAAGAGTAGCAAATTTAATTTCATTATAATACCTCAGTAATTTTAAATTTGTATATAAATGTTTGCAGAACCAAAATATATAAAATAATTGAAGAATTGAACCACTAAATTATTTATTGTTTTTATAGATGGGAATTTTTCTATATTTAGCCAAGATGATGCAATAACCTCCATAAGCCGCTAATCCAATTGCAGCTGCCCCCAAAAGCCAATGCCCGTAAGGCTGGTAAAGAGCTTTTTGTAAAGTTTTATTTATTCCAGCTGCTTTGTGTGGATTATATTCTAAACCAGCCTGGATTAAAAAAATCCCTAACAAAACGAATACAATTCCCCTGGCAGTTAAACCAATAATACAAATATATCTAGTTAATTTTTCTTCAAGATTATTCATTTCCTTCAAATTAAATTTAAACTCGAACTTGGAGGAAATACCAAAATAAATTTGATACAAGCCCGATCCACCTATTGATAATCCCACTAGAATAATTAAATATATTCCGAATGATTGAGAAAGAACTGAACCAGTTAGCCCTTCGGGTGATCCACCGCTGCTATTTGAACCAAAAATTATTTTGAAAGCGAAAAAAGACAATCCACCGTATATTATAACACTTGTAAAATATCCGATTCTATCTATTGTATTCTTAAAATTAATATCTTTATTATCTGCATTAAATACAGACTGCATTAAACGCCAGTAAGCATGTGCTATTAAACCTAATGCAATTATTGACAATATTATATTACCGAATGGTTGTGATTGCTTAGCTATAGTTTTTAAAACATCTTTCATTCCGGCGGTTTGACCACCGATTCCAATTACAATTTTAAATGCTAAATATCCTATTATGATGTATATCAGGCCTTTGGCAGCAAATCCAATTCTAGCCACAACTTCCAGCCATGGATCAACATTTGGATCATTAATTTTATTTAAAACGCTAGTACTATTCATTGAAAAAATAATTTGTATTTTTTTAAATAATATAGCATCAAAAATTCTTTTAGTATGAGACGCAAAACAATATTTGAAAGTATTGGAGGGAAATTTTATTTATACTGGTGAGAATAAATTAAATTACATTTACTTCTTCTTCTAAATTGATTCCAAATTTATTTGCAATCACATTTTTAATGTGATCTTTAAATTTTAATATTTCTTCGCCTGTAGCATTGCCGTAATTAACAATCACTAGAGCTTGATTTAGATGTGTACCTGTATTTCCCACCCTCTTACCTTTTAATCCGGCTTGTTCAATAAGCCAGCCGGCGGGAACTTTAACTTTATTTTCTGCAATTTTGTAACCAATGATATGTGGATATTTGTTTTTCAAAACTTCAAATTTATTTTTGCTTATTTCCGGATTTTTAAAAAAACTTCCGGCATTTCCTATTTCAGCCGGGTCGGGTAATTTGCTCATTCTTATATCGCAAACTACACGGCTTACATCTCTAACCGATAAATTATGTTTTCCTAATTTATTTAATTCTGTTTCTATACTACCGTAAGAAATATTTAATGCTGGATGCTTACTTAAAGTTAAATTTATGTCTGTGATTATAAATTTGTTCTTTAATTTATTTTTAAAAATGCTGCTTCTATATCCAAAATTGCATTCATCTTTTTGAAATATTTTTTCTTTTAAGTTATCCGTAAAAATTCCTTTTAGTGACTGAAAAGTATCTTTTATCTCCTGGCCGTAAGCACCTATATTTTGTATTGGGGCTGCGCCAACAGTGCCAGGGATTAAAGAAAGATTTTCAATTCCTCCAAAATTTCTTTCAACACAAAATAAAACTAATTCATGCCAAATTACTCCTGCGGATGCTTGTACTACAACCTCATTTTCTGATTCTTCAATTATTGAAATCTCATTCGAATTTAGTTTTATAACAATTCCGTCATAATCTTTTGTAAAAAGAATATTGCTTCCTCCGCCCAATATTAATTTTTTTTCTTCTTTATAATTGGCATCTGAAAGAATAGACTTTAATTCTTCAGTAGAATAGACTTCAACAAAATATTTTGCTTTTATATCTATTCCGAAGGAGTTATATTTTTTTAAGGAAAAATTTTCTTGGATATTCATATCAAATTTTAATTAACTTTTAAAAGATAATCATAATAGATTTTAAACATATAATTTTTCATAGTGCTTTCCTCAAAATGAATTTAAAATTACTTTATTATAAGGAAATAAATTTATGAAAGAGACAGAAAGAATAGCAGACCAACTAACAAGATCGATTGAAGGGAATGCCTGGCACGGCCCTGCGCTCATGGAATTATTGGAAGGTGTGAACGCAGAGAAAGCTTCATCAAAAAAAATTGAAGATGCACATAGCATCTGGGAAATTGTAAACCATATTATTCTCGACATGAATTTTGTTATAAGAAGAGTTCATGGTGAAGTTGTAAATATAACACCCCAAGATGATTGGATAGAAATAAAGGATTTTTCCGAACAAGCATGGCAAAATACAATTGAAAAATTAAAATCAACTTCAAGCAAAATAAAAAATTTAGTGCTTGATTTTCCATCTGAAAAGCTTGACGATAATATTAAAGAAAGTGAGCAAACGTATTATTTAAATTTGCACGGAACAATTCAACATATTATATATCATGCTGGGCAGATTGCTATTCTTAAAAAATAAATGTTTAAATGTTATGTATAAAACATAATTTTAAGGAAAATTTTTGTATTTATGTCATTGTAATAATGACAATTTAATAGGTGTTTTTTGAATTTAGAATTTAATTTTAATCAGTCGGCTGTAATACCATATCGAAAGAAAGAAAACGATTTAGAAGTATTATTAATTACATCGATGAAAAAGAAAAGATGGATTGTGCCCAAAGGTTTTGTGGAATTTAATTTAACCCCGTTTGAATCCGCCAAAAAAGAAGCTTATGAAGAGGCCGGTATAATTGGAGCAAATGAAACAATTGAGCTTGGTAGTTTCAAATTGCAAAAATCTGCCGGGGTAAGCAACGTAAAAGTTTTTTCAATGGAGGTTGTTAAAGTATTAGATGATTATCCCGAAAAAGAATTGAGAAAACGTAAATGGTTTTCAATTGATGAAGCCACAAAGACAGTTCAAATTCCCCAGTTAGTAAATCTAATTACTTCATTGCAGACGAAAATAAATAAATCACTTAGTTGAAGTTATCAATTATTAATTTATTTATCGCTTCTTTACTTGTCTCAAAATCATAACCTCTGGAATATAAAAAAGAAAATAGTTTGGATTTAATCTTTTCATTTTCAAATCCGCGATTGGAATATGATTTTAATTTTTTTTCAATTAGTATGATTGCATCCTCAACTAAATTTCCGTTGGGAAATTTTTCTTTTAAAACTTCTTCAATAATTTCTGAGCTAATCTTTTTTTTGAACAATTCTGCTTTAATTTTATTTTTTCCCCAATGTCTCGTTCTAATTTTTTCGTCTGAATAAATTATTGAAAATTTATAATCATCTAAATATTTTTTTTCAATCAACTCATTCAAAATATTTTCGACTAATTCTTTTTCATAATCTTTTTGAAGGAGTTTAAACCGCAATTCATTGATCGAATGAAGCCTTCTGCCGAGCAGTCTAAATGCTCTTTGTTTAATATGAAATTTTTTGTTTTCTGTAATTAGAAATAAAAAATGGTCTTCGGAAATATCTTGATTTTTCCTTAGACCATTTGATAAAACAACTTCTTTTGAAAGATAAAGATTTTCACCATTATCTAAATTTACAATTACATTATTTTCATCTTTCCTTATAAGCCTTAATATTTTCATTCATTAATTATTCAATCAAAAATTAAAGATTATTTTGATTTTTTATCTTTTGCGGATGTCTTTTCTTTTTCTGCTGTTTCTTCTTTTCCATTTTCTTTTTCTGCAGGTAAAATACCTAGCTTCGTTTTAACTTCTTTGGAAACCTTGTCGAAAAGAACTGAGTCTTCAACCATCTTTTGTCTAAATTGTTCTCTGCCTTGAAAACGATCTTCATCAAATGTAAACCAGGCGCCGCTTTTCTTTATTATTCCAAAATTTACCGCCAAATCTAACAAATCACCTGTCTTACTGATACCTTCATTATAAAGTATGTCAAATTCAACTTCTTTAAATGGCGGTGCAACTTTACTTTTTACAATTTTAACTTTTGTTCTGTTGCCTATTATATCAGTACCATCTTTTATTGCAGCAATTCTTCGAATATCTAACCGAAGAGAAGCATAAAATTTTAATGCATTACCGCCAGTGGTTGTTTCAGGGTTGCCGAAGAAAACGCCGATTTTACTTCTCAACTGATTTATAAAAATTACAGAAGTTTTCGATTTTGAAATTGCGCCTGTTAATTTCCTTAATGCTTGCGACATTAATCTAGCTTGAACAGCCATTGTTGCATCTCCCATTTCTCCTTCGATTTCCGAACGAGGAACAAGCGCAGCAACTGAATCGATAACAATTACATCTAAAGCATTGCTTCTAACTAAAGTATCTGTAATTTCCAATGCTTGTTCTCCAAAATCAGGCTGAGAGAGAAGAAGATTTTTGGTATCGACACCAAGCCGTTTTGCATAGTTCACATCAAGTGCATGCTCAGCATCTATAAATGCTGCGAGGCCGCCGGTTTTTTGTGCTTCGGCAATAATGTGTAAACATAAAGTAGTTTTACCACTTGATTCAGGCCCGTAGATTTCTGTAACTCTACCGCGCGGAACACCGCCAATACCTAAAGCATAATCAAGTGATAAAGCTCCGGTGGGAATTGATTCCACTTGATTGATTACACCATCGCCCAATTTCATAATAGAACCTTTGCCGTAAGTCTTTTCTATCGAGGCTATGGCATCGTCAATTATTTTCATTTTCTGTTCTTTGTCAGAACTCATTTTTCCTCCAAATCATTTAATTTATATTTTTTAATTTCAATATATCTAGAAGTATCAGAAGACAATTCACTCTTTATGAGAGAAACCTCATTTGAAACAAAATTCAAGGAAGGCAATTTAAAGTTTTCAAAACTATTAATGAAATTTTTATCAAGTTTATTTTTGATTCTTAATAATGTTAGATGAGGTTTAAACCTTCTTCTCTCTTTTAATATTCCAAACGGCTCCAATTTATTTTCAATATTTTCAACTAAAGTGATTATTCGATCATTATTTTGCAACCCAAGCCATAAAATTTTTGGTTGTTCACCTCTATAGAAAAAACCAAAATTAGTAAAACTAAGTTTTATTGAATTAAAATTTTCAATAAATAAAAGCGAATCACTAATCCGCTCAACTAAATTTTCTTTAACGTCGCCAATAAATTTTATTGTTAAATGAAGTTTTTCAGGTTTCTCCCATTTCAGATTTTTAGGCTCACTTGAAATCTCATTTCTAATTTGAATTATTTCATTAATTATATATTCCGGAATTTTTAATGCAACAAACAGCCTAATCATCGTACGGAATTCCCAATAAATAACGCCGTAGAGTATCCAAAGCAGCCTGGGCGGTTCGCTGCTTATTCATAATTCTGTCGTCACCGAACATAAATTTTTTAGCGGTACAAACTTTTTCATCGCATATACCTATATAAACCAAGCCGATAGGTTTTCCGGGTGTAGCGCCAGTTGGCCCCATAATTCCGGTTAAAGATAATCCAAGATCAGCTCCGCTTATTGCTTTCACTCCCTCTGCCATCTGCCTCGCAACTTCTATGCTCACTGCACCTTTGTCGGCAATTACATCTTCATTTACTCTAAGGATTTCAACTTTAGCGGCATTGCTATATGAAACAATTCCTCTTTCGAAATAATCGCTGCTTCCTGAAATATTTGTAAGCAGATGTGATACATATCCGCCCGTACATGATTCAGCAAGAGCTACTTTAAAACCTCTTTCTTTTAATAATCTGCCGACTGTTTGTTCCAAATCTTCTTCACCTGTTGCGTAAATAAAACGACCTACTTTGCTGCGGATTTTTTGCTCAATCTCACTTATTTTATTTGCAGCTTCTTCTTCATTTTTACCTTCAACTGTAAAGCGAAGCTTAACTCCGAAAAGGCTGGGAAGAAAAGCCAACTTTGCACCGTCTAATAACTCATTTAAATCACCAAATTTTTCGAACAACGTAGATTCTGGAATTCCGGTTGTTTGTAAAACTTTTCTCAATTTAATTGGTGAAATATTTTTCGTCTTTTCACTTAATTTTGGAATAACGAATTCATTCATCATCTCTTTCATTTCATAAGGAACACCTGGCATCACTACAAATATTTTATCATCCTTTTCAATCCAAATTCCGGGAGCGGTTCCAAGCTTATTGCGAATTGGGATTGCAATTTTGGGAACAAGAGCTTGGCCCTCATTTACTTTTGTTAATTCCCTGCCTCTTTTCTCGAACATCTTTTTAATATCTTCAAGTATATCTTTGTTTTGAATTAATTCCGTTTCAAAGAATTTCACTACGCACTGCCTGGTAATATCATCATGAGTCGGCCCTAAACCGCCGGTCACCAAAACAACATCATTGTCATTCCAGCATCTTTTAAATTCAGCTAAAACTTCGCTCTCTTCATCACCCACAACCGATGTACTCTTAACATCAATCTGAATTTTAATTAATAGATTCTCCTATGAAGGCTGCATTAGTATTTAGTGTTTGGCCGATCAAAATTTCATCACCAATAGTTATTAAATGAGCTTTCATTTTCGTCTTTCGTAAAAATTATAAAAAATTATTATAGACTATTATTAAAACCTGAACCGTGATTAAACTATAAAATCCAGCCGCAACATCGTCCATCATTATTCCAAGTCCGCCTTTTAAGTCTTCTAATTTACCAGCCGGGTATGGTTTAATTATATCAAAGATACGCCAAATTAGAAAAGCTACAAACGACATAATAATTGTCTTTGGCAATAGGATGAGTGAAATCCACATGCCTACCACTTCATCTATCGTACATTCGGCTGGGTCCTTACCGTATTTAACTTCGAATTTACTTCCAACATAAATTCCATAAAATGTAAAAAGAATAATAGCAGGAATCAATATGAATGGTTTTTCAAAACCAGGTATCCAAAAAATGATTAAGCCGGCTAAACTTCCAAATGTACCTGAGGCAAATGGAATGTAGCCTGTATAAAATCCGGAACCCAAGAGGTTTTCAAAAAAATTAAGTCTCACGTTTAAGCAATCTCACAATCAAATGACGATTATTGTACAAATAAGTTACCCCGGAATGAAAAGTTATTATAGTAATGAAAAGCATTGTAAAAAAAATAAATGTATGGTTTAATAGAATATTAAAGATATCATAATACGAACTATTTAGCTCCGGCGTTTTACTGCCAACATAAACCACTAACATATAATAAAGGAAAGTCATTTGTATAAATGTTTTCCACTTTGCGTAATAACTTGTTGGAAATGAAAAATTTTTATAATCAGCATAAGCGCGTAAACTTGTTACAATAAAATCTCGAAGTAAAATTATTACTACCATCCAAAGATCGATCATACCAATAAGTACGAATCCAACAAAGGCAGTAGAAGTTAATATTTTATCGGCAAGCGGATCCCAAAATTTTCCCCAGGCAGTAATATAATTAAACTTTCGGGCTAGCCATCCATCATACCAATCAGTTAGAGCAGCTATAATGAAAATACCCAAAGAGATTTGCTTAAATAATGGATCATCAGACAGAAAAAAAAAGAGGAATACGGGTGTGAGAATTATTCGTAAAACAGTAAGTTGATTGGGTAAAACCATTTGTCAATAAAGTGAAATTATTTTTATGCAAGCTTTCTGAGAAATGTATATTCGTAAATTCCTGTGTTATGGCCATCTTTCCAAGCCACTGAAATAGCATAACTTCCGACTTGCCGAACATTTTCTATTTTCTTTTGACTTTCGTGAAGTATTGGAATATAACTTAAGCTCTGCCTGTCTTTTTGCGCGGCACAGGTTGCACATGGACAATTATTTCTAAGTTTTTCTAATCCAATTCTTGAATGTGTGCCGTCATTCCATTTTATGTATAAATCTTTTTTATTATCAACTTTAATCAAAATAGGATACATTTAAGCTAATCTAATCCCGCTTAATTTAAAGAGTGCATCCAGATATTTCTCACTGGTCTTCATTATAACCTCTTCCGGAAGATGCGGTGGAGGCGGCTGCTTGTTAAATTTTATGGACAATAAGTAATCACGAACAAACTGCTTGTCGAAACTTTCCTGAGATCTTCCCTTTTCGTATTTATCTTTCGGCCAAAAACGTGATGAATCAGGAGTAAGTAATTCATCCACAAGTATAACTTCGTTATTGTAAAAACCAAATTCCATTTTTGTATCTGCTATTATAATTCCTTTTTTCAAAGCAAATTCAGATGCGCTTGAATAAATTTTTAATACTGAATTTTTGATTTTTGTGACTACATCATTTCCAACTATTTTTTCTGCAGTATCTACTGAAATATTTTCATCGTGTGTCCCAATTTCTGCTTTGGTTGATGGAGTAAATATTGGTTCAGAAAGTTTTTCTGATTCTTCCAACCCGGATGGCAAACTGATCCCAGAAATTTTTCCAGTTGATTTATAATCATTCCAACCTGAACCGGAAATATAGCCTCTGACTATACTCTCGAGAGGAATTACTTCAGCTTTTTTTACCAGCATCGATCTATCCTTCAAGTCATCTTGATAAGGTTTACATTCAGACGGGAAATCATTTATATCAGTACTTATTAGATGATTTGGTATAATATCTTTTGAAAAATTAAACCAAAACTCTGATATTTTAGTAAGCACCATTCCTTTATAAGGTATGCCCTGTGACATTATAACATCAAATGCTGATAGACGATCTGTTGAAACTATTAAATAATGCTCACCAACATCATAAATATCTCTTACTTTGCCTTTTTTAACAAGTTTTAAATTTGGGAAATTTGTTTGTAAAATTATTTTGGGATGCATAAATCTTCTTGAAGTTTATTAGCAAATATAAAAACGTAATCATGATTTAACAATAAATTCAAAAATTAATTTAACCAGCCCTAAATGCGGAATTAAGCATTTATGAAAATAATATTGAGTGATTTCTCATATCTGCAAAGTTTTTTCTAAAATTATTGCAATTTGACGACTTTATATCAATTTGAATTGGTATATATATTGTTTTGTTATACTTGAATGGTTTTTGATTTTTTAAGGAGGTTTTATGCTTTTATTGAAATTAAAAAATTGGATTCAAGATTATAAGCTTATAGCTTTTATGATATTTGTGTTTTTCGGATGGATAATCCTATACACACTTTATATGTTTTTGATTTTAATATTTAACTTATAGTTAAAGTTTTACTTAACGATTACTATAATAGTTTGATTATAATAGCCGAAAGAAGAAAAATGGTGATAATGAATGTCGTTAAAAAGTGGCCGGCTTTTATTCTCCCTTTTTCAATAAAATCTTTTTGAGAACAATAATCGAACGTTCTGCAGCAAACACAAGTATTATAGTTTTGACAGTCACAGTTACTCATTCTCACCCCACAATAAATAATGAAATGAATAGATAGGATTGTAAATTATTGTAAAATAATTTAACATTCAATATTTCTACAAAAATTTAATGTAAATAGCTAAAAAAAGCTTCATATTTAATTATTGACTAAGGGATTCCCTAATTGCTATGGAATCAAACTTAAAATAACTTTTACTCACTATGGATAGAATTTTAATTTCACTTTGGATTTTAGCTCATTGCGTTTTATTATACCTTTCCGGGTATGTAGATAAAATTATGGTGAATGCAAGGAAGCTTCCATATTCAAATTGGGATGAATTGAGTCAGTATTCAGACAAATTCTTTCCATTCTCAACTTCTGATTTACACCATTATGATATTACAGAATTTCTTGTATATGTTGTGGGTGGCTTAATCCTTTTTCATATCATCAGAAAATTTTATCAAGTCACTTAAAATCTTCTCTACTTTAAATAGACCATTTTTTTAGTCTGTACAAACAACCGACCAGAATTTTTCTGATTTATGTCTGAACCATCAATACGGATTTGAAAAAAATAAACTCCCGAAGCCGCATTCTTGAGTTTTTCCTCAAGGTTGAATTTGATTCTATAGCTACCTGCAGGCCGATACTCATTAACTAAGGTTGCAACTTCACTTCCTAGTAAATCAAAAATTTTAATGATTTGGAAACCACCTATAGGAGTTTGCCAGCTTAAAGTGGTGGAAGGATTAAAAGGATTTGGATAGTTATTAAATAATTTGAATTCATTTAAATCTGATAAATTCTTATCAATAGAGGTTAAAGTACTGTATTCATAAATATTCTTATAATTATTAACCCAGGTAGTATCATCCCATGTTACATAATAGTTTTCAATCAAATTATTGTGTTCATCATAAGCGTTAAATGTTTTTGCGATATCCATCCAATTTGTACCATTCCAGCTTTGATCGAGCTGGTTAGATAAATAATTGTTATTATACGTATACAATGACTTTGACTTGTTATCCCAACTTACACCATTCCAAACTTGTGTTACTTGATCTTTTAAGTTATCGTTATTGTCATAATTATATTTATAGTACTGGCTATTTATCCAATCAGTATTCCAAAATTGATAAGTCATTTCAATTACATTTTTGTTCGCATCATAAACTTTAGTGTATTTTGAATTATAAACCCAAATTGAATCTTCCCAAATTTGATCAATGATTACCGATTGATTATCATTAGCATCATATTCATAGATAAATCTTGTTGTATTTAACCAAATTGAATCGGCCCACTCTTCATTAGTTAAACTTGTTACATTATTATTTTCATAAGTATAAGTTGACAATAAATTATTTTCCCAATGATCGATACTCCAAACCTGAAATCTTTCTTCTAAAAGATTACTGTTATCATCATACGTATATAGATATTCTCCATTGCTTACCCAATCAAATCCATTCCAATATTCCCATAGCGCTTCTGCTTGTTTATTGTTTTCATCATAAATGTATGTGTATCTATCTTTATCTATCCAATCGCTTCCACTCCACTCCTGTATTAATTCTTCGGCTAAATTATTGTTATCATTATAAAAATCTTGATTCCGCGTAGAATTAATCCAAGTAACGCCATCCCAGGTTTGAAAAATAGTTGCAGTCAATCGTTTATTATTATCAAAATTATAAATATAATTCGTTACATTTATCCAATTCGTATCACCCCAAGTTTGGTAAGTCTCATTAATCAAATAATATCCATCCTCTAATTTGATCTTATCAGTATTATTTTTTGGAAATAGATTTACATTATTAAATCTCTTATTCAGGATAAGCATTTGCGGAAAATCAATCTTACTATCATGAAATAAAAATGCTTTTAATTTTAATCTATCATATCCTTTTAAATCAGATTTATTTAATTCTATAACTGTTTTGTTGGTGGAATGATTGAATAGAACAGCTTTTGTTAAATTTTGTGGGATAATATTTGTATAAGCAAAACTTATAAAAAGTATGGTAAAAACTATTTTCATCAAAAAGCCTTTTTTCACTTTTAAAATGTCGAGGAAAAAATTTAAAAACATATATATATCTATAACTACTGGATCATTTTTTTAAATTTAATAAAAGAACAAAATAAAAACTTTGTTTTAGATAACTAACATTTAAAACAAAAATCCCGCTTCGGTAAGCGGGATTATTTTGTGGGCAGAGAGGGAATTGAACCCCCGACACAAGGATTTTCAGTCTCACTTATTCCATTTTAATTGCTAAAAGTAACTTTCTCTTTTGACATATTCCTCATTACATTCTAAATACTACTTGCTATGTTAATTATTATTAATGTTCGCTATATTGTACAAAATATATTATATTTGTTCAATATAATGAACGTTGTATTAGGAAATAAATATGTCACAAAATAAAAAGAACAAAATTTTACTTGTATTTGGAGAAAATATCAAACTTGCTCGATTGAGGAGAAAGTTAAGCACTAAGCAAATTGCTGAAAGGGCA
This sequence comes from uncultured Ignavibacteriales bacterium, assembly GCA_963731745.1. Lineage (GTDB taxonomy): Bacteria > Bacteroidota > Ignavibacteria > Ignavibacteriales > Ignavibacteriaceae > CAVSWT01. The sequence goes on from CAVSWT010000008.1 coordinate 97,410, forward strand.
GGAATTAGTCGGACTACTTTATACGAAATAGAAAGAGGCAAACCTAATGTTAGTATCGGTAACTATGCTAAGGTCTTATCTGTACTAGGATTGGCAAATGATCTATTGAATGTTGCAAAAGACGATGAACTCGGACGTAAGTTACAGGATGCGAACTTAGTAGTAAAAGAAAGAGCGCCAAAACGAAATTCTGGGAATTAATTATGGCGAAGACAAATACAAGAAAAGAAATCCATGTTTATGCTTCATGGAAAGGGTTAAAGGAACCTACATTGTTAGGAGTTCTTTATTCCGATATAGTAAGAGGTAGTGAAATATTTTCTTTTGAATATTCGAAGAAATGGTTGGAATCAAAGTTTGCTCAAGTAATTGATCCAGACCTCCAACTTTATTCAGGGCCACAATACTTAAATAGTAGTAAGAATAACTTTGGAATTTTTCTTGATTCTTCTCCAGACCGTTGGGGAAGAGTTATTATGCAAAGGCGGGAAGCCATTATAGCACGGAAAGAAAATAGACAAGTAAATACATTAATGGAATCTGATTACCTATTAGGAGTATATGACAAGAATAGAGTTGGCGGATTAAGATTCAAAGCAGAAGTGGATGGACCGTTCTTAAATCAAGATGAAAAACTTGCAGCACCGCCATGGACTTCGATTAGTGAATTGCAAGCAGCAAGTCTGAAGTTTGAGAATGATGAGGGTACGGATTCAGAACATCTTAAATGGTTAAATATGTTGATCGCTCCGGGATCATCACTGGGTGGAGCTAGACCAAAAGCAAGTGTAATTGATTCTACTGGGAATTTATGGATAGCAAAATTTCCTAGTGTAAACGATACGAAAGATATTGGGGGATGGGAAATGGTAACTTATAACCTTGCGAAAGAATGTGGAATAAATGTTGCAGAAGCGAAGGTAGAAAAATTTTCTAACCAATTTCATACGTTTTTAATTAAAAGATTTGATAGAGTAAATAAAGAGCGAATACATTTTGCCTCTGCAATGACAATGCTTGGCTATAGAGATGGTGCAGAAGGAGTTAGTTACTTAGAGTTGGCTGAGTTTCTAATCAATCATGGTGCAAATGTCAAAGAAGATTTGAAAGAATTATGGCGACGGATTGTATTCAGTATTTGCGTTTCGAATACTGATGATCATTTAAGAAATCATGGTTTCATTTTAACCGAAAAAGGTTGGTTACTTTCACCAGCTTACGATATTAATCCAAATGAAACCGGTACTGGTTTGAACTTAAATATTTCCGAAAATGATAACTCACTTAATATTGATTTGGCAATTGAAGTTGCAGAAGAATTTAGATTAACAAAAGATGAAGCTGAAAAGATTATAAATGAGATTAAGGACAAGGTTAGCGATTGGAAAAATAAGGCAGACCAATATGAAATATCCAAAAGAGAACAATCATTGATGGAGAAAGCTTTCAAGGAAAAGTAAGAGTTGCGGCTATTAGATAAGTATTTCAAACCGTCATTGATTGGATTTTTTTTCTGACTAACTTCTGACTATTTTCTGACTGTAAATTAAGTTCTTTGATGAAATGAAGGGTATTAACTCAAAGTTAAATATAGGTTAGTTGAGAGAAGTTATTTTTTCGGAGATTTAGAAAAACCTTTATTATCGTTTCTTTTCAAGACTTTTAACTGTCTTAAAACAAAAATCCCGCCTCGGTAAGCGGGATTATTTTGTGGGCAGAGAGGGAATTGAACCCCCGACACAAGGATTTTCAGTCCTTTGCTCTACCGACTGAGCTATCTGCCCTTCAAAATTTTAGAGTCCAAAAATAATTATATTTATCAATAACTCAAATATTTTTGACCTAATTTTTATTAAATCATTCCTTTTTCTTTAATGATTTTCTCTAATGTAACTTCACCAATTTCCTGAAGTTCGTATTTTACTCTAGTTGAAGGTTTATTGATTTTCAATATTCTTCCTAAATCTATCGGAGTACCTATTACAACTGAATCACAATCAGTTTTATTTATTGTTTCTTCAAGATCTTTCATTTGCTCGTCCCCATAACCCATTGCCGGCAGCAATACTCCAATCTTAGGATATTTTTTATAAGTATCCGTAATTGATTTAACCGTAAAAGGGCGTGGGTCAACAATTTGAGATGCACCATAATTCCATGCTGCAACCATCCCGGCGCCGTATTCCATTTCTCCGTGAGTTAAAGTTGGCCCATCTTCCACCACAAGCACTCTCTTCCCCCTTATTAATTCCGGCTTTTCAACAAATATTGGAGAAGCACCTTCAATAACTTGCGCATTCGGATTGGCAATTCTAATATTATCTCTAACGGTTCGAATATTTTCCGGTTTGGCTTCTACAATTTTATTAATTATTACAGCGTCAGCTAATCTTAATGAAGTATTTCCAGGGTAATAAATCATTTCGTGGCCAGGCCTATGAGGATCAACAACCGTAAAAGTTAAATCAGATTTGTAAAATGGAATATCATTATTTCCACCGTCCCAAATAATAATATCAGCTTCTTTTTCAGCTTCAGCTAAGATAGCGCCATAATCAACTCCGGCATATATTACACTTCCCATCGCAATATGCGGTTCGTATTCTTCCATTTCTTCAATTGTACATTCATGTTTTTTTAAATCTTCAATAGAACCGAATCTTTGCACTTTCTGTTTCACTAGATCACCATAGGGCATTGGATGTCTTATTGAAACAACTTTTTTACCTGCGTCTTTTAGAATCTTTACAACTTTCCTTGAAGTTTGAGATTTACCGCATCCGGTTCTTACAGCTATTATGGATATAACCGGCTTTGTACTTTTAATCATTGTCTCATCCGTGCCTAATAACCTGAATGAAACACCGGCGGCATTAACTATGGATGCTTTTGTCATTACGTAATTAAATGGCACATCGGAATAAGAGAAAACAACTTCCTCAACTTTTAAATCTTTAATTAATTTTAAAAGTTCTTTTTCATCATAGATTTTGATCCCTTTGGGATATAGCTTGCCGGTAAGTTCAGGAGGGTAAATTCTTCCGTCAATATTTGGAATTTGAGTAGCTGTAAAAGCAACAACATTATAATCTTCATTGTCTCTGAATACAACATTAAAATTATGAAAATCGCGTCCTGCGGCACCCATAATAAGAACATTTTTTTTACGCATAGATCATTTCTCCCTTAATATATTTTGTACATATTTATTATAAAACTGTAAATCTTTTGGAAACAGTTTTAAGTTTTGAGTTCGCTATTCAACAGTAACACTTTTGGCTAAATTTCTTGGCTGATCTACATTTAAGCCTTTTTTAACAGCTATGTGATAAGCAAGAAGCTGCAAAGGAATAACAGTTAATATCGGCATTAACATTCTAATTGTGTCTGGAATTTTAATTGAAAAATCAACCAACTTATCAATCTCAGAATCATTTTCACTTGCAATCGCAATTATTCTTCCTCTACGAGCTTTAACTTCTTCAATATTGCTAATAATTTTTTCATAAGTTGAATCCTTAGGGGCAATAAATACAGCCGGCATATTTTCATCAATTAGGGCAATAGGCCCATGCTTCATTTCCGCTGCAGGATAACCTTCTGCATGAATGTAAGAAATTTCTTTTAACTTTAATGCTCCTTCTAATGCGACTGGAAAATTGTAGCCTCGTCCTAGATAAAGGAAATTTTTAGCATTTACAAATTGATCTGCAATCTGTTCTATTTGATCATTCAACTTTAAAATTTTTGCAATCTTTTCCGGCAGCATTAAAAGTTCTTTTGCAATTGACTGTCCATCAACTCTACTTAAGCTTTTTTTGCGCGCTATGGCAAGTGTAATTAATGCAAGAACTACAAGCTGAGAGGTGAATGCTTTAGTAGAAGCGACCCCTATTTCTGGTCCTGCATGTGTATAAACTCCGGCGTTACTTTCTCGGGCAATTGAGCTTCCAACAACATTACAAATTCCCAAAGCTAAAGCACCTTTATTTTTTGCCTCTTTCATTGCAGCTAAAGTATCAGCTGTTTCACCACTTTGAGTAATAAAAAATATTGCATCATCTTTATTAATAATTGGATTTCGATATCTAAATTCAGAAGCATATTCAACTTCTGTTGGAATCCGTGCAAATTGTTCAAACATATATTCACCAACTAAACCGGAATGCCATGATGTTCCGCAAGCTGAGATTACAATTCTTTTTGAATCCACAATTTGATCAATAACATTTTCAAGGCCGCCCAATTTACTTGTGCCTTCATCAACTAAAATTCTTCCACGAAGCGAATTATTAACCGATTCAGGCTGTTCCATAATTTCTTTTAACATAAAATGAGCATAACCGCTTTTGTCTATTTCATCCAAAGTCATACTTATTTCGTGAACTTCTTTTTCTATTTCTTTATCATAAATAGTTTTTGCAACAAATTTATCTTTATGAATTTCGGCTAACTCCCCATCTTCCAAATAAACAACTTGTTTTGTATGTGCTAGAATGGCTGAAACATCAGAAGCAACAAAATTTTCATCTTCACCAATTCCTACAACTAAAGGAGAACCTCTTCTTGCGGCGATAATTTTATCAGGTTCTTCTTCATAAACAACGGCTATTCCATAAGTGCCTTCAACTTCATTCAATGCCATCCTAACCGATTTGAATAATGTGTGCCCTCTTTTAAAAAACTGTCAATCAAATGCGGTAATACTTCCGAGTCTGTTTCTGTTAAAAATTCGTAACCTAATTTTCTTAAGCCAGTTCTTAAGGTCTGATAATTTTCAATTATTCCATTATGAATAACACACAAAGTTTTGTCAGTATTAAAATGTGGATGGGCATTAATCTCATTTGGCGCTCCGTGAGTTGCCCAGCGAGTGTGGCCGATTCCAACTAAAGAAGTTAAATTGGATTGATCTAATTTATCCTGCAGTAAAGAAACTTTACCTTTATTTTTTACAATTTGCATCCCATTGTTTGTTAATAATGCAACCCCTGCTGAATCATATCCTCTATATTCTAATCTTTTTAACCCATTTATCAAGATTGGAACACAATTCTTTGTACCAATGTAGCCTACAATTCCACACATTTCGTTTACCTTTATTTATTGAAAGATGCTAAAAAACAAAAATGGTGCCTAATTGATGTACAAATAATTAGACAATTTGGGGATGTCTTTTTGTTTGAAATTTCATCTTGAGAAAACTATTTAACTTTTGCTAATTTCTCCGTTGCTGTCTTAACAATTCCATTATTTTTATACACAATTTTGTAAAAATATAAGCCATTTGCAACTTGATCACCATCCTGATCTCGGCCGTCCCAATATACTTTATTGAAGCCAATAGTTAATTGTGAAGTTTGCACTTTAATATCTCTAATCAATCTTCCCGCAACCGTGTAAATTCTAATTAATAATTCTTCAGGTGCCTGAGTTCCGCGCAGTTCAAACGTGAAATAAGTTGCATCCTTAAAAGGATTTGGTATGGTAAAAATATTTTGTATATCATTTTCAGTATATGTGTAAAAAATAATTTGATAGGACACAGTGTCATTATAATTGCCCGATGCATCTCTGGCTAAAACTTCAAGAACATTTCTGCCATTTTCTAAATGTGGATTCCAATCGATGATAGATTTAGAATTTGGATATGGAGTATAGGTATAATTAATATCCGGTTGTGAAAAACTTAAGCTTTCATTATTATAAATTATGGTAAAATAACTTGTATCTAATGGAAGCGGACTATTGTCTTCAAGACTAATTATAATTTTTGGGTTAGAAGAAACTATATCGCCATTTAAGATTTCTTTGCCGTCAAAGGTAACTTCCATTTTAGGATTAATTGAATCTCTTGAAACATAAAAATCTTTACTTATAATGTTGTTTACAGTGAAGAATTCTGGTGTTTCAGTCTCAGCTACAACTTTGGTTTTGTTATTAAATAAAAACCTATTTGTGGAAATAGTATTATTAATGATAACCGAACTATCTTTTGGAATAGACACTGTGTAATTAAAATATGCCGAATCTGAAGAAGAAGTATCTGAAGCATTCAGATAATATTTAACTTTTAAACTAGGGACATTAAGTGTACCGACATTTCTAATTTTCAAACTAGATTCGATGGGTAAGCCTTGTAAAACTGTATCGGGAGAAAACACAAAATTATTTTTAGACAGTACTATTTCGGCTGGAGCTTGGTACATGACATTCATGCTTGTTAATTGAATTGGTGATGAACTTCCGTAAGATGAATCTACAAAGTTAAACCTTGCTCTTATATAGTTATATTTTTTTGCATCTATCTTTGACAAATCATAATTATTTTGAAGATCTGATTCTATTGATTCCCAATTCCCATTATTCTTGTTCAGTCCTTCTAATTTTGCTTCATAAGAACCTGCAGCACCGGATGCATTAATAGTATAGGTCATGCTTTTCCATTCAGCAGCAGGACCAATAGTCGGCGATAAAGCCGTTCCTTTTGCATCTTTATATTTACCTGCAAATTTAAATATTTTAGAAGCATAACCCGATCTAAAGACAGATGAATAGACAAAATCGTTTTGCCAATCATAACACCAGGCAAATAGCCCCTGAAAGGGATCATAGGAAAGCCACTCCTCTATAAATGAGCCGTTTGATAAGTCAAACATTCTCATGTAACCCGATTCATAATTTTCGTATGCGTACAAATAACCATTAGTAACGAAGAAGGAAGAGAAGCCAGGATAACTGCTTCCTGAAAGAATCAAATCATTCTTAGCTTTATTCCAATTACTCGCAGGGTCAAATACTCTAACTGTATATTTTGAATTGCCTACTGAATCCCGATATGCAAGGTTATAAACAAATTTACCATCAGAAGATAAATAGAATGCACCATTTTTAGATTGAGCATTCTCATTTAACAAACCATCCGGTATGATCACTCTACTAGTATCGCCAGAATTCGGATTAATTCTCAAAAGTGATTTGTAGTCACCTGTTGCAGCATAGATAAAACCATCACTATGAAAAAACATTGTATGCCATATTTGCGCACTCACATTTGGAATGCTGCCATAATTTTGTCCAGCAACGGTTCCATTTAACCCAGTTCCTAATTTATATATAGGGCTCGGATTTGTATTATTAAAATAAGCCATACTTGCGAAATAAATATACGTACCATCTGTCGTTATACTTGATAAATTTTGAACATCTGAAGGAAAAGTCACATTAATTTTACTCAATAATTTTTCTGTAGATGGATGCGGCGGTAAATATTTGGTATTTAAAATTAAACTTTTTAATGAATCTAAATATATAAGGTTGGATTGTTGAAACATCTTTAATTGATTATTACTTATATAATAACCTTCTTTAGGAGTACCGCTTATTTCAAACGTCCTGGTTTTGCTCCAGAAGCTGGAATCAGTTCCATCGTAGATTCTTGTTCTCCAATAATAAATGCCGTTAGATAAATGAGGTGATTTCCATTCTAATAAACCATCTTTAGGATTGATGCTGCCTGAAGTTAAAATGGGATTTATAAAATTTGAAGTAGAATCAATTTCTATAAAGTATGTAAGACTTAAACCTAAATAATGGCCATTATCTACCAAAAGTACATCAATCGAATTTTCTGAGGTGGAGAAACCATCATTAGGTTTAATAATATTCGGTTCTCCCAAATCATACACTGCAAACGAAGCGGAACCTTCATTATCCGAATAATCCATTTCAGGAATCACTTCAATTTCATTAACCTTCGCAGTTAATTTATATAGGCCCCCTTTCTTAGGGTTCCATTTAAATATTGCAGAGTCCAATTCTCCAAAATTTCCAAATCTAAATTGTCCTATTTTATACGAAGTATCTGAAGATGAAGCATATAATTCTAAATTAACTGAATCTGGAGAAAAAATTCTTCCGAAATTATTTACTTTAATTTTTACATTTACTGTATCCGTAGTTAAAGGGTTTGCAGGTATAATTGAGATATCGTTCTGGTTAATAGTAAAATCAGGCTTATCCGGTAAAGCTAATTTCAATATTGGATCACCAAATAATGTAAGCAGCGCAACCTGACTTGCGTTGTAAGGCGGAGCAGCACCTAAACGAATTTTTGATTTTAAAATAGCTTTACCTGAAACATATTCTTCTTTATTAAAAGTTTCATCATTAAATATCTTATTAATATAAACTCCTGTTGTCCACCAAGTAAGGCCTGAGCTTCCCCAAAATGCAATACATCCTTTATCTGGTACTTTAAGAAATTTTTCTCCAAAAGCATCTTGGTTATCAAAATGGGCAGTATAACAGGTAACACTGCTAATAAACGGCAGCCTTCCTCCATTATTCAATTCATATATATCATCATTAAGAAAAACAAGATCCCATTGTGCACTTCCTCCATGTCCATAATAATTTGCTAAAACAGCTCCTTCATTAAAACCCTCCCTAATTTCAGGGCCATCTCCTTGAAATGGATAATGTGTGGGTTTATTTGGAAATCTAAATACTTTTGTTGCAGTGAATCCATTTGGATTCAAATAAGTATTTTCAAGAAGCAGACTTTCGTCATTAAAGTTATGTACTAATTCATCCGCATTATCTTGGCCCGAAGCTATAAGCAGTGCATTTTGCTTCCACTTCTTTGTTTTGTCTCCGGGATAATCAATTAATTTTTGAATTAATATTTCACCTTCCGCTACTGTTTCTATAGATAACCTTCCAATTGCCAAATCGGGTACTAAATCATTTCCACTAACTGTCACTATATTATTATCACTTGCTGATTGTCCATATGTATAAGCATGATAAGGAATAGATGGAATAAAATTCGGTCGGCTATCGGGCAGCAGTTGTCGATAATCATAACTCATATCACCAATTAATACGACATACGCAGGTTTAGGTGATTGCCAATTTTCAAACGTATATTTTACAAATTTTTGAACAGCAAAAGGATCTAATAAGCCGCCTGAAAATTCATCATATATGTCCTGAATTTGTACTATATCAATTCTTGGATTTTGAATTGAAGTATCAGGAAAATCTTTGCTCCTCAAGTTGTATAATTGTTCAGCTATTGATTGAAATTTTTCATGAGTGATGATGATATAATCGGCGCCATGTGATGTGCTTCTTAGGTTTGAAACATGATTATCTTTAATCAATGAATCCGGAAGTAAAAAATAATTTTCTGCAGTACAAAAGAACTCAACTGTGTCTTCAATATCATATCCAAATAAAGTACTCCCATATATATCGTGTGTGATATTTACATTCTTAATTATCTCACCATTCTGGGGAATAAATACCTTCATGTTATCTTCTTGCCATTTAAATACATTATATCTTGTCTCACCATTATAACCGGGAGTGCTTTTAAATGTATAATGATTACCATTAGATCTTAATTCTCTCCAATACTCCAACTCGAACCAATTTACTCTGATTTCATCTGACTTTGTTGCTAATGGATATATTGGATCAACTGGTATGTCTCCATAAGCAGCAACCTGGAAATAATTGACATCAGGGTAAATATGGGTGGTATTTAAATCAATAGTGGTTTCAAATGTAGCTGCTGTAGGCCCGTCCCATGTAAAAGTTCCAATTGATTGAGATGTTAATGAAACCTTAACTTTGTGATCAGGATTTACTCTATCATTTGTCGTCATGCCGTGCATGTTTACACGAACTGTAATTTTTGTTGAGTCGAGAAAAAGATTTGAAGGTGTTAAAAAATTTGCAGAGAAGGCATTTAATAGAGATCCATTTTGGCCCGAAGATTTTCCCCACATCCAATAATCTCGTTTATCATTTACAGCATGCCCTAAACGTTCATACAAAGAATCTTTTTCAAAGTGTAATACATTCTTAGTCATCTGAAAATCATAAATCCAATTTTTTGGAGTTCCATCAACTTGTTTGTATCGCAATCCAGTAGTGTCAGCTTGAAATGAAAACCAATATAAATTTGAATTGTTATAAATATTCAGCCAGGCATAAGGAGAAGGTTTAGGTGGGAAGCCTACAAATTCAATATAGTCCCCACTATTAAATACATCATTCGAATCAGCATCCTTAACATAAATTGGAATTTCTTTTTCGTCATTGAACATTTGAAGTTTATTAGTTGGAACACTTTGAACTGGTACACCTAAATTCAATAAATAATCATAGGATAACCTGTATACGCCTTTATCCTTCAAATAAATTTTATAATAATCCTTTTGTGAATTATACCAATAATTACCGGATACCGGCTTAGCGGTGTAATTTGAAGATTTACTTGACCAGTTTTTAGCCTCATTAAAATTAATAACAGTTGATTTTAAGATATCCAAATCAGTTTTATCATCTACAGAATTGTAACCTGACGCTGTTTGTGAAGTATTATAATTTATTCTAACTGTCAATTTTTCATTTTTAATTAATTCACGTGTTATGGGATTGAATTGAAAAGGATAAACGCTTAAGGTAATTATTCTAGAAAATCTAAAAACAAAATCGTTAGCTATTTTGGAATTTACTTCAGGAAATAATTTATTTGTTCGGTAAATGTTTTGTTGAAAAGATTCAGGTTTGGTTCCATCAATAAGTGAGTCCGCAAAAGGAATAATAAATTTATTTGAGAATGATTTTTGCTCAGAATTCAAAATCAACAAACCCGGATTTGCTTCACCAGGAACACCAACATTTACTTCAAATTTAGGTAAGTCAGGTTCGCCAACTTTTGCAGCGGTTTGATCATCACTTTTAATGATTGTGAAGGTTTTGCCATCAATATTTTTATCAACTAACGGAAACTGATTTTTAAAATCAAATTCGATTATAATATGATCTGACTTTGATTCAATTACCTTATAAGTTTGTCCCCATATTGAAGAGCGAATAAAAACTAAAAGTAGTAGCGAGAAGATTAATTTCATTAAAAACCTTTTTCAATGTCAGTGTATAACATAATTTTTTGTGTGATTTAGAACAAGGGAGAAAAATTGCCAATCCTAATTATTACAAATACTTACGAAATACAAATTCATTCATTCAAAATTTAATTTGAGTGAAGCCCATAAATTATTTCCATTTTTTATAACACTTTCAGATGAATATCTCTGATGCTGAAAAACAAAATCAAAATTGATTCCATAAGTCAATTCATATTCAAAATTAATCATTAGCTCATCATTGATTTCTCTAATTCCATCAAGCAGATATGAATACAACGGATCATCATATCTGTAATTTTGGAAGACATCACCGCCCGCATTCTTAATTAAATTTCCATTTCCGTCATACACATTTTTTCCGTGCAGTTGGTGATCAAATTTAATCGATGCAGAAATTTTGGAAGTGAATTGATAATCAAGTTTGAGAGAAAGTAAAGTTGAATTGGGCTGCAGATTTGTTCCCAGCAAATAACCATTTGAAGTATAAGTTAGATCAGCGTAACCGCCGGGATGAGAAAAAATATAGGGTCTAATTTGTACATACTCAATTCTAAGAATAAAATTATCTGGCAGAATCGGTTTTGAAAGAAAACTACCTAGCTGCCATGCTGTGCCATTGTTGCTGCCGGACCATTCACCTTTAAATAACCTTTTGAAATTAATATCATCGAATGTAATAGAAGAATTTAGTTCCAATCCATTTGTTAGCAAAAATCTTCCATCAAAAGTTAGAAAAGAATTATCAAGATCGTTCATTGATCTTTGTGCTGATTCCCAAAATAAAAATGGATTTAAATATGCTAATTCAAATGGACGGTTTGAATAAATTATTGTCTGAGAAATACCAAAATTTAGAGATGAAATCGGATTATAATTTAAACGACTAACAGCAACATATTTTGAAGGTTTAGTCCTTATATCTAGAGCTAATGAGTCTACATGATAATCAATTCTCGGGTGAACCAGCCAGCCATGTAAAAAAGTATAACTTAAAGTTTTGTAAGCAATATTAAATTTCACAAAATCAAATAACGGCGGATTTTCTCCAAGCTGAAGCTTATTCAAATAACCGGTTCCCCACAATATTCTTTCTCTTCCAAGCTGCAAATTTATAATTCCTTTTTGAAACCTTAGATACCCTTCCGTGTTGTCAAAAGTGTTTAGCCCGGTATTGTTGTAAGTAAAACTCTGCATAACTCTCTGATCTAATCTTGCGGTTTCACGATTCCCGGCTTCTATGCCATTGGTTGCTTTTACATAAAATCCAAACCAGTTATCGTAAGAACCATGTGCTATTCCGCCAAAGTCTAAAAGAGAAGAATTATTTTTATTAAAGCTGCTGAATAGATATTTATATTCTAAAGATGGTTCAATGAAAAATGAAACGAGTGAATCAGAATACGAATATAAATGTTTTTGATTATCTGTAGTTAAAATGGAAATAAAATCTGAAGGAAATTCATTGAATAAGTTTACAACATGCTTGGATGAATTGTCAATAAAAATCTTTTCTTTCATTCTTTGTAAAAATTCAAGATCGACCTCAGATAATTTTGACTGATTATTATCAATCTCAGAAAGTAATTCTGCAATTTTTCCCCTTGATAGTGGAATAACTATATCATTAAAATCATTAATTATTCCTTGTACTTGCATTTTCTTTAAGAATAAATAAACCGGATGATCTGCAGGAACATTTTCAACTTGTGCAATAAGTAAAGCTGGGGATAGACATATGAGGAATAAAATAATCCACAAAATTTTACAAACTGAAAGTTGTCTCATTAGGTCGAAATGAAATTAGAAAGGATAAATAAAAAATTAAATTAATCGCTTCAAAACTACTTTAAAGAAGTTTTAACCGTATTAAATCCCATTGAATCATCTTCTGTATTTTCAAATACAGCGTCTGCATTTAAAGTAGGTACATAGTTTTTAAATAATAATACCCATTCTTTTTTTGTGGCGTTTCCGATTAATCGTTTAAAGTCTTCGATCATAAAATCTATAGAAGTTTTATTGTGCATATAAACTAAACGGGCTTTGAATATTTTTTTATGATTTGTGGCGATTACACCTTCTTCCGCGGTCAAAACTTCTTCATAAAGTTTCTCTCCCTCACGAATTCCTGTAAACTCAATTTTAATATCTTTATCCGGAATTAAATTATTGAGTAAAATTAGATCTTTTGCAAGATCGAGTATTTTAATCGGTTCGCCCATATCAAGCACAAAAACATCACCGCTTCTGCCTGTAACTGCAGCTTGTAGTACTAATGCGACTGCTTCCGGAATAGTCATAAAAAATCTTCTCATTTCCGGATGTGTAATTGTTATTGGGCCTCCATTTTTCAATTGCTCAATAAAAATAGGTAGCGCACTTCCACGGCTGCCTATTACATTACCAAATCTTACCGCAACAAAATTTGTAGTTCCGTGCTTGCCTGCGCCGGTTACAATATGTTCGGCTATTCGTTTGGATGCACCCATAATGCTGGTGGGATTTACTGCCTTATCTGTTGAAATTAATATAAAGTTTTTTACACCGTATGAAATTGAAAGATCAGATAAAATTTTTGTGCCTAAAATATTCACCCTAACGGCTTCTTCGGGGAATTTCTCCATAACCGGAACATGTTTGTATGCAGCTGCGTGGAAGATTGTATCCGGCCTAAATTCATTTAAAATTCTATCAACTTTTTGCTCATTGGAGATATCACATAAAAACATTTGAATATTTGCATTTGGGAACAAACGCGCTAACTGTAATTCAAGGTTTGCAAGATCACTTTCATTTATATCTAAAATTCCAATTTGTTCCGGATGATAACTTAAAACCTGATGAGCAATTTCTGAACCTATTGAACCTGCAGCCCCGGTAATTAGAACTCTTCTGCCATTTAAAAATCCTATTATCTCTTTAGTATTAATTGAAACTGCCTGTCTGCCTATTAAATCACTTAAATCAATATCCCGAATGTCTTTAACACCTACTTGTAATGAATTCGAAGTATCATTCACAGAATTTATAACTTTAACATCTGTTATTCCCGATTCACGAGCGATATTTAAAATTTTTCTATGAAATTGACGATCAGCTGAAAGAACTGAAATTAAAATGGATTCTATATTGTACTTGCTGATTATTTCTTTCAATTGATTAGTTCTACCTAAAACTCTGATTCCCTGTAAATACATGTTTTGTTTAATCGAATCATCATCAACAAATCCGACAGGATGGAAATTTCTTTTAGGACTTCTATTTATATCTCTTAAAAGCTGCTCTCCGCTGCTGCCTGCGCCGATAATTAATGTTCTTTTTAATTCCGACACACCGATACTTTGCCGCATCACTTCAACATACATTCGCTTTGATATTTTAAAACCGGAAGAAATGAGAAAAGTTAAAACAAGATCGATAGCTAAAATACTTCTTGGGAATCCTGAAAAAATATCTAATTGTGAACCATAAATAACTATAAATAAGATGCCGCTACTTAACAAACAAGCTCTGCTAATATTGGCAACATCCTGCAGAGAAACTAACCTCCAGGATATGTTATACAGCTTAAGCGAATAAAAAACCAAAAGCTTTATTGAAACAAATATCAATAGAAAAGGGATAAGATTTGCTGTTAATCCATCAAAACCGTTAAACTGTGCTCTTATCTGAAAAGACCAATAAATTGAAAGTGAAAAAGCAATAACGTCAAAAATAATAAATGCTATTTTTCGTTTAAGAAAGGATGGGTATAAAATGTTCGCAATAATTTTTTTCATTTAAAAATCGTTTTTAGTGTGGCAAATATAATTTTTATATCTACAAAAAAGGAAATGTCATTCAAATATTTCTTATATAATTTGATTTTCTCAGGTAAAATTTCATTTAGATAAAAACTCTCTTTGTTTGGCTTATTACTTAAAAGTTTTTCTTCATTTCTAAATGCAAGTGAGGCATAATCTGAAATGCCCGGCTTAATTGAAAGTATAGTAGAATAATCGTTTTTAAAGTGACTTGCATATTTATAAACTTCAGGCCTTGGACCAACAATACTCATATTGCCAATCAATACGTTAATAAATTGCGGGAGTTCATCTAATTTATATTTTCTTAAAAATTTTCCTATGCCAGTCATTCTTTTGTCATCCGAAGAGGATAGATTAACATCAAGTTTATCTGCATTTTCTATCATCGTTCTAAATTTTATCACCTTAAATTCTTTCCAGTTTTTCCCCACTCTTTTCTGTAAATAAAAAACAGGTAATCCTGAATTAAGAATAATAAGAACAGCTATAAATATAAGTAAGGGCAGAAGCAAAATTAAAGCCAAAAATGAAACAAAAAAATCAAAGACCTTTTTAACAAATAAATACATAATTAAAATTATTTCGCTCTTTAAATTACGCTAAATTTGTATTTATTACCGCTTTTAATAAATAAATTCTAATAAATGACACTATTTTAGAAAGGTAGATAAAGTATTATCTACAGAAAAGATGACTTTTTCTATTTGTTCATTTGTCATACCCGGCCAAATCGGAAGTGAAATAAGGTTTGGATAGACTTTTTCAGAAATCGGGAAATCGTTCTGATTCAAGTTAAAAGTATTCTGGTAATATGGGTGCTTATACAATGGAATAAAATGTACACTAGATCCAACACCTTTATTTTTTAATTCACCAATAAATTTAGAACGATTAATTTCTAATTTTTCAAAATTAATGTGAATGGGATAAAGATGATGTGATGATTCCCTGTCGTTTTTAATTTTATAAATTTTTATAAGATCATTCTTTTCGAATTCAGCATTATAAAGGTTATAAATTTCTTTTCTCAATCTCAACATTTCATTAATTTTTTCTAGCTGAGCTAATCCTAATGCCGCTTGAATATCGGTAAAGTTATATTTATAGCCAGGGGCAACTACTTCATAATACCACGAGCCCTTTTCAGAATATCTATTCCAAGCATCTTTATTAATTCCGTGTAATCGCATGATAGAACATCGTTCAGCAATCTCTTCAATTTCAGTGCAAATCATACCGCCTTCTCCTGTGGCAAGTGTTTTGGTCGCATAGAAACTAAAACAGGTTACGTCACCGATAGTTCCAATTATTTTATTTTTATAGTATGAAGGCAGAGCATGCGCAGCATCTTCAATAACCATTAAATTATTTTTCTTTGCGATATCATTTATCTCATCCATATCACACGGCTGACCGCCATAATGTACCGGAATTATTGCTTTAGTTCTTGAATTTATTTTTTTTTCGATTTCGAGCGGATCAATATTTAAAGTGTCTTCTTGAACATCAACTATAACCGGTTTAGCACCAAAATAACATACAATCTCTGCTGTTGCGGTAAAAGTTATAGATGGAACAAGCACTTCGTCACCTGCTTTAAGCCCAATTGCTTCTAAAGCTAAATGAGCCGCTGCCGTCCAAGAACTAACAGAAACCGCATGTTTTGCACCAATAAATTTTTTAAACTCACTTTCAAATCTTAAAGTTTTGGGGCCAGTAGTCCACCAGCCTGACTTGATGGTGTCAATAACTTCGTTGATTTCAGTTTCGTCCTGATATGGCTTGTGAAATTGAATGAAATCTTTGATCATATAAAATTTGATCTAGGTTAAATTTGATTTAAATAATTTGCTGTAAATTATTTTTTAGAAAGTTTAAAACCTTCTGATTATTCTGAATATCTGTTGGCAGATTTACTATCAAACTGGAAATCTTAACTGCTTCCGGATAAAGGTTTTTATTGAAATTCCATCTCTCTAAATTTTCTTTGATTGGATGCAAAGGTGAAATGAACCAATCACCCAAATTAATATTTTGTTTTTGCGCAAGGTCAAAAAATAGATCGCGATTTTTTACAAGTAGAGGATATTTCAGAAAGGCGTGATTATTAAAAAAGTCTTCTAATACAAAAACTTTATGATACTTTTTCAGAAAATTGGTATACTCTTGTGCATTTTTTTTTCTTAATAAATTCAGATCATCTAACCGTTCTATCTGTTTAATCCCTTCCTTAATCTGTATGTTTGAAATACTTTTAAAAAAATTGCTCGGCATTTTTACACCTAATAATTCTTCTCCCTGTGAAGATCCAACCACTAAATTATGTTTACTTAGAAACCGGAATATTTTAACTAAAACATTCTGTGTTAATTCATTAACAAAATACTTTCTAAATGGTATTAAAAAAGATAATGTGAATTTATCAAAGAAAGTAGGATTTATCTTTTCCCTTTCAAGTTTATTAACCGGATCTAAAAGAATGTTATTATTTACTATTAAAAATCCCCCTATGCCGGTTGAAAACGGTTTATTCCATTGGGTTGAATAAAATGCAGCATCGCAATAAGTTCCATTCGGTTTACCATTATAGTATCCACCGAACCCATGTGTGCAGTCTTCAATTGTAAATAAATTATTTTTTTTAGCTATCTGAATAATGTCTTCAATATTAGATGAAAGGCCGAAGGTATTTTGGCAGATAATTGCTTTAGTGTTCTCTGTTATAGCTTCGTCAATTTTTTCAATCGAAATATTATATGTTTCCGGATTAATATCTATGTAGACCGGTTTTGCCTTAAGATACATAATTGCATTCGGAACAACTACACAAGTGAAAGCCGGTAGAATAACTTCATCATTATCTTTAATGCCCATGGCTTTTAAAATAGCGATAAAGAGCTATTCTCCCTTTCCAATAAAGAAAGACATTTTCAATTGGAATCTTCAGTTTGTGCGAAATTAATTTTTTATACAGAAATGAATTCATATTTCAACGACTTTGAAGCAGATAATTTATCTTAAATAAACCTATTAATGATCCGAATCCATACGAGAAGTGAATCACCAAAAAGGTCCATAAAATATAGGCATATGATGACTTAGTATCTTTCAGTTTTAAGCTTATAAAAATTATTGCAAACATATACACTGCAAAGCTTACTGCTGAAATTAATCCGGCCATGGGAAAAATGACTGTTAAAATCAGTGGGACTAAAATTGATAAAATAAAAATTAGAGGAATAAAATGACGCCAGCTTAGTGAACTTAATCGCTTAGTAATATAAATGGTTAAAATATTCCAAACTCCATTCCTGTAATTATTTTTTGCTAATGCGTAATAATTTTCTCGAGCAAAATAAGTGCATTTAGTTGTTGGAACAAGGAATATTTTTTTATCCGAATTGATCAATCTTTTGGAAAGTTCGATATCGTGATTTCTAATTAATCTTTCATCGTACAAACCTATTTTAATTAGTAAATCCTTTTTGTATATACCGAATGGAACTGTATCTACTTGCATTGGCTGATCTGTACCTAATCTAAACAATGAATTGCCAACACCAAATTTATTTGAAAGCACTTTGCAAATGGATAAGTTTTTTTTGGTTTTATGTTTAGCTTCGGTTAGCATTACACCACCAACTCCATCAGCATTTAATATTTCAAAGGCTTGAACAAGATTTTTAATATAATTTTTAGAAAATGAAGAGTGAGCGCTTGCTATCATAATAAAATTACCAGAAGCATTCTTGATTCCAATATTTAGAGCAAATGGGGTAAATGTTTTAGGGTTTGGAATCAACTTAATGAATGGGTAAGTTTTTTGAAATTTTTCAATTAAAGATCTTGTTTTGTCAGAACTATTTCCGTCAACAACAATTATTTCTAATAATTCATTCGGGTAATCCATCTCTATAAAAGACAACAGACATTCTTCTATATATTGCTCTTCGTTTCTGCAAGGAATTATAATTGAAACCGTTTTATCCGTAGAATTTAAATTATCCATGCTCTTATTTTTCTATTCCAAAGATTTTATAACTTTTGCGGGGTTCCCAACAGCAGTAACATTATCAGGAATATCTTTATTTACCAAAGATGAAGCTCCAACGATTGCATTTTTGCCAATACGAATACCATCTTTGCCTGCAATGATTGTAGCGCGCATTCCAATATAAGCACCTTGTTTAATCCTAATATGTGTATGTATTTGTGCTTTACCATGCAATGCAAAATAACAGCCATATGAAATT
This sequence comes from uncultured Ignavibacteriales bacterium, assembly GCA_963731745.1. Taxonomy (GTDB): domain Bacteria; phylum Bacteroidota; class Ignavibacteria; order Ignavibacteriales; family Ignavibacteriaceae; genus CAVSWT01. The sequence goes on from CAVSWT010000008.1 coordinate 116,415, forward strand.
GTAACATTATCTTCTATCACTGTGCATTTTGGTTCCAAATCATCAAGGTAGCATTTCATCCCGATGAAAACATTTTTTCCTATCACATAGCCAACAATATGTTTGTATAAAATAATTCTTAAATTTGAAAAAGGAATATTCGGAATTAAAACTACATTAAAATACTTACGAATTGGCTTCCAAATTATTAGCCACAACGGATACTTTGCATAATACGGCACCTGCTTCTTTTGTACTCTATAATATAATTCTACTATTTTCATATTAACTTATTAGTCTGATTCCAACCTATGAATGAGTTAAAAATCATAAACTAAATTTATTTTTTAGCCAGAGTGAATTTGGTTTTTATAAATTTTTAACATTTGCTCAATATTATTTTTCCAGTTATATAACCTATTTACACGTTCTCTACCAGCATTGCCCAATTTCCGTCTTAATTTTTCGTCTTTAATTAATTTTATGATTGCGTCTGCTGCTTCATTTATATTTTGTCTTTGAACAATTAACCCGGTCAAATTATTTTCAACCACCTCAGAAAATCCGCTTACATTTGAAACCACAACAGGATTACAGCACGCTGATGCTTCTAAAACAGCAACCCCAAAACTTTCACTGTCATCAATTGATAATGCCACGTAAATATCAATTTGATTATGATATTTTACAATATCCTGATAATTAATATAACCCGTGAAAATCGAGTCATTTGTTAATCCTAATTCTTTAGTTAGATTTTTAAGTCGCTCCTCAAGGCTTCCCCCGCCAACGATTAGTAATTTTAATTGAAAATTCGGCATATTATCTTTAACAATTCTAAAAGCTCTAATCAGATATTCTAATCCATATTTTTCTTCCAAAGTTTTAATTGTCCCTATTACAATTTCATCTTTACTAAAAATTCTTTCAATTTCTATTTGCTTAAATAAATCTGTGTCAATCCCAAAGGGTGTAACTTCAACTTCTTTAGTTGAGAATTTATTTATTTGCATTGCCATGGAATTACTTGTAGATAAAATTTTATCAGCCTTGTTCAATATGAATTGAATTATTTTTTTATGTATGAAACTTATTTTTGGGAAATTGTAAATATCAGCTCCCCAAACAGAAATTATAAATGGATGAAAATTACAAAGTGCGCCAAGTAATCCATAACTTGTTGCGTAATGTGCATGTAGAATATCAGGTTTAAATTCCTCTATTCTCTTTTTTATTTTTTTAACAGCGCTTAGATATATTAAATTTGAAAAGCTTGTCTCTCTCAAATTAGATATTTTATTCGTCAAATTGAAAGATTCCACTGTAACGTTTGATGTTTTGGCATATAAATTCTTATTAATGTTGATAGAGTCATTAAATGAATCAATACGCCATGTTCTGCTAATCCATTAACCCATTTAATTGTATGCGAAGAATTGGCGTCAGATAAAAACAATATTTTCATTTTTATATTCTATATCGCGCTTGTTTTCTTTACGAAATTAATGTCTGTCAAAAATGATTTTAATTCTTGATAAACTTCCTCTACACTTAAAGTGTTCATACACTCATAATTAGGACAAGATCTTCCCGCATTGGTAAAACAGTATTGCTGATTAGTTTCTGGAGAACAGATAATTTTTTTTTGTATAAATTTGTGAAACGTACCATAGGGCAAACTATAGTCAGGACTCGTTGGCCGATATATAGTAAATGTCGGTTTATTTAAAACATTTGCTAAATAAATGGGACCAGAATCATTAGAAATCATTAGTGCAGAATTTTTTATCGTTTCAATTAATTCTGTAAGAGATGATGTTACTTTAAATTTTATGCTATGGTTATTTAATAAATTAATAAAATTTTCATTCACTTTTTCTTCTGGAAAAATCCAAAGAACTTTAAAATTTACATTTAATAACTCTGTAAATTTGATAAATTTATTTAAGTTCCATTCCTTTGCATCCCAGCCGGCAAAAGGATGAATTAGTATCGTACCATTCTCATCAAAACAAACTTCGTATTCTTTTTCAACTAATCTAGTGTCAAATTTGTGTTCGATCAAAACAGGATCTAAATATAGATCAGTTAAATGCGGTGTAGTCCTTTTCAGAATAAAATCAGAATATAGTGCTTTGAAGCAATAATCATTATAGCCAATAATTTTATTTGAACTTGAGCTAAATATTAAACTCGCAGAAAGAATAGAGCCAGTTAAATCAAAAATTTTATTGGGTTCAATTTCCTTTAATTTTTTTCTATACACACCATTTATAATACGTTTACCTAAAATTAATTTTGATTCATCTACAATAATGTATTGGACACCGTCAAATATTAATTCATAAATTACCTTTGAGTTAGCATAACAAAATATTGTTATATCATCATAAAATTTTTTTAACATTTTGATGGCAGGTATGCTAAAAACAGTATCGCCAATTTTACAAAAAGCGATAACAACAATTTTATTTGAATTTTTATTTTTACCGAGTGAAAATGTTCGGAATAATTTAAATATAGGAAAGCATAAAAAATTTATAATTTTTTTTAAGAATGGCGATTCATTTAATATAAAAGAAACATTTTTATTCATTCTTCGCTGATCATCCTTTTAGCCGTTACATTTTGATATATAAACATGAGCAGCATAAATGCAATCCAAAACGGCAAATCTCTTGTTATCCAACCATTCGTTAATAAACCGGTAGACTCTAAAAACGCGCGCCCGAGCAGGCCGGCGCCGATACTGCTAATAGCAATCGACATTAAATAATAATCGGAATTTGTATCTTTTATTTTTTTTTCAACAGTACTTCCCATTTTAAAAAAGACATAAAACAAATAAACAGCAGTTGCTAAACCTAATATTCCATTTTCAGCAAATTTGAAAAGGAAGAAATTATGAGCCGTTCCACTTCTCGCCCACCAAATAGATTGTTCTTCGAAACTGCCTAACATTACAGTAAGATTTGGATAAATTTTAGTATCAAACAATCCAGGCCCAGTTCCAAACAAAAAATTATCTTTAATTATATGATAAGTCATATCCCAAATATAAAAACGAGTGTTCTCAAAAATTCTTTCAACTCTAAGATATATACCTATGTATTCACTGAAAATTGGAATAATTAAAATCATCAATACAACAAAAATAATTGAAATAAAAAAGTACTTTAAATATTTTGGATTAAATCTCCAAAGAATAAAAAAGATACTAATAAAAACAGCACCGATGGAAGCTCTTGAATCCGTTAAAAGAAGAACAGATAATAAAAATAATAAAATAGTGTAGTGTAAATATTTTGAATTGTTACTCTCTTTTCTCTTAATTAAAACCACCCCAATCCACAGTGGGATTGACACAGTTAATAACAACCCAACAGCATTAGGATTACTATACAAACCTGAGAACTGATTTACAGAATGACTTTGGATGGAAAAAACTGTTAAACCTTTTGTAAAAATTTCATAAAAGATAACCAGTCCTAAAATTATGCTGGAGATGGCTAATGCATTAATAAAATGTAACATGGTTTTTTTTGAAATCACAAAATGATATAACATAAAAACGATTAAGAAAAAAAGTACCTGTCTTGCCGTTACAAAAAGAGCGTATAAAATGTTTTCCGAAAAAATAGAAGAAAGAAGCATTGAGAATATTGCGAGAATAAAAATATATTTTGCTTGAGTTGGTAATTCGTTAATCGGTTTTGCAGTTATTCCATAATTTTTAACATACAAATACATGATAAGTAATATTAAAAAAACATTGATATAATTTCTATAAATCTCAGTGAAATCGCTCGTGAGGATAAGAAATGCAATAATGATAAAAGGAATTAAGAATTTTTCTTTAAATAAAAAAGAAATTAAAAAAAACAATAATGCAATCAAGAAAATTATTAAAACAGAATTAATCGCAGATAGAAAAAATGCGAATAATAATGCAGTCATAATTAATTGTTTAGTGCTATATGCGGTTTTTAAAAAATTCATAGTTCAATTTTACATAATATATTTCAAATCTATCTGCTTACCATTTGATAGTACAGATTTTTCACCCATAAATATTCATCATGATTTACAAAATGAACGTTAAGCCAATAAACACTATATAAAGACAATGAGGTTTAAAATAAATTTAGCAACTGCGAATATTACCAATGAAGTGACTGATTGCTTATGAAAAGAGCTAGAAATGCAGAAAAAATAAGAATAATCATTTAATACAATTTTTTGGTTCCCTTTAATTTTAATTTACTGAATTATAAAATATCCCAACAAAGTTAATACTATGTAGCAAATGGTTGTTGCTAATGCAAGACCTTCAGTATTTAAGGAGTTAACCAATCCAAAATTTAAAATTATTTTAAGTAGAAAAATAAAAATCGAAATAATTAATAATTGTTTGATCAATCCAGCACCATAAATCATTTTATTTACTACCGCATACGGCGCATAAAATAAAAATCCCAAAGCATATATTTTTAAAATGCCATATGTCATCAAAGTATCACTCGTTGTAAACTGGCCGCGTTCATATAAAAGTTTAATTATTCCATCGCCGAAAAAAATAAAAATAAAAGTTATCGGCATAAAAATAAAAATATTAATTCTCAGTCCGCGATTAAAATGATGCTGCAAAAGTTCATGATTATTAGCATTGAAAGATTGAGATAATTGAGGAAAAATGGCCGTGGACAAAGCTAGTGAAAATATTGAAATGGGAAGAGTGAATAATACTGTGGCATAATTTAATGACGCTATTCCCCCATGATTTACGTCCGAATAAAAATATCTATCAATCAAAATATAAAGTTGATTAAATACTTCTATAAGCACAATAAGAAATATCATCCGGTTTGTGTTTTCAAAACGAAAAATCCTAAAATTAAAACTCAACAATGAAAATTCATTTTGCTTTTTTACATTAAAAAACAGATAAGTAAATTGAAGTAACGAACCTGTTAAATAACCAATTGGAATTGTAAAAATTCCCCAGTCAGCGCTAAACAAAATAACTAGTGTAATAATAGAAATATTTAAAAATAAATTTGAAATTGCCGGAGCTTTAAAATTAAATTCGGCTTGCATGTAAGAAGCAAAAATTGACGTTCCCGCGTTGAATGGAATTGTAAATAAAAATATTTGAAACACTGATAAGGCAAGATTTGTGTCGGCGGAACTCGAATTGCCAAGATAAAGAGAAATTATTGTGGAAGATAGTGCATATAAAACCGTGCTTAAAAGGATTGACACGGATACAAATTGCCAAAATGTATTTTTAAAAAATATTCCGGCTTCTGCTTTGCCAAGCTGCTGTTTTTTATGATAAGCAGGGATAAAATAATTTTGGGATAAGTAAAGAATTGCAGTATTAATTATGATTGGAACAACTGCACCAATTAGATAAATATCAAATTGATTTTGCAGACCAAACTTACCGGCGTAAGTAGCTTCACGTATAAAACCAAAACCTCTGCTAATTAATCCGACACTTGTAATTAATAAAGAAGCGCCGGCTATTGTTGAGGTAAATTTTTTTGACATTAAAAGTCAGTTAAAATTTTACGGTTTTCTTAAAATAATCAATTGTTATTTTTAACCCTTCACTGCGGTCGACTTTTGGTTTCCAGCCAAGTATCTTATTGGCTTTCGTGATGTTTGGCTGCCGTACTTTTGGATCGTCTACCGGGAGCTCTTTAAAAGTTAATTTACTTTTACTTCCGGTTATCTTTAATACTTCTTTGGCGAATTGTTTTATTGTAATTTCTGCAGGGTTGCCGATATTGACTGGATTGACTTCGTTAGACATTAGCAATTTATATATTCCTGCCACAAGATCAGAAACGAAACAAAAGCTTCTGGTTTGTGAACCATCGCCAAAAACTGTTAAATCCTCTCCGCGTAATGCTTGTCCTACAAATGCAGGAAGAGCTCTCCCATCATCTAATCTCATGCGTGGCCCGTATGTATTAAATATACGCACTATTCTGGTTTCTACTCCATGGAAACGATTATATGCCATTGTTATTGCTTCTGCAAATCTTTTAGCTTCATCATAAACTCCGCGCGGACCAATAGGATTTACATTTCCCCAATAATCTTCGCTCTGCGGATGAATGGCCGGATCACCATAAACTTCGGAAGTTGATGCCAGTAAAAATCTTGCCTTTTTTTCTTTAGCTAAACCTAAGGCTTTATGTGTTCCAAGTGATCCTACTTTTAAAGTTTGAATTGGAAATTTTAAATAATCAATCGGGCTTGCGGGAGAAGCAAAATGAAGTATGTAATCTACTCGTCCAGGCACGTAAATGTAATTTGTAACATCATGTTTAATGAATTTAAAATCCTCATTAGAAAAAAGATGAGCAATGTTATCAACATTTCCGGTGAGTAAATTATCAATGCAGATAACTTTACATCCTTCAGCTAAAAGTTTATCGCAGAGATGAGAACCTAAGAATCCTGCTCCGCCGGTTACTACTGCTGTGGGTTTATACAAGTTAATTCCTTTCTAATTAAATCTAATTTCAAAATTTCTTAAATTATTACAAACCTAATTTCTCAAAGAAATTGGGTTTGTGGTTTAAATTTAAATCAATCGACTTTCAAAATCTTTTTTTCTTTATAAACCAAAATCAATGACATTAATAAAAATACAAATATAGCGCCCAAAACAGTTGAAAAAACTACTCTCGGTGAAGATGCCTTTAAAGGCGGGATTGCCTCATCTAATACTTCAATTGTAGGAATATCTTTTTTCTCCTGAATTAATTCCTGGTAATACTGCTGCTGCAAAACCTGGTAAACTTCATTTTGAATTTTTACCTCGCGAAGAAGTTCTGTTAATTCTTTTCCTAGAGCAGGAACATCTTTGAATGCTATTAAATAATCTGCACTTCCCATTTCCATTTTGCTGTACTGCTGTTTAAGCTCAGATAATTTACTTTGAAGAGATAGTATTGCTTTATTATCTTCGCGTAAATTTTGTTTTAGCATTCCAATTTCGATTTCAGTTTTAGTTATTTCCGATTTTAATTTGGCCGCCGCATCAATTGAAGCGCTCACCTGTTCAGGCAGAGCAAAAGTTTTATTCTTTTTCTGAAAATCAGACAAAGCATTTTCTACGGAATCCAAACTCGCTCTGGTAATTTTAATTTGTGATTCTATATATTCTCTTCCTCTTTTTGCTTTGGAAGATAATTTTTGTTTATTCAGTTGATCTAAAGCTGCGACAAATGAATTTGTAATTTTAGCGGCAAATTTTCTAACTGAATCCTTATCATCTAAAAACATTGGAAGAATTTTGGTTTTAACATCAATGCTTATTTTTATTATACCTTCTTTGGTAACTTCTACATTTAATTTTTTGCTTAATTTATCCGCTGCATCATAAATATTTTTTGAATCAAGGTAATCGAACAAATTATCTTTTCTTACAACATATTCAGATGCTGAACGGCTTTTTAATACTTCCATATACAGCTGCGAGTTAGCTGAAGAATTTCCGCCAAGCAAATTGGTGAAATTAGATCCGTTTAATAATGCGCTTATATTATTGGAATTTGATTCATCACCCGGTGGAAGCAACGTTGCTTCAGCTTTATATGTAACGGGATAAACAAAAAACAAAAGAAGAAATAAAATAACAGCTGAAAGGATCGTAACTTTTAGTATCTGCCGAAGATTAAAAATGATAATATTTAGTATTTGATGATAACTCAATGTTTTACCTTGTAGCTACTATTACTGCAACGGTAGCCGCAATCACTGCAGCTACTTGACCTAAAACTTGTAACGAAGTTGTAAAAACATCCCAAAATTTTGGGCCTGGTAAATCTTCAGGAATCCAAATTGTATCACCAGGTTTAATTACGTCAACATCATCTGCGTCAATCCATTCCCCGGTATTTGCTCTGATAATTCTTACATCTCCTTCCAGTGCCCGCCAGCCAAAACCGCCGGCAAGACGAATATAATCATCAACATTATATCCTTTATTATAAATGATGTTTCCAGGATTTATTACCTGGCCAAGCATAATCACATAATTTATTTTTTCAGGCACTTTAATTTCATCATTTCTTTTAAGAATAACATCTTCAGAAATATCATGCTCTCTGAACAGCTTCACAAAATCGACAATAACTTTACCAACTTTTTGCCGTGATTTTGCTTTTAAATATGCATATTCATCATCTGTCATATCACTACGCTGGGTATTTTTCAATCTTTCATATTCCGGATCAATTTCTGCATCGGCAACATTTCTTTTCAGAACCGCATCTGTCAATGATGCTTCTTTTCTAAAGCCGCCTGCTTCTTCAATAATTTCGCTTAGTGTTGTTTTATTTTCATTTATTTTATAATAGCCGGGGTATTTGACAAATCCATCTATCCGAACATATTTGTCTTCAAGGTAATCCGGAATTTCTCTTACTAAAATATTATCTCTGTTTTTCAAGAGAATGTTACCATTCATTATTTCATCAAAAGAATAATACTCACTAATTTGGTTTTTCCCTTGATCATCAAATCTCACCAGTTCAATTGAATCAGTTCGAGCTTTTGATAAAATTCCTCCTGCTATTTCAATAAGATTTTCAGCAGTCTCGCCTTCAACAAATTCATATGCCCCAGGATATTTTACACGACCGTTTATTAAAACTATTTTATCTACTTTATCTACTAAAACAATATCATCTTCATTTAAAAGTGGATTATTTTTTTTATCACCAAATCTTAAAAAAGAAAGAAAGTCGTAATAATTTTCTGTTTTATCACGACTAATAACTTTGATATTTCTGTAATTAGATGTTTTAGTCATTCCATATGAATTTACAATTAAATCCATCAACCTTGAATTAGACGGAAGTACATAGGAAGAAGATTTTACAACATCTCCCAAAAGTGAAACTTTTATATTCCTAAACTGAATTAGTGAAATAAAAACTTCAACGTCTTTAAAATATTGTAAGATGGAATTCTTAATTAATTCTTTTGCTTCGGTTAAAGTTTTTTTCTTTAGATCCACACCACCGATTTTGGGAATGAAAATTTGATCATCCTGATTTACAATGATATTATAATTAAAATCACTATAACCGCTTATTGAAACGAAAAATTTATCTCCGGCTCCAACAACATATTCATTCGGGTCAACACTTCCATTCGTACTTGCGTAACCCATCATCTGATTTTTTAATGAATCTGAAATGTTTGAAAATGATCTCTCTTCATAATCAGGAACTATTTGAGCAAATGCCGAATTTAAAAATGAAAGAGTAATTATTAAAAGAAGAATTTTGAACGGCATATTTAATTAATATTTGACCAGTTTTATGCTGAAATATGAGGTTATCTAAAAAGCCAAAGTTAGTGAATCCGATTTTGTGTAAGACTGTCTTTACAGAACTACCTGCTTGCGGCTAAGCAAGCTTGGACAGATTAAATTAACTTTTTAACAACCTCTTGTTTTAAATACTATAAATTTAAACAAACAATAAATGCTGAATAAATTTTAAACGCTAAAAATTAAATAATAATAAAGATACATCAAATCTTTAAAGATATTTTTCTAAGTGTAAACACACTAATACACGCTGAAATTAACGGGCCTATTATTAGAAGAACAGCAATGTACATAATTAAATTTTTATCAACCAAGAAGTTAAATAATGTGTTGTTGTTGATATAGTAAATGAGCGCCAAAAAAATTCCGGATGCAATTATACCTGCAAAAAATCCAATGTAAATTGAATTTAAAATAACCGGCGCCTTAATTGTCGAAAGCTTAGCCCCTACTAATTTCATCGTTTCCATTTCTTCATATTTTGAATTGGTAATCAATTTTACAGTGCTGTAAACAATATAAATTGATATAAAAAATAATATCCCGGTAAATATGAAAATATATTTTTTTATGTTATCCAAATACGAGAGAAGGGTATAAACAAATTTATCCTGGAAAACCACTTCATCAACATTTGGGTATTTATTAAGTTTTTTGACAACCGTTTGTATGGAATTTTGATTAACAAAATTTTCTTTTAACGAAACTGAGAACGAAGCTGGAAGAGGATTGTAATCTAAAATTTTTCTGAAATCTTCACCTGTTTCTTTAATGAAATTTTCAGCTGCCATTTCTTTGCTGATATATTTAACCTGTTTCGTAAAATCTTCTTCATTTAATTTATCTTCAAATTCTTTTAATTCTTTTTTGCTAATCGAATCATTCAAAAAAATATTTATTGTAATACTTTCTTTAACACCGCTTTGCAGTATATCCGAAATTCTTATTAATATAAAAGAAGTTATAATCAGAAATACTGAAATGGTCATCGAAATTAATGATATAAAAAATGAGCCTTTAGCTCTGCCGATAAGCTTAAAAGATTCTTTCAGCCAAAAATAAATCATAAAAATTTTATTTAATTATTAAAAGTTTGATTCGTCAACCCATTTAACAATTGCCCATTTTTCTGTAACAGGATTTTTCCGTAATGAAAGGTTAACTCTTCCATCATAGCGCTGAATATCTGTCGGGTTAAAAGTTACTGTCAAATTATAACCCCGCACATATGTGGCTGTAAGTGAATCTACCGTTGAAAGTAAAATGCTGTTCCAAATTAAATCAACTCGCTGTGTATTATTAAATAGCCCATTAGTAGCGCGCATTTCGCTATCCCTTCCCCAGGATACATCTACATTTTGTTCGTAATCTCTATAAGTGAAAACAAAATCCTGACTAATAAGTTCACCGTAAATTATAGTGTCTTTAGCCGTATAAGCGTATTGAATGTTTTGAAAAACTCCTTCAGGTTTTTTAAGATCGGAAATTACAAATGATGCAGAATCAGTATTGGAATTAAAACTTGGTGAAAATGGATTCTTACATCCTGCAATTAAAATGAAAATAAGAAGACAATATTTAATAATTGTTTTAATAAAATCTTCCTTTTAGATCGCTCCAGCTTGGTAAATCACTATTCTTTGTATCCTGCCAATTATATATTACCCAAACCGAACGCGAATCCCTTATCATAGTAAATTTTAAATCGCCTTGATAATTTTCGGGAATAGATTGATCTGTAAGCGGAACCGTTAAATTATAACTCGCCGAATAAATTAAACTGTCGCTAAATGGACTGCTGTTTATATTATTTAAATTCAAACTGACAGTAGCATTATCCAATACTTTACTTGTCAAATTATTAAAATATTGTTCTTCGTGCTTTAGATCCCAGTCATCTGTTAATGAAGGAAATTGTGAAACGGCGCTTGCTGATGGCAAAAAACGAAATTTTTTAGATGTGAAATTGGAATCAGCCAAACAAATAAGATAATTAACAACATTTTTATCAGCTAAAGAATTTTGAAAATTACTTATTAAGATTTCCGGAGTTGTTGCCGGCTGGTAAATGGTACCCGGAGCTGTTGGTATTTCAGCATCTCTTGTTCCAAAGAAATTACAGCCTAAAAAAAATAAAAAAGGAACTAAAAATATTTTTAAAATAATTTTCATTTACGAGCTAAAATAATCACTCTTGATGAACTTGAAAAGTTAAAAGGATTTCCATCAAAATCACCAAGAACTTCAACCACGTTAAATCCAATTGCAACAATCGAAGAAATTAATTCATCCGGAGAAAACATTCTTACTGATTCCAAAAACTTTTGTTCAACATCATACTTTTTTATTGTTATCAATTTTTTAATTCTGCTTTTTTCAACTATTCTTTCCTGTGTAATCAATCCACCCGGAATAATATCAACAGTTTTTGATGTCAAATTTTTTTGAACATGTCCTTGATTAAAAAAATCTAAAACAAAAAATCCGTTTTCTTTTAAATGATTATATGCCGTTTTAATAATTTTAAAATTTTCGAAGTCTTTTTCAAAATAGCCAAAACTAGTGAAAAGATTAACTATTAAATCAAATTGCTCGCTAATTGCAAATTGCCGTAAATCTGATTCAATAAAATTAATTTTCAAACCAGCTTCATTCGCAGTCTTTTTTGCAACCTTTATTAATTTTTCACTTAAATCCACCGCCGTAACATTATAACCGGCTTCTGCGAAAAGAATAGAATGACGGCCTGCACCGCAAGCCATATCAAGAACTTTACTGCCTGGAGAAATATTTACTTTCGATAAGATTAGATCTACTAAACCTTTAGCGTCATCTTCATTACGATGCTTATAAACATCAAGATATTCTTCAGTATTAAACCAGTCTTCGAACCATTCAGCCATGAAAATAAATTCTAAAGTGAAATTCTTCCTAAAACAGCTCTTCCGATAGTTGCTTCATCGGCAAATTCCAAATCACCGCCTATGGGAAGTCCGCGTGCAAGTCTTGTTACATTAATGTTCAGGGGTTTAATTAATTTAGCCAGATATAAAGCAGTTGCTTCCCCTTCTGTATCAGGATTTAAAGCTAAAATTATTTCTTTTATTTCTTCGGTTTCGAATCTTTTAAGAAGTTCTTTTATTTTTAAAGATTCAGGGTTTATTCCTGACAAAGGAGATAGAACACCGCCAAGAACGTGATACAGTCCACTATACTCGTGAGATTTCTCAATTGCAATTACATCGCTTGCTTCTTCAACTACACAAATTAAAGAAGTATCGCGTTTATAACTTTTACAAACTTCGCACAAAGTATCAACGGAAATATTAAAACATCTTTCACAAAATCTTAGTTTTGTTTTTAGTTCCAGAATAGATTTTACTAAACTATTAACGGAATTTTCATCACTTTTTAAAATATACAAAGCCAATCTTTGTGCTGTTTTTTTGCCAATGCTTGGTAGTTTGCTAAGTTCTTCTATTGCAGTTTGAAGAGGTTCAGCTATTTGCAAGTTTACATTCCTGGAATGTTTAATCCTGGAGGAATCATACCTTTTGTAACTTTAGCAAGTTCTTCTTCGGCACGTTTATTAGCAGATTGAAGTGCTTTGTTTACAGCGGCAACTACTAAATCTTCCAAAATTTCCTTTTCATCTTTATTTATGACCTGCGGGTCAATTTCAACACTTATAATTTCTTTATTTCCATTGGCAGTTGCCTTTATCATTCCGCCGCCGGCTTCTTCTGAAACCGTGATATTCACCAATTCTCCTTGAACTTTCTGCATTTCAGCCTGCATTTTCTGAACCTGCTTAAGCATTCCTTGCATTCCGCCTTTCATCAAATTCCTCCAAAAGATATTATTTTACTAAAAAATAAGAATTATTTATATTTTTTTGAGCAAATATAATATAATCAATTGACTTTATACATTGAAATTTCATAATTTCTCCCCTAAAAATAATAGTAGGTAATTTTGTCAGTAAAATTTAATAACAATCGCACACTTTTTGAGGAATTAACTAAGAAGGAACCTGTTACAATAGATCGAGAAGATTTTGTAAACATAGAATATTCCGATCATTTCAGTTCAAATGGTTCTGTTAAAGTTAAAAGCAAAAATCTTGGTGAAAAATTTGCACACCTCAACTCATTTTTCTTCGATTATTTAAAGGGATATCATATTCCTACAGCCTTTATAAAATCAGAGAATAAAAACACACTTAAGTTTTTAAAACATGAAAGATTGTCATTCAGCGTAAAAATTTTGAATACAATTGACAAAAGGACATCCAAAATTTTTAATAAAAAAGAGAATGAAATTTTAAGCTTTCCGATTTTTGAATTTCATGTTGGTGACGGAAAAGATTCATTAGTCTCTGAAAGTCATTTAGTTACATTTGACCTTAGCTCAGTTGAAGATTTAAAATTGATAAATAGAATCTGCTCAAAAGTTAATGCCGTATTAAAATCATTTTTCGAGAGAAGAAATACGATTCTGGCTGAAGTTTCATGCACTTTTGGCAAACACGATAATAAAATTTATTTAGTTGATGATTTTACTCCCCGCAGTTTAAAAATCTTACCAGTAGAAGATGATAAAAAATGGACTAATCCATACAAATTAACCACTGCCCCGGAAATCAAAAAATATACGGACTTGCTTCATAATATAATGAGTTCGTAAATATGTTTACCAAATACGGATATTTTACTCTTGGAGTTGTTGCTGTAATTGTATTCATTTTGATTTCGGTTAGTTTCTTTTTTCAGAATGTATATTTAAAATCTTTTCTTATAATAATCTCAGTAATCTTCCTGCTTCTTTCATTAAATTTTTTTCGCGATCCGGAAAGAACTCCGCCTAATAAAAACAATGTAGTAGTATCCCCTGCCGATGGAAAAATTCTATTCATAAAAGATGTAGAAGACAATAAATATATAAACGGAAAAGCAAAGCAAATCTCTATTTTCATGTCACCGCTTGATGTTCATGTTAATCGAATTCCAATTGATGGGAAAATTGAATACTTAAAATATTTTCCAGGAAAATTTACAGCAGCCTTTGAAGACAAAGCTTCAGATGTAAATGAAAGATGTGAATTTGGAATTTCAAGTAAATTCGGTAAAGTTTTTTTTACTCAGGTAGCAGGATTTGTTGCAAGAAGAATTATTTATGAAATTAGTATTGGTGATTCTGTAAAAATGGGAAATAGATTTGGAATGATAAAATTTGGAAGCAGAGTTGATGTTATTGTACCCGCCTCATCAGGATGGAATGAAAAAGTGAAAAAGAATGATCATGTAACCGCCGGTGAGACAATCCTTTTTGAACATTTAAATTAAAATGAACAGCCGAATAAGAATAACACCTTCCGTTATACCAAATCTTTTTACAGCAATGAATATGTTCAGCGGATTCCTTTCAATTGTTAACGCCAGCCAAGGAGAATATAATAGAGCAGCCTGGTTTATCATAATGGGTGCTGTTTTTGATGCACTTGACGGTTTAATGGCGCGATTAACTAAATCCAGCAGCGAACTTGGTGTTGAACTTGATTCACTTTCAGACATAGTAAGCTTTGGCGCGGCTCCTTCGTTTTTAATTTATGCTTCCTATCTATATCAATTTGAAACTGTAGGAATAATTATTAGTTCTTTGCTGATGATTGCAGGGGGATTTAGGCTTGCACGATTCAATGTTCAGCTTGTTGGATTTGATAAAGATTATTTTAAAGGGCTTCCAATTCCAGCATCGGCAATTACCATTTCCAGTTTTCTTCTAACTTATTATGAAAAACCTTCAGGTTTTGGTGAACCGTATTCAAGTTATATTATTCCGTTAGTTTTAGTTTTATCAGTTTTAATGATCACCACAATAAAGTATGATACCCTTCCAAAGTTCACCCCTGCAGAAATAAAAAAGAAACCATTTCATTTCATTTTTGTTTTGGCGTCAGTCATTCTTCTCATAATAACAGGCGGTAAAGCACTGTTCTATATATTTGTTTTCATAATTCTATTTGGTATTTTTAGGCATATTTTTAATAAATATTTAAAAGAAAAAATAATTTCTCTTTCCAATTTTATCACTTAAGAATCGGGAATTAACTTTGTATAAAGCAAAAGTAATAATTAAAAGAAGGCCATCTATTTTGGATCCGCAAGGCCAAGCGGTTGAAAAAGGCGCCGCTCATCTTGGAATTAAAAATATAAAAGAAACACGTATCGGAAAATTTATTGAGTTTATTGTTGACGCTGAGAATAAAAATGATGCTGAAAAAGAAGTTGATAATTATTGCAATAAGCTTCTGGCAAATCCCATAATGGAAGATTATGAATTTTCATTGGAAAAAATATGAATGAACCGAAATTCGGAGTTGTAGTTTTTCCAGGTTCAAATTGCGATCATGATGCATACTACGCTCTAAAAAAAATTCACGGCTACGAAGTCAATTTCCTTTGGCATAAAGATACCGATTTACAAAATTCTGATGTTATAATTCTTCCCGGCGGATTCTCCTACGGCGATTATTTAAGAACAGGTGCAATTGCCCGTTTTTCACCCATTATGAATTCAGTTATTGAATTTGCTAAAAAAGGCGGATACGTAATTGGAATTTGTAATGGTTTTCAAATTCTCCTTGAAGCGGAACTTTTACCCGGAGTTATGTTGAAAAATAAATCGCTACAATTTGTTTGTAAAGATATATATCTTACAATCGAAAATAATAATTCTGTTTTCACAAGCGGAATTGATTCTGAAAAAGTTTTGAAAATTCCAGTTGCACATGGTGAAGGAAATTATTTTGCTGATGAAAAAACTTTAAAATCATTAATTGAAAACGATCAAATAGTTTTTAGGTATTCATCATCAAATGGAAAAATTGAAGACGAAGCTAATCCGAATGGATCGGTAAACGGAATTGCAGGCATTATGAATAAAAATGGAAATGTACTTGGAATGATGCCTCACCCGGAAAGAGCTTGTGATCCATTGCTTGGAAAGACAGACGGTTCATTAATATTTAATGCAATCGTAAATAATATATTTAACTAAAAGGTGAAATTATGTTTGGGAATTTAGGAACCGGCGAAATAATACTTATTCTACTGGTGATTTTAATTCTGTTCGGAGCAAAAAAAATTCCGGAACTGGCTCAGGGTTTGGGAAAAGGTATGCGCGAATTTAAAAAATCATTAAAAGATGTTGAAGATGAAATAAAGACTACTGATAAAGATGATAAGTCTGAATCAAAAAAGACAACTTAATTTAAATTAATTTTTTTTTAAGGATTAGAAATGTTTGAAAATATAGGCTCCGGTGAATTAATCATTATTTTGTTTGTTGTGTTGTTATTATTTGGAGCAAAGAAAATTCCGGATATTGCTTCAAGTATTGGCAAAGGTATAAGAGAATTTAAGAAAAGTGTTAAAGACGTAGAAGAACAAATTAAAATTTCTGATAAGTAATTCTTCTAATTAAAAATTTTCCACAATAAAGCGTGAACAAAAAATAGATAAGATTATTTGTTGTCAGTCTGAGCTTTTCGAAGACTGAAGTTACTTAATGAGTTCACACTTCGACAGGCTCAGTGTGACACTCCAATTTAATTTTTGCTCACCTCTTAATTCAATTATAAATTCAAAAAGGTAGAAAACTGCTTGTCTCATTACTTTAACCATTCAGATAAAATTGAAAAGATAAAACAAAACAATTTATCGTTAGTTCAAAATGTCGATGCTTTTATAAAGCAGATAGATAAAAAAAAGAATTTAAATGCTTTTAATTTTGTCTTTGAAGAAGATGTTAAAAACCAAGTCGAAATAATTGAACAAAAAATAAAATCCGGCTCCCACGGTAAACTTGCCGGAATGGTGATAGCGGTTAAAGATGTGTTATCAATAAAAGATAAACCAACCACTTGTTCTTCAAAAATTTTAGAAAATTTTACCTCAATTTATACAGCAACCGCAGTTCAAAAGTTGATAAATGAAGATGCTTTAATAATTGGCAAAACTAACTGTGATGAATTTGCAATGGGCTCTTCAAATGAAAACAGCGCGTTCGGACCGGTTTTAAATCCGGTTGACAACAGCAGAGTTACAGGCGGTTCAAGTGGAGGCTCTGCAGCGGCTGTTGCAGCCGGACTATGCGACGCAGCATTAGGAACTGATACCGGAGGTTCAATTCGTCAGCCTGCAGCCTTGTGCGGCGTGTACGGCTTAAAACCAACTTACGGAAGAGTTTCAAGATACGGACTTACTGCTTTTGCTTCTTCTTTTGATTCAATCGGCCCATTTACAAATAATGTTGAAGATGCTGCTTTAATTCTCAATGTATTGGCAGGAGAAGATAAACAGGATTCAACTTCAGCGAAAGTTGAAGTTCCAGATTATACTAATGATCTTTCCAATAATAAAAGCTTAAGAATCGGTATTGCTGAAGAATATTTTGGTGAAGGATTATCATCAGAAATTAAAAAAGAAACTGAAGCTTTAATTGAAAAATTAAAAGCCAAAGGATTTGAAGTCAATAATGTTCACCTTCCACATAACGAATATACAATTGCCGCATATTATATCTTAACTACTGCAGAAGCATCTTCAAATCTTGCAAGATATGATGGGGCAAGATATGGTTATCGTTCAAAAGACAGTCAAACTTTAATAGATATGTATAAATCTTCACGATCCGAAGGGTTTGGAACTGAAGTGAAACGAAGAATTATGCTTGGCACTTATGTTTTATCTGCCGGCTACTACGACGCTTACTATAAAAAAGCACAAAAAGTAAGAAGATTAATTAAACAGGATTTTGATAAAGCATTTAACGAAGTTGATATAATTTTAACGCCTACCACTCCATCAACTGCATTTAAAATTGGGGAAAAATCAAGCGACCCTTTGGAAATGTACTTAAGTGATATTTATACAACTTCAGCAAACCTAGCCGGAATCCCGGGAATTAGCATTCCAGCTGCTAAAAGTAAAGATGGTTTGCCAATCGGAATTCAGTTACTGGCTAATCAATTTGAAGAAGAAAAACTTTTACAAATGAGTTACTTTATTCAAGAAAATATTTTGAAATAAAAATTTAAAATATTTTAATTCAACTCCGGAAAATCATCATATTTAATTAATTCAATATCAGAAGCTGCTGCATTTTCTTTAACCTGCTCTTGAGTTTTTCCTCCGGGAATTACAGTGTGACATGCAGGATGAGAGATACAAAACTTTAGACTCAATTGTGTCATTGAGTATTGATTATGCTCATCAAAAAAAGGCTTCATCTTTTCAAGCTGCGTTAAATACTTTTCTAAATTTTCGGCTGACAAATTATTTCTTCGATGATCAGTTTTAGGGAAAGTGGTATTTCTATTAAACTTGCCGGTTAGAAGTCCAAACAAAATCGGAATTCTTACAATAACACCAATGCCGTATTCTATTGCTTTTGGAAACAAAACTTTTTCTGCTTCACGCTCAAGTAAATTGTATCTCACCTGAATAACATCTATTAAATCTTTATGAAGATCCAATATAAATGCCTGTTCCGTTTCTTTAAATGATTGAACACTCCATCCGGCATGTTTAATTTTACCTTGATCTTTTAGAGTTTGTAATGCTTCCCATGGTTCATCTTTTTCAAGCAAATCTGTTGATGGACTATGTAATTGTAGAATATCTAAAACATCAACATTTAATCTTTTTAGCGATTGTTCAGCAGCAAAGATCAAATGTTTTTTACTGTAGTCGGGATTCCCTGGTGTAGTTTCAAAATCTTTACCCAAGTATGGATAAAAATTATTTCCAGCTTTTGTAGCTATAATAATTTTGTCTTTGTCTTTTCTTTCCTTTAATACTTTCGAAATTAATTCTTCAGAATGTCCAAAACCGTAAGTATCAGCGGTATCTATGAAATTCACACCGTTATCTAATGCTGTTTGAATTGCTTTAAGAGATTCACCATCATCAGAAACGCCCCAATCTCGACCGCTTATTCCCCAAGCACCAAAGCCAACAGTTGAAACTTCGGGCCCATTTTTTCCCAGTTTTTTGTACTTCATTAAAACTCCAGTATTTAATAATAAATTAAACTTATTAAAAACTACAAAAGAATTTTAAAAAATATCTAGTTCACTAATAAATAAATTTTCAAATTTTAAATTTATTTACTTTTAAAGCCGATAGTTTTTGATTTTTGACCTTTCACTTTTCTCTTTTAAAATTCTTATCTTTGATGCAATAATTTTCAAAAAGAATTCTTAGGATTATCATTTATGAGCATTTTAGTTGATAACAAAACGCGTCTTGTAGTTCAAGGGATAACTGGAGGAGAAGGCTCTTTCCACACACAGCAAATGATTGAATACGGAACAAAAGTAGTTGCCGGAGTTACTCCCGGCAAAGGCGGAACAGATTTTAACGGCGTGCCTATTTATAACACAGTTGATGAGGCCGTAAAAGAGCAAAAAGCTAACGCATCAGCAATTTTTGTTCCCCCGGCTTTTGCTGCCGATGCAATTTTAGAAGCAGCCAATGCTGGTGTGAAGTTGATTGTCTGCATTACCGAGGGCATACCAGCGAATGATATGCTTAAAGTATTTAATGCAATAAAACACCTTGATGTAGTTTTAGTTGGTCCAAATTGCCCGGGAGTAATTTCACCAGGCAAAGCAAAAATTGGAATTATGCCAGGCTTCATTCATAAGAAAGGAAATGTCGGCGTTGTATCGCGAAGCGGCACCCTTACTTACGAAGCAGTTAAACAATTAACAGATGTAAAGCTCGGACAAACCACTTGTGTTGGCATTGGCGGCGATCCGATTATCGGTTCTCAATTCACTAAAATTATTAAATTGTTTAATGAAGATCCCGATACCGAAGGAATTGTGATGATAGGTGAAATTGGCGGTTCTGCAGAGGAAGAAGCCGCTGAGTTTATAAAGAAAAATGTACAAAAACCTGTTGTTGGATTTATTGCAGGAAGGACAGCACCTCCCGGACGCAGAATGGGGCATGCTGGTGCAATCATTTCAGGCGGTAAAGGTACTGCTGATGAAAAAATGAAGATTATGAAAAAAGCTGGAATACATGTAATTGAAAGTCCGGCTGAAATTGGATCAACAATGATAAAAGCTTTGGAAGCATTAAAAACTAAGAAAGTTTCAACTTCCGAAAAGAAAAAGAAATCGGTTAAAAAGAAATAATCATAATTATTAATTTGAAATGAAAAATTTTAAGGTTCATTTATGAAAATAAAAGTTGTGCTGGAAAAAAGTGACGAAGGCGGCTATACTGTTTATGTGCCTTCGCTTCCCGGCTGCATAAGTGAAGGAGAAAATATAGATGAAGCCGTCGAAAATATTAGTGAAGCGATAGAGCTCTATCTTGAACCCGTGGAAGATGACTTAATACAAAGCAGCAGCACAATTGTCAGGGAAGTAGACATTTGAGCAAAGTGCCAAACTTGTCTTACTTAAAAATAATAAATGCCTTAAAAAGAGATGGGTGGGTTGTTGTTCGGCAAAGAGGAAGCCACATTCGTTTACAAAAACATATCGATAATGAAGTTCTTAAACTAACAGTGCCCGCTCATAAATCAGTAAAAAGGTCTACTCTTTCTCATATTATTAAACAAGCGAAATTAACCGCTGAAGATTTTATTAAATTAATTTAATGTATTATTAAGGAGAAAAACTATTGAGTAATAGAACACTTGCAATCATTAAACCTGATGGCGTTGAAAAAAATTTAATCGGACAAATTATTACGAAAATAAATGAAGCCGGTTTTAAAATTAAAGCAATTAAAATGACAAGGCTTACAAAAGAATCTGCCGGTGGTTTTTATGAAGTTCACAAAGAACGTCCATTCTTTAATGATCTGCTAAAATATATGACGTCCGGGCCTTGCGTGCCAATCGCACTAGAAAAAGAGAATGCGGTTGCGGATTTTAGAAAATTAATAGGCGCTACTGATCCTGCAAAAGCTGAAGAAGGTACAATAAGAAAACTTTATGCAGAAAATGTAGAGAGAAATATTATTCATGGTTCCGATTCT
The DNA here is from genome assembly GCA_963731745.1 of uncultured Ignavibacteriales bacterium. GTDB lineage: Bacteria > Bacteroidota > Ignavibacteria > Ignavibacteriales > Ignavibacteriaceae > CAVSWT01. The sequence goes on from CAVSWT010000008.1 coordinate 137,814, forward strand.
GATGAGAATGCCAAATTAGAAATTTCTCATTTCTTTTCACGAAAAGAATTATTAGAAAATTATAACAACTAATATTTTATAAATTTTATTTTTCAACGGGAATGATGATTTTAGGAATTGTCATTCCCTTTTATTTTTCATTTACTAAAGGTAAAATGATGTCTAATTTATTAAAATCATTTATAGCTATTTTACTAGTTACATCATTAACGTCGGCACAAAAAAATAATCCAAACAATCAAATAATTTTTGGGGCTGATAGATTACTTTCCGAGTATTCAAATTTAATTGAAGGAAAGAGAATTGGGATTGTCACAAATCCTTCCGCACTTTTATCCAGCGGCGTCCACTTGGTAGATACTCTTTTTGCAAATAAAAGATTTACTGTAACTACACTGTTTGGGCCTGAACATGGAATTAGAGGTAAAGCTCCGGCTGGAGAAAAGGTAGGAGATAATACCGATTCTAAAACAGGGCTGCCCGTTTATTCTTTATATGGAAAAAATAGACAGCCAAATAAAGAGATGTTAAAAAATGTTGATGTTTTGCTTTTCGATATACAAGATGTGGGCGCACGTTTTTATACTTACATTTCAACATTATTTTATACAATTAAGTCAGGCGCCGAAAATAATATTCCAGTCATCGTTTTAGATAGGCCGGATCCGATTAATGGGGTTTATGTTGATGGCCCGATTAGAAAAGAAGAGCAAGCTTCATTTGTTGGAATTGCTCCAATTCCAATCGCTTATGGAATGACCACCGGAGAATTAGCAAAATATTTTGTCGGCGAAAAATTAATTGGGAAAGATCTTCAGCCGAATTTAACTGTGATTGAATTGAAAAATTGGAAAAGAGATTCTTACTATGATGATTATAATAATATTTGGATAAGGCCTTCTCCAAATATTCCGGATATAAATACTGCAATTGTTTACCCTGGTATGTGCTTAATTGAAGGAACTAATGTTTCTGAAGGCCGGGGAACTTATCATCCCTTTTTAACAATTGGCGCTCCCTATATTAATTCAAAAGAATTAATAGATGAACTTCAAAACGACGATTTAGGTGTAAAGCTTGATGAAATGGAATTCACTCCTAAATCAATTCCGGAAATGTCCACATCACCTAAATATAAAGATGAAAAATGTTATGGGTTTAAAATAGAAATCGGCGATAGGCAAAAATTCAAATCTGTTGAATTTGGAATAAGATTATTGTGCTCATTAAAGAAAGTATTCCCTAACGACTTTAAATTAAAAGAATCATCAATTGACAGATTATCTGGAGATCCGAAAATTAGAGAAATGATTGATTCAGGTAAATCAGCTGATGATATTATTGCTTACTGGCAGGAAGAGTTAAATAACTTCAAACAAATAAGAAAAAAATATTTACTTTATTAAAAGGAAAGTTAGATGAAAAAATTATTCGTGTTGTTTATATCGGCGATATTATTTTTTGGCTGCGGAGAAAAAAAACAAGAGGAGAAACCGACTGTTGAGAATTCAAAAAATAAATATGAATTTGATTCAAGCGATATTAAAACAACTCCGGTTACTGATGTAAGCGGTTCATTTTTAATGAAATACAAATTTGAAAAAGGAAAAACTTACAATTATAGGATGACTGCTATTTCAGAAGACAATCAAACCGTTCACACCATGGATACAGTTTTAAATCAGAAAGTCCAGCAGAACATTACATACTTAATAAGCTTTGACTCCAAAGAAATAGACTCTGACAGTATCACCGAACTTAATTGCAATGTTACTTCTGTAAAATTAGATGCTAGTGCAAATGGACAGCAGTTCAATTATGAATCGGGCACATCAACTGATTCTGTATCGCAAGTTCGTTACGCGCAATACGCTTCCTTAGTAAATAATCCTTTTGGAATTAGAGTGAACAAACATGGTGAAGTTTTGGAAATATTTAGAGTTGATAAAATCGTAAATAAATTTTTAGATATAAAGGGTTATGCCGATTCAGTATCTTCCGCCGAAAAAGAAGCGCTAAGAAAAGATATGGCGGATGGTGCATTAAAACCTTTGGTAACACAATTAATACGCAAATTTCCGGATCATCCTGTAGGTAAAGATTCTACATGGTCTGTAACTCAGCAGCCTATGCCGTTTATGATTTTTACTCTTAACAATACGAATACATACAAAATTTTGAACATGGAAAATCTTAATGAAGACAAATTAGCTGTAATCGATGCCGGTATGAAATCTAATGTTATAGGTAAAACAACTACTACAGAAAGAGGCGTTGACTATAAGTTTAAGAAACCTACAGCAGTGGGAAGCGGCAAAATTTATTTTAACATAAGTGACGGACTTATGCAAAAAGCTAAAACTTATACGGAAATGAATGTAGAATTCTCAATGGAAATGAACTCTCCCCAGGGCAAACAAAAAGGATCGAGATCTGAAAAAGTTAAGAATACCTACATTGTGGAAAGATTATAAAAAACTTCTGAAGAACGATTTATAATAAAAATTAATGCCGGATGAATTCCGGCATTTTAATTTTAAAAATGAACTATTTTAATAAGACCATTTTCTTGGTCTGAATATAACTCCCAACTTTAAGTTGGTAAAAATATATCCCACTTGGTAGAGGCACATTACTATGTGTTGCCGCAAGATCAATTTCAATCTCGTATGTTCCTGGCTTTTCATGTTCATTAACAAGAGTTGCAATTTCATGTCCGAGGATGTCATATATTATTAATTGTACAGACGAGGTATGCCTAGTCTCTACGGAAGGAATGGTATATTTTATTTTTGTTGAAGGATTAAAGGGATTTGGATAATTTTGATATAAGTGAAAAGAATTTACGCCTTGCAGAAAGTCATCAATAGCTGTTAACGAATTAGGCCTGCCGGCATTTATCCAAGCTGTTATAATTAATTCGGCTAAAGATTTTGAAGCATGCTGAAATAACTTGGTTGTAAAATTATCCGTTAATTCCCATAGCTTCTGATAATATTGATCACTGTTTGTATTTCCGGCAAATGTTTTTGCTGCTTTATCTGAACTCAAAACTGAATCAACATAATCATAATTATTATAGATCATTTTAAAAACATAATCGCTTATATCTTCAACATAAGAAACTGAATCTGCGATGTAAGAAATTTGCGATGAATATTTATCTATCATTGAAGATTCATATCTCGAATGAATTCCGCTTTGCCCAGACAGCTGTCCGTTATAATTTTTGGTAATATGAAGAGGCATATGCGCATCGCCGACATAATGCCCGAGATCAGCTGCAATTAAAACCGCTCTATTGTAATCTTCTCTTTCGAAAGCTGCTTGAAGTGAATCAGTTGTTGTAATAATTGTCCATGGCAAAATTCCAATATCGATTACTTTGCTTAAACTAAAGACAGAAACAATTGAATCATAATCTTGGATTATAAAATCACTATCAACAAAACTTTGATAGCTGTCAATATCAATAAAATGTTTCGGTGATTCAGTAGGATCAGAACCTTTTCTATAATCTGCATCAGAAGCATGATCGCCGAGCTGCTGCATCCAATCAAAATTAAATTCGGTGGGGAAATATTTAACCGCGTTTTTGTTAATAATTAAATGCCCGGTTCTCCCCCATCCTGCTAATAATAAAACAGAAAGAACTAAAAATATTTTCTTTAACATTCAAACTTTCAATAATGACTATTTCAATAATATCATTTTTTTAGTACTTATAAAACTTCCGGACTTTAATTGATAAAAATAAATCCCGCTTGATAGATGAAATTCATCAGCATTAAACTCAACTTCATATTCTCCATGACGATTGTTCTTTATTAACAAGAGTTGCAATTTCATTTCCAAGTATGTCAAAAATTTTGAATTGTACAGACGCATCGCGATACGTCTCTACGAATGGAATTGAATATTTTATTTTTGTTGCTGGGTTAAATGGGTTTGGATAGTTTTGAGATAAAGAAAACTTAGCAGAATTAAACTGCTCTGAGTTAATATTTGTAATAGTATTCCCATGAATATTTCTATATACTTTTCCTCCGTCGCATAACAGCCATCCGGTTTGCGAATCTGTGAAAACAATATCCCGCGTTTCTGATATATTTTCATACTCGCTCCAATTTCTACCTGAGTCGCTGCTGAAGGATAAATTATTGGCGCAGAACCAAATTTTAGAAGGATCACCTGGAATAAATTCAAAATCACCTGCCCATCCTACAGTATCTATATAGAAAGTTTCCCAATTTTCACCGCCGTCAGTGGTTCGATATATATCATGTTCGGAGTTATTAGCTATTCCATAATTTTCATTATAAAATTTTAATGCCGCGGCATAGCCGTTAAAATTGGTAACATTCCAGCTATCTCCGCTTTGTGTAGTTTTTCTTATTTTTTGAGGTATTGAAAATGAAGTATAAAAATATCCTACTTCCGGATTAACAAAATCAATTCGTCTCCAAAGATCTCCCGAGCCTACTCCAATTAATGAAGTATCATTAACCGATATCCAATTTTTTCCACCGTCAGTTGTTTTTAAAAATATTGCGGGAGCATCACCTGCTGCTGCATCACCCATTGCGATTCCATCATTGCCGAACATTTCCACATAATTCATAAAGCTGGTTTTAGTAGAATCACTAAAACTTACATCCCATGAAGTTCCGCTGTTGGTTGTTATATAAATTTTACCTTTATCAGTAACTGCTACAAAATTGCTTTTATCAATTATACATAAATCCATTGCTATATCAACTGAAATAGAAATAGAAATGTTTGTCCAATTATTTCCCCCGTCGGTAGTATTAAATATTCCATCAGAATAACTGCATACCGCAAAGCTGCTGTCAACGGCATCTATTGCATAGCCATTACCCCACGAACTTGACAAGCCATTATTTTTTAATACCCATTGAGCATTTGCTACTCCCCCAGCAATTACAACTATCAAAAGTATTTTGTATAAAGATGGTAATAATTTCATTTCTCTCCTTTTACATTTTTATTTGATTAATATCATTTTATTTGTTTGAATAAAACTTTTTGCTTTTCCAAAGGATCCTATGGAAAGTTGATAAAAATAAACTCCGCTTGAGAGGTTGTATCTCACCAGCATCGAACTCAAATTCATACTCTCCGGGAGATTGTTCTTTATTAACAAGAGTAGCAATTTCATTTCCGAGTATGTCATATATTTTCAGTGTAACCAACCCACCCCTTGCCCCTCCCAAGAGGGGATTTTTATTTGAGGGAATTATATATTTTATTTTTGTTGCTGGATTAAATGGGTTTGGATAATTTTGAGAGAGACTAAATTCTAGAGATTTAAGCTTATCATGTACTGACGTAATTAATCTTATTGTATAAAATCCACTATCAGGTTCAATATCATATTCCGGGAAAAGCCCTTTGTCTTTAGCAATAATCCTGTATTTAAATTGATACCCATCATTTAATAATTCCTTATTTAGATTTATACTCGTATAATAGAAATCACTTCGATCATCTTCTAAATTGCATATTAAATTTTGCTCGTTATAATTACTATCCCCTTTTTGATAAAAATAATCGACTTTAACCGAGTCTATATAGTGACGCGGTTTATTACTAGGATTTCCACCAATATTTATAATTGTGTAAGTATGCTTAACTTGAAACCGAAGAGTAAATGTAGAATCACTCAACGAATCTGGTGGAGTAAAAATAATTTGAGGAGGCGTTTTGTCATCATAAATAATAGTAGAATCTCCTTGATGAATTAATGCTTCAACTAAATATGAATAACTATTATAATGATAACCGGCAGCTGCAGTTTCCTCTTTATATACTTCCCCAATATTATTTGAATACAAGATTTTATTTAATCCCATATATGAATTAGGCGCTGTAAAACCTTTTAATTTTATTGTATCATTTAAAAATATATAATTAAACTCCGTTACTTTAACCTGATTTTCGCTCGGCGGTATATATGGACTATTATATTGAATAAATTCTTCTCCATTTGAAAGTGTAAAATCCATAAAAACTAATTCGACACTATCACGCAATGTAACAATCTTATTTTCTTCTTCATTGTAACGAAACCAATTGGAAAATTTTCTATTATAAGTTTTATTGTTGATCAAAGTATCTTTTGAATATTGTACTTCTTCCACATCATAGCCTTCATATCCAATATTAAAAGAATGTGTTTCCGTTAAATAATACCATCGATTCTCTTTGTTAAGAGGCCAATAATTTGATGATGAATCAATTACTTGAGGAAATAATTGAGCATTGAAAATCAAACAAAGAAAGATTCCCCATAATAATTTCATTTAAGCACCACCATTTTATTGGTCTGAATAAAACTTCCGATTTTTAATTGATAAAAATAAATCCCGCTGGAGAGATTGTATTTGCCGGCATCAAATTCTACTTCATATTTTCCTGGTGTCTGTTCTTTATTAACGAGAGTTGCAATTTCATTTCCAAGGATGTCATATATTTTCAGTATGACCAACCCACTCCTTGCCCCTCCCAAGAGGGGATTTTTATTTGAGGGAATTATATACTTTATTTTTGTGGTTGGGTTAAATGGGTTTGGATAATTTTGGTAAAGCCTGAATGCTTCAACTAAATTCGTTGGTTCATTAACATTCACTGCAAGTTTTGAAGCAAAAGAAGCAGCTGCTGCTAAATCCAGTTGTGTCACTTTTTTGACTAATTCCATATTCAGAGTTCCCAATGTATCCGACGAGGTATGGTAATATGGATTAGCTGAATAAAATGTACTGTTATTCCATGGCGGAGCATTTTCGATTAATAAAATAGATTTGTATCCTTTATCCCAGAAAGAAGCATGATCACTATAAGTATCAGCAGGAAAAGGAGGATTATTAATTGTTAAGCCAACTGCGTATAAATTATTTGCTTCAATAATTTTATCACCGAGCCATTTAGAATTATTATTTGACACAATTGCGGTGTAGTCAAAATTATCATTATAGCCCACCATGTCCATAATTATTGCACCGATGATATTTTCGTTTTTCTTTCGTAATTCATCTGCAAAATGCTCGCTCCCATAATGATGCCCTAAATAGGCCGGACCGCTTTCTTCTGCTCCGAAAGCAACAAATTTGATAGTATATCTATTTGTATATTGAAAGGATGTATCAGATAAAATTCTTGCAAGTTCAATTAAACCCGCAACACCAGTGGCATTATCATCTGCGCCGGGTGCTTTGATTGTTTTCCATTGTTGATTCCACATAGTAGCACCCATTCTGCTTGCAGAACAATCTAAATGAGCGCCAACAATAAATGTCCCATCTAAATTTCCTTGAAGAGTAGCAACAATATTAAAAATTGGTTTTTTATTATAAGGTGTAACAGCATCCGGGATGTAAAATGTATCTAATTCTACTGAAGTTAAATTATAAATTGAATCAAATTGATTTTTAACATACACAACTGCACTGTCAAAACCCGGCGTTAAATTTACTCTGCTGTAATGTCCTGAAGCGTACTGCAAAGATTTAATATGATTTGATAAATTTTCAATTGAAACAGAATCTTTCATTCTATTAATTTTATTGAACAAATCCTGTTGAGCAAAAGAAACGAAATTGATTACAACAAAAATGAAAAATATTAAAAATGTTCTCAGCATATCGTTTAGTTTTTGATAATAGTTTAGTAGAATATTTATTTAAGCAGTACTAATTTTTTAGTTTGAGCAAATGAACCAGCTTTCAATCGATAAAAATATATTCCGCTTGATAGATGATATTTTCCAGCATCAAAAACTATTTCATATTCTCCGGGAGATTGTTCTTTATTTACAAGTGTCGCTATTCCATTTCCAAGTATGTCATAAATCTTCAATTGTACAGACGAGGCATGCCTCGTCTCTACGAAAGGAATGTTATATTTTATTTTAGTTGTGGGGTTAAATGGGTTTGGATAATTTTGTGATAATGAAAATTTTAACGGTATATTCTTTGGCTCGTCCTCAACACCAACAACTGTTGTATCCCCATATACTACTCCATTAATAACTGCGCCTTTTAATATTGACGACGAAGTAAGTAATTCTCCGCCTTCATCTTTAATTAATCCGAGTCCTTTAACAAAATTATATAATTGATATCCGGAACCCGTCAATAACATTGAATATTGATACTCTTGAGAATTTAATCCAAATTTATTGTAAGATGTTAAATTTTCCAGAAACCATCCGTACTCATACTCATTACCTCTATTAAAATAAACAGTATCACCGACATTAGCTGCAGTAAAATCATAATATGGTATTTCAGAATTGGACTGAAGCCGGTAAACAATTCCATTTGAAGTATCTATCCTTTCATAGGAATATGTTTGCGAACCAGAGATAGTATTAATTAATTTATAATAATGCTTTTCTTTGATAATCGTATCGCCAATTACGCTGACTGTATAATTGCTATGATACATTTCAACATTATATATATATACCCAACTATTTCCAATTTCCAATGGGTATAAATTTAATATTTCCGGATTGATTGGAAGATGTTTGATTGTTTTAATTGTATCTGGAGTTATTTCATATAAATCATATTTTGTTGCTGCATATAGTATATTCGAATTAGGCTTTTTATAAATGCCAATTATTTTTCTATCTAAATTTTTATAGACACTAAAACTTTCTCCAAAGTTATTGGAGAAATAAATATTTTTTTTGTCAGCAAGGTAAATTGTACCAGCTTGTGAATAATCTACACTAACATATAGTTCACCAATACTGCTAAACCGATTTGTCCAGCTAAATGCATTCCCCTGATTATTGGATACTGAAAGTTTATATGAATTATTATTATAAAATACCCGATAGACATAATTGGAATCTTTATCAAATAAAATTTTATTATCACTACTGTGATTTGATTTAGAAGTATCTACAATCGAAAATGTTTTTCCTCCGTCTGTTGATTTATTTAATTCGCCTAAATCTGTAGCTCCAAAAATATTTGATCATTCTTTGGAGAAATTGCAATTAAATTTATTGGAGTTGTAGAGACTGTATCCCACGTCCACCCACCATCAACACTTCGATACAAAGTTTCTCTTATTGATGAATAAATAAGACTGTCATTTTGTTTTGATATTTCTAAATTGCCATCGTATCCACCAAAAACATCAAGTAATTGCTGCCCTGAATCAAACCTAAGAATAAATGCATTCGGATCAACAGTAACCCCAACAGCATTATATATATACTTGTGAGGATTATTATCCCAAAATTCATAATCCGTGATTGACATATAACCATTAAACAAAGTTCCACCATCAAACAAAAACAATGAATCTGAATTATTTTTTATATCAAAATGATAGATGCTATTTTCTTCATAGTCATCCATTGGTGCATTTCTATGTTGGTAAAAATACAATCGATAAAACAAATGAGTGTTACCGTTATAATCTTCCATTCCTTTTAGTTCTGAAAATGTATAGTATTTTTGCTGCGGAAAGAATGAAGTGGTTAAGATTAGGACAAAAAGAAAAGCTAATTTTTTCATAATGAACCCCTATCTTTTATTATTGCCTAACACATTTTAACCTTTTTTGCTTCGAAAAGCAATTACGAAATTGTTAAGCTTCGCTGCCTTAATATTTCAAAAAGTATTATACCTGAGGCAACAGAAACGTTTAGCGATTGAATGTTCCCCATCATCGGAATGTTAATTAAAAAATCGCAGTTATCAGCGGTGAGTTTTCTAATCCCCTTTTCTTCATTTCCAATTATTAAAACTGTTGGAAGTTTATAATCAACAGTTGTATAGTCTTTAGAATTTTCTGTCAATGTAGAACCAAAAATCCAAAAGCCGTTTTCCTTTAATTGCTTTAGCGCTTGTGCGAGATTTCCAACCGCACAAATATTTGCATATTCAGTTGCGCCGGCGGAAGTCTTTGCAACCGTTTCGTTTATTGGTGCACTATTATGTTTTGTGATTATAATTCCGTCAACGCCGCTGCAATCTGCAGTTCTAATTATAGCACCTAAATTGTGTGTATCCTGGATTGAATCCAAAATTAATATTAGAGGATATTTCGATTGTTTAGATTTTGTGATTATTTCTTCAAGTGATGTAAATTCGAATGAAGGTTTAAGTCCAATTACACCTTGAGTATTTTTATTGTCGGTTATTGACTTAAATTTTTGAATTGGAATTTCATTGCATTTAATCCCCTTTTTCTTCGCTGCTATTCGAATTGAATTTATAATTCCGCCTTGCTGTCCATATAAAATATAAACTTGCTCAATTTCTTCATTTGAATTAATTGCTTCTAATACTGGTTTTCTGCCGATGATTAAGTTCATTTTAATAATTCAAAAATCAAAGGTCAAAATTCAAAAAATTCTTAATTACTTTTTCTTAGTCTTTGGCGTTTCAAGCTTAAATGGCGGAGGAGTAAATCTATTTATATCCGGATTAGTTTTATAGTAATACAATCCAATACTTCCTACTGCTATCATCACTACGGATATTAATTGAGCTTCAGATAATCCAAACATAAGTCGTGGATTTAATCTTAAAAATTCTATTAAAAATCTTTCTAATCCTTGGAGAATTAGATAGATCATGAAAAGTTGACCGTAAGGCCAATCCTTTTTTCTCAATTTCCAAAGAATCCAAAAGATGACCATCATCATTAAGAATTCATAAATCGGAGTGGGATGCAATGGAGTATTATCCGGAACAAATCCATTTGGAAACGATTTGGCAATATCTGTTCCTCTAAACATAATATGCGGTGGAACAGTTCCGTTTGAATAATCTGTTCCCCAGGGCAAGTTAGTTGGAATTCCATAATCACCATCACCTGCTAAATGGCAGCCAATTCTTCCTATACCATATGCAATTGCTAATGAAGGAGCGGTTGCATCAGCAATATATAAAAATGGGATTTTCTTTTTTCTGGTATAAATCCAAATTACAACTACAGATAATATTAGGCCGCCGTAAAAAGTTAATCCTCCCGGTGAAAAAGCGCTTCCGATAGGATCCTGAATAAACATGTTCCAATTTTCAATTAGGTCAAGAGCTTTGCTTCCTACAATGCCAAAAATTATTGCCATCAATGTAACTTCTGTAGCAATGTTTGGATGTAATTTTTTTCTTTCAATTTCTTTGGTGAGAAGATAGCTTGCAACTATAAATGCTATACCCAACATTAAGCCGAAGCTGTATACTGTAAAGGGACCTATTTTGAAAAGTTCAGGATACATTTGTTCTCCTTAAAAGGTCAAAAGTAAAAAGTCAAAATTCAAAACGTAGAAGATTTCGCTAATAATTTTGATTTTTGACTTTTGAAATTTGGGCTGAGATATTTTCTAATTGATTAAATGAAACCATACTTTGCTCGCCTGATTCCATATTCTTTAACAAATAAGAACCAGATTTGTATTCCTCCCCGCCAATGAATAGAACAAATTTCGTATTCATTTTATTTGCTTCGCGCATTTGTGCTTTTACACTTCTATCAAGATAATCAAAATCTACTGTTAAATTATTATTTCTTAAAAATAATGAAACTTGAAAAACTTTATCAGTTAATTCTTTATCAAGCTTAACGATATAAACATCAATTTTTTCTTCCGGCAAATTTAATGATTTTTCATTTTCACAGGCTAAAAGAATTCTTTCAATTCCTGCTGCAAATCCTACAGCGGGAGTTGGCTTACCGCCTAATTCCTCTACTAACAAGTCATATCTTCCGCCGCCGCACAAAGCACTTTGTGAACCAACTTTTCCGCTTACAATTTCAAAAGTAGTTTTTGTATAATAATCTAATCCTCTTACAAGCTTTGGATCAACTTCATAATTAATATTTGAGGAATTTAAAAGTGATTTTACCAGTTCAAAATCTTTTTTACTTTCTTCATCAAGATAATCAATCAGCAATGGCGCATCATTTAATAATTCCTGATCTGATTCAACCTTGCTGTCAAATATTCTTAAAATGTTTTTATCAAATCTTTTTCTACTGTCTTCCGAAAGTGTATCTTTTTTATCTAATAAAAATTCTCTTAAAACCTTTTTATAATTTTCTCTTGATTCAGGAATACCAAGCGAATTAATTTTTACAGTTAAATCTTTTAGTCCCAACTCTTTTAGAATATTGAAAACCATTAAAATCATTTCAGTATCTAAAAGCGGAGAAGTGCTTCCTAAAGCTTCAGCGCCGAATTGATGAAACTGCCTAAACCTGCCTGCCTGCGGCCTTTCCTGCCTAAACATTGGGGAAATATAATATAGTTTATTTAACGATTGTTTAGCTGAAAGAGAATGTTCATTAAATGCTCGAACTACAGATGCGGTCATTTCCGGTTTAAGAGTTACACTTAATTCACTTCTATCGGTAAAAGTATACATTTCTTTTCCAACGATATCGGTCTCTTCACCGATTCCGCGAGAAAATAATGAGGTTTCTTCAAAAATAGGAGTACGGATTTCTTTGTAATTAAAATTAGCAAATGTTTTTCTAACTATATCTTCTAAATGTTTCCAATTAGGAATGTCAAAAGGAAGGGTATCTTTTGTTCCGGTTACCGCTTTAATCATAGTGATGTAATTTATAGAAAATAAAAAAAGTACTTTAAGGCCTGCCTAACGGCAGGTAGGTGAGAATTATTTTAAATTAAACTTCAAAATAGTTTTCTTCTTCTTGTTTGAAGATTTCAAATATTTCTTCAGTAGAATTTGCATCAATAAGTTTTTGACGAAATTCATCTTTATTCATCATACGAGAAATTCTGCTTAATAATTTTATGTGCGTACTTACCAAATTATCTTTTCCAACAAGAAGGAAAACCAAATGCACTGACTGCCCATCTAATGCATCATAATCTATATCGCGTTTTGTTTTACCGAAAGCAGCAATTATCTCATTAACGGCATTAGTCTTTCCATGTGGAATAGCAAAACCCTTTCCCACGCCAGTTGACATTATTTTTTCTCTTTCTAAAACCGCGCTTCTGACTTTTTCAATATCGTTGATTCTTTCATCATCTTTAAATAAATCTATCAGTTCATTTATAACTTCTTCTTTGTTCTGACCTTTTAAGTCGGGAATTATAAATTCATTCTTTAATAATTCAACCAATTTCATTATCGACCGCCATTAATAAAAGTAATTTCTAAAACTATTTAAATTGAAAAATAAATTTAATAATACCCAAAGCATGAAGCAATAAAAAAGGGAATTTCTTTGGTTTGATGCTTTTTAATCTAGTAACAATTTTAAACAAATTTGTTAGGCTAATTTAGCAAACTTGTTAATTTTGTCAATGCGGATTTAGCTTGTGCATAATCGGGATTAATTTCAATTGCATCTTTATAATAACTTATCGCAGTAAACCAGTCGCCTTTCTTTTCACAAATTAAACCGAGATTATATAATGGATAATATCTGAGATCATAATTTGGAGCATCTAATGCTTGTTCAAGCCAATAAATTGCTTCATCGTATTGCTTAAGTATAATTAAGTAAGAACCAATATCATTGTAAGGGTTGCCGTAATCCGGATCTAATTCAATTGCGATTTTGCATTCCATAATTGCATCCTCAAGCTTGCCTTGAATGCTGAAAGCCCAGCCTAAAAAAGTATGTGCTTTAGCTGTTGGAAATGCTTTGATTGATTTTTTATAATATTCAATTGCTTCATCAATTTTACCATCAAGATGGAATTTATAGGCAAGATTAAAATCGTCAATTGCTGAACTATATTTGTCTTTTTCTTTCATCATAATTCTATCTTTTATTTAAATTATTTTCTTCAGTCTATTTTATAACAACTAATCATTATACTAATGGCATCATACTTTGTGCCAAAGAATAACAATAAAAATTTATTTTTTTGAGTAAATATTTGCCTCCATATGTCCTTTAAAGTAATTTAGGTGTAACAAATTTAATTGGGGAATACAATGGATATAGAAAACAAAACAGTATTAGTTCTCGGAGGATTTGGATTAGTAGGCAGTGCAGTTGCGCGCAAATTAGTTTCTGAAAATCCTAAAAGAGTTATTATTACTTCATTAAAACTCTCAGAAGCTGAAGACGCAGTTAGAAAATTTGAGAAAGAATTCCCGAATAAGGGAAATGAATTTTTTGTACCTTGGGGCGGCGATATCTTTGTTCGGAATGAACTTAGAAACCTTAGGCGTTCAGAAATACTTGAAGACAGCGTAAAAAGAAATACTCTCATTACAGATATAATGGAAGAGCTTTCTGAAGAAATTTTAAAAGCTTCATCGATATATCAACTGTTGAATGAATACAAACCTGAAATAATTATTGACTGTATTAATACCGCTACCGCAATTGCTTATCAAGATATTTATACAACATATAGAACCATTTCCAAAGTCATAAGTAAAAAAGGAAATTATGATGAATTGGTTAATGAAGTTCAAAAACTGCTCTGCACATTATATATTCCACAGCTGATCAGACATATACAAATTTTATATTCTTCAATGGGGAATGTAAAAACAAAAATTTATATAAAAATCGGTACAAGCGGAACCGGCGGGATGGGTTTGAATATTCCATACACTCATAGTGAAGAAAAACCAAGCAGAGTTTTATTAAGCAAGTCTTCCATTGCCGGCGCACATACACTCCTTTTATTTTTAATGGGAAGAACTCCCGGCGGTGCAATTACAAAAGAAGTGAAGCCAACTGCAGCAATAGCCTGGAAACGAATTGAGTTTGGCGAAATTAGAAGAAGAGGCGAGCCAATCAAAATTGAAAATGTAGAATTAAGTGAAACGATTCCTTTAAAGGGAAATTTTATTATATGCGATAACAAGCAGTATAAAACATCTGGTGAAACTCTTCAATCTGTTTTTATTGATACAGGTGAAAACGGAATTTTTTCTAAGGGTGAGTTCGAAACAATAACTGCGCAGAAGCAGATGGAATTTGTTACGCCTGAAGAGATAGCGGAAATAGTTTTGTATGAAGTTAAAGGCGGTAACACCGGCCATGATATTGTAAGTGCGTTGGACCATGCTACTCTTGAACCAACATACCGCGCCGGTTACATGCAGCATTCAGCAGTTGAAAAACTAGCAAGCTTAGAAAAACAAAATAATATTCATAGCGTTGCGTTTGAGTTATTAGGTCCGCCGAGACTTTCAAAACTTCTTTATGAAATTCACCTTCTGCGACTATTTAATAATACAATGTTTGATATTATTAATTCTACTCCAAATGAATTATCAGAAAAATCATTAAATATAATTTCTGAAAATTCAAAACTTAGAAATGAAATTATTTCAATTGGTATTCCCATTTTACTGCCAAACGGTGAGTCGCTGCTTCGTGGAAGTGTAATTAAAATTCCGGCATTCCGCGGTGAGAATAAACTTGAAATAAATAATGAAAATATAAATCGCTGGGCAAGTGAAGGCTGGGTCGATTTAAGAATTGAAAATATGCATAGATGGCAGATTAGAATAAAAGAACTTATGGAAGAAGCAGTGGCTATTCCGGAAGATGATTCAAGTTCAATGCATGTGAGAACAAAATCTTATTGGAATAATTTTGAAGAAATTAATATTGGGAAAATCTGCAGCTGGCTTTTCATTCATGAAGAGCAAGGAAACAGAATGAAATCGTGATTCTTTCTCTGAGCCTCTGTGACTCCGTGGTTAATTGTTTTCTCTTTTTTACCACTGAGACACTGAGGCACGGAGATTTAAACTCTTATTGAGTAATCATATTTTTAATAGGTACTTCAACTTTCATTTTGCCTGCAACTTTAAAGTAAAGTGTAACTTCCGTCTTCTCGCCTTTTTTAATATCATTCTTTAAATTTATAAACATAACATGATGTGCCCCAGGTTTAAACTGAAAAGTTGAATGGGGTTTTATTACTACATTTTCAACTTCACGCATTCCCATCATATCACCGTTTGAATAGGTTTCATGTATTTGTACTAAAGCTGCTAAATCAGATTCAACTTTGAACAAAGTATCGGGTTCATCAGTATTATTTACAACGTCAAAAAACATTGCTGTATTCATTCCCTCGCCTGAAGTCCTTAGCCAGGCATTTTGAATTTCTATTTTGTCCTTTGGTGTGTTTATGAATGTCATTAAAAAAATTAACAAATACATTTTAATCTCCTATTGATTTTATATCTTCTACAATTTCGTCTATGTTTGCTCTGCTCCCCCTATAATCTTTTCGAACATTTCCATTTTGATCAATTAAAGAAATTCGATCTGTGTGAATATAAAAATATACCGGCTTTCCCTCTTTTGTGTATGTTGTGTCTCCTGAAAAAGCCTTCACACCCATTACTGAAATGAGTGAGTCAACAACTTCTTTTTTACCGGTTAAAAATTCAAAGTTGCTTAAATCAATATCTCGTATTTCAGCATACTTTTTTAATACAGTGGGAGTATCTCGGTTAGGGTCAAAACTTAAAGCCGCAACTTGAACATTATTTATATTTTCTTTTTGTAATCTTTGCTGTATTAGATGAAGATTGTTTGTTGTAAGCGGACAAATATCTGGACAGTTTGTGAAAATGAATCCAATCACTAAAATTTTTCCCTTAAAATCATCCGGGAAAATAACTTTGGTGCTATCCTGATTTACTAATGGAAACGAAGTGAAAATTCTCTTTTCAACCGGAAGCGTTGGCTTACAGCTATCAATTGAAAGCAAGAATATTAACGACACAATTAAAACAATAGAATATTTTTTCACAGATATAATTTTAGATCACACTGAGCTTTCGAAGTGAACAGTAATAGTACATGTAGCACCACAAACTCATTGTCTGAAAAGAAATCATTTGGACGATTTGTTGTTAATATCTTAATTTGTAAGAATTTAATTACAAAGTTATTTTTAATTAGAGTTAGATACAATGCAGTAGAACTAGTTTCTGCAATTTTATTCCTTAATTCATCGTAATAAACCGTTTATTTAATTTACAATGAAAATAGAAAGATTTTCTTTTAATTTTAGAAATCATTTTGGGAGTCATTTTGGACAGAGAAAATAATCTAACAAAAAACTTAACTTCAACAAATGCAATTTTAATTTATCTCTCCTTTTTCAAATTAATTTTGCTTTTAGTGTTTGCAGGTAATTATGGAATATTCAGAGATGAATATTATTATATAGAAACTTCAAAACATTTAGCGTTTGGATACGTTGACTTACAATCGTTATCCGCAGTCATACTTGCCGCATCAAGATTTTTATTTGGTGATTCAATATTCGGGATACGAATATTTTCATACGTCGCTGGGTCAGCAATTGTTTTTCTAACCGGACTAATTGCCCGTGAACTCGGCGGAAGCAAGCTTGCTCAAATTTCATCGGCATTCCTTGTAATTTTTTCAGGGGTTATTTTAGGCGCAAGCAGTTACTTTTCTATGAACTCCTTTGATATTTTTCTTTCTACTTTAATGTTTTACTACTTGATAAAATTGATTAATACTAACAACCCAAAATTGTGGATAGTGATTGGTATTCTATTCGGAATTGGGCTTGAGAATAAGTTAACATTTTTATTTTTGGGATTTGGACTTGCAGTCGGATTACTTTTAACCAAATATAGAAATCAATTCAAGGCAAAAGAACTGTGGATTGGAGCAGCTTTAGCGATAATAATTTTTCTTCCAAATATTATTTGGCAGATTGCTAACCATTATCCTACACTTGAATTTATGAACAATGCAGCAATGTACAAAAACAAACCCATGGGGCTGTTTGAATTTTTCAAAAAGTCATTATTTGAATTAAACCCCGGCTTTACTGTTTTTATTTTTACTGCTTTATATTTTTTATTTTTTAGTAAAGATGGTAAAAAGTATAATTTATTAGGATGGCTTTATGTTTCTGTATTTTTAGTTTTTGCATTCAATAACGGCAAGCCCTATTACATGGGAGTTTTGTACCCCATGCTTTTAGCAGCCGGAGTTGTCGGTGCGGACAAATTAATTGATATGTTTTTAAAAAAATGGGTGAAGGTTATTCTTGCGGTAATAGTTCTTCCTTTCTGCTTTATAACTGTTCCATTTGCCATTCCTCTTTTAAATGTTGATTCGTTTATTAAGTTAACTGAAAAAATGCGAATGAAACCAGAAAATTCTGAGCGTTCTGAATTAGGTTTGCTGCCGCAGTTTTACTCAGATAGATTCGGATGGGAAGGAATGGTGAAGCAGGTTGCAGATGCTTACAATCAATTAACTGATAAAGAAAAAAAGCATACATTAATATTCGGACAAAACTACGGCGAAGCCGGAGCAGTTAATTTTTACAGAGAGAAATACGGTTTACCCCAAGCAATATCTGCACATAACAATTATTGGATTTGGGGTTATCCCAAAGATTTTAAAGCAGATGTTATCATTGTTATTGGATCAAGAATGGAAGACAACAAAAAATATTTTGAAGATGTAAAACTATTTGCTCATCACTTTAATAAATACGGAATGCCGTTTGAGAATGTTGATATATTTATCTGCAAACATCCTAAAAAACCTTTGAAAGATGTTTGGGATAAATTGAAGTTTTATATTTAGATAATAACAAAGATATATAGTTAGAAAATTTAAACCAGATTAAAACTCAAATAGAAATTGTATAATCATAATTTATGTATAAAATTGAATATAGCTCTGTAACTAATGAAGAGGGAAAAATTATATTTTTTATTTCATAATAGTAGTGACAAGCCTAAACTTGTCACCACAAGTCACATAATAAATTTTCACATCAACTCTTCTTCAAAACCAATTACCTTTGGAAATAAAATATTGTTTTCAAGATGAACATGCTCGTGTAAGTCTTCTTTAAAATCATTAAACTCTCGATTGACTTGAATTAATCCCAATCCTTTTTTAGTTTTAGTGTGTCTATAAGGCACACAAAAAAACAAATTTAAAATGAAATATTTAGATAAAGAAGAAAAAGATTTAATAGAATCTTATAAAAAAGGCGAATGGAAGCCTATCACAAAGAAAAATCAAAAAGAATATGTTAAAGCTGCAAAAGAAAGTATAGCTAAAAATAAAAGAATAAATATTCGTTTAACTTCAAAAGATTATCACGATATTCAGGTTAGAGCAATGGAAGAAGGGATTCCATATCAAACATTGATTTCCAGCATCATTCACAAATATAATAAAGGTGAATTAAAACCTATTTCTTAATACAGTGATAAGCCGTAACAAGTCAACACAATCCTCAAGATACATTATTGCTTGCTACGAACCACTTCGCGGCAAAGATAGCTCCCACTATTTTAATCACAAGGTTACAAAATGATTCGTGACCTTCACATTGTAAACCGATCAATTAAACTTTTACAACAACTCTTCTTCCAATACAATTACCTTTGGAAATAAAATATTATTTTCAAGATGAACATGTTTGTGCAAATCTACTATAAAACAATTGGGGGATAGAATTGATATCGATAGCGACTTGAAATACCATTATTTTATCGATATATTGAAGTGTAAAATTTAAAGGAGTTAACAATGACAACCGTAACTGTTTCGCCTAAGTATCAAGTAGTGATTCCTAAAGAAATAAGGCAAAAACTAAAATTGAAACCAGGCCAAAAATTACAGATAGTGGAATTAGACGATAGGATTGAATTTCTTCTTCTTAAAGACATTAAAGATGCACGTGGTTTTTTAAAAGGAATCAATACGGAAATTGAAAGAGAAGGAGACCGGATATGAATTTAGTCGATTCATCCGGGTGGCTGGAATATTTATCAGATAGTAAAAACGCGAAATTGTTTGCGCCTGCTATTGAAAAAACTGATGATTTGATTGTGTCTACAATAAATATATATGAGATTTACAAAAAGATATTGAAAGAAAAAGATGAAAACACTGCAATCCAAATAATTGGATTAATGCAGCAAGCAAAAGTTATTGAGGTTAATTCTTCGATCGCAATTCAAGCAGCGAAACTTAGTGTTGCTCAAAAAATACCAATGGCTGATAGCTTAATTTATACTACTGCGCAGCAATTCAAAGCTATTGTCTGGACTCAGGATATTGATTTTAAAGATTTGGAAAATGTAAAATATTTTAAGAAATAAAAAGCAGTGACAAGCCTAAACCTGTCACCACAAGTCACATAATAAATTTTCTACACCAACTCTGCTTCCAAAACAATCACTTTGGGAAATAAAATATTATTCTCAAGATGAACATGCTTGTGTAAATCTTCTTCAAAGTCTTTTAACTCTTGATAGGTAACTTTAAATGTATTGCATGCATCAGCGGGTGGTGTATAATTATTAGAGAGACTTCTAATTTCATATAATTCATCACCGGCAGCTTCGTGTTCTGCCATCATCATTTTAATTGGGTTTTTTGCACTTCCGAAAAAAGGAAGTTCAGCCTTTGAACCAGTCTTTTTAGCCTTTGCTAGTTTTTTAATGTAAGGGAATAATATTTCTTCTTCTTTCATCATGTGCATTTTTAAATCTTTATACACAGTCGAAAACTTCTGAGCAATTTCAATTACTTCAGTATGATTTTCTCCATGTACCGAAGCAACTTTTTGAGTGTGTGCGGTTAAAATCGGAATCATCTTTCTAACATAAGAATGGTGATTATTTATGATGTAATCTGTTAGAAAATCAACATCCCATTCATCGTAATTATTTTCATCAACACCTGAATTTGTATTTAAAACATTAAGCTCTTCAACAATAGGTGAACTTTCAATTCCCTTTTCCTCGCAAGCCTGCGCTATCGGCTTGTTTCCGCGGCAGCAAAAATCTAATCCGTATTTTTCAAATACCGCTGCTGCTCTAAAATTATCTTTTACTATTTGCGATAATGTTTGATCAGTATAATTTTCGGTTAATGTTTCTTCTTTCATTTTTTCTCCTTTAGGTTTTTGTTATTAAAATCTCTACTCATTGTCATTTCGACCGAAGGGAGAAATCTTTTTTCTCTACTAAAGATTTCTCAGTCGAAGACTCCTTCGAAATGACAATCCAAAATTCACTGCTTCCCTTTCATTTCTTTCGCGGCCGATTCTTCATTAAATTCTTTAACTGCTGCTGTGCCGGTTGGATGTCCGTATGAATTCATCATCTTGTAATGAATTAAATAATCATGTTTGTTGATATCATTATCCCAATTGCCGGTAAGCATTGCGATGCCAGTGACAGTCATAAAAATTACAACCACTGCAATTGCAACTAACTTTTTAGAAATCTTTTTCTTCTTTGGAAGCATCGTAGTCAGATTTAAAGTATCTGCAACCGGACAAGCATCAACGCAGCTTAAACAGGTTGTACATTCATCAGATAAAACTGTCTTTACTTTATCAACTTTAATGTTGGAAGGACAAGCTTTTGCACACAAACCGCAGTCAATACAGCTAACCGGGTTTCTTTTAATTTTATTCGGACTTAAAAAGTTAAACATTCCAAGCAGCGCACCGTAAGGACAAAGATATCTGCACCAAAATCCGCGGATGAAAATTGATAGTACAAATAATACAGATAAAATTATAATTGCTGCCCGGGAAAGATCGGCAAAGAAATAATACATTTTTACATCGGCAACAAGATTATATGGGCTGTCCAAGAATGCTCTTAACGCTATATCAGACATTAAAAAGAAAACCGAATAGAATAAAAATCCAAGCAATAAATATTTTAAGCTGCGTAGTGGATAATCCAGCCATTTGGGAAGCTTTAATTTTTTCTTAAATAATTTTTGTCCGAAGTCTCCAACTAATTCTGAAATAAATCCAACAGGGCAGAACCAGCTGCAGAAAGATTTTCCAAAAACTAACGACATCAATACAATTGCTAGAAAGATGAACATTCCGGCAGGATGCGCATGATGAACTTCTCCGGTTGTGATAAATAAATAAAAGCTCATCAATGAACTGATAGGAAGAAAGCCATCAACTCCTGGAGGACGGCTTACAAACTGTGCAGCTCCCCCACTTTCTAAATATTGAGTAAAGAAATAAAATTGAACACCAATCCAAATGCACAGCACTGCAAATAACGATTGAATGATAAATCTTATTTTCTGAATTGGTTTTTCAGTGTTTCTTATAATTTTTTTCTTTGTTCTTTTTGCGGCAGTTTCAATTACATCGGTATTCATAATCAGACTTATTTATCTTATTTATGGTTAAAAAAATATTTATTACAATTAAAGGCTATTCAATTTATTTAAAGTTTTTTCTTTCAGTTGATCAAGAGTTTCATCATTTAACATGTTATAAGCTTTGGTTCTTAGCTCTCCCCATTTTGAATGAAGCGGACATGGATGATCGGGCGAGCATTGAGGGAAACCAAGTACGCAGCTATTAAAAATATCCAGGCCGTCAATAGCTCCAACAATATCTATCAATCTGACTTTAGATGGATTTTTAGCTAATGCAAATCCGCCGGACTTCCCTTTTTTGGAATAAACTATTCCGCTTTCCGTTAGGCTTTGAAGAATTTTTGACACAAATTCTTTAGGAATTCCCAGCTTTTTTGCAATTTCGTCAACAGGAACAACTTCACTTCCATTATTTTTAGCTGCTAAATAAAGTACTGCTTGCAATCCGTATTCACACTTTTTAGAGAAAATTACTGTCATATTATATAATCAGATTAAATTGTCTGATTAAAGATATGAAGAAAATACTTACATGTCAAATTAATTTTTATGATACATTTAAAAAAAATTCAAGAGGTAATCTAAGGATAACTTATTTTGAGATATTAACCCACACCATACCCCTCCAAGGAGGATTTTTCACTTGACTTAGCATTTTGTTTCTAAATTTACTAACTCAGGAATCTATTGTGCCCTCAAGGGTGGGAAAAGAAAGTGGGTCTAATCACTGATTGGACACTAAATTTTTTAAACAAAAAAAGCCCGCCCAGAAAAAAATCCAGGGCAGGCTTATAACGTACGTGAGGGGTCTATTGAATTGTAATAAATCTCTCTTTTGATGTCATTGAAATTCCACATCTTTCTGGAGCTTCGCCGTCATAGGTGTTGCCGCAAGTTGTGCAAACCATATACTTTGATGAAAGAGTATTCTCTTGCTTATTATTTAATTTTTCAAGCGCGCTTTCATACATAGCTTTATGTTTTTTTTCCGTTTGATATGCATAGTTAAAAGAAATCAAAGCTAATGCTACATTGCCGTCCTGCGCCGTCTTAATAAATTCAGGATACATTGAAGCTACTTCATATGATTCACCATTTATAGCATCTTCCAAATTTTCTTTAGTTGATTTAACCTCAAACTTTGGTTCAATTTTTCCAACTTTAACATCTAACTGCTGAAGTACAGCTCTATGATTGTTTGCGTGAACTTTTTCGGATTTTGAAGCTGCTTCAAATAATAAAGCAATTTTATTAAACCCTTCTTTTTTTGCTTTTTTAGAATAGGCTAAATACTTTGCACTTGCAGTCGTTTCACCAGTTAATGCATCTTTTAAATTTTCTATTGTAACTAACGCCGCTTTTTTTGGAGTATTTGCAAAGCTTGTTGATCCGGCAATCATTAATGTTAACAGAACGACGAGTAATGTGTTTATTTTCATCTTAGGCTCCTTTTAATTGTTAAATAAATTTTACATACCAAATTTATATTCAGAAGCCTAAAATGACCTTTAAACGTTTCTTAAAAATTGATTAAAAAATTATTATTTAATACCGAATTTATTTCCAACTCTTATAAAATTAAAAAAAGCAAAGATGCTGAAATAAATTCAGCCTGCCAGAAATCGTCATTTCGACCAAAGGGAGAAATCTATTTTAATCTAAATTAAAGATTTCTCACTCGAGGACTCGTTCGAAATGACATTACATTTTAATGATACTTATCTCTACACTTTTGGGAAATGAATAAAAACTGTTGTTCCCTCTCGGGGCTGGCTTTTAATATTAAGCTTAATGTTTTGAAGATCGGAGAGTTTTTTTACAATTGCTAAACCAAGTCCATTTCCCATTATCTTTGAGTTTCTTGATTCATCAGCGCGGTAAAATCTGTCAAATATTCTATTTACCTGTTCATTGGTCATTCCAATACCTTCATCTTCTATTGAACAAATAACAGAAGAATTATTATTGTCGATTCTGATTTTGACTTTCGAATTTGATTCAGAATACTTGATTGAATTGGAAATAATATTTTCAAAAATAATATCCATCATTTCCGGATCAGCTTTTACAAAAATATTATCTGCATTATTTTCAATTTGAACCGTTATGTTTTTTGATTCAATTTGATTCTGCAGCCGCAGTAATACAGGTTTTATTTTATCACCTATTTTGCATTGAACAACTTTAGGAATAATTTTTCCGCTTTCGTACCGGGCAAGCATAAGCAATTGATCTATAAGATTCGACATACGGTTTGCTTCAGTTATACAATATGAAATTTTATTTTCATATTGTTCAACCTCTCTCGGTTTTCTAATTAATACTTCCAGTGTTCCTTTAATAACTGCAAGAGGAGTTCTTAATTCATGAGATGCGTCTGCAGTAAATTGCTTTTCACGAAGCACCGCTTCTTCAAGTCTGTCTAATAAATTATTTATGGTAGAAGTCAGCTTGTATAATTCATCATGATGAGGCGGAAACTCAATGCGTTCATTAAGATTTTCTTTTGTAATTCTCTCGGCTGTTGAAATGACTTTGTTAATCGGCTGAATACTCTTGCCGGCAAAAAATCTTGTTATAAAAAACAAAACGAATAGAACAAATGGATAAGCTATGAAGAGCACAATTTTTAAATTATCCAGAACGACTGCGGATTCTTCAAGAGGAATTGCAACAATCAAATATCCTAAAACTTTACCATGAGGATTTTGAATAGGCATTTGAAGCTGCCTGGTTGGTTGATTTGAAAGTTCCGTATCAAAATATGATTTTGTTTTTAGATCAGAATATAATTGTAATTTTATATCCAGAAGGTTGCCGGTTTTTTTTATTACTTTTCCGGCAGAATCTGTTACTTGAACAAATGTGGGATTAACTTCAATTTGACTATGTTCTTTTTCTGTCCACTCAAAAGGATTTGCAAAAATGAAATTGTCGTTTAAAATAACAATACTATTAAACACTTCAGTCGCCTCAGCATCCAAATCACCGTCAAGATGAGAATAAACTGTTTTGTGAACAACATAATAAATAGTTAAAAAAAGAATAAGAATTAGAACAGCAGTCGCGGCTAAATAGTAAAATGAGATTCTATTTCTGATGCTTAATGTTTTCATTCTTCTTTAATAATGTATCCCACTCCCCTAATTGTTTGAATAAAACTTTTACCAGAGCTAGAATCTAATTTCTTCCTAAGGAAGTTGATATATACATCAATAACAGAAGTGTCAGCGTCAAAATGGATATCCCAAACATGTTCAATTATTCGAGTTCTAGTACAAACTTTGTTTTTATTTCTTATCAAAAATTCCAGTAACGCGAATTCTTTTTGCGTTAGAGTTATTTCGTCAGAATTTTTAAAAACCTGGTGAGTATTAAGATCTAATTTTATATCATTAAAAGTTAAAACCGTTTGCTCTCCTTCTTTGGTTCTTAATTGAACTCTAATTCGAGCGAGCAGTTCTTCAAATTCAAAAGGCTTTTTGATATAATCATTTGCTCCCGCTTCTAAGCCAAACACAGTATCTTGGACGGTATCTCGAGCGGTTAAAAAGATAATTGGAACTAACTTATTCTGATTTCTTATCTGCCTGCAAATCTCAATTCCGCTAATTCCCGGAACCATCCAATCTAATAAAATTAAATCATACTCATTTGTTCGACCAAACTCTAAACCCATAATACCATTTTCCGCAACATCTACTGCGAAAGATTCTTCTTCTAATCCGTCTCTAATAAAATTTGCTATCCCGCTTTCATCTTCTACAACCAGAATACGCATGACGTATTTTAATCCTCATCTTCTAAATTATTGTTTGAATTAAAATCCATTCCTAAATTTAATTGTACACCGGCAGCATGTTTGAAAACCAATTCGCCGCCATAATACCCTGTTCTCGCAATCGAAAGTACTCCGATAAAAAATAAGCTCAGAGCTACCCATTTGAAAACAGAAGAATGTTTTTTAAAAGCTACAAAACCAATTCGAACTACAGAAGCTATTACCATTATCCACAAAGATAAAAGTGCTGCTGATTCATGAGTTTCTAATGCTTGTTTTAGTGCTCCCACTTCAGAAATCCCGTCGCCTGCAAGATCCCCGGAAAAGTATGCTGCAATTACTCCCAATGTTCCCAAAATTAATAAATAGAAACCTGCTTTGCTAAAAAAATCTTTTTTAACAAATACCCCAATCAAATCAAATAAAAATCCTACAATTAATAACGCAATTGGAAAATGAACTATCATTGGATGAATGTGTGTTGTATCTATCATTTTTGTATCTCCTTAAAATGTTTAATACAAAAATAGATTTATATATTTAAAGCTTTCTAAACGGTTTCTTAAAATTTGCTTAAAACAAAATTTAATTTAAGATTTCTGCTTCTCTTAGCTTTTCATATAGTCTATCCTGATACAGTCTTCCAATACCGGCTCCAATTATAAATACAATTGATGAATAATAAATCCAAAATGCTACAACAATAATTAAAGCATAAGTTCCATAAATTTTTCCGAACGCTGAATAATTGTAAAGATAAAAACCAAATAACTGTTTAGCAGTTTCCCATAATATTGCAGCCCAAAGCGCACTTATTAAAGTTGCCTTCTTTTTTAATTTTTTTATGGGAACAAAATAATATAGAATGGTAAATACGATAAAAATTATGCTGACTGAAATCAAAGAAAATATTAGATGCTGAAACACTCCTGATTCAAAAAATTTAAGCACATCAAATCTAGAGGCATACTGTCTTAAAACTTCAAGCACAGGCATTAAAATAGTTGTTATGAAAAAAATTAAAATTACCATAAGCACCAAAGCAAAATCTTTTAATTTTCCTAATAATACATTTACATCCGCAGCAGTGCCGTAAATTCGATTTAAGATTGTGCGCATACTGCTGAATAGTCCGCTGGCAGCAATCAGCAAGCCGAAACCTCCGATTAAGCCGGCTATGTTTCTGTATTCAATTACCTCGTTTATCCTTGTGAAAATTATTTTTTTGACAAACTCCGAATATTTGTAATAAGGAATGATTGTATCAATTAATAGATTTATTTGATACTGCATATTTGTAGAATCAAGAACATTTCCAAGTACGGCAAATATTATAAGTACAAATGGAATTATGCATACGAAAAGAGAAAATGCTAATCCGCCGCCAAGAAGGAATACATGATTATCATCTATTAATCGAATTAATCCGCCAAAATAATGTTTAATGAAAGCTTTGATTTTTGCAAAGGCAGGGATTGTGTGAAGATAGAATCTAACTTTTCTGAAACTTAAATATAAAGCCGAATTTTTAAATTGATTTTTAATTTTATTGATACGAGCATTAATCATTCATAATTCTTGGAATCGTTAAATAATATTTATCAGCCAGTTCATCTAAGCTGATATCTATTTCATCATTCACTTTTAATTTACTGCCACCGGTTTTACCAAGATATGTAAATATTTGTTTTGATTCATTCAGAATTTTTTCAAACACATTTTTATTTTCAGGCTTGATAGAAACTATTATACGTGATTGACTTTCGGAGAATAATGAAAAATCTTTTCTTGTTTTTACATGAATTTTGATTTCAGCTCCAATGAAATTATTTTCGTTCATAATACAGCATTCAGCAACCGCACTTACTATTCCGCCTTCAGATATATCATGAGCTGAATTGATTAATTTGTTACTAATTAATTTCAGTAAAGAGTCATGTAATTTTTTTTCAACTTCTAAATTTACTTTAGGGGATTCACCGGATACTTTATTATGAATAACTTTTAAATATTCACTGCCGCCGAGTTCTTCAAAATCTTCTCCTAAAACGTAAATCAAATCATTATCGTTTTTAAAATTTGAAGTAGTAACATTTTTAATATCTTCTATCAATCCCACCATTCCAATTGTTGGTGTTGGATAAACGGCCACGTTTGGAGATTCGTTATAAAAGCTGACGTTTCCACCGGTAACAGGAGTATCAAAAAATCTGCAAGCTTCTCCCATTCCGTCTATCGCTTCTTTAAATTGCCAATAAACTTCAGGTTTATAGGGATTGCCAAAATTTAAACAGTTTGTTATTGCAAGTGGAATACCTCCGGAACAAACTATATTTCTAGCTGATTCTGCAACTGCAATTTTAGCGCCCTCTTTGGGATTCAAATAAACATACCGTGAGTTGCAATCTGTTTTCATTGCCAGAGCTTTATTAGTTCCTTTAAGAAAAATCACTGCTGAATCTGAAGGCCCGGGACCCACAATTGTATTTGTTCTAACCATTGAATCGTATTGTTCATACACCCATTTTTTAGAAGCGATATTCGGAGAAGAAAATATTTTTATAAATGTATCTTGTAAATTTTCTGGTTCAGGTAAAGTCGAAAAATCAAATGCTCTCGTTTCTTTTAAATAAGCAGGCTCTTTTGTTTCTCGATGATAAACCGGTGCGCCGCCTCCAAGCACTAATTCATAAGAAGGGATTACTGCTTTTTCTTCACCTTCATAATTTATATGAAGTTTACCATCATTGGTAACTTCACCGACAATTTCACAATGCAAATCCCATTTAGTTAATACTTCTTTTACTTTCTCTTCAAAACCTCTCTTCACACAGCAAAGCATTCTTTCCTGGCTTTCAGAAAGCATAATTTCATAAGCTGTCATACCCTTTTCCCGAAGCGGAACTTTGCTTAAATTAACTTTCATTCCTGATTCACCTTTAGCACTCATCTCACTTGTCGAACAGGCAATTCCAGCTGCACCCATATCTTGAATACCAATCAGCCATCCATTCTTAACTATTTCAAGAGAAGCCTCAAGTAAAAGTTTTTCAGTAAAAGGGTCACCGACCTGAACTGAGGGACGTTTAGCTTCCGATTTTTCAGAAATTTCTTCGGATGCAAAAGTAGCGCCGTGAATTCCATCGCGGCCCGTTGAAGAACCTACAATCATTATTGGATTGCCTTCGCCTTTTGCAACAGCACTAGCAACATGTTCTTTATTTACAATGCCTACCGACATTGCATTGACCAATGGATTGCCTTGATATGATTCATCAAAATAAACTTCACCAGCAACCGTTGGAATTCCCAAACAATTTCCATAATCGCCAATTCCTTTTACAACGCCATCAAATAAAAATCTTGTACGTGCATCTTTCAAAGATCCAAACCGAAGAGAATTTAAGAGATGCAATCGGACGAGCGCCCATTGTAAAAATATCTCTCATTATTCCGCCTACACCTGTGGCAGCACCTTGATAAGGTTCAACTGCAGATGGATGATTGTGGCTTTCAATTTTAAATGCAACTGCAAGTCCATCGCCAATATCAACCAAACCGGCATTTTCTTCACCAGCTCCAACCAGCAATCTTCCACCGGAACGCGGTAAAGTTTTTAATAGTGCAATTGAATTTTTATAGCTGCAGTGTTCACTCCACATCACACTGAAAATTCCTAATTCAGTAAAAGTTGGAACTCTTCCTAAAATATTCTGAATTTTTTCAAACTCTTTTTCCGTTAAGCCGTGCTCTTTGGCTAAATCTAATGTTACCTCAAGTTCTTGCATGCAGTTTTCTCAGTAAAATCTGTTTATATAAAAGTTGAATAAAACTATCTCAAATATAACATAATAGACAACGTCTTTGAAACCGAATTTGAATCACATTTAAGAATTTTTGTGATGTTTATAAAATAAGTCCTCGGTTAATAAGAGTATATTATACATAATTTCTAAGGTAATTAACTCAATTCATAAAAATTTCCTTAATTAAAATTATCAAAATAATAAGCATAAACAGCTTACTAGAATAAGAGAACTATGTTTAACGATAAAAACAAAAGTAAAAAATATATTTTAGCAATTAGTGTAGTGTTGGGAATTATTGCGATTCTCTGGCTCTTTTGCGGGCCATTTATGAATGGAGTAATTAAACCTAAACTAGTCAATAAAATTAATTCTAATAAATCGGTGAAGTTATCTGTTGATGATTTACACTATAATTTACTTTCAAATAGTTTTCATTTTTCACAGAGTTCAATAACTAAAATTTATAATCCTTCGTCTTCAATTGACACTTTAATTATAATTGTACCGAAAATATCAATATCTAATATTAATTGGTTCAAATATATTTTTAGCAATGATTATTCTTTAGGTAAAATTAGTATTGATTATCCATCGGTTAGAATAGTTGAAAAAAAATCAAACAATGGCAATACAAATTCTAAAGACAAAAAATCTTTCAATATAAAATCAATTAAAAAATTCCCCCTTAACTGTGATCAATTGGTGATTACTGAAGGAACTTACACACGTGAAAATTCTCATTTGCAAATAATCGATTCAGTTAAATCTTTTAGCATCAGATTAAGTGATATTGAATTAGATTCTACAGATAAAAATAACTCAAATATTATTTCAGATTTTTCCATAAAAGCAAATGGAATATATAAACTGTTTGTAGATGACGGCTATAGATTGAAAGTTGATTCAATCTCGTTTTCTGAAGATGAAAATTCGTTAAAAATAAAAGCAATAAACTTTGAGCCATATATAACCGATGAACAATTTTTCGATCGGAAAAAATATAGAACTGATAGATATGTATTAGATCTAAATGATTTTGAAATAAAAGATGTTGACATCGCAAGTTTGGTAAATAAAGGCGATATAATTATTGATGAAATAAAAATAAATAATTTTTATTGGGATATTCTTACGCCAAAGTATATGCCTATAGAACCAGCTTATAATCCTCAAATGCCAAATGAGATTTTCAAATCAATAGAACGAAAAATTGATATTAATATAATAAGTGTTTCTAATGGTAACTTAGTTGTGCAATCCGGTTATGATTATAGCAAGAAGCCGGCGAAATTATCTTTTACAAATGTAAAAGCAGAAATCAAAAATGTAAGTAATATCAAAAATAAACAGGGCGAAAATAATCCATGTACAATTGATGCAGCGGCAAATATTGCTGATGCAGGAAGACTAACCGTTAAAATGAATTTGCCTTTACTATCGAAAAAATTTTCTATGAATTATTCCGGTTCTTTAAGCAGTATGAATCCAGAACGTCTCAATTCACAGTTAATGGTAGCAAATTTAGTAAAGATTGTATCCGGTAAAATTGATTCAGTTGATTTTGCAGTTGAAGTTGAAAATGGTTTATCTACTGCAAGAGCGCACGCATTTTATGATAATTTGAAAATAGAAAAAATTAAAAAAGAAGGATTAAATACCCAGCCTGAAAATTCTTCTTTGCAGACTTTCTTGACTAATCAATTTATAATAAGACACTCAAATCCCAATGAAAAGGGCAAGGAAAAATCCGGCAGATTTTATTACTCACGGAAAAATGACGATGCATTTATGGATATTGTGTGGCTATCTGTAAAAGGTGCGTTGGGAGATATTATCGGTTTTTAAGCATCTTAAATATTTTGTTGAAATTAGTGCATTTGTTCTATATACAATTTTGGAATTCAAAATTAAGTTGTAGTAAGTATTGTAAGAGAATTATTTACCTATGGAAAAAGGGAGCCTGATGATTGAAATTCGTGAAAGCATTAGTATAAAATATCCTCCGCAAAAAATGTTTCGGTTTATAAGTAATTATCGCAATGATGTTTTGTGGAGGGAAATCGTTGATGAAATTTCAGCTCCTCCCCTTAACGAAATTAATATTGGAGTAAAAACTTACGAAACAATCAGTTTTCTCGGTAGAAAGTTTTCTTCACCTGCTGAAGTAAAGGAATTTCACCCAAATAAAAAAATAGTATTACAAAATTTGGATGAGGAAATTAAAGTAGTAAGTTCTAGAGAAGTAATGGAAAATGGTGAAGAAACCATATTCAATTACTATTTAAAAGTAGTTCCTAAAAAGATAAACAGATTTGTTATCCCGCTGCTAAAGAGCTCGATGACAAAACAAGTTAGAAAAGATTTGCAGAGGCTTAAAGTAGTAATCCAAAAAATGCCGGAAAATCAGATATCGCTTTAGAGAAAGAAGTTTTAAAGAAAATATAAATATTTTTAATTATTTAAGTGTGTATAGATATGATGATTTAAATACTTTTTAGTAAAACCATTTAGTCTACCACTTTAATTCTTGCTCTTGAACGTTATACCAATCTGTGCTGCGTTCGAATATTCCACTTTATCAAATTTCAATCTGTTGAAAATTATATTTGATAGTTTTGAAGCCTTATTAGGTTTTTAAACTATCAATGGCATCCGATTTTAATATTAAAATATTTATTTAAAAACTAATAAATGAGGTAACGTTATGAGGAGGCTTAAAATACATTTCATTTTTTTAATTTGCACAATATTCTTATTTCAATTTAGCGACGCACTTGCTCAATGGGAAAAATCAAACGGCGGTTTGAGTTTCAAAAGTGTTTGGTCAATTGCAGCTGCTGGAACTACAATTTTTGCAGGAACAAGTAGTAATGGAGTATATGTTTCTACAGACAGTGGAGAAAATTTTGAAGAAGCAAATAACGGTATCACTAACAATTTTATTCCAGCAATGATAATTTCAGGAACAAATGTTTTAGCAGGCACTTACGGAGACGGCATATTTAAATCTACCGACAATGGAGCAAACTGGACAGATGCAAATTCTAATGGCTCTGATACAACTGCAATATTTGCTTTTGTTAATTCAGGAAACAATATCTTTGCAGGAACCGATGTCGATGGAATTTATTTAAGTACAGATAATGGGAATGGTTGGTTTGTCGTTAATAACGGATTATCTAATATGAAAATCCGTGCTTTAAGTGTTTATGGAACCAGTGTTATTGCTGGTACTTTTGGAGGAGGAATATTTACCTCCACTGATAATGGCACGGCCTGGAATGAAAGTAATTCCGGCTTTCCGGGTTCTGTATACATTAACTGCCTTGCAGTCTCTGGTTTAAATATCTTTGCAGGAACAGGCGTAGGAACAAGCGACAATATAATGTATAGGTCAACTGATAATGGAGGCAGTTGGAAGGAAGCGAGTAACGGTTTAGCTAATAATACAAAAATAAGCGCACTGGCTGTGAGAGGCTCTAATATATTTGCTGCCACTAGTGGCGATGGAGTATTTTCTTCAACAGATAATGGCGAAAGCTGGAACCCAATCAATGACGGCTTGACCAGCAAGTTTACTTTCTCGTTGGCTATTTCAGAATCCTATCTTTTATTAGGCACTACAGGAGGTGTTTGGAGAAGAGCACTTCCGGAGATTACAGATGTAAAATTAAATTCTAATACTATACCCACCGTATTTAAGCTTGAGCAAAACTATCCAAATCCATTTAATCCTACAACAAAAATAAAATATACAATTCCCTCCTCAATAAATTCCGCTATAGAAGGGGCTTTAATACAATTGAAAATTTATGATATACTTGGGAATGTAATAAATACTCTTGTTAATGAAGTAAAATCGCCCGGAGTTTATGAAGCTGAATTTGATGCATCATCTTTCTCTAGCGGAGTTTATTTTTACCAGCTTAGAGTAAATGAATATTTTGATACAAAAAAAATGATTTTGATCAGATAAAAAAACTTTTCATGTCAGTCTGAATAAAACAGGTTGCTTTTTGTAAAAAAAACCAAAAAGCAACCTGTTTAATAATTGTTACAACTATTTCAAATTATAAAGTAGCAATAATTTTATTTAAATCTTTACATTAATTAAACTACAGCAGCTAAACTTCTTTATTGCAAGTATTAACCATCAATTTGAATAAAAAATATTTGTTGTATAATTTAATTTACTTAATTCAATAAGAATGGACATATAATTGAAAAAGTTAAACCTTGCATTTATAATATCAAGGATTTTTCTTTAAAAGAATTCAAGGAATATTTAATTTATATCTATCAAGATTACGTAAACGCAGGTAGGTACGGGAATGACTTCATAAAGATTACTACCAGAGTTACAAAAGATGCAAATATGAATATTAATCTTACCCCTGAATGAGGCTGGGCTGCGAGGATTTATAAAACTGAAAAACAATTAGAAAACTATAGCTCACAATAAAACTCTATATTAAATATTCAAAAACTCATTCCATATTTTATATAATTGAAAAGTTGCATTTATATCTTCGCCGCAATAAACTGCAATATCTTTAATTCTTCCCGCTTCATATAAATTTTTCACTTCGATACCTGAAATTTCATTACTCTTAGGTGATTTTATTCCAAATGCGTGACAATAAAAATCCAAATTAAATTTTCTTGTAGTTCCGTAATATGTAAATTGTTCAAGCAGGTCAATATGAGTTGAAATATCGAATCTGTTTTTAAAAAGATTTTTTGTCGGTTTTATTTTATTGATTGCGGATCGCATCATCATGAATGGGATATCAAAATTTCTTCCATTAAAAGTAATAACTTGATCCGTAACATCAATGATACGCCAGAAAGACTCTATCATTTCAACTTCGCTTAATCCTTTATAATGAATATTTTTTTCTTCAACAACCCATTCTTCTTTTTTTTCATCTTCGAAATAGACAAAAGATTTTTCTTTTTCAACATCATATATTCCAATCGCCACAATTTTTGCAGTAAAAGGATATAAGCTCAAATATCTTATAGCATCATCTTTTTTCCGGTTTTTTAGTTCTTCATCTGATTCTTTTTCAGCAAATCGTAAAAGATATTCCTGCTGACTTTCGGTAAGTGATTCGAATGGATAACAGCTTGTTTCAATATCGAAAATAATTCTTCTCATTTTTCTTCCCTTTTTATTACTGATTTATTAATCCCCTTTAAGTAACTTCACCTCTTTTTCGAACAGCTTCACCTTCTCATAAAAGCTTTTGGGAAGGTCAGTCGACTTTTTTGTAATTGGATCAACTTGAACAATAACCCCAGACCCTTCAACTATAATTTTTTTTGAATTACTATTTACAATAAGATGATCAAACCCAAAGCTGCTGTTTTTAATAAATGAGATTTTGGAATATACATCAAGTTCATCATCATAATAAGAATATCCTTTATAGTTTAATTCATTCTTAACAATGAAGAAAAGTCTTCCGTCTGTAAAAATCCCGTTTTTCGGAATCAAGCCCAATTGCTTTATGTAGTGGAGCCTGGCGTCCTCAAAATAATTTAAATAAACAGCATTGTTACACACACCTGAGCATGTCAACTTCATTAAATCTTACAGTAACATTTATTTTATGATTGAAGTCTTTTATATCCATAAATAAAATATCTTCCCTCTCTAGAAAGAAATTTTTTGATTTTATATTATCTAAATACTTCTTGAAATATTTTAATTGCTTTATTCACATCTTCAAAACTTACATCCAGATGAGTTACGGCTCTCATCGAATCAACTTTACCGACAGAGATTAATAACCCTTTTTCTTTACATTTTACTATCGAATTTTCTGCTGAAATATTTAAAGGTTTGAAGATTAATATATTTGTCTGAACGTCATTTATATCTATTTCAATATTTTTTAATTCATTTAATGCTTCGCCAAGTAATTTTGCTTTCTGATGGTCTTCTTTTAATCTTTCTATATTGTTCTGAAGCGCATATAATCCTGCAGCGGCTAAAATTCCTACCTGTCTCATACCTCCGCCCCATGCTTTTCTAACACGAAATGCTTCATTTATAAATTCTTTACTTCCAGCAATAATAGAACCTACGGGAGCTCCCAATCCTTTAGAAAGACAACAGGAAATTGTATCAAAATGTGAAGCATACTCTTTAACCGAAATTCCGCTTTCAACTGATGCATTCCAAATTCTAGCGCCATCAAGATGATAAAATAAATTATATTTTTTTGCCAGCTCTTTTAACTCAATTATTTTTTCAATTGGCTGAATTGCCCCGCATGCACGGTTATGAGTATTTTCAACCGCTATAACTTTTGAACGAGGCATGTAATAAGCGCTTTTGGGACGTATATATTTTTCAACTTCTTCGGCAGACATAACGCCTTTTACGCCAGGCACAGGTAAAAGCTGAATGCCGCTGATTGCGGCTGGTGTACCGGATTCATAATTAAAAATATGAGCATCCCGTTCGCAAATAACCTCATCACCCGGATTTGTTAAAACATTCAAACAAATTTGATTCCCCATCACTCCGCTGCTTACAAATAATGCTGCTTCTTTACCTAAAAGTTGTGCAGCATAATCTTGTAATTTATTAACGGTAGGATCTTCACGAAAAACATCATCACCAACTTCGGCTTCGTACATTGCTTTGCGCATTTCTTGAGAAGGCTTTGTAACTGTATCACTTCTTAAATCAATATATTTATTCATAAATATTTTGCCCCGTATAATTAGATTTTAAATTTTTCTTTAAGTTTTTTAATGAAAAACATTCCCGCAATCCATACTGAAATCACACAGCAGATAACAGGAAGTATATAAGAGTTTTTTGTAAAAAATGTTTCATCCTTTTGTATTATCACATCCCCAGCAATATAATCTTTGGTAAGCATTTTGGTTTCCGCAACAATACGGCCGAGAGGATCGATGATACAACTAATTCCTCCATTAGCGGCACGCACCACTGATTTTCTATTTTCAACCGCACGCAATACAGCAATTTCTTCATGCTGATAAGGCCCGCTTAAATTTCCATACCAGCTATCATTTGTTACCACAGAAATCAAATCGGCGCCTCTCCTAACAAACTCGCTTACGAAATAAGGATAGAGTGACTCATAACAAACCAAAGCATTTATTTTAAGTGTGTCGTTTTCATTAAAATCATTTTTATCTCTCAATTTCATTTTAAATACAATTGTATCTTTTCCAACGTTCCAGCCTGTAATCCCCACTCCCCATTTAAGTAAATCACCAAGGAATGGAAGTTGATCAACAAAAGGCACACGTTCACCGAACGGAACTAATTTCATTTTGCCGTAACGTTGAATCTGTTTAGAATGCGGCGAAAGCATGTAAACGCCATTGTAAGTTTTATAGTAGAAATCACCAACCTCACTATATTTAACATCAGAAGGCATTTTAACGCCTTTGTCATAATATACGATATCAGGAATACCCGTTAAGAGATAAACATTGTTGCTGTCTAAAAAATTAAAAATTGAACTTAAAGTTGAATGATACATTGGACTTTTAAGAAAAACCGGCAAAGCTGTTTCAGGCCAAATGATTAATTGTGCGCCTTTACTAATAGCTTTTTGGGAGAGATTAAAATATAGATTTGTTAACTCATTTATATTTCCGTTTTCCCATTTTTTCCATGGATCGAGATTAGGCTGAATTAAACCAACCTTAACTGTTTCGTGTGAAAGCTTATAATTGTATAATTTATAATTTCCATAAATGAGTATAGCACATATAAGCATAATCAAACTTATAAATTCTGCGGAAAATATTTTTTTCTTTTCTTTTAATTTATTTAGGCTTTTGTATAAAAGTACATTAATCAAAATGATGATAAATGAAATACCTACAGCACCAATGATATCAGCAATTTGGATAAATGAAATGAAGTGTGCTAAACCGCTGCCCAAAGTTAACCAGGGGAAACTTGCATCAGTCAGCATGTAAACATATTCATAGGCAATCCAAAAAAATGGGAATAAAAAAATGACTGCAGTATTAGGTAAAATCTTTTTGGAGAAAAAGTATAGAGTGGAGGGAATTAAAAATAATATTGGGTTAAAGAATACAAGGACAACTCCGGAAATCATTAAAAATGGGTCTGTAGTCGGCTGCCAGCTGCCAACCCAATACAGAGTAACTAAATTGAAAAACCAAAAAGTAAGGTATGTGGCGCGGTTAATTTCACCCAGACCTTTTTTTTGTTCTATGATTTGAAAATAAGGAACAAGTGCAACCAGCATTAAAATTGTAAATGGAAATGGTATCGGCGGAAATGCGAGTCCTAAAAGTATACCGCTGGAGGCGAGATAAAGGCGTTCCTTTTTTCTATTTTTTTTTTGTTCGGAAGTTAAAGATGCTTTATTCCTAAAAATCATTTTCAATTTTTATTCTTTTTTCTCTGGATAAAAAATCTTATAACAAAAAATAAGACGACAACTACCGTAATTATTATTGCAACATTGTTATAAGTAGAAATTAATTTATCAACCTTCTTAATGTTGTAACCAAAAATCATCCCCAAATAAATAATTATTGAATTCCAAACCAATGCGCTTATAGCAGCAAGTATCATTGTTTTTTTAAAATCAAGTTTACTTAATCCAGCGAAGAATGAAATTACTGAACGAGTTCCCGGAAGAAAGCGATTTGCCAAAATGATGTAATAACCATATTTCGTAAACCAGCTGTTCAACTTTATGAATGGATTCGATTGAAATAAATTTAATTTTACCAGCTCGAATAACTTTTTTATCTAATTGGCCGCCGATTATAAATAAGGTCATAAACCCTATAATACTGCCGACAGTTGTTACTATGAGTGTGGGAATAAATTGAATGGAGCTTTCTGCAATTAAAGAACCTCCAATAACTACTACTAAATCACTGGGGGAAGGTGGGAAAACATTTTCGATGAAGGAAAAGAAAAACAAAGCAACGTAAATCCATAAGGGAGTAAGCTCGGAAATGTGTTTAAGAATATCCTCAACCATATTAATTATTTTTAATCAATAAAACGGTGGCAAATGAAGATACTCCCTCTTCTCTACCGACAAACCCCAATCTTTCTGTTGTGGTTGCTTTAATTGAAATTTGATCAATTGACGATTTCAAAGCAATTGAAATATTTTTTCGCATCTCATCAATGTATGGCAGCAGCTTTGGTTTTTGCATTGTTATAACTGAATCAATATTGCCTAATTTATAGCCTTTACTGGTAATTAAATTAAATACGTGTTTTAATAATTCAATACTATCGGCATCTTTATACTTTATATCTGTGTCTGGAAAATGCTTACCGATATCACCTAAAGCTAATGCGCCAAGCAAGGCATCGCATATTGCATGTAAGAGTACATCCGCATCCGAATGGCCCAGAAGTCCTTTATCAAACGGTATTTGCACACCCCCAATAATTAACTTTCTGCCTTCAGCAAAAGCATGGACATCAAATCCAATTCCGGTTCTGAAGTCATTCAATATCTTACCTCAAATGAGTTAAATTCGTTTTTAAATTCCTGCCAATAAATTTTGCAGCTTTTAACGGAAGCATGCGAAGGCCCTGTTTTTATTTTTTGAAATAAATCTTCTATCATTGCCTTCGGACCTTCCACTACAGTCTGTACTTCGCCGGTATATAGGTTTTTGGTGAAGCCTTTCAAATTTAGCTGTTCAGCATTTTTAACAACATAATACCGGAAACCAACACCTTGCACCAAACCATTTGCAATTATTTCTGCTCGTGTTTCATCCTTGCTCATAACTTTTATTCACTCTTTTTTCCAAAATTTCTGATAATAAAAGTCCTGTAAATATAAGAATACAGCCTATAAAGCCAAAGGTGGAAACTTTTTCTCCTAAAACAAAAAATGCAGCCAGCGCAGCAAAGATAGGTTCAAATGAAAGTATAATTCCAGCTTTTGTCGGAGTTACTACATTTTGATATTTAGTTTGAAGCGTGGTAGTTACTATTGTTGCAAGTATTGAAGTATATAAAAATGCAAACACTAAATTTGAAGTAAGATTAAAATGAATATGCTCCAGATTAAAACTGAAACTAAATGCGGAGACAAGCAGTGCACTTAATCCAGTTACGGAAATTTGTAAAATTACTAAAGGCATGTAGGGATTTTCACGTGATATTTTATCAAGATAAACCATATACACTGCAAACAAAATAGAGCAGAGTAGAGTTAAGGCATCTCCAAAATTAAAATTGCTTCCGATTTCGGAAAATATATCAAATAAATTTTGCCCTTTGCTTGAAAGAAATATTAATCCAATAAAAACAAAAACTACACTGATTAAATTTGTTTTTGAGGGAACTTTTCTTTCAACAAAGAATTGTAAAAAAGGTATGAAAATAACGAAAGTACCAGAAATAAATCCTGATTTAGTTGCCGAAGTATATTGTAATCCAAATGTCTGCGCTGCAAAACCAAGAAAAAACAGAAGCCCTAAAAGAATTCCACCTCTAAAAGTTTTTTTACTTATACCTTTAAATATTCTAGGAACGAATGGAAGAAAGATTATTGCTGCGATAAGAAATCTAATGCCTAAAAAAAGCATTGGGGATACATCATCTAAAGCAGATTTAATAATTACAAAAGTTCCGCCCCAAATTATTGTATTGAGAAGTAAAGCACTTTCGCCTAAATATTTTTTCATTCTTTATGGAAGTGAATTGGCAAGAATTAAATAAAATTTTTTTTACTGATTATCTTTTGAGTACCCAAATGTTTTTAGCTGCTTTTCATTACTCCGCCATTTAGTATTCACTTTAACCCGCAATTCAAGAAAAACCGGATGTTGTAAAAATTCTTCAATAGATTTTCTTGATGTTTCACCTAATTTTTTAATTGCTGCTCCCTGCTTACCTATAATGATACCTTTTTGACTTTCCCGTTCAACTATTATTTCTGCGCTGATAAAATTTTTACCGTCTTCCCTTTCCTTAAATTCATTTATTAAAACTTCCACACTATATGGAATTTCTTCCTGATATTGTTCTAATACTTTTTCGCGAATTATTTCTGATACAAAAAATCTTTCATTTGCATCAGCAACAATATCGTCAGGATAATATTTAGGGCCTTGAGGAAGGAGTTCAACAATTGAATTAGCAACCTCTGTCAAATTAAATTTTAATAAAGTGGAAACAGGAATCACCTTTACAAAATGTTTTGTTGATTCGAATTTACTAATCAATTCATTTACTACTGTTTGATTTGATAAATCGATTTTATTCAGAAGCAGTATTTTTGGCTTTTTGTTTTTCGTTAAAATATTTCCGGAAAATTCTTCACTAAAAAGTTTTTTACCTTCCGGATCAGCTCCAAGATCAATAATGAAAACGATAACATCTGCATCCTTCACAGATTGATTGACAAACTCCATCATCTTTTCCTGCAGCAAATAATTTGGCTTTAAAATACCTGGAGTATCAAGAAATATAATTTGATAATCACTTTCAGATAATATTCCTAAAATATTTTTACGTGTTGTTTGAGGTTTAGAAGTTATAATTGAAATTTTCTGTCCAAGCAAATTATTCATTAAAGTGGATTTGCCTGCATTTGGAAGCCCAATAATAGCTGCATAACCGGATTTATGATTCATCAAATTCTTTCAATAAAATTAATTTTATTATTATTCAAGAACAATTGCAGTTCCGCTGGCACTAACCATCAGCATATTTCCACTTCCGCCGCCAATCGTTTCATAATCCAAATCCACTGCAACTATGGCATTACCGCCTAATGCTTCCGCCTGTTCAGTCATTTCTTGAATTGCAATATCTTTGGCATTTCTTAATTCTTTTTCATAAGCAGCTGATCTACCGCCGACTATGTCTCTTATTCCGGCAAAA
The DNA here is from genome assembly GCA_963731745.1 of uncultured Ignavibacteriales bacterium. GTDB lineage: Bacteria > Bacteroidota > Ignavibacteria > Ignavibacteriales > Ignavibacteriaceae > CAVSWT01. The sequence continues at coordinate 179,476 of CAVSWT010000008.1, forward strand.
AAGTCTTTAAAAATGTTAGCTCCTAAAATAGCCTCGCCGCTCACAATTCCTATATACTTTACAACTTTTTTACCTTCAATTGAAGGTGTAGTTACTACAAGCATTTTATCTTCCTTTAATGTTGAATGATTTAATAAACAAAGATAAAATATTTTGAAGTGAATGTTTAATTTAAAATATAAAATGGCTGAAAAATTTCAGCCACTATTCAATAAAATATAAAGCTGATTACTACTTTAATTAAGCTTACTCAAGCTATCTTTAGCCTTCTTATGGTATTCATAAAAAGTATAAATACTAATTATTAATCCCAGCGAAATTACCGATCCTAAAATTGAAATGCCCTTGGAATTAAAAATATTGTTAATGAACCCTGATAATTTACCTGCAAACCTAGAAATATTTTCACTAATGGAAAATGTTGATCCTGTATCCGATAAATTAATAAACTGCGATATAATAACTCCAAATAGCACAAAAATTATAAGCATAATAAAAGATGAAATTGATATAATAAAATTTTTGTCGGCTTGTTTTGCCTTCGCTTTTTTTCGAATCTCTTTCATTACTTTCGCAGTAAAATGATCACCCAAAACATCTACTTTAATGCTTTTTAATTCAAAATGAATTTTTTGAAATTCATGTAATTTTTTTAAATCTTCAGGAGAGTTTTTTAATTGCTCTTTTATTATCTCATAAGTTTCTCTGTCTAGTTCATTATCGATATACTTATTCAGCAATTCGTCAGTTATCTTAATCATAATATTTCCTCTAAATATTTATTCTGAACAACAATATCTCTTAAAATATTCCTTGATCTGTGAAGCATCACTTTTACGTTTGAAACTGAAACTTGCATAACATTACTTATTTCTTCACAGGTCATTTCTTCAAGATAAAACATAGTTATTACTGCGGCATATTTTTCAGGAAGTTTGTTAATAATTTTATTTATGAAAACTGAAATATCCTTTTTTTCAGGGGAAGTATAATCTGAATCATCAAATAAATTAAGATGATCATCAATTGAGGACATTTCATTAATAATTTTTCTTTTTTGAATCGACAGCCTTGTTAAGGCTGAATTATAAACTATTCTATAAAACCATGTTGAAAATTTTGATTCCCGTTTAAAATTTTTTAATGCGTTAAAGGCTTTTAAAAAACAATCTTGCAGAACCTCTTCGGCTTCCATTTCATTTTTAAGCATTCTTTTCAACAATGAAAATGCTTTATTCTTATAACGATCGACCAAAAGCGAAAAATCTGAATGATTCCCACGAATAACAGATTCAATTATCTCCAGATCAGTTAAATTTTTCATCTGGCTTTTAGACCTTTTTTATACTTTAAAGGTTACAAATTAGGGAATCGTTAAAATCTTAAAAGAAAAAGTAAATTATGTTTCGCTTAAAATCAATTTATAACTTTTTGTAACCTATATCTCAACTGCATAGTCATAAGGGTTAGAAACAAATATGAAAGGTTACAAAATGGAAGTAATTGCAGTTTTTATTCCTATAATATTCATTTTGGTTGTAGGTTTAATTTTAGTTACATTTTTTTATTTCAGATCCCGTGAAAAACAGATGCTAATTGAGAAGGGATTAGATGCACAATCAATTAAAGAATTTTTTCAGAATAAAAAAGATCCTTATACCTTACTTAAAATAGGTGTTATTATTGTCGGTTTCGGTTTAGGTTTGGGGTTAGGATTAATTCTTAAAGATATTGCAGATAAAGATTATTGGATTCCGTTTATGTTATTCGTTTTTACCGGCGGGGGATTTATTTTGGCGAATAAATATTCTGTGAAACAATATGAAAAAAATGAAAGAAAAAACGCCTCTGTTTAAGAGGCGTTTTGAAATTCTACTTCTTGTTCCTGGAGCCATCTTTCAGTATCGATAGCGGCCATACATCCTGAACCGGCTGCTGTAACTGCTTGACGATAAACTTTATCGGAAACATCACCAGCGGCAAAAACGCCTTCAATTTTAGTCCTAGATGTTCCAGGAACCACTTTTAGATAACCTGTTTCATCTAAATCTAAAATACCTTTGAACAATTCCGTATTTGGTTTATGGCCTATTCCGATAAATAAACCATCCGCAATAAACTCTTCCGTACTATTATCTTTGGTATCCTGAAGTATTACTCCTGTCATAACCTTTCTACCGTTTTCCTCAGTTCCTAAAACTTCTTTAACAACTTTATTGGTCATGAAATTAATTTTTGGATTTTTCTTGGCCCTATCTAACATAATTTTAGAAGCTTTGAATTCATCTCTTCTATGGATAATGGTGACTTCTGAAGCAAACTTAGTTAAGAAATTAGCTTCTTCCATGGCAGTATCTCCTCCGCCAACCACTATTACTTTCTGATTTTTAAAGAAAAATCCGTCACATGTTGCGCACGCGGAAACTCCATAACCCATATACCTACTTTCGCTGTCTATTCCCAACAATTTTGCAGAAGCTCCAGTGGCAATAATTATGGAATCAGCAGTATGTGTTTCGTCATAAGTTTTAACCGTAAAAGGACGTTTTGAAAAATCAACTTCAATAACTTCTTTATAAATAGATTTTGCACCAAATCTGTGAGCTTGTTTACGCATTAAATCCATTAACATAGGGCCTTGAATTCCATGTTCAAACCCCGGATAATTTTCTACTTCTGTTGTAATAGTTAGCTGTCCGCCAGGCTGCATTCCTTCGAAAATTACTGGTTCCAAATTAGCACGACCAGTATATAGTGCGGCTGTAAATCCAGCGGGGCCTGAACCGATGATTATTACTTTATGATGATTAATAAATTCCGACATTTCTTCTCCGTTCAATAATTTGGACAAATTTAAACTAAAAAATAATAAATTTGAATTTCAAATAATATCTAATAGTAGTTAGATACCTTTTAGGCAGAAAAGTTTCGCGCTACTTTGAATCGGAAATAAAAGCGGCATTTCTCTTCAACCCTTCTAATTTCGTTCTTTTTATAGGACTATTTTTAAATTTTTTACTGAATTCTATCTGACTCATTTGTGAGATTTCATGCAGTTCAATTTCTTTATTATTGTTCTTTGGATAAAAATCTTCGGTTAATGTTTTAACAGAAAATTTTTCATTCCATGGACAAACTTCCTGACAAATGTCGCAGCCGAAAATCCAATTATCAAATTTGTTTTTGAACTCTTTTGAAATTTCTCCTTTATTTTCAATTGTCAGATAGGATATGCATTTATTTGAATCAAGAACATAAGGTTTTACAATTGCGTTTGTTGGACAAGCATCAATGCACGCAGTACATGAACCACAATAATCTTCAATAGGAACATCATATTTAAATGTTTTATTGCAGATAATATTAGCTATAAAAAACCAGCTCCCGATGTTTCGATTTATTACATTTGTATGCTTACCCAGCCAGCCTAACCCCGCTTTTACGGCCCATGCTTTATCCATTACCGGCCCTGTATCGACATAAGATATAGCCTCAAATTCAGGATCAGCTGATTTTAAATTTTCAATTAGTTTATTTAATTTTTCCCAGATAATTAAATGGTAATCTTTGCCCCAGGCATAACGAGAGATTTTACCCAATCTATTATTTTGCGAATGAACTTCATCTACATAATAATTTAATCCTAATGAGATTACACTTTCAGCGGTATTCAAAATATTTTTCACATCTTTTCTTTTCTCAAAATTTTTAGACATGTAATTCATGTCTGCATGATAATCTAATTTAAGCCAATCGTTCAAATGATTAGTTTCTTTCTTGAGTTCTTCAACTTTTGCAAATCCCACTAAATTGAAACCAAGCTGAGTTGCTTTTTCAATTACAAATTCATTTGTCATGCTAATCATTATTTACCAATTATAATTTTTCTTTGTCATTTTAACAAAAATATATTTTTCAATTATTTTTACTTCAAAAATATCCAAACCTTTATAGCCTAATGGAGTTTTACCGCTCCGTATATTAAACATCCAACCATGAGCCGGACAAACGACGCAATCGTCTTCTACAATACCATCATGAATTAATGGGGAATGCTGATGAGGACAAATATTACTAACAGCAAAAATTTCTTCATCAATTTTGAAAAGTGCAATATCAACATCATCAATAATAAATCTTTTTCCAATTCTCTCTGAAAGGTCATTAACAGAACATATTTTTGAAAAGCCATTTAAAATTATTTCTTCAGATGGATTCAAATTTTTCATCCGCATTAAATCTTTCATCCGTTTTCTTTACTGTAATTACTGAGTGAAAAGGATCATGCTCTAAAAATAATTTCCAATTTTCTTCAACCGCAATAGGTAAAAATTTTTTCTTTTCTTCAACAGTAACTAGCGGCTGTATGTCATAGCCCATAACATACGGAAGACTAATATGCGAAGAAGTTGGGAACATATCTGCGCAGTATAATAAAGTATTTGATGCATCCGATATTTTTACCATTTGTTGTCCATACGTATGTCCATTTACAATTATTAAATCTATTTCATCATCAAACTTTTGTTCTCCATTAATTAAATTTAAAATACCTTCTTCCATTAAAGGCACAAAATTTTTTTTGATATAACTGCCTCTGTCTCTTTCTGAGGGACTTATTGCCCAATCAAAATTCTGTTTTTGAACATGATATTTTGCGTTTCGAAAAGATGGAGTAAATTTACCGTTTGATTGAGTTACACTTCCCCCAACATGATCAAAATGAAGATGAGTTAGTATTACATCAGTAACATCGTCAAACGTATAGCCTAATTTTCTTAAAGATAATTCCATTGAATATTCGGACTGATTTACCCGATATATTTCACGCGATCGAGCATCCCATTTATTCCCCATGCCTGTGTCAATCAAGATTTTTTTACTGTCAGATACAAGTAATAAATTCCGTGTGACTAATGAAATTCTATTTTTTTCGTCCGGCGGATTGCTTTTTTCCCATAATAATTTAGGTATAATTCCGAACATAGCACCACCATCTAATGCAAAACTGCCTGAATTAACTTCATATAAGTTGTACTTTCCGATTTTCATACTTTACCGGTTAAATGGAATAAAATTTGTAAGAATTAATATCGCGAATATTGATTCACATCGCTTTTACGAACAATGAATAAAAGTATTAATAAGTCCAATTTTTAAGAATATTGTCTTAATTTTGAATATAAAGATATAAAATGAAAAATAATATTACTAAAAAATTATAATTTCAGTTAAAATTAAAGGGAAATAATGAGAGCGAAAAATTTACTAGAATTTCAAACCAAACCACAAAAGCTAGATTCAGTTATTTCTAGGGCAGATTTATTAGAAAAAATAAAGGAAGATTATAATCTTGGTGAATACGAGACTTCAATCACCAAAGCCTTCAAATATTTAGAAGAAAGTTACATTTCATTAAATTTTCAAACAAAAAACGCTATTTCTATATCTAACAATTTTAGTACTAAATTATTGGATGACAAGGCCTTCACTGAACTTAAATCATTGCATATTAAAATGTTAGGAGCAATGCATTGGATTAAGAATTTGACCGACGCAGCAAATGAGTCTAGAGAAGCCGCCGCTCAGATTTTATCTTATGTAGATTTACAATTAAAATTGCTAAATGAAAAAGAAAATTAATTAAGAAGTAAAATATTTTAATTTAGTCAAATAATTTGTTTAGCTAAAATTCAATTTACTTCAGCGAATGAATCTGGAAACTTTTTTATAACCGCACCCCCTATAATTTCTGCAGAACCACTATAACCAAAGCTACTAGTATTTATTATAAGGTCGTAATAAAGAGTGTCTTCAATATTTTTTCCAAAAGTTGACATCAAATATCTTTTTCGAGAAAAATCTTCTTTCTTAATAAATTCCGCAGCTTCGTTAGCATTAAAATTATACAACTCTTTAATATGATTTATTCTATGTTCTAATGGCGCAACTAATCTGATGTGAAAGGCATTTGGCAATTTACGTGTAACAATATTGCCACCTCTTCCAATTATAATTGCATTTCCGTTTTTTCCTATTTGCAAAATGGTTTGAGTTGTTTTGTGAATCAAATTCCAGGTTGAAGGTTCACCGCTTAACCACTCATTCATCATTGAACTTACGACGGATACCTTTTTCTCTTGCAATATTTCGCTTAGCCTCTGAGGAAGATTGTTATCTTCTAAAACTTTATCAATTAAATTTTTATCGAAAACATTCCAATTTGGAGTATTGGCAATATGTCTTTTTTCTAAAAAACCAAGTAGATAGTGGCTAACTTTATCAGCACCAGCACCGCTTTCCCTTGAGATTGTAATGCAAATTCCAGATTTAGTTTTGGGAATTCCTAATTCTTTATCATGACTTTTTGCGTACAATTTTGCTTTTTCATAAGAACCCTGTGTGAGCATAACTTTTTCCTTTCAAGGTTTTTATACTAATTATTGGTTAAAATGGAATCGAAAATAATTTAATACATTTTTTTATTAGAAGAAATCCATAATCACAAAGCCACCTTAAATTGTAGCAAATAAGTATATATTTTATACAAAAATTGAATAAACTTTAAATATTTTTAATAAAACTTAATAAAACAATAAAATATCTTTTGAATGATTAATGAATATTATAGCAAAATTCGTGAAAGAGATATTCTAAATTTTTATAACTTTAGAGTAAGCATGTTTTATTTAAGATAGGTACTATTAAAATTAATTTTCAATAAACTTTTGAAAATGTTTATTGAGATGTAATCTCAGGTATTTGAAATATTTTAAAACTAAAAAGGGCATCACCTAAGTGATGCCCTTTTAGCTCCCTTTTTGTGTCAATCCATTTCCCCCGTCAATCTTTCCCCTTACAATCCCTTATTACTCATCTCCCTTAAATAACAATCTCAATGTTTATTCAACAGGAACACAGCAATCAACAGGACAAACTTCAGCACACTGAGGTGCGTCATGAGTTCCGTCGCATTCAACACATTTATCAGGAACAATATAAAAATAATCGTTTGAATAAAATCCAGTTTTACCAGACGGAGCTGCATCGTTTTCGCCGTAAGTCTTACCATCAAGTTCCCAATCATGTCCGCCTTCGTAAATTGCATTATTTGGGCATTCTGGTTCACAAGCTCCACAATTTATACATTCGTCAGTTATCTTTAATGCCATTTTATTGGTCTCCTATAGTTTCAATTAGGGATTCAGTTATTGTATTAACTTTTTCAACATTTATCAATACTGCCTAATTAAACACGAATTCTATGCCAGCCATCGTATGAATGGCTTATGAAGAATTTCGATGTTTTTTATTTAATTTGGATGATTTTTTAACAAATCATTTTTCAATGGTGGGAATTTGGAAAGTGGATTTCTCTTTTTTGACTATTGATATTTTTTACACTATAAAAAAAGGGTATCCTAATAGATACCCTAATACAAATTTTTTTATTTCATTTACTTTATCTTCCAATTCCATCTAAATACTCTTTTCGCTTTAATAACGTTTCTTCATCTTCAACATGTTTGGGATCTGGAATACAACAATCAACCGGACATACTGCAGCACATTGTGGTTCATCATGAAAGCCTTTGCATTCAGTGCATTTATCGGGGACTATATAGAAAAATTCAGTTGAAAAAAATCCTTCAGCACCACTTGGTGCATCTTCAGTTTCTCCATAGTTTTTTCCTTGTAGTTCCCATTCAGCGCCGCCTTCATAGATTGCTGTATTTGGGCATTCAGGTTCGCAGGCTCCACAATTGATGCATTCTTCGGTTATCATAATTGCCATTTATTTTCACTCCTTGTTAAGTAATCTTAAATTTTTTTGATCGTATATAAGGTAAATAATAAAATTATTTTTTTTTGAATCGATGCGAATGTTACAAAAACATATTTAAAACTTCAATGAGAGAATGGATATTTATTTACCAGCTGCCGCTGGCTCCGCCTCCACCAAATGAGCCGCCGCCGCCACTAAAACCTCCTCCACCAAAGCCGCCCCCAAATCCGCTGCTTCTACCACCGCTAAGTCCACCGCCATAATAAATAAATCCTCCTCGTCCCCCTCTTCCGCTGCGCCGAAATATATTGAAAAGGAAAAATATTATCATCAGTATTATAATGAATGAACCATGATGTGAATTATCATCAGTGTTATTTTTATTTTCGGCTGAATATTCCCCTGCTATAGCTTTTATAATTGCATCGATGCCATTGCTGATACCAGCATAATAGTTATCATTTCTGAATTGTGGAATCATTACATTCCTAATAATTGAACTTGCCAGCGCATCCGGTAAAGCGCCTTCTAATCCATAACCCACTTCTATTCTTGCTTTATGATCATTTTTAACAACTAAGACTAGAACGCCATTGTCATGTTCCTTTGACCCAATTTTATTTTGAGTTGCAACTTCTTCTGAATAATATTCAAGCGGATAATTATTTAAAGATGAAATCATCAATCCAATTAATTCATTGCTTGTTGAATCTTGATAGGTTTTTAATCTATAATTTAGATTTTGAATTTGTGAACTTGTCAACGTATTTGTGCTGTCAGTCATCCAGGCATTTAATTTGGAATACCTATCTTTATTCTGACTATGACTAACAGAAATAAATAATAAAATGATGATAAAAATTTTTTGCATTAAAATTCTACTTTAGGAGGAGTCTCAGAACCGGCTACAGCTTTAAAATACTGTTTCTCTCCGAATCCTGTTATTCCTGCAATCATTGCAGTTGGAAATCTTTTAATTGTTGTATTATAATCTCTAACAACTTCATTAAATCTTCGTCTCTCTACTGAAATTCTATTTTCGGTGCCTTCTAATTGAGCTTGAAGCTGAAGAAAATTTTCGTTTGCTTTTAAATTGGGATAATTTTCAACTGTAACTAATAATCTGGATAACGCACCGCTTAATTGTCCCTGAGCCTGTTCAAATTTTTGAAATGACTGAGGATCATTTAAAACTTCAGGAGTAACCTGCATTTGGCTGACTTTAGCTCTTGCTTCTGTAACATCCGTTAAAACACCACGCTCAAAATTTGCATAGCCTTTAACTGTATTAACAAGATTTGGAATTAGATCTGTTCGTCGTTGATACTGATTTTCAACCTGGCTCCAGCTTTCATTTACATTTTCATTTAATTGAACAAGCCGATTATAAGAACTAATGCCCCAAATAACCATGGCTGCAATAATAACTAGAATTATTCCTCCAACAGCACAGCCAATTTGTGTCCCTTTTTTCATCAAACCTCCAAAATGGTTTACTCGATTAATTTAAAAATGAATTCAGGATAATGATTGAAAATATATTTATTTTTTTTCAATATATCATAATCTTAAGTGTAAATAAAATGAGACCGATTAAGGTTTCAACCCTTCATATTGATACTGTAAATAATATAAAGCTTGATTGGTAATTTTCAAATTATTTTCTTCAGCGAATTTTTTAGCGTTCTGTAAATTACCATTATAAAATCTCAACCACAATAAATTGGCTACAGCAAAACCATCAAAGATTCTATTTTCTATAAATGCATTAACAGCAATGTAACCCCACAAAATATTCCATCCTAAGGAAAGTAATCCGCTGAGATAATGCCCGGTATAAAATTGACCTGAACCCGGAACAATTACAGAGCTAATTGTCGCAAACACTATTGAATACTCTTTTTCGTTTACTGCTTTACAAAAATCGGAAAGGGTTAAATCAAAATTGCTTTTCATAAAATCAATCGATGCTTCTTCCCAATTATCAGAAAAAATGTTTGCCCATCCGCGCCAATAATTTAATTCATTTATCTTTTCTATAAAATTTTTATCATCCTCTATTTCATCGATTAAACTCATAGCATTTTCGGTCGTTCTCCTTAAAATATTACAGCGAATTTTTTCTATTTTTGAATTATAAATTTCTTCATTGTCTTTTGCAGCAATTTCAGCTTTTGTAAAATAAATTATTGCGTCTGAAAATTTTGCTCCCATTTTATAAGACATTCCGATCATAAAATTCGCTTTAAATGTGTATTCGTTTACATCATCAAAAAATAATAACCTCTTATATTCTGTGACTGCATCAAAATATTTTTCATTTTTGAAAAGATTTTGAGCAAGGTTTAATTGAGATTCTAGTTCATTAGACTGACAATAAATCAATTTTGAACTAATGGTCAGCAGCAGTATAATTAATGGAATAATTTTCATAAATCATTTTATCAATTACAAAAATTTATGCGGGGAATAAAAAAATTTTTATTCTCTAAATAAATATTTAATGTAGAATTAAAATTAAAAAATAATTCAGCGTTGTAAATCTGTGCCGAAGCAGCAGATCCATAAATATTTCCGGCGTAAAACATACCGCCTAATCCAGTAAACAACCAGCCTCTGAACTTATGATTTGCATGGAAATTATCATAAGCTAGGAATGCTAATAAACCGGTAGAAATAAATGAAGTTATCCCATCGCCTATTTGATTTGAATATATTTTGCCTAAACCTGGAATAATCGCCGATAAAATTGAAGCTAAAACTGGTGATTTTGTCGGAGGATCGATTTTAAAATTATAAAAATTTTCCAATTCATATTTTTCTTTATTGGTAAATACAGATAAAAATTTACTTTTTAAGGGGATTTTTTCACTAGAAAATAGAAACGAATAATTATAAAGCTTTAAGAATTCATTTATGTTCATAGGGTTTACTTTAGTGCTGTCAAACTGATTTCTAAAATTGCTTGCATCATTTTGAAAAGATGCTTTATAAATTTCCAGAACAGCTAAGCTATGCAATGACGAATTGGATTGAATTTTCATGAATGCATTTTGTGCGTTTGAGTAATTATCCATTAATGAATATGATAATCCTATTTTAAATTTCACGGTATCGTCACTAAAGACTTCCGAATATTTTTGATATTCATCGATAGCACGTAAATAATCTTTATCACAGAATAAATAATCAGCAAACTTTTTTATATTTTGAGGTGAATGTAAATTGTGGTAAGAGAGGTTGTCAAAATCTTGTGCTAATAAAATTATTGAGAATAACATCCAGCATAACGAAAATCTAAACATTATTCTTTTGTAATAGTTGCAGGTGGAATATATTTTATTTTTTCTGGATTTAGTTCATACAATGTTACAGGATCATAAAAATGTCCGTCATCAACTTGAGGATAATGTTTGTTTCGATTAACAAAATTCATATCCCGTGTAAATCTGTCAAAAAACATCAATGTCCCTTGAATTAAGTTTGTTTGTTTGACCGAGGAAACAAAAAATGAAGAACAAGTCGGACGAAAAGGACAGTTATCGCCGTCTACATCAGAAATAAAAAACCAATAGACGGAAGTTAAACTGGATGTCAAAACTTCACTCACATTGTCGCATTTGATTGAATAAATTCTCTTAAGAGTGTTGTCAGGTTTTTGATAACTGAAATCACTTTTACCCCATCGCACCCAGTCAGATTGAGAAAATGAAACTGTTGATAAAATTATAAATGCTAAAAAAGTTTTCATATTAATTTCATAAGCTATCGAGTAAGGCGCGAGAGATAACCATTTTTTGTATCTCAGAAGTCCCTTCATAAATTTCCGTTATTTTTGCATCACGCAAATATCGTTCAACCAAATATTCTCTAACATACCCATAGCCGCCATGAATTTGAATTGCTTCGAGTGCGTTTTCAACAGCAATTTTTGAAGAATAAAGCTTCGCCATCGCCGCTTCTTTATAATATTTTCGTCCTGCATCTTTAAGTGCTGCAGCTTTGAAAGTTAAAAGTTTTGCACAATCAACTTTTACAGCCATATCACTTAATTTAAATTGAATCGCCTGAAAGTTTGAAATTTCTTTACCAAAGGCTTTTCTCTGTTTTGAATATTTTATTGAGGCTTCCAAAGATGCTTCAGCAATTCCGATGGCTTGAGCCGCTATTCCTATTCTTCCGCCATTTAAAGTATTCATTGCGAAATTGAATCCTTTCCCCTCTTCCCAAATAAGATTTTCTGTGGGAACAGCACAATTTTCAAAAGTTAAACTGCATGTATCCGAACTTCTTATGCCTAATTTATCTTCTTTCTTGCCCTGGTCAAATCCTTTGGTGCCCTTTTCAACTAATATTGTAGAAATCCCATGATGGCCTTTAGCCTTATCTGTTGTAGCCATAACCAAATAATAATCCGCTGATTTGCCATTAGTAATCCAGTTTTTCATTCCATTTAAAACAAATTGATTTTCCTTTTTATCAGCGATCGTTTTTTGTTGAGTTGCGTCGCTTCCAGCCTCAGGCTCGGATAACGCGAATGCACCGAGTTTCTCGCCTTTGGCAAGTGGTGTTAAATACTTTTCTTTAATAAAATCTGAGCCATATTTTTCAAGCCCGTAACAGACTAATGAATTATTAACAGACATTATCACCCCAACACTTGCATCAACTTTTGAGATTTCAATCATTGCGAGCACATAACTTATTGTATCTAAACCGGCACCTCCATATTCAGGAGGAACCATCATTCCAAGAAATCCTAGTTCACCAAGCTGTTTAACAATTTCCTTTGGGAACTCTGCGTTAATATCTCTTTCAACAGCAGAAGGCAAAATTGCTGTTTGAGCAAAATCTTTAGCAGAATCTCTGATCATTATCTGTTCTTCTGTGAAGTCAAAATTCATTTTGATTCCTTTTAAAAGTTTTAAAAACTACTTTTGGCAATTCTAAAAGATTATCCCAGCAAACACTTTTGGCATTGAGAGATAAAATTTTTATGAATTGAAAATAACAGATAAAAACTTCGATAGCAATTGATATTAAAAACGCTTCAACTTTATGTAATATTAAATGCGTTAGAAATTTAAGAGTAATATTACTTAATTTTATAGAATTTGCTTTATCATTATATTTGCAGAATGAAAAATGGAAATAACAATTTGAAAGAAGTTCCAAATAACATAGAGGCAAAGCCAAAAAAAACTCTTAAAGGTTTAACGTTAGAAGAAATGCAAAATTACTTTGTCGAAATTGGTGAGCCAAAATTCCGAGGAGAACAATTATTTAATTGGCTTTATAATCATCGTGTTCTCAGTTATGATGAAATGCTTAATTTGCCAAAGACTCTTAGAGAAAAATTAAAAAGTACATCTGAAATTAAAACTTTAGAATATGTTGATTCTGAAATTTCAAAAGAAACAGGTACTAAAAAATTTGTTTTTCAAACCAGAGAAAAAAATCAGATTGAGTCTGTAATTATTCCTGAAGAAAAGAGAACAACTCTTTGCATTTCTACACAAGTTGGCTGTCCGCTTGATTGTAAATTTTGTGCGACAGGGTTAATGGGTTATAAAAAAAATCTATCTCCCGGTGAAATATTTGATCAATTTCTTCTTGCTTCAAATGATTACGGCAAAGATAAAATTTCTAATATAGTATATATGGGAATGGGCGAACCGCTTTTAAATTATAATTCTACATTAAGCTCATTAAAAATCTTTAATGAAGATTTAATTACAAGCATAAGCCTAAAAAAAATAACTGTGTCAACTGCCGGCATTGCACCTAAAATAAGAGAACTTGCTGATACAGGATTAAAAGTTAAAATAGCTTTTTCGCTCCACTCTTGCTTTGAAGATATTAGAAGTAAAATAATGCCGATAAATAAAAAATATTCTTTGAAAGAAAATATAGATGCAATTAAATATTATGTCGGGATAACCGGAACCAGAGTCACTTTTGAATATGTTATGTTAAAAGATTTAAATGATAGGAAAGAAGATTGGCAAGCACTTGTTAAACTTTGCAGTGAGATACCATCAAAGATTAATGTTATTCCCTTCAACTCTTTGAATCATATGAATCCAACCGGATTATCACGTGAACTTCAACCGACTCCCAAAAAAGAAATTGATAATTTTGTTAAAAAACTTCGCGATAAAAATGTAACAGTCATTGTGCGCTATACACAGGGAGAAGATATAGCAGCCGCGTGCGGACAACTGGCAGTTAACTATTAATTGAAAAAATCTTTTGAATTTATAATTTCAATTTTAATTCATGAAAAAACTTACTCACAGCGAAATTTCTCAAAACCGAAGCACACTTGAGACATTACACAATGTAAAAAAAATGCCGGTATATGTGGTACTAAACAGCATTAGAAGTAATTATAATGTTGGTTCTATATTCCGAACTTCTGATGGAGTTATGATAGAAAAGCTTTACCTGTGCGGCTACACTCCTCATCCCCCAAAAAAAGAAATTTTAAAAACAGCGTTAGGCGCCACAGAAAGTGTAAATTGGGAATTTGTAAAAGATCCAAAAGAAGTGGTTTTAAAATTAAAAAGCGAAGGCGTAAAGATTTGTGCTCTGGAATTGACAAGTAAAAGCAAACTTTATTATGAAATAAATAAAAATGATTTTCCTTTATGTTTAATTATAGGAAATGAAATTACCGGCGTTTCTCAAGACTTAATTGATTTATGTGATTACTCCATTGAAATTCCACAATATGGAATTAAACAATCGTTAAATGTAGCTGTGGCATATGGCATTGCCATATTTGAACTAAGAAAGATTTTTGACACACACATTTAATTTTTTTTAACTTTTTACTTTTGAAATTGACTTATTATTGCCTGCTTGTAAAAAATTCCTCACCATTTTCTCTAGTGTGAATCATCAATAAATTTGCGCGAACTAATTTCACTAGTGTTCGGGAAGCTCTTCGTTCGGAAATATTAATCAGGTTACTTAATTCCTTTACTGAAATGGTTTCGTTTTTATCCAGATATTCAAAAACTATTTTTTCATTTTTACCAATCGTGTACTTAACTAGTTTCATGTTATTCGATTCAGCTCTTAAAATTCTTACCATTTCTTTACTGGCTTGGATGCTTTTGTCATTTACTCTAACAGTCACTACAGCTTTTGTAATGTCAAAATCATTTAAATAATCCTGAAGTCTATGCGGCTTCATATCAGATTCAGGAACTACCACAATTACAATTTCTTTTCCATATAATTCTTTATATTCAATTTCAAATTCGATAGGAGGTTCAATAAAATTTTTAGCTACATCAACAATTAATTCTGCCTCACCTTTCTCACTTTCCACTCCGACAATCTTTTTGTCATCATCGATTCCAAATAATATATATCCACCGCTTGTGTTTGCAAAAGCCATCATCTCCCGGGCAATTTTTTCCTTTGATGAAAATTTTCTTTTAAATTCGCAATGTATATTTTCTCCCTCTTCAATTAATTCTAAAAGTTCTCTTCTATTCATAATTAATTTTTTGGATAAAGGATTACATCATTCAATCTATTGCGCGCGATTGAAGCTCTGCGCAGCACATATTTAGAGTTTTTATTAGGCTGATGAATTAATGGAGAAGGAATAACTGCAGCAAGTTTTGTACATTCTGTGGTAGTAAGTTTATCAGGTTCTTTGTTAAAATAAATTTCAGATGCTCTTTTAATTCCAAAAATTCCATCACCCCACTCTATAGCATTTATATAATTTTCTAAAATAGATTTTTTTGAAATTTCCTTTTCCATTCGAAACGCCACTATCATTTCTTTTGCTTTTCTTAAAAAAGATTTTTTGGTGGTAAAAAAAAGATTTTTGGAAAGCTGCATGGTAATTGTACTCCCGCCTCTCGATATACGTCCTTTCCTTCGATTTAATCTCATAGAATTTTTCAATTCTTTCCAGTCCACTCCATTGTGTTTAAAAAAGCTGCCGTCCTCTAATCCGATTATCGATTTAAGCAACACTGGATTTATGTCATCTATACTTACCCAACTTTGACGCGGATAGAATATTAGCTTATGTTCAATAGTACGCTGCTCCATCAATGAAGTAATTCTAAACCCTTTGTATTGGAGCAGTGGAATTTGAAAAGCAGGAATACTGAAATAGAAAATGAATAAAGTAAAAATCAGCAAACTTTTTATTTTATTTCTTTTAACAAAAGGAATTAATTTTTCTAAATAAAAAGCAAGTTCATTTTGGGGGAATTGAGTGATATTCATTTGAAAGTTCCCTAAAATAAAATTGAATGAATTTAAATAATTTTTAGGAAAATAGTTATGGGATTTTTTCTAAGATAGTTTTGCTGGAATCTTTAATACTTTGGGTTTGCTCATTCAAATTTGAATTTTGTTCGTCAATCTTGTTTTGCTGTAAATTTTCATCTTGAATTCTAACTGAATCCGGAGATAATGATTTATTCCCACTGCCTGTACTGTCAGAATTCAAATCTTCATTTAAATTTTGCTGAGCATTAATATTTGTGTTAAGCGAATCATTAGTTATTGTATTTTGATTGCTATTTATTGACTGCTGATTATTTTCCGTTGAGTCCACTTTATTTCCACTATTCAAAGCTTTTATTGAATCATCAATTGCTTTCTGAATTCTAACTTTTTCTGATTTATAAAAATTTAGCTTTGGTAGTATTTTAGAAGCATAAACAGTTTTAGGGTAATTTACAGCGATACTATCATACATAACTGCCGCAGAATCATTCTTCTCTAATTTATTTTCCAATATCCAGCCGCTGGCATATAATGCTTTTGGGGCATATTCTGACGAATGGTAAGTTTTAAATATTTTATAGAAATTATTAACCGAGGCTTTATAATCATCATTCATCATTTGCTTTTCAGCTTCAGCATACAAATCTTCAGCCGGATCATAATTTAAATTAATTAAAGGTTTCTTAAGTTTATCTGCTGCAGCGTTTACTATACTTTCGTTTTGATAATTATTGTAAATGAGATTATAAATGCTGTCGGCTTTCTCAATATTTCCCTTTGATTCAAAATAACTGCCGATGCCAAAAAGTGTTTTTGCAATGTAAGGGGAATTTGGATAATCCGTTAATATATGCTGATAATGATAATATGCGGAATCCAGCAAGTTGAATTCAGTAAAAAATAAATTTGCGATTTCAAATTCTGACTTTGCTATTCTATTCATAAGTGAATCAGCAGACAGTGCAGGTTTTACAGGCGGCTTTTTTTCAATGATTTTCTGAGTATTGGTTTTTGATTTATTGACATTAAAATCCCTGGTGTTTCTCCTTCCACGATCCAGCAAATTATCTTGATTTCCTGCAACATCAGGGTTTTGCGAATCATCTTCTTGAATTTTTAAGGAATCAAAATAAGCAGTGGAATCTTTTACATATTGTTCTGGATTAAGAACATAAATTAATGATTGCCTGTCTTCGTTAATAGATTTATTCAGCGCGTTATATTTTTTAAATTTTTGATTTTGATCCGAAGCTTCCTGCAAGATTTCAGGAGGTGCTTGGGACGTTGAGGCTTTTTGATAATAAACAGTAGCACTATCAAAGTTTTGATAATCTAATTCAAATATCTGGGCCAATTCATACCTAGCATATCCAGCATTTTTTGAATTTGGATATGATGTATCAACATCAGCAAGGATATTTTTTGCTTCATCGATATTTTTCATATCAATTAGTGTAATGCCGGTCTGAAGATCAATTTCATCATAATTATCTATGTACTTGTCTTCTTCCCTCATGTTTGCAAAAAGATTATACGCATCTTCAGCACGTCCTTTTTTTCGTAACGCTTTGCCAAGTTCTATATTCGCTTCATATTGAATATCGTACGTGGGAGAGTAATCAAAAACTTTATTGAAAGCAATTATTGCATTGTCTATGTCATCAACATCATTATATAGCTTACCAAGTTCAAATTCTATTTCAGCATTAACTTCATCATCATCCGAAAGACTTATAAATTCATTAGAAAGGCTTATTGCTCCCTGGTAATCCTCTATTATAATTTTATGAACAATTTCTTCAACATACGCATCTTTTATAAAATCATCTTCACCTTCATCTGTAGATTCTTTAATAACATCTGTAAGTGTTGCAAGCCCTTCGTCATAGTCTTTTAATCTCATCTGCGTTTTACCAATCCAAAGTTTTGTTTCCAAAGCGAGATCACTTTCTTGCTGGGTTGCAAGTAATTCTTGAAATTTTCTTAATGCTTTTTGATAATTCTTTTGATAGTAAAATGATTTGCCCAGCATCAGTAATGCATCATCTACATATCCTGACTCTGAATGAAATTGCAGAATTTTTGAAGCTTTCTCTATAACTTTATTGAGTGACTGTGTTACAGAACTAGGAATTATTAATTCTTCAGTAGAAAATAAATCTCTTTTTTGTTCAAAGATTGATTCCTCAGCTTGATCGAATTGGTCTGAAGTGTTGTAATACAAATTAAAGTATGTTGTAAAATTACCCCATACACCGCAGCCGGAAAAGACGACAGCAGAGAAGAGAACAGCTAATAAAATTTTAAATTGATTTTTAAAAATCATGAAGAAAACTATTAAAGATTGCAAATAATGAAAAGGTAAAATATCCTGCCTGCCGGCACATTGTTTTACAATGCCTGGTTTCCAGCTTCTTCAGTACGGATTCTTATGGCATCTTTCACATCAATTATAAATATTTTGCCATCCCCGACTTGCCCCGTTTTAGCAGTTCGCAAAATTGCGTCAATAACTTTATCAGCAATACTATCATCCACTACAACTTCAATTTTAATTTTTGGTACAAATTCTATTCTATATTCGCTGCCGCGGTAAGTTTCAGTATGGCCTTTTTGACGCCCATACCCCCGAACTTCTGAAATAGTCAGGCCTCTGATTCCTTCTTCCACTAAAGCTTCTTTAACATCATCTAATTTGAATGGCCGGATGATAGCTTCAATTTTTTTCATTAATTTTACTTTCTGATTTTTTCGAAGTTAAATAAAGGTTTTTAGAAGTATCCTATTTAGTTAATTGCTGCCGAAAATTTTATTTAAATTAAAATTAGTTTATTACTTGCCGTGACAATTTTTATATTTTTTGCCGCTGCCGCATGGACATGGGTCATTTCTTCCAACTTTTGCCTCTACATGAACAGGCTGCGGTTTTCCAGCCTTTTGTTCCTCTCCATTCCCTCTGTTTG
Organism: uncultured Ignavibacteriales bacterium; assembly: GCA_963731745.1. GTDB lineage: Bacteria > Bacteroidota > Ignavibacteria > Ignavibacteriales > Ignavibacteriaceae > CAVSWT01. The sequence continues at coordinate 198,490 of CAVSWT010000008.1, forward strand.
TAGAAAGCCCGATATTTTGGGTACTTTGTTTTGATTCGGTTATTCTTCCCATTGCAGGCTGCCTTCTTCTTTGAACCTCTTCGGGAGCCTGAGGCCAGAACTTGAATACGAACGCAACAACTTCATTTTTTATTTGTTCTAGAAGAGAAACAAATATTTGGTACGCTTCAACTTTATATTCAACAAGCGGATCTTTTTGGCCGTATGCACGCAAACCTATTCCCTCTTTAAGTTCATCCATTTCTCTGAGATGCTCTTTCCATTTATGATCAATTACACTAAGCATCGCATATCTTTCAAGCCTTGCCATCAATTCAGGGCCCAACATCTCCTCTTTCTTTTTATAAAAATCTTTGGCCGCATCTAATATTTTACTTTTTAAACCTTCTGAGCCAAGGGACTCAAACTCGGTAGCTTCAATTTGAATATCAAGCAGAAGGTTATGCCTTAAATCTTCTTTAATATTTTCTACCAAAACATCATCAAAGCTTCGATCAACAATTTCACCAATAAATTCTTCTAACAATTCAAAGATATCACTTTTTAATCTATCGCCTTGAAGTGCACGGTTTCTCCTTGTATAAATGACTTCGCGTTGTGAATTCATTGTATCGTCATATTCCAGTAATCTTTTACGTATTGCAAAGTTATTCTCTTCAACTTTCTTTTGGGCTCTTTCAACTGATTTTGTAATCATTGGATGTTGTATTACTTCACCGTCTTTAATGCCTATTCTTTCCATAATTGAAGTAACTCTATCGCTCATAAACAAACGCATTAAATCGTCTTCAAGTGAAATATAAAATTTTGAGGTACCGGGATCACCCTGCCTTCCAGAACGGCCTCTTAGCTGTCTGTCAATTCTTCTTGATTCATGTCGCTCAGTACCTAAAATGAATAAGCCGCCTTTTTCTATTACACCATTGCCTAACTTAATATCTGTACCACGGCCAGCCATATTTGTTGCGATTGTAACGGCGCCAATTTCACCGGCATGCTCTACAATTTCCGCTTCCCGCTGATGTTGTTTTGCATTTAATACGTTATGAGCCGTTCCGCGTCTTTTTAACATACGACTTAAAGTTTCGGAAACTTCAACTGAAGTTGTACCGACAAGTACAGGCCTACCTTCTTTTTTAAGCTCTTCAATATGTTCAATTATGGCGTTATATTTTTCCCTTTTAGTCTTAAATACAGCATCGTCCTGATCATCTCTTATAACTGGTTTATTGGTGGGAGCAACCACAACTTCCAATTTGTAAATTTCATAAAATTCGCCTTCTTCAGTTTCGGCCGTACCTGTCATTCCTGCAAGCTTATTGTACATTCTGAAATAATTTTGAAGGGTAATAGTAGCAAGTGTTTGAGTATCTCTTTCAACTTTAACATTTTCTTTAGCTTCAATAGCTTGATGAAGTCCATCAGAATAACGCCTGCCGGGTAAAACACGGCCTGTGAATTCATCTACAATTGCTATTTTACCATCTTCTGTTATTACATATTCATCATCTTTTTCAAAAAGAGTGTAGGCTTTTAAAAGCTGATGTATAGTATGAATTCGATCGCTTGCCTCAGAATATTTTTTATAGAGCAAATCTTTTTTCTTAACTTTTTCTTCTTCACTTAAAGTTTCATCATTTTCAAATTTACTTACTTCCGTTCCAAGATCAGGAAGAATAAAATATTCTGCCTCAATACCGCTGCCTTTTGCAAGCTCTTCTCTTCCCTTATCGGTGAGATCAATGGTATTGTTTTTCTCGTCAATTGCAAAATATAATTCATCATCAATGATGTGCATATGTTTTGCTTGTTCTCTCAAGTAATCTAGTTCAGTAGTCTGCAGTAATTTTTTATTTGAAGGTTCGCTTAAAACTTTAGTAAGCTTATTACTTTTAGGAAGTCCGCGATATGCACGAAGCAAGAGAACGCCAGCTTCAGTTACACTTCCTTTTTCACCATTGCTGAGCATTTCTTCAGCATCTTGAACGAGCTTTGCAACTAGATTAGATTGAATTCTATAAAGACGTTCAATCTTGGGCTTCATTTCATTAAACTGATGATCATCAACTTCAACCGGGCCGGAAATGATTAAAGGAGTTCGGGCTTCATCAATTAATACAGAGTCAACTTCATCAACAATGGCATAATTATGTCCCCGTTGAACCTGGTTTTCTTTGTCGGAAGCCATGTTATCCCGAAGATAATCAAACCCAAATTCATTATTAGTACCGTAAGTAATATCGCAGGTATATTCCTGTGTTCTTTTTTGCGGATCCATCGTGTTGAGAATTACACCTACCGTTAAGCCGTGGAACTTATAAATTTCTCCCATCCATTCACTATCACGTAAAGCCAAATAATCGTTTACGGTAACAAGATGAACACCTCTGCCGGTTAATGCATTGAGATAAATAGGAAGCGCAGCTACTAAAGTTTTTCCTTCGCCAGTCGCCATTTCTGCAATTTTGCCTTGATGGAGTATTACTCCGCCCATTAGCTGAACATCATAAGGAACCATGTTCCAGGTGATTTTATTCCCGGCAACATTCCAACTTTTACCAACTAATTTTTCGCAAGTTAATTTTACAACCGCGAATGCCTGAGGCAGAAGTTGATCCAATATATCTTCATACTTTTCATTTAGATCTTCTTCTAATTTATCAAGTTCATCATAAGCAGCATGTCTATCAAAATCTTCATCAGATTGAAGTTTTAATTTCAACTCATCAATTTGAGCCTGGATTTCAGCAGTATAATCTTTAATAGTTTGTTTAAATTCAGGTGTTTTTGCTTTTAATTCATCTTCCGTAAAATTTTTAATTTTCTCATATTCTTCATTAATTTCTTTAACTATCGGCCAAAGCAACTTATGATCTTTTGCATGCTTATCGCCAAATAGCTTCTTAACAATATTATTTAACATTAAACTAAACTCCGTCGGTTAAATGAATACTAAAATTAAATATAGCACTTAAGAAATGCAATTTATAAGTAGAGGTACATTCCGGCTGTTAATTTATATTTTCAAAATATCAGCTTAACTTAAAAGTGCTTCATTTTAATGATACAAATTTACGAACTTTTTAGAGTAAAAATAGTGATAGCTTTTTGGTATGGGTAATTGATATTTTGAGTCTTTTCTAGCTTATTTGATTTTGTGATGAATCAATAATAATCAGTTCAAACAGAAACAAATTACTTTGCCAAAATCATTTTTTTTGTTTGAGTGTATTCGGGAGTGGAAACTTTGTAAAGATAAACCCCTGATGGAAGTTCACTTCCGTCAAACGAGAAAGTATGCTTACCTTTTGACAAAAAGCTTTTGGCAATTTTTTGAATTTCTTTTCCTTCAAGATTATAAACGGTTACTTCCACCTCAGCATCTTCAAGAAGATCAATAGTTATACTCGTTTTGGGATTAAAAGGATTTGGGAAATTTTGATCAACTATAAAAGGCTCCATCGTTCCCTGTCCCACTTTTACCTGCGACGAGTAAACTGATGTACCATCGGTATTTATTTGTTTAACTCTGTAATAGACGATATCAGAATTTTCATCAACTTTATCTATATAAGAATAAACCTTATCAGAATTTTTGTATGACTGAAAAGTGAACACCGGAAAATATTTAGAACCTTCTACTGATTTTTCAAGAACATACGTCTCGGCTTGATTATAATCTCCACCGCTCCATTCCAATTCATAAACGCTATTTAAAATAGTAATATTCAGTTCAGGTGCACGTGCAAAAATAGGAGCGTTTGACCGAGTTGTCTGAATTCCATTAGAATTAATTTCAATTTTTCCTTTGGCAAGTGAAAGATTATCTTCATCAAATGAATAGCCCGCAATTACAGATGAACTGTCTGAATTAAAATCAAGATAGTTGGAGTTTTGAATTGAGGTTTCTATTGTATTGCCAAAATCAATAAAGCGAAGCAAATCCAGCTGAAAAGATTTGTTTTGCTTATCGCTGCCTAAATTAATATTAAAATTAGAAGAATTTAAAATTCCATTTACAATATTTTTTGATATCAAAATTCCATTACAATAAAATTTTACTGTATTTTCTTTTTTAGAAATCTCAATTGCGAAATGATACCAGCAATCTTTACTTATGAAAAAAGGATTTATATAAAGCTGATCATTTTCAAACCCAATTACATTCAACATCTGAAAAGCATTTATGGAAAGTTTAAATTCACCTTTTTGAGTTTCATCATTTAAAATATTCAGAAAATCAAAATTGGAATTTGATGTTTTAAACCAGAATTCAAAAAGAAGATTATCGTTCTTAAAATCCGGAAGTGTAAAGTTTAAATTAGAATTACCATCAACCCTTAAGCATTTTCCAGCAGACTTTTGCGGTTTATAAAAATTTAAATTGACCGGAATGAACTTTATCTCGTCTGTTGAAATAGTTTCATTATTTTTTTTCAAAAACCCCAGTATTTTTTCTTTATTTTTGAAAACTCCATAAAATTTAACCGATGCATTGCTGTAACTGTTGGTATAAAAACTAGATACAATCTGGAAAAAAGATTCCGTGGTTAGTTGAGTTAAATCAACTTCAGATTTATACACATTTCCGGTATAACCTTTAAGTGTAGAAGAATAAAATGTTAGATCGAAATTGTTATCATATGATCGAAGCCGAAGCGAATTTAATTCCAATTTATCATCGGGTATAATGTAAAAATCAAATTCAGTGGCTTCCGGGAAAGAGTTTTTTGTAATTATAGATAAGTCAAACGAAGAATTAGAATAAATATACTTGGGGGAAAAAATCCTATAGTTTTCTTCTGTGTTTCTGGCAAAATTAGAAACAGAAAAACATAGCACAAGTGTTATGTACAGAAATTTTTGCATAGCGGTAAATAGAGGAGCAAGAGTAAAAAATCTTCTATTTATAATTCCTTAAAAAATTGATTCGGTCTTGAACTTGAGTAACAGGAACTAATAGTTTCTCTTTGCCGTAAATTGCATCGTCTCTATTTGAAAAAGCAAACTCGTAATCTTTGCTCATAATTATAGCTTCTTCAGGGCAAACCTCTTCACAAAATCCGCAGAAGATACACCTAATCATATTTATCTCAAATTTTTCGGGATATCTTTCTTTTTCATTTTGTGTCTCCCCGGCTTGAACTTCTATCGCTAATGCAGGACAAACGCGCGAACAAAGCCCGCATGCCACACATCTTTCAATTCCATTTTCTTCCTGAACCAAAACCGGACGTCCTCTGTAAGATGCCGGCGGGATAAATTTTTCCTCGGGATATTTCAACGTATACTTCGGCTTAAACATACTTTTCAATGTTAAGGATAAGCCTTTTACTATTTCAGGAATATATATTTTTTCTAAAAATGTAAAATCTTTTAATCTTCTTTTAGTACTATCGGGCATCAAATCTCCGTGTTATATATCTAATGTAACAATAAAATTTATAACAAACATATTAAATTTTTCAACTAAAAATTAAAGTCCAAAAATCATGATTAATCCGGCAACCCAAAGAATATTTAGTAACGATAACGGAAACATGACTTTCCAGCCCAAATTCATAAGCTGATCATACCTGAAGCGGGGAATGCTCCATCTAACCCAGATGAAGAAAAACAGCAATAATGCCATTTTAAGCAAAAATGAGCCAATTTGAATCATTACAACTAAAGCGGTTGGCAATCCCCATGCGTCAATATTGACGAATGGAAGATGGTATCCGCCAAGATAAAGTGTAATTATCATAGCGCTGGCAACAATCATATTGGCATATTCAGCCAGGAAAAAGCCAGCAAATTTCATACTGCTGTATTCAGTGTGAAAACCGCCCACCAGCTCGGGTTCTGCTTCCGGTAAATCGAAAGGTAAGCGATTAGTTTCGGCAAAAGCTGAAACTACAAAAGTTATAAATCCAATCGGCTGAATCCAGGCATTCCACATTAAATGGCCCTGCGAGTTTACTATATCCAACGGCCTTAAAGACTCAGCTAATAATAAAACTCCGCCGACAGAAAATCCCATAGAAATTTCATAAGAAATCATTTGTGCCGCAGACCGAATTCCGCCAAGCAGAGAATATTTACTTCCGGATGACCAGCCGGCAAAAGTAATAGCATAAACTCCAAGTGACGTTAAAGCGAGTACATATAAAATTCCCATATTAACATCAGCAACAACTAGCGGAACACTATATCCCAAAATATCTAATGTAGGCCCGAAAGGAATTACGGCATAAGTTGTAAACGCAACAAACAAAGCCAAAATAGGGGCAAGAGTATGAAGAGGTTTATTGGCATTTGTAGGCACAATATCTTCTTTTAATAACAGTTTCAAAACGTCAGCAAAAGGTTGAAGAACACCTTCCCAGCCGACTCTATTTGGCCCTAATCTATTTTGTGCCCAGGCACTTATTCTTCTTTCAAAATAGACTAGATAAGAAACCGTAAGCAGCATTACTGTTACGATTAGTAAAATTTTAACAATACCAAAAGCCAGAATTTCCCAGATTGTCATTATTTAATTAAGCTCCAAATTATATAATTAAACTTTTTCAGCAACAGGTAAATTTAATTTTACACCTTTTTCGCCAACTACATCATAATCAAAAGAATGGAATTCTTTAATATTTTTTGCAATATCATTAAAAACATCTTCAGCAACATTGTATTTCATTTTTTGTCCCATTGTAGAAGCTAGACCCACCAAAATCTTCCACGTTGAGCGAGCATCGCGTTTATTACTCTTAGCCCATCTGTCAAATTGAGATCCAAATTTATCCAGTCGGCTCATAACCATTCCATCAATAGCTCTATCCAGTTCTAGAGTTGAAACGGCAGGTTTTATTCTTTGAACCATTCCTTGAAAATTAACAAATGTTCCATTTTTTTCTGCAAATGTGGAAGCTGGAAAAACTATATCTGCAATTACTGTGGTTTTATTAAAATTGGTGGAATGAATAATTAGTAAATCCAGTTTGGCAAGTGAATCTTCAAGTTCAGGATTATGTTCAATTAAATCTTCTTCAATTATATATAAGGCTTTTATTTTACCTTCCTTAATTCCTTTTACAATTCCATCCAAAGCTAAACCGCCTTTGGCAGGAGAAACTCCCATTAATTTGGCTCCATAAGAATTAGGAGTCATATCAGCTTTTCTTAAAATATCGTCTTCAAATTCTGAATTAGTGTGACGAATAAAATCTAAATGCTTGGCACCAACTATTGATTTAGCAAATTTTGTAAAAACATAATTGTCTTCGCAAGTTGCAAAAGCCGATCCGATAAATGCGATTTCGTCTTTTCCAAAAGTTTTCAATTCACTAGCCGCAGCAGCAAATGCTTCATCCCAGCCGACTTTTACTAAAGTTCCGTCTTTCCTTTTATGCGGGCCGTCTACTCTGTCATCTGCATTTACATGTTTAAATGTTTTTATTCTTCCGTAATCGCACATCCAATAGCTGTTTACATCTTCATTTAAGCGTGGAGTTAATCTCATTACTTCATTATTTCTAACCCAAACCTCAGTATTGCAGCCTCTTGAACAGCCATTGCAAATTGAAGGGTTTGAAGACATGTCCCAAACTCTTGCTCTAAATCTAAAGTCACGATTTGTTAACGCACCAACGGGACAAATATCTGTTGTGTTTAATGAATATGGATTATCCATTTCTTCACCGGGATAAGTCACAATTGTAACTCTATCTCCTCTTTTAATAAAAGTTAATTCAGGATCTTTTGCAATTTCATCACAAAAACGAATGCAGCGTGAACATGAGATACATCTTTCAGCGTCAAACATTACATAAGGGCCAAGAGGAACTCGTTTATCTTTGTGCATTTTTTCTTCAACGAAACGGCTTTCTCCAACACTGTGCTGATAAGCGTAATCCTGAAGTTTACATTCGCCGGCTTCATCGCAAATCGGACAATCTAATGGATGATTAATTAATAAAAATTCCATTACAGCATTTCTGGCAGCTAAAGTTTTTTCAGACTGAGTGTGAACTACCATTCCTTCAGCAGCCAATGTTGAACAAGCAATTGCTAACTTTGGAATTTTTTCAACCTCGACTAAACAGATTCTGCAATTTCCGGAAATCGATAATTTTTCATGCCAGCAAAAATGTGGAATAATTACACCATGATCTTTTGCAGCTTGAATAATCGTTTGCCCTTGTTTAAATTCTATTTCATTTCCATCTAAAACAAATTTTGGCATTTCTCGTCCTTGAATTAAAACTTTTTTTTGAGACTGAAAAGTTAATAAAAATTGAGCAAAATAATTAGTTGAAAACTCATCTCATTCAAAACATTAAAAATCAGAATTGTCATTTCGAATGAGTCATAAAGAGAGAAATCTATATATTTATCATAAAAGATTTCTCCCATTGGTCGAAATGACAATGTTAAAGAGATTCCGGAACTAGTCCGTAATGACTTATTATTTAATTATAGAATCAACTTCATGATATTTAAAATCAAATGCATCGGAAACACCTTTGTAGACTATTTTTCCGTCGATAACATTTAATCCTAATTTAATTTCTAAATTCGATTTTACAGCTTTTTCAAAACCTTTATTGGCAATTTCCACAGCATACGGCAAAGTTGCATTTGTTAATGCTAAAGTAGAAGTAACAGGAACTGCGCCTGGCATATTAGCGACACAATAATGAAGCACGCCGTCAACCACGTATGTCGGATTTGCATGCGTAGTAGGTTTACAGGTTTCGATGCATCCGCCTTGATCTACAGAAACATCAACTATAACTGCTCCTTCTTTCATGATGCTGAGCATGTCCTTTGTAACTAACTTCGGTGCTTTAGCTCCAGGAATTAAAACTGCGCCAATCACCAGATCAGCTTTCGGCAGAGCTTGTCGAATATAATATTCATTTGACATCATAGTTGAAACATTTTTAGGCATTACATCATCAAGATATCTTAATCGATATAAATTGTTGTCAAAGATTGTAACCTTGGCACCGAATCCGGCAGCAATTTTTGCAGCGTTAGTTCCAACAATACCGCCGCCTAAAACCATTACTTCTGCAGGCCCAGTTCCTGGGACACCGCCTAATAAAACTCCTCGGCCGCCCATTGCTTTCTCTAAATATTTAGCACCTTCTTGAGGAGCCATTCTGCCGGCAACTTCGCTCATCGGAATTAACAGCGGAAGTGAACGATCTGATTTTTGAACTGTTTCGTAAGCAATACCCACACATTTATTTTTCATCATTGCTTCGGTTAATTCTTTACTAGCAGCAAAATGGAAGTAAGTAAATACAATTTGACCTTCACGAATCATTGTATATTCATCGTTTATAGGTTCTTTAACTTTCATAATCATGTCAGCATTTGAAAATACTTCTTTTGCCGATGAAGCTATTTCAGCACCGACGGCTTTGTAATCTTCATCTGAAAATGAACTGCCGGCACCGGCATTGGTTTCAATTAAAACTTTATGACCATTTGCAATTAAAGTTGAAGCGCCTACGGGTAGTAGAGCAACTCTATTTTCGTTAGTTTTTATTTCTTTTGGAACCCCAATTAACATTTTACACCTCTGTTTTATCCAGCTATGCGGCTGATTTGATTAATGCATTTTTTGATTTTATTATTACCTTAATGAAAGTATTTTCATCAAGCAGTTGATTTGCAATTTCAAGAATATCTTCACAAGATACTCTATCAATACTTTTAATTATTTCCTCATCAGATTTAACTCTGTTGTGGTAAAATTCCGATTGCGCCATTCTCATCATTCTGTTGGAAGTATTTTCCAAACTTAAGAGCATGTTTCCCTTAATGGCTTCCTTAGCTTTTTTCAATTCTCTTTCAGAAATTTTATTCTCTCTCAATTTTTTAAATTCTCTTAGAACCAAACCCAAAGCCTTATCCATTAATTTTTCGTTAGTAGATAAGTAAACTCCAAATGATGAAACATCATAAAAAGAATTAAGAAAAGAATTAATTTGATACGCGATTCCGTTTCTCTCACGAACTGTTTGAAATAATCTTGAACTGCTTCCTTCACCTAAAATTTGAGTAAGCATAGCTGCTTTATTGCGTTCTTCGTTATTATAACCGAAAGTAGTTTTACCAATTATTGTATGAACTTGCTGTATTTCTTTTTCAACTAATTCAAATTTTGAAGGAAGATTTGTATAGTTATAATTCTTTCTGCGGATTTTTGAATAGCCTAAATCTTTAATAAAATATTTATCAACTAATTTTAAAAGCTTTTCATGATCAACAGCTCCCGAAGCAGCAATTATCATCCTGTTGAATCCATATTTTTCATTTATAAAATTGAACAGATGATGCTGTGAAAAACTTTTTATATTTTTTTCAGTTCCAATAATGGGATAGCTAAGCGGATTTCCGGAATAAATTATTTCTTCAAATTTATCAAAAATTAATTCTTCAGGGTTATCTTCAATATCATAAAGTTCATCAACAACAACGCTTGCTTCTTTTTTAATTTCAATTGGTTTAAAAGTCGGGTTTTGAACCATGTCCGAAAGCACTTCAAATGTTTTATCAATATGCTCGCTTAATCCTCTGCCATAATAACAAGTATGTTCTTTTGAAGTGAAAGCATTTAAATAACCGCCGAGCGATTCAATATCGCGGGCGATTCTTCCCGGTGTACGTTTTTTAGTACCTTTAAAAAGCATATGTTCGATGAAATGAGTAATTCCATTTACTTCAAAATTTTCATCGCGTGAACCAACATTAAACCAAAATCCAAGAGAAAATGATTTAACGTAAGGGATATTCTCTGATAAAATTCTTATTCCGTTTGGCAGGATTGTCTTCTTAAACTGGCTCAAAATCGTAAATTTTTTCTATAGTTTCATAAAAATTTTGTCGTCAAATATAGAGAAATGGGTATCTGTAGTCAAGGTAATGGAACTAAGTTCATAGATTATAGTATATAATCCATCTTCAAAAAAACAAGTTGACGAAGTGAATATTATCTAAGATTATTTATTAACAAGAAACGCAAATTATATGTTGATTTTAAAAAATTAAAATTTATGTTTTAATAAACTATCAGCGGGAGTTCCATCATGAAACTACAAAACTTACTTCTTTCCTTTTTCTTTTTCTCAACTATTTTATTTGCTAAAACCGGGACAATTTCAGGTTATGTTACAGATGCACAAACCGGAGAAGCTTTGGTTGGAGCCAATATAATTTTAGTTAACACATCAATTGGCGCAGCTACTGAGGTTAAAGGATTTTATGAAATAAAAAATGTTCCTGTTGGAATTTATAAATTAAAAGCTTCATTTATCGGCTATCAAAATGCTAGTTATGATTCAATTAAAGTTGAAGCCAAAAAAGTTACTAAGTTAGATATTAAATTGTCACCAGGTTCCGTCAATGTTTCCGAAATTTCTATCACCGCGCAAAAGCCTATGCTTCAAAAAGATGCCACAAATTCAATGAGCATTATTAGCAATGAATCAGTACAGACTCGTCAATATGGTATAAGCGGCGGATATATATCTTCTCAAGACTATAATACTGAAGAATATGCATTCATAGATGAAAACAATTTTCATGATGTAATTAAAAGTCCACTCTCAACTTTTTCAATAGATGTGGATGCTGCTTCTTATAGTAACACTCGAAGATTCTTAATGCAAGGCAGAATACCTCCGAAAGATGCGGTACGTGTTGAAGAATTTATAAATTATTTTGATTATGATTATCCACAGCCTACTAATGATGTTCCTTTTAATATTATTACCGAATATTCAAAATGTCCTTGGAATGAAGATAACTATCTCGTTCATATAGGATTGAAAGGAAAGGAAATAAAAAGAGATGAAGATACCAGAAGCAATTTAACTTTTTTAATTGATGTTTCAGGTTCAATGCAGCCACAAAATAAGCTGCCTTTGTTGAAAAGAGCATTTAAAATGTTAGTCGGACAATTGAATGCTAATGATAGAGTCGCAATTGTAGTTTATGCCGGTGCCGCTGGAATTGTTTTGCCTTCAACAGATGGTTCAGAAAAAGAAGATATTTTTAATGCAATTAGTAAACTTGAAGCAGGAGGTTCAACTGCAGGCGGGCAAGGAATTATGCTTGCTTATAAAATTGCAAAACAAAATTTTATTAAAGGCGGAAACAATCGAGTTATTCTTGCAACTGATGGCGATTTTAATGTTGGTATTTCTAATACTTCCGAGCTCGTTAGATTTCTTGATGAAAAAAAGAAGGAAGGAATCTTCTTAACTGTGCTTGGCTTTGGTGAAGGAAATATAAAAGATTCACGGCTTGAAGAATTAGCTGATAAAGGAAATGGACAATATGCATATATCGATAATATTCTTGAAGCAAAAAAAGTTCTGGTTGATGAAATTGGAGCAACATTATTTACTATTGCAAAAGATGTAAAAATACAAGTTGAATTTAATCCCGCTAAAATAAAATCTTACCGACTTGTTGGATATGAAAACAGAATGTTGAACAACGAAGATTTTGAAAATGATAAAAAAGATGCCGGTGAAATTGGTGCAGGACATACTGTAACAGCTTTGTATGAAGTAGTTCCCTTAAAAAATATTGATGACCTCCCGGAAGATTTTAAATTGAAATACCAGGAAATAAAGTTAAAACAGAGATCAGAAAATTCTAATGAAATATTAACAGTAAACATCCGCTATAAAAAGCCGGATGAAGATGTAAGCAAATTAATTTCAAAAGCAATTGTTGATAGGCCAGTTGAATTAAACAAAGCATCAAACAATTTTAGATTTTCTGCTGCAGTTGCTCAGTTTGGAATGCTGTTAAGAGATTCGGAATTTAAGGGTGAAGCTACTTATAATAAAACCAAAAAACTTGCAAAAAATTCTATTGGAAAAGATAAGTATGGTTATCGTGCAGAGTTTTTAAGATTGGTCGATTTGGCTTCAAATCTATCGCAAAATAATTAGAATTTTATTATTCGAAATAAAGTAGTTACAAAATTTTTGCTTTAACAATTATTCCAATAAAAATTGAAAGTAAGGATGAAAGGAGAGTTCCGATCAGAACATATTCAGCGAACTCTCTTTTATCCAATTCTTTAAATCTTGTAAATCCTTTTGCAGCTATTATAAACCCGATTGCGCCAAATTGGCCAACAAAAACAAAAAAGAAAATTAAAATTCTTTCCAACATTCCAATTACACGTCCGGCATTATACTCTCTTTCATCGAGTACATAATTATTTTCATCTTCATTTTGTTTTGGAAGCAGTTTAAAAATTTCAAAGAAAAATCTTATTATAAAATTCACTTCATTTAAAAGAAACAAAACTGCAGACATAATTATTATGATTGAAGAGAAATGCTCAATTTTAGAAATGAAGGGAAAGGTCAAATTTATATTTTGGATATATTCAAAAAGGCTTGTATTGAATTCCAATTTAAAAAATGAGGATGAAAAAATAACCGCTATGATAATTAAAATTATAAGACTTAAAAATCTAAAACCATTTAATGTTTTCTTTTTGTTTTCAACATAATAGAAGAGAGTATTTAAGCCAATTAAAATTATAATTAAAAGAATTAGTCTTGATGTTAAATTAAATATGAAAAGCGGGATTACCTGGATCAATAAAATTGAAATCAACTTATTTATTGTAATAGGTGCATCTCTAAATAAAAAAAATAGCCGGGAAAACATTATTACACTTATTAAATAATAAAATTGCATTTTAGTTTCTCTTTACAAATTCATTTATGTTTTTTTCAATTTCAGTTGTAAGATTAACAATTATATCCAACGCTCCGGCAGTTATATTTTTGTACACTGCCTGGTTACTTATTTTAAGTTTCTTTGAAATTTCTTTGGCGCTAAATCCTTCATACATCATAATTAAAATTGCAATTCTTGTTGCTTTCCAGTTATAAGATTGATGAGAAATTAAAAACAGGCTCTGCTGAATTAAATGAAGATCATATTTATCATCTGCTTCCGAATAGTTAAAGATAAAATCCGATTGCTTTAAATCTTCTAATCCTTTTCTAGCAAAATAAAAAGCCGGCCCGTCCATGCCTATTGCCTGCTCTTTATTTATTTTTGTGGAAATTTCTCCTGACGCGATGGAATATCTTGATTTTTCAGGAAATAAGGCGGCACTTATTTGCCAGATATTTTTAAATAAATTTTCTGCTGAATTATATACTGCCTGGAATTCATCGCCAAGTGTAATAGTAAAAGGAGAAATTATGTTTTTGTTTGATGAATTGATTTTTTTAAAAACTTCATTCAGTTTTTTCTGAACTGCAGCTCTATTTTTAATTTTCTTTGAAGCAATGATATCACTGATTAAAACAATTTTGTTCATTAGGAATACTTGATTGTTTGATTTTAGGCAAAGTTAATAAGCCAGGAATTAAGAATCAACCAAATTGGTTGTTTTTATAATTTTCAACCATTATGGTTAAAAAATTAGCTTTCAACTAATTCAGTTGAAAAGATAATATTCAACCAATCAGACTAATCATTTCACGAACAGCTTCTTTTAAGCCGTTAAATACTGCACGTGCAATAACAGCATGACCAATGCTTACTTCATCAATATCGGTAAGCTCTCTAAATATTTTAATGTTTTGATAATCAAGCCCATGGCCGGCATTAACTCCAAGGCCAAGTTTTTTTGCTTGTTTTGCAGCAAGTCTTATTTTTTCGAGTTCGTCAAATTTCTCTTCTTCAGTTATTAGATTTGCAAAAACTCCTGTGTGAATTTCAATAAAATCAGCTTCAATTTCTGCGGCCGCATCTATCTGATTTATATCAGGTTCAATAAAAAGTGAAACTTCAATATCAGAATTATGCAATTCTTTAATTGTATCTCTTAAATGAGAAACGCTGTCAATTACGCTAATACCTCCTTCGGTAGTAAGCTCTTGCCTTTTCTCAGGAACAATAGTGGCTAGCTCAGGGCCAATATCACAAGCTATTTTAATTATCTCTTCTGTTGCGGCCATTTCAAGGTCAAGCTTTGTAGTGATCAGCTCCCTTAAAAGTCGAACATCTTTTTCATTTATATGCCTGCGGTCTTCCCTAAGGTGGCAAACAATTCCATCAGCGCCGGCTTGTTCTGCAATTAAGGCTGCTGTAACAGGATCAGGCTGGTTCTCTCCCCTTGCATTTCTTATTGTTGCGATGTGATCAATATTTAATGCAAATCTCATAATTATATTCCTAAAAAAATTCTTTTAATATATTAATTAAAGAAGAAATGCCAACGCCGTAGTCATTAGCTCTGTAACGTAAAGACGAAATTAAATCGATACTAAACATAACACTCATGTGAGTAATAACGCAATAATAAATTGAACGTGTTCTTAAAGCTAAAATTCCTAAAGCTATTCCGCCTAAAATTGCACCAAAGGTTTCCGGAGCGGGCTTTCCATTATGTAAAATTAAAAATGGAATCATCTGTATAAGTACTGCATAGAAACCAAATTTTGCTTCAAGCCCAAAAAGCATGAAACCGCGCCATATAAATTCCCATGAAAACATGTAAATAAACATTCCACTTTCAAAAATCAAAAATATTATCCAGGAATTTCTTGCATCGGGAAGATGCGGGTAAGTATTGCTGAATTGCGCAGTTGAAGAAAAAAACCAAACAAGCGGAATCATTACTGCTACGAATAATAAAGAAATTTTTAATCCAATTTTATAATCACCAGTTTTTAATCCGTAATCAGTTAACTTTTCTTTTAATAAAAATTTGATAATTAATATTCCAAGAACAAAGAATGTAATAAAATCCCCTATGAACCAATAAAGATATTCAATTAAATAAACGTTAGGTTCAAATTGCAAATCATTATAAAAATTGATTCGAAAAAATCTGCGGGAAGTATAGTACCAGGAAATTGTCTGCAGTACTGCTACGGACAGAAAAATTATTATCACTTTTTTATCTAAAGTTTTAATAATTCTAAACAAGCTTTTAAGTTCATTAAATATAGAACTTGCCATCAGCCTAACTTTCTTGGGAAAACAAATATTAAATTGAAATAAAAGCGCAATTACAAAATAATTTTTATGCTAGTTATATCCAATCTTAACATTTAAATAATAACGATATTGATAGAAAATGTTGACAAAATTATTACTTCGCTGTATATTAGCACTCGCTTTTTGAGAGTGCTAATAAAATTCTAAAAAACCTTAATTATAATTAAAAATCAAATAATATTTGGAGGACAAAATGTCTAAAATAAATCTAAAGCCTTTGGCTGACAGAGTTATAGTAAAGCCAATGGAAGCAGAAGAAACCACGAAAGGCGGAATCATTCTTCCGGATACTGCAAAAGAAAAACCGATTGAAGGAACTATTGTTGCTGCCGGGCCGGGCAAAACATCTGATGATGGTAAATTAGTTAAGCTCGAAGTTAAAGTTGGCGATAAAGTACTTTACGGAAAATACAGCGGTACTGAAGTTACAGTTGAAGGTGTAGAATATTTAATAATGAGAGAAAGCGACATCTTCGCGATAGTCGGTTAATAAAAATTAGAAAATAAAATATATTGGAGGAATAAATTATGTCATCTAAATTAATTGAATTTGACAGCGAAGCACGTTCAAAACTTAAAAAAGGTGTGGACAAATTAGCTAATGCTGTAAAAGTTACACTAGGCCCTAAAGGTCGTAATGTAGTTTTAGAAAAAAAATTCGGTTCACCAACTGTTACTAAAGATGGTGTATCCGTTGCAAAAGAAATTGAACTAGAAGATGCTGTGGAAAATATGGGCGCACAAATGGTTCGAGAAGTTGCTTCAAAAACAAGTGATGTTGCTGGAGATGGAACAACAACAGCAACTGTTCTTGCCCAAGCATTATATAGAGAGGGATTAAAAAACGTTACTGCAGGCGCTAATCCTATGGACTTAAAAAGAGGTGTTGACTTAGCAGTAAGTAAAGTTGTTGAACATTTAAAATCTGTAAGCCGAGATGTTGAAGGAAGAAATGAGATTGCACAGGTTGGAGCAATTTCAGCTAACAACGATAAATCGATCGGAGATTTGATTGCAGATGCTATGGATAAAGTAGGTAAAGACGGCGTTATCACTGTAGAAGAAGCAAAAGGAACAGAAACTGGTCTTGATGTTGTTGAAGGTATGCAATTTGACCGCGGTTATCTTTCACCATATTTTGTTACCAATACCGAATCTATGGAAGCTGAATTAGAAGATCCTTATATCTTAATTCATGATAAAAAGATCTCTGCAATGAAAGATCTTTTACCTGTTCTTGAAAAAGTTGCTCAGCAAGGTAAGGGATTATTAATTATATCTGAAGATCTTGAAGGTGAAGCTTTAGCTACTTTAGTTGTTAATAAAATCCGTGGAACTTTAAAAGTAGCTGCTGTTAAAGCTCCTGGCTTTGGTGATAGAAGAAAAGCGATGCTTGAAGATATCGCAGTTTTAACCGGCGGAACTGTAATCTCAGAGGAAAGAGGGTTCAAATTAGAGAACGCAACTATTTCTTACCTTGGAACAGCAAAGAAAGTTGTAATTGATAAAGACAATACAACAATAGTTGAAGGTTCAGGAAAAACAGATGATATCAAGAAAAGAATAAATGAAATCAAAGCTCAAATCGATAAAACAACTTCTGATTACGACAAAGAAAAATTACAGGAACGATTAGCAAAACTTTCCGGCGGAGTTGCAGTCTTAAAAATCGGCGCTTCAACAGAAGTTGAAATGAAAGAGAAAAAAGCACGCGTTGAAGATGCCTTACATGCCACTCGCGCTGCAGTTGAAGAAGGTATAGTTGCTGGCGGCGGCGTAGCATTTGTAAGAGCAATTGCTATTCTTGATAAAGTAAAAGGTGAAAATGCCGATCAAACAACAGGTGTTAAATTAGTACAAAAAGCTCTTGAAGAACCTTTGAGACAAATTGTTAGCAATGCAGGAATTGAAGGATCTGTTGTACTCCAAAAAGTTAAAGACGGAAAAGATGATTTTGGATTTAATGCTGCTACAGAAACTTATGAAAATCTCATCAAAGCCGGCGTAATTGATCCTACTAAAGTTACAAGAACTGCATTAGAAAATGCTGCTTCTGTTGCTTCATTGTTAATTACTACCGAAGCTGTGGTTTATGAGAAAAAAGAAAAAGAAGCTCCAATGCCTCCAATGCCTGGCGGCGGCATGGGTGATATGGGCGGAATGTACTAATAAACATTCTAAGCTGTCTAATCGAAAGATTAAAAGGCGGGAAATTATCCCGCCTTTTTTATTGATGCAAAAAATTTACCCTTCGAACATCTTCATAGCTAAATTAAGATTTATTATATTGTTTAACGTTGATTTTTTAAATTGGAGAATTATAGTTTGACCAACGAAGAATTTGACGAACTACTGGAAGAAGTAGACTCCCATTTGAACAATGGGCGATTTAAAATGGCTTTGACGGCAGCAAATAAGGTTTATGATCAAAAACCTTATGATGCAAACGCAATAATATATCTTGCATGGGCAAATCTTGAGAATGGAAATTTAAATCAAGCTTTAGAACTATCCAATTTAGCTGTTCAAATTAGCGACGATGATATTACTTCCAAATTATATCGCGGCTATTTTTTAATGCGAATGAGCATTTATGAAGGGGCATTATCCGATCTAACGTATGTTATCAATAATAACACAGATAAACTTAAATGGGCCTATCTAAATAAAGCCAGAGCTTTAGCTGGATTAGAAAGATATTTTGAGGGATTGGAAGAAATCGAAAAAGCTCTTGAAATCAATTCTGAAGAAAATTTATTTAAGAAATTGACGTATGTAAAAGGATTATTTAAGATAGTGCTTGGCTATGATGATGATGTATTCAAAGTTGAAAAATCAGAAATTAAATCCTTCCTGCCATTCGCAGAATCAGCTTTTAAAGAAAAAGAATTCTGGTTTACACATTGGGCTGCAAACCAAATTATTAATAATCAAGATTTAACTCATGAACATCAGCATGCAAAGCTATTAGAACTAGAAACATTAGCATCAATGTTTCAGATAAGAGCTGCTTCTGCTAAAATTTCAGAATACAGAGATGATTTAGCTGATAATTTCAGATTCCAAAATATCTGCAGCAAAATTAATTCATTTTCAAGCTTAGAAAATTTTTCCATCGAAGGCAGAAATGAACTGGACAAAATGTATTCGCTAACTTCAAATTCCGGATTAAAAATTTTTGAGAACAAACTATTTAAAATCTATACCGCAAAGACTTTTGATTACTTAGAATTTTTACAGACTGAAAAGAAAGTCTTTCTTCTTCAATTCAACACTGAAATGATTCGCTACATTGGGGTTGAAGTTAGTATTGACAATCCATTCTTTGGAAATAAAGATATGATTGTTGAAGGATCAATTGTATGGTATTTGAATGGAGATGAGATTGGAACTCATCCATTTAGTTTAGAATTAATCAAAGAAGAGAAAGTTGTAAAATTTGTTGAAAGCTGGGGTTCCGATTCCAAAGGCTTTTGGAAAAGTGGAACAGGCTACGTTGATGTTTATCTTGACTTCTATAAAGTATGTTCAAGTTCATTTATGATTGGCGATTATGAAATTATCAATTTTGAAGAGGATGAAAATTTCGCGGCTAAAACTGAAAAAATTAAATCTCACCCGGGCAGTTCTCAAACTGTTTTTCAAGCAAGTAAAAATGAAGCCGAAAATCATAGTATAGATGACTTGCTTTCTATTTTAAATAGTTATGTTGGACTAGACAGTATAAAACAACCGTTGAAAGATTTTGTTGACTATCTGAAATTTTTGAATGAAAGAAAAAAATTAGGATTAAAAACTCAAGAACAAATTTCATTTCATTGCGTTTTTCTTGGCAATCCCGGCACCGGCAAAACAACCGTTGCGCGTCTCTTAGGCAAAATATTAAAAGAAATTGAATTTGTTAAAAGCGGTCACGTAATTGAAGTTGACCGATCCATGTTGGTTGGGCAATATGTGGGAGAAACCGCGCAGAAAACCGATAAAATAATTAAAGAAGCGATTGGTGGAATTTTATTTATTGATGAAGCATATACTCTAAAAAAAGAAGGCAGCGGCCAAGACTTTGGCCAAGAAGCTATTGATCTTCTATTAAAAAGAATGGAAGACGAATCAAATAATTTTGTGGTTATTACCGCCGGTTATCCCGAGGAAATGAATAACTTCATTAATTCTAATCCGGGATTAAAATCAAGATTCACACATTTCTTTGAGTTTGATGATTATAATCCGGATGAACTAGTAGTAATATTCAAACAATTTGCCGCCAAGGAAGACTATTCAATTACTGACGATGCGGCTGAATTGTTAAAAAAAGAATTCACTCAATTATATCGTAAACGGGATAAATCTTTTGGTAATGCGCGACTTGTAAAAAATCTTTTTAATGATGCTAAAATTCAATTGGGGAAACGATATTTAAAATTAAAGGGAACAGACAAATCAAAAGATAAAATGACTACAATTACGTTAGAAGACATTGCCGCGGTTATTGATTCTTCTAAGTCCAAATTGTTTGATCTAGAAATTGATGAAGCACTTTTATCAAAAGCGCTTGCAAAATTAAATAATATGATCGGATTGGAATTAGTTAAAAAAGAAATTAATGAAATTGTTAAGCTTGCTAGACTTCACAAAGAAGGTGATGATAATTTACAGGAATTATTTTCTTCACACTTTCTATTCATGGGAAATCCTGGGACTGGTAAAACTACTGTAGCCAGGTTATTTAGTGAAATCTATTCTGCACTCGGTATTCTTCCCAAAGGCCATTTAATCGAAACAGACAGACAAGGTTTAGTCGGAAGTTATGTTGGACAAACGGCTCAAAAAACCAGTACTATCATTGATAAATCAATTGGAGGAACGCTATTTATAGATGAAGCATATTCACTTGTAAAAAAAGGGCATTCAAGTGAATCTGATTTTGGTGCGGAAGCTATAGATACATTATTAAAAAGAATGGAAGATGACCGGGGGAAATTTATTGTTATAGCTGCTGGTTATACAGATGAAATGAATAACTTCATAAATAGTAATCCGGGACTTGAATCTAGATTTTCAAAAAAATTATTTTTTGAAGATTATTCACCTCAAGAATTATTAACAATTACCACAAATTACTTTAGTGAAAAATCATATTCTTTAGATGATGAGGCTAAGGAGCAATTGTTAAATTATTTTATTTCCGTTTATAAAAATCGCGGTAAAAATTTTGGGAATGCTCGGCTTGTAAGATCTTTAGTTGAAGATAGTATAAAAAATCATTTTTTACAGTTAGCCGACAATGTAAATTCGAATCAAAATAAAAATTCTAAAACAATAACCGTTAAAGAAATAAGGGAATTTATTTCTTCCGAAGAGAATAAAGAAGAAGTAAAGCCTAAAGCTAACCCTGAACTTTTAGATAAATATTTAAATGAGCTATCTAATTTAACCGGCTTGGATTCAGTTAAGAAAACTATTCATAAATTAGTCAGCAGTTTAAAAGTGGCAAAAATGCGTGAAGAGAGAGGATTAAAAGTTATACCCAAAAATCTTCACTCCATTTTTCTTGCAAACCCAGGAACAGGTAAAACAACAATTCTGAGGCTTCTAAGTAAAGTCTATAAAGAAATGGGTTTGCTTTCGAAAGGACATCTAGTTGAAATTGACAGAACTGCATTAATCGGAACATATCAGGGACATACTGCAGAAAAAACTCAATCAATTATTGAACAGGCTGTTGGAGGAATTTTATTAATTAATGATGTCCCAGCGGTTTCTAAAGGTTATTCAGAGTATGGGCAGGAATTTGTAAATACTTTGCTTACAAATTTAGAAAATAATAATAATGATCTGGTTGTAATACTTTCAGGATATTCTGATGAGATGAAAGTGTTTTTAGAAACATATCCCCTGCTGAAAAATAGTTTTACAAATTATTTTACTTTTGATGATTATACACCCCGGCAAATGCTTGAAATCGCGTTATCAATTACAAATAAAAATGGTTATCAGCTTGATGAAGGGGCATGGCAGCGGCTACTGGATATTTTTACAAATCTTTACAGTTCAAGAGATAAGAATTTTGGAAATGCCAGAACAGTTAAAAATATTTTGTATAAATCAATTAGCAATCAGGAAGAACGAGTATTAACGCTTTACAATTTAAAAGATGAAGATTTATCAACTATCACTTTTGAAGATGTAAATCAAATTGACGTAAATGAAATTTAACTAAAAATTAAAATTGTAAATTTAAAAGAATTAAAATCTCCGCCGATAGCCTTACCTGATCATCATCTGATGCAATCATATTTGATATTAACGCTTCTGATTCCGAAAAGAAATTTAAATATTCTTTTATCAATGAATCGCTTGTAGTTTGATTTTCTATAGAAGTTATTAAAGCAGATTTCAATTTATAAATGTTATTATCCAGGTTTTTTATTTTATCAGATCTTACCCCCAATAAATCACTAATTGCATCCAAAGCCTCAACATGATATTCAGAAAAGTTTGAAATAATGCCTGCATGAGTTTGTGCTTGATCAATAGTTACAAAAAGCTTTTGTCCTGCTGAAACTATCATTTTGTACATTTGAGGATCTGGTTCCAACCGGTTAAATTTTGATTGAACTGCATAGTTAAGAACATATGCTCTTACCTGAGAAGCTCTTTTTTCTATTTCTATTCTGGAAGACTCATCAAAATTCGATATCCTTTGTAGGAGGGCCCTGTGAGCTATTTCAAGTATCTTGTAAAAAACATCAGCTTCCAAACCTGAGTTTATGTATGAAGTAACAATCGATTCATAAAATGCCGAAAATGCTGCTTGATAGTCAGTTTGATTATACGCGTAATATAAATCTCTTTCAAGAAGTGACTGTGCAAATGAAATTGAATTATCCAATTTCTCAATATCTATCGATTTTGTAACAAATTGTTTGTCGGAAATGGCAATGTTTTCAATATTTTTTATTTCCTCAACCACCGAAGCAATCTGGTCTGGGGTTACAATATTCTGATTTATATTTTCTGCAATTGTTTCATCTACAAAAATTGCAATATCCGTATAAGTAACATTCGTATAATTATTTTTTAACGCCTGAATATAAACTTCGGATTCCGCTGTGCTTTCATCATTTAATGGCTGGATGTAGTATGTTAATCCATTTTTAACATCATTATTTATGATTGACCGCCAAGCTTTTGTTCCAAATGCAGCTGACACTAATATTTTATTTTTTCCTGCATAATCTACAGAAGTATGGAAATTTCCATTCTTGCCTGTGGTGACATCAGACTGTGATATTATTTTTAAACTGCCATCTTCATTTATTTCACTCAATGAAATTATTGCACCGGAAACATTTGTGCTTGTAAAATTTGAATATCCGCCGTCACCAAATACTCTGCCTTCAATTTTCGCCGTATTGTTATGATAGGATTCTACAGGATTTTCTTCTTCATCTTCTACTTTTTCACAGCCAATAAAATTCATTACATTTAAGAAAATAACAGAAATAAATATGACAGAATACTTTTTAATAAAAGTATTATTTAACATTTTAAGCCCTCAATAAAAAAATCTTAACTCTTTTGCATAGCTCTAATTCGGAGTGATTTAGCTATGCCAAAATAAGTGCCAATAATAAATGCTATTATTTGTAATATTTAGAAGAATTTTTAAAATATGATATGCATTAAATTCGCAGATAATAACAATTTTTCTGAGAGATACAGGCTCAGTTCGATGACTCTTTGGGGTGGTTATCTAATAAAAACTTCTGATTTTCAATCGCAGCACTATAAAATAACTGAAGTAACTCTAATTCATCATCTTCAAAAACTGGAAGATTTAATTTTTTACATTTTTCAAATAATACAAGTTGATTTATTTCTCTTAATTTTTTGATCTCTTTGTCTTGCACATAACACCTAAATTAGTATTAGATAAGTGTAAGATAAAATCTTTCGTAAGCTGATAAAAATTTTTCTTGGTAAGCTTTAATTAGATTAGATTTGGTTTCTTTTTTGGACAACTTTAGTTTTAAATAAATAATAGTTTTAAGATCCTCTTCGTAATTCAATTCGTGGTCATTAAAGGAATCAATATAATATTTGATTTCTTCAATTCCTTCTTGATCTTTTAACTCGGAGCTTTTATGCATATTTAAATTGGTCAGCATAATAAATCTTCAATTATTTTTATAATAACAATTATTGCCCACTATACAGGAATTCTTAAGTTGCTAAAATAGTGCCAGTGTAATTATTGCGATTATTTGAGGTTTTTTAAAGGATTATAATATTTAGATGCGCAAAATTTTTGGGGTGATACGAAAAAGATTAGCAGTAAAACTAAAATTATTTAAAATATCCTTAAAATTTTAATGAAAAATTAAGTTTAATCCCATTGATAGGGTTTATACCAATAGTAGATTTTTCCGAAATGATATTACTAATGTTTTGACTACCTGAAAAAAATAATAGATCTAGTTGACTGTAAAGCCAAATTACTCCGACAGCAATCAATGAATAATTTCTATATTTGTAAGCTTTATTATATGATGAATATTTTGAATCAAAATTAGCTGGATTTTTTTCATCCAGATAATTATTTCGCTTTTTAGTAGCATCAAAATAAAAATAGACTGAGGAAGCTAGTGAAAGAGTTGTAAGAGATGTTAAAATCCAGCCTTTAGTCTTTTGACCATCATATAAATGTCCAGCTCCAGGGTAAATTAAAGAAAGTAAAATAGATGTCTTCAAACCACTTTCGATTTGATGTGCTTTTAAAGGGTCAGTTATATATACTGTATCAATTTTTACAACCTCATGCGGGGTTTTTGCTGCAAGTTGATTTATATAATTAGATTTTACTTCGTTAAAAAATGAGACTATCTTAGGTGAAGTTTTTAAAGAATCAAGTACGTATGATGTGTCGGTTTTTAGGATTTGCAGAAAGCTATTTTTTGCTTCTTCATCTTCCGACAATGAAAAATGCGATATTCCTTTCATTCTCAAAATTTCAAATAAATCTGAAGTCGGTATTTTATCCTTACTTAATAAAAGTTGATTTGCACTTTTAATTACTTCGCCATATTCAAAATTCTCGAATTTCTTTTGTAAAACTTTTAAAGAATCCTTGAATGAGTTATCAACTGAGTCCTCAGCAACAAACGAATGAAAATTGTTCAGTGAGTCTTCAACTAAAGTCGAATCTGCACTAAGTGAATTTTGTAGATTAGTTTTATCTTGCGCTTCAAGCCTAGCGGAATAAACAATACAAACTATAAAAAATAAGATAATACATTTTTGCATACATAAATTTAAAAAACTTTTGGATAATAACTAAGATTTATTCTTGGGAAGGGTTCCTTGATACCCTGTTCAATTCATCAAAATTCAGTTTAAATTGCAAAGTATCTCTCGCAGTTATCCTAATCTTCTGTTCATAATCCGAAAATTGAGTGGAGGTGACTCTAAGCAAATGAGTTCCGGGGAATAAGAAGATTGGTTCTCTGAATGGAGTGGTGCCTTTTTCCACGCCATCAACATAAACTTTTCCCCAGGGATTTATTTTACAATCTAGAAAACCTACCATATCATCAAAATCGATTTTAAATGTTTCAATTTTATCATTTGAAATGGTTATTCTTTTAGTATAAGCAGGGTATCTTGGATTCACAAGCTTAAGATAATAATTACCTGGTTTTAGCTGAATATAATTTGTGAGTGGTGTAGTATCAATTTTTTTTCCATCGATATAAACATCAACCCAGGGTTTAGAATCTATAAATAACCTGCCGGCAAGTTCATTGACTTTGTTTGTTATAACTGGTTGGGTTTTTTCATAAAGTTTTCTGTCGTACTCAACATATTTATCTTGAGGTGAAACTAAATTGAAAAATTCTTTTGAATCGCTGATTCCTGAATTAGAAATTGTTTTTTCATTTTCAGTTCCCCCATTATAAAACCAAACTCCTGCAGCAATAATTAGTACTAATATCGGTAATAAAATAGTTAAAATCTTTTTAGTAATTTTAGAATTTTTAAGGACATATTTGACCAGTTCTTCATCCGATATTGATGCCAGCCCTTTAACAGAATTTTTATCTATCCCTAAAATATTTAAAACTTCCAATGCCGTTTTAGCTCTTTTGGCAGTGCTTTTTCTTAGCATTAACTTTATCGCTTCCTGAATGTCGTCATCCAGCAGCGATATATCTTTTAAAATAGAATCTTCTTCAAAATTTAAAATATTATTTACTGTTTCATTAATATTTTTGCCAAGGAAGGGGTTATGAGAAGTAAACAATTCAAGAGCAACTGTTCCGGTGGCGAATAAATCTGTTTGAGGAGATAGGGCTTCACCACGAATTTGTTCGGGCGACATGTAACTGGGGGTTCCAACAATAGTAGATTTATGCGTAAGATTATTATCATTTAAAGCAAAGGCTAATCCAAAGTCCACTATTTTCAGCTGCATTCTAGAATTTACTAATATGTTCGCAGGCTTTATATCTCTATGAATAATATTTATTTGATGAGCAACGTGCAATGCTTCTAAAAGTTGAATT
The DNA here is from genome assembly GCA_963731745.1 of uncultured Ignavibacteriales bacterium. Lineage (GTDB taxonomy): Bacteria > Bacteroidota > Ignavibacteria > Ignavibacteriales > Ignavibacteriaceae > CAVSWT01. The sequence goes on from CAVSWT010000008.1 coordinate 225,093, forward strand.
AGTAGACTTCTCTTCTCATCTTTTGTAAAATTATTGCTTCTGATTATCTCTCTTAAATTTTTACTTTGAAAGTATTCAAATGATATGTAGAAATAATCTTCAAAATTCCCAAAATCAAAAACCTTAATAAGATTTGGATGATCTAATTTTGCTAAGATTTGTGCTTCTCTTTTGAATCGGTCCAGAAGGGTTTTTTCGATCTGTTCATCAATCTTAAGAGTTTTGAGAATGATCTTTTTTCCAAGATAAATATGATTAGCTAGATAAACAGATGTATGTGTATCTTTTTTTAAAGTTTCAATGATTTCAAATTTATCAAACAATATTTCAATAGAAGTATACGACATAGATTAGTTTATTTATGCATTCTCCATTTCTTTAAGTTTTAACTGAACCCATCTTACTGATACTCCCAAAGACTTTGCAGTTAATGTTCTGTTATTATCGAATTCTTTCAATCGTTTCATCAAGATTAGTTTTTCAAATTCTTTTAATGTACCGTTAAAATTAATTTCATCCGAATCTTCTTCAATAATTATATGTTCAGGAAGCAGTTTGTAATTATTACATAGAATAAGCGCACGTTGTAAAACATTTTCCAACTGCCTAACATTTCCTGGCCAGGTGTAATCTTCTAATAATTTAAGAGCAGGCGCCGTAAGATGCACATCATCGTTAGAAAATTTCTTAATAAAATATTTTGCTAACAATGGAATATCGCCTCTTCTCTCACGCAATGGCGGAATTTTAATTGGGAAAACATTTAATCTATAAAAAAGATCTTCCCTAAAATTTCCATCTTTCACAAGTTGTCTTAAGTCTTTATTTGTAGCGGCGATAACTCTTACATCGACTTTTATTAATTGAGTATCACCCAGCCGCATTATTTCTCTATTTTGGAGAACTCTTAAAAGTTTGGCTTGTAAAGCCAACGAAATATCTGCTATTTCATCGAGGAAAAAAGTGCCGTTTGTTGCAACCTCAAATAATCCTTTTTTATCATTATTTGCTCCGGTAAAGGCACCTCTTTTATAACCAAACAACTCACTTTCTAATAATGTATCAGGAATTGAGCCGCAAAATTGAGCAAGATATGGTTTACCATTCCGCTGACTTAAATCGTGAATAGCTCGAGCAACTAATTCTTTTCCAGTTCCGCTTTCACCCAATAACAGCACAGTTGCATCTGTTCTTGCTACTTTATGAACTAAAATTGCAAGGTTTTGCATTGCATGGCTTTCGCCAATTAATTCAGGGATCCTTTTAACAGATTGAAGTTGATTTCTTAATATTTCATTTTCATTCTCAATTTGTTCTATTCGTATAATCTTTTCCAGTGCGAGAGAAACAAGATTTGAGAAAAAATCTAAAAAAACTAGATTTTCTTCTGAAAATTCCTTTCTATTAAATCTGCTGTCAACAAGAATGACTCCCCATATTTTATTATCATTTAGAATAGGAACTCCCAAAACAGATTTTATATTATGAAGCTGAATGCTTTCAAACTGTGAAATATTAGGATCACTTTGAACGTCATGATATAAACATGGCTCTTTAGTATCTATTACTTTTTTTAATATCCCGGATGAAAAAGTAGAAAGATCTTCAATGTTTTCTTGTTCAATATTTCTTGCAGCAATGATGCTGAAGTTATTGTTGTTCTCATGATATTTTACAAATAATCCACGTTCAGCATTAATCACTTTTATAATAAGATCCAATGTTTCTTCAATTAAAGTATCTTGAAATACTGCTGTATTTAGAGTTTGGCTAATCTGATAAAGCGTTTCAAATTGTTCTTTAGAAATTAATCGAATATTTTCAATATTTTCTTGTTCTTTAATGGTCATTAATTCATTTCTTCATTATGAATAAAAAGATTAAAAAATTATTTAACTATAAAAACCAGAGGTTTAGATCTAGATCGATTTCTAAATCTATCAACAGCCCAAACAACCCAATAATAATCCCGTGGCGATAAAGATTTTTTTGTTGAATAAGACAAAGAATCAGGAGGCAAATTGTCCACTCTAAAAACCAACTGAGCATTTGCAAGTTCATTCGTATAAGCTTCAAGCATGTAGTGATATGTATATCCCGCAATAAATTTTTGCCATCTGAAAACCGGCAAAGAATCAACAGTGGCATTTCCGGCTGGCTGCGAAAGTTGAACTTCATTTTTAATTACACGGGTTACCTGGCTGCTTCCCACAACATGTGTGTTGCCAAATAGATCAATAGCATTAATTTGAAAGTCCAGCCCAATTGTTTGTTCCAAATCTGGAATGCCAAGACTATCAATATTCAAAGTAGATTGATAAACTTTTTCTGTCAAATTATACTCAAGCCCGCTGTTAAGATTTAAAAATGAATTTGAAACATAGACTGAATCAATATCTTTATCTGGGTCAGAAATTTTTGCTGTAATGGTTAATTCAAAATTTTGTGACGGCTGATTAAAATTATTAATAACTGATGTATAAATTGCAATGCTATCTAATACAGGTAACTGATTTAAATTCACTGTGTAACTTAAACTTTTTGCGTTACCCCAAACAACATTAACAGTATCAGAATTATAACCTTGTTTCTCAAAAATTAGTGCACCATTCACAGGTTCTACATTTAGTATTGTAAACCCGCCAAAAGAATCTGTTTTTACAAAAACATCTCCAGCTTCCCAATAAACTTTTACATCACTAATTCCTTTGTAAGGCAAACTAAAGGATTGCACAGTACCATCTATGGTTCCTTTTTTTGAATTATTTGGGTTTGATGGATCTAAAGGATTTTCTCTAGGAGCTTCGCACCCAAAAATAATTAGCAAAGAAAATAAAATGATTGATATGTATATTTTGCTAAATAAAGGAAAAAAAATTCCATGATTGGAAAATTCTTCAATTGGCATTAAACTAATAAAAATTTTGTTAAAATCTAATGAGAGAAATCTCAATTTTATTTAAATAAGTCTACAAAGGTACAAAATTTAAAGCGCTTGGTACATACAAAAAATAGTCAATAATTAAATAATGCACTTTATAACTGTTTTAAGCATTATTTTTGACTAAAAAACACTATTTATAATAAAATTGTCAAAAAATAATATCCAACTTGGATATTAGCTATATGATGATAATCCTATCTTTGTTTCGGTCGCTGGTTTAAAATTGCCGTTTTTCTCCGGAATATATTTTTGCTGTTTAAATCTGCTGAAAAATTTACGTACCATCGTAGTGAAATATGGGAATCTTATAATTACATTAACTTTTGATTTCAGCAATTCCAAATTCTCCATTTCGTTTACTACCAAAACTAAAAGATTTTTACTTTGTTCTATTTTGGCAAGAAGATAATGTTGATTATTGTAATCGTATTTTTTCAATAACTTTTTATCAAAAAATGAATCGGCTTCATCAAACAAAAGAATGGTTTCTGAAACTTCCGCTTTACTAAAAATCTTATCTAAATTTTTTTCAGTCTCTCCGATATATTCACTGATAATACTTCGGACATCAATCAGTTGAACTCTTCTATTTAGCCGATCCTGCAAAAGTTCAATAGCCATTTGCTTTGCTGCTGATTCAGGTGAAAAAAACAATAATTTATTTTTTTCATTATTAGCATGGCTTTCTAATGCAGCAAGCAAATCGTAAAATTCTTCACTTAAAAAATCTATAACTTTTTGATTATCTTTTTTTAGATTCTTCATTAAATCTGTTAGAAATTTTTTCACTAACTAATTGATATCTATTTCAAAAGTTGGTACGGAAATTTGATCAATAATTATATTTTTTTCAATAACAATCGCTGTTAACTTGTTGCCCGTATATACAGAAGTATCTATATAAACACTGTTATTGGATTTATTAATTACTACATTTTCTTTTCTAGTGTGGCCCACAACCTGCAGTTTACCTAAATTAATAAGTTCATCCCTTGTCCATAATATACCATGCTCGTTCGCAATTTGATTTTTCATGATTGCTTCAAGATCATCTAAATTTTCCAATATTTGAACAGGAAGCTTTGATTTAAAATATCTTGAAATACCGGCATGAGAAATAAAACAATCTTCATGGTTTATAAATAAAGGGGCTTTGGCAATAATATCGAGATGTGCGTCAATTCTTTCAAATCTATCCCGATAAGAAGTAACCGTATTTTCAGAACCATTATAAAGCCAAATTTTAGCTAAAGGATGTTCCGGAAATTTGATAAAATAATAAAACATTATATCATGATTGCCGGATGTAAACTTTATTTCTTCCTCTATTACGAAATCTAAAACTTCATAGCTAAAATTTCCTCTATCAACTAAATCACCAACTGAATATATTTTTATATCCGGGTATTTCTTTTTTATTTTAACGACCAATTCCTTTAAAGTATTGAAACAGCCGTGTATATCTCCAATTACAGCAATCATATAATTAATTTATATATAAAAATTTTCTTGAGCGGATTTTTGAAGCTCATCTCTAAATTTAGGATGAGCGATTTTAATTAATTCTTTAACTCTTTCTCTTATAGTTTTTCCATAAAGCTGTGCAATCCCATATTCAGTAACAATATAATGAACATCGCCTTTAGTTGTAACCACTCCAGCACCGGATTTTAATTTATTAACAATTCTAGAAATATTTTTATTTTTGGTAGAAGAAGGCAATGCAATTATGGGTTTGCCGCCCTTGGAATGAGATGCGCCTCTTATAAAATCCAGTTGGCCGCCAAATCCGCTGTACATTCTATCCCCGATTGAATCCGAACAAACTTGCCCGGTTATATCAACCTCAATTGCCGAGTTTATTGCAACCATTTTATCATTCTTTGCAATTATAAAAGGGTCATTAACATATTCCTGACTATGAAATTCAAATACAGGATTATTATCTATAAAACGATAAAGTTTTTTTGAACCTAAAACAAATCCGGCAATTACTTTTCCAGGATGCAAAGTTTTCTTTTCGTTGGTAATTATGCCTTTCTCAATCAAATCAATAACACCATCCGAAAAAAGCTCGCTGTGAACTCCTAAATCTTTTCTATCATCCAGAAATTGTAAAACGGAATTTGGGATTGAACCAATACCCAACTGCAAAGTTGATTCATCTTCAATTAATGAGGCAACATTTTTTCCGATCATTGCGTATATTTTTTTTTCTTCATCGCTGGCTGCGCCGTCAAAGTTTGTAAGTTCCTTTATATCCTCATCAACTTCGACAATATAATCAATTTTACTAATGTGTATAAAGCTATTGCCTAAAGTCCTTGGCATTTTATTGTTGACCTGTGCTATAATAATTTTAGCTCTCTCAGCACCAGCTTTTGTTAGTCCTACTTCAACTCCATAACTGCAAAATCCATGAACATCCGGCGGAGAAACATGAATGAAAGCAACATCCAATTTAATTGCGCCTGAAATGAATAATAAAGGAACTTCAGAAAGAAAAATAGGAATGAATTCAGCCCGGCCTTCTTGAACTGCCTTTCTGCTGTTTGGCCCAATAAAAAAGGAATAGTGAGTGAAACTTCTTTTCATGTCTTCTGACAGATAAGGAAGATTACCTAGAGCAAGAGCATGATAAATTGAAACATCAATTAATTCATCTTTTCGCTTTACTAATGCTTCAATTATTGTTGATGGGAATGCACAATTTGAGTGAACCAGTATTTTATCATAAGATTTTACAGCTTGAACTGCTTCATCTGCTGAAACAACTTTTTGTTTATAAATACGCAATATGTTAGAAGATAAATTTTCATGCATCTCTATTTCATTCGTTCCTATCATTAAAATATTATAATTCTTTTTCTAACCTTAGTTCGTAGAAAAAATTCTTAATTTCCTGTATTCAAGATCGAAAATATTTGCTATAGCTTCATTTGAGCAATAACCCTGATAAGTACAAACTCCTTTAGCAAACCCTTGATCACCCATTAATGAATTAACAATTCCATTGTCGGCAATATTTTGAATATAAGGCAATGAAGCATTGTTTAATCCGTAGCTGGCGGTTCTCGAAACAATAGCAGGCATATTCGGAACACAGTAGTGAATTACATCATGAACTTTAAATACCGGATCAGCAAGAGTAGTTACTCTGCTGGTCTCAATACAGCCGCCTTGATCTATAGAAACATCAATAATTACAGAACCTTTTTTCATTCCTTTTACCATTTCTTCGGTAACCAGATGAGGAGTTTTTTCACCCTTAATTAAAACTGCACCGATTAATACATCCGCAAATTTTACTCCGCGTGTTATGGTATATGGGTTCGCCATTACTGTAGTTATTCTTTTTCTAAAAAGTGAATCAATTTTCCGCAATCTATCTAAATCTTTATCAATAACTATTACCTGAGCACCTCTGCCAATAGCTGCTCTTGTTGCAGCAGTTCCAACTACGCCTGCGCCTAAAATTACTATTGCTGCTGGAGCAACGCCAGGGATTCCTCCCAATAATATTCCTCTGCCGCCTTCTCTATAACTTTCCAGATATCGTTCCGCCAATTGAATTGAAAGTGGACCTGCAATTTCGCTCATCGAATGCAAAACCGGCAGCTGATCATTTTTTTCGATTAATTCATAACCGATCGCAATTATTTTTTTTTGCAAAAGTTTTTTTATCGTATCTTTTTTGCCTACTGCTAAGTGAAGAGAAGAAAATAAGATTTGATTATCCATCAAAAGATCAACTTCTGATTCTTTGATTGGAGTAATCTTTACAATCATATCCGCACGCTTATAAACCTCTTCGGCAGTATATACGATAGTTGCACCGGTTTTTATATAATCTTGATCACTAAAATGGCTGCCTTCGCCGGCTCCACTTTGTAAATAAATTGTGTGTCCGGATCTTACAAGAGAATCTACTCCCGCCGGAGCTAGTGCTATTCTTAATTCTTCATTAAGATTTTCTTTTGGTATTCCGATTATCATAATTCTTTTTTTTAATTATTGATTAAATCTACCTAATAGACTTTTGAGTTTCAACTAAAAGATAATTTGTTTGTTTGAGCATAAAGATAATTTAATAAGCGGCCCTTTTTGGAAAAATTTAAACCGCAGTTAATGGTTTTTTACCTGATAAAACTGCAGCAACATTTTTGGCAGCCAATAATGCCATATTATTTCTTGTATCTACTGTTGCACTGCCTAAATGCGGTAATAAAACTACGTTAGGTAATTTTAATAATTGAGGATTTATGTGGGGTTCATTTTCATATACATCTAGTCCTGCAGAAAATATTTTTTTTGATTTTAAGATTTGAATTAGCGCTTTTTCGTCCACTATTTCCCCTCTCGCAGTGTTAATCAAAATTGCATCTTTTTTTAGAAGATTTAATTTCTCTTTATTTAATAAATATTTCGTCTCTAGTGTTAAAGGAACATGTAGCGACAAAAAGTCTGAATTTTTTAGCAAATAATTTAATGAAACTTTTTTAGCGCCGGTTTTACTTTCAAGCAAAAGGTTTTTGTTTCGTGAGTAATAAATAATTTTTGTCCCGAAAGCAGCTGCCCGTAATGCCGTTGCAGTTCCAATTCTTCCGGCACCTAAAATTCCAAATGTTTTATTTTTAAGCTCCACGCCGAGCAATAATTTAGGTTTCCATCCTGAAAATTTATTCTGGCGAATTAATCTTTCACCTTCCATAAGATTTCTTGCGCAGGCTAGTGCAAGCGTAATAGCCAAATCAGCCGTTGCGTCGGTTAAAACATCAGGAGTGTTTGTTACAACTATATTTTTACTCTTAGCATAATCGACATCAATATTATTATAGCCAACAGCATAATTGGCTATAATTTTACATTTTTTCATTTCATTAATTATTTCTTTATCAATTTTGTCGGTTAATAAAGAAATTACACCATCAGCATCTTTAATATTTTTTATTAATTCATTCTTGGGGATAGGTTTATCTTTTGAATACTTGAAAACCTTAAGCTGCTTTCTCTTTAAAAGATCTTCTGCACAATCCGGTAAGTTGCCTGTTATAAAAACTTTCAAGTTAAGTTTCTCTCTATCCAAATAATAATTTAACAATAAATAATGCACCTAAAATTCCGGATACATCTGCAATTAATCCGGCAGGCAGTGCATGTCTTGTGTTTTTAATGTTTATGGCTCCGAAATAAACCGCTAATACATAAAACGTAGTTTCCGTGCTGCCAAAAAAAGTTGATACCAAAATACCAATAAATGAATCCGGTCCATGAACGGAAATTATTTCAGCCATTATGCCCAATGAACCGCTGCCTGACAATGGCCGCATAAGAGCCATGGGCAACGCTTCTGCCGGCATACCAATAAAATTTGTTATTGGACGAATAATATAAATCAATCCATCCAGCGCTCCGCCGGCTCTAAAAATTCCAATAGCTACTAACATTGCAACTAAGTAAGGTATAATTCTTATTGCAACTTGAAATCCTTCTTTTGCGCCTTCAACAAATTGCTCATACACTTTTACTTTTTTAATTGCTCCATATCCAATGAAAACAACAATCAAAAATGGAATTGCAATGATAGAAAAAAATTGAATTATACTTTTAAAAAAATCCGGAGTAACGAAACTAAAAACCGAACCAAATAATTTTCCAATTCCAGTAAAAATTATTATTGAGGCTAAAGCAACTAATGCAAGTAAAATAAAAAATCCTTTTACATTGCTTAGCATCCAGTTTCCAAATTCACCTTTTTTAATTGGGAATTTTTCAAGAAGCTTAACGGAAATTAATCCGGCTGTAGTGGCACAGATTGCGCCAAATATAGATGTCCCAATTATAATTGCAGGTTCTGAACTTCCCGCTGCAGCACGAATGGCAATTGCAGTTGCGGGTATTAGTGTTAAACCGGCTGTATTAATGGTTAGAAAAGTGCACATTGCATTTGTTGCTGTGCCTTTGTTTGGATTTAACTTATCCAATTCCTCCATAGCTTTTAAACCGAATGGAGTTGCAGCGTTGCCGAGCCCCAGCATATTCGCCGAAATATTCATAATCATTGAGCCCATTGCAGGATGATCGTGCGGAACATCCGGAAATAGTCTTGTAGTAATAGGTTTTAACCAATTTGCTATAATTGCTATGAGTCCGGCTACTTCAGCTACTTTCATAACGCCGAGCCAGAGAGCCATAATTCCAATCAATCCCAAAGATATATTTACCGCGGTGCCGGCATAATCCAAAGCTGAATTAGTCACCTCTTTTAATTTTACGAATGAGATATTTTCCACAAATATTTTTGCTGAAGCAATACTGTCAGATTCCAAATTATTTATTACAACATTGCCTGTAAGGTCATCCTCATCACCGGTTACCTTAGCCATGTCTTGCCAGAGCTTCGGGCTTGATTTATCAACTTTGAAATAAAGACTAATTTTATTTTCTTTTTTCTGTGTGGATATTTTAGCAGGAAAAAGTAAATCGCTTTTTATACTGTCGCCGTATAATTTATTAAAGTCAGCACTGCTTACTTTTAGTTGAGCGTCATAACTTTTTTCTGAGTTTTTTTGGAATGGTTGATTGAAAGTGATTGTAACAGGAAGAGGTTCATTGTTCTTAAATTTATTTTCGGATTGATTCATGATATCAATTGTAATCGCAGAACCAATCCCGAGAACAATTAAACCAAGCCACACATAATTCAGCATTAAGCAACTCCGATTATTTTTCTGTGTTTATTAAACCAAAGAGAAGTAAATATTTTTATTAAACCTTCAAATTTTATTTGTCAGGTTTTTATTCTTTAGTGTAAGCGTTCTAACCGCCCTGCTCCTCAAAAGCTTGAATTTCTTCAGTATCAATTATGACAAGCTTATTTAATTCAGCTAATTCTTTTTCACCGATTTCACTGTCTTTAGAATATTTTTTCAAATAAATTTTTCTTACTTCATCTACTAATTTTTGTTCTTCAACTTTTTTTATTAACCCTTTTATGCTGACCGTGGTAACATGGTATTCCGGAGTGAAAGTTTTTGATGATATCTTTTTATTTTTTTCATTTTTGGTTACCGTAAAACTTGCACTTGAATCAAATTGAATCTTTTCATACGACTCGGAATCATCTTTATAAAAAAGATAAACATTTTTATCAAGATAAATAAAAGTAGTGGCTTTCTGAAAAACATCGCCATTGTTTAATGAATGTGCAACAACTCCTATATAAATTGCGTTTAATTCACTTTCTATTAATTCGATATCTCTAATTTGAGTAAGAGTTCTTTTCATATTCTTAGGCTTTCAAAAAAATTACGGCTTATAAATTATTTAATAATGCATTGATCTTTATCCAGAGCAAACAAACATCTTTTACAATGTTCAAGATTTTTGTTGAAATTTTTATTCCTTATATTCTTAACCATCTGGAATATTTCTAAACCAAATTTTTGAACTTCAGTATTTTCCAATTCAATAAAAACTTTCGTTTCAGGGAACTTTAAAAAAATCAAATTTAATTTAAACTTGTCAGTTGTACCCAAAAGTCTGCTAACGATGTAAGAATAAAATTTTAATTGATTGAAATAACTTTTGGCCCTCAGCGGAATATCTTCTTCTAAAATGTCGTCAGTCTTGTAATCAAATATAAAGATTTTATCATCTTCAATCACAAGTTTATCAATAATTCCATAAAGATAATAATCATTTTCTTGAACATATATTTCGTATTCATTTTTGAAATCTTTAAAGCCATTAATATATTGAAAATTGGTTGATTTAAAGTATCCATTTAACTCTTCAATAATTTTATCCTTTAGGGTTTCCTTAAGTCCGGTACTTTTATCAAAAAATTTCAAATTAGTCTCTATCTTTCCCTTTACAAATGAATCTATCTCACTTTCTTTTAATTCATTTTGCAAAACTTCATGTATTATGCTGCCCTTAATTTCAGCAAACATATTCACGTTTTTTGAATCATCAATATCATCTAAGATATTTGTTTCATTATCTTCTCTTTTATTAAACTCAAATTTTCTTTCTTTCTCCTGATTAAATTCCCATTTCCTATATCCGTTAAGCAAAGATGTAAATCCCAACTCATAAGTTAATTGATACTTTAACGGACACTGTTTATAAACCGATATTTTTGTTGCAGAAATAATTTCTCCCTTTGGTTTATCGTGTAAAATTTCCGTAAGAAGTTTAAAATTTGAAATATTTAATTTTTTATTTTCTGTTGGAATAATAAATTCCTCAATTTGCCGTACAATTGGAATTTTAATTTCTAAGTTTTCTGTTTTATTAGAATAAATTCCATTTTCATTTATTAAATAGTTTAAATTTCCATTCATTCTAAAATCTTGGGATAAAAAATCTATTTCCAAACCTTCTTTCAATAATCCCATAAAAGAATCTTTTTTGTAATTAAATTCTTTTGAGTAGCAAGCTTCTAAAAACAAATAATTTTTTGCGCGCGTTATTCCAACATAGAAAAGTCTTTTTATTTCAGCCAAATTTTTCTTCTCTGAAACAAAATCATGAACAGAAACGATTGGAGCGGATAAATAATCAGAAAAATAATTATTATTCAGCGGGACTTTTGTAAGCAATCCAAATTTTCCATCAACCGAAATTGCTTTGCTTTTAACAAAGTCATGCTGTGCAGCTTCTTCACAATGAAAAAGAAAAACCGCAGGGAATTCTAACCCTTTAGCTTGATGCAGTGTCATAATTTTTACTGAATTAGATTCATCAGTTACTGAAGCCTGAGATTCATCTTCTAACTGTTCAATCGAATCTTTTAAATAAAATACATAATCATAAAGAGTTTTAAAGTCTTGTTGACTAAAATTAGTTGTAATTTTTATAAGCTTATCAATATTCGCCAATTCCTGTGCACTGTTTGAACGGGATGCAATAACCGAAAGATAGGGAGACTCGTTCAATATTTTTCTTAAAAGAGAAGTAACATCCTGACTATTTGCCAGAACAATGTTTTCATTGAAAGTATTAACAACATTTAAATGCTTGTTTTTTAATTTTGAATATTCAACAAATTTTTGCCAAAATGATTTTCCTTCAATAATCGATACTTCAAATATTTCAGAATCGGAGATTGAAAAAAAAGGTGAACGAAGAATACCAACTAATGCTGTACTGTTTTCCTGGTCAAGTAAAAAAGAGAAATAATTGTAAATATCATAAATGGTCTGACGCTGATAAAATCCTTTTCCGCCGACAATATCAAACGGAATTTTATGCTGAATAAATGAAGTTTCAAGTTCAATAAATGATTTTCGTTTTCTACAGAGAATTGCAATGTCTTTCCAGCTTATGTCTTCATGTGCTTTATCATTTATTAATTTCAAAATTCTTCGGGAAATAAAATCTGCATCTGATATTTTATTTTTTCCATTCTCATCTTCCTCAGGAATAAGTATTTCGATATGACCTTTTACGGTATCGTTTCTTGCACAAATTAAATTAGCGTGGTTGACTTCATTGAACATGAGATTAGGAGATGCAAAAAGATTTTCAAATATAATATTGGTAAAAAGACAAAGTGAAGGCGCCATTCTGAAACTATCAGGTAATGAAAGTAAATGTTCTTTTCCTGAAGCTGATTCAATTTCATTCCTGGTTTTTGTAAATACCTCAAGATCAGCGTCGCGAAACATATAAATGCTTTGCTTTTCATCTCCAACTACAAAAAGATTTCCGCGTTTTAAATAATCCAGAATCGGCAGGAAAATCTCATACTGAATTTCATTTGTATCCTGGTATTCATCTATCATAATGTATTTGAATTTTTGGGACAAATTTTCTCTTACAGATTCTCGCTTCAAAACTTCTTGAGTTAAAAGAAGTATATCTTCAAAATCCAAATAACCAGATTCACTTTTTTTACCGTTATAAATTTCTAATCCCTTTTCAAAAAATTGAATCATGGTTTTGCCGAATTTCGCCAGTTCAATTTCGATTTCCGGATTATCTTCTATTTCTAAAATTTTATTAAAATCTTTAAAATATTTTTCGGCAAAAGAAATTTGCGGAATTAATTCTTCACGAACATCTCTATCGTTTAAATATCCTCTTGAAGCGACAGTTAAATTTTTTGTGAATATTAAATCTTTTATTTGCTTTAATTGTAAAAGAGGATTTTTATTCTTCGATTCGTTTTTAATGTCTCCCAAAATTTTTTGCGCAGTTAAAGCAGATTCATTTTCCGGTTTCAATGATAGCACAGAATTATTAATTACTTCTATTGCAGCTATCAGCTGATCAAAATATAAATATAGAATTTTATTAACGTATTCATGAAAAGTATTTCTGAAAAAAGCCGCTATCTCCTTTGCATCTTTTGAATATATTTTATCTGAAATTGAAATAACCTTTTTTCTATATTTTATAAGCTTTATTAATTCTTTAGCAAATGAATTTTTTGAAGAAAATATTCTTATTAAATACTTTAGCTTTTCTTCTTCAACTGAATCAAAAGACTGTTTAATTAATTCTTCCACTGATAGTTCAATAAGTTCATTTGAACTTTGTTCGTCAATAGGTGTAAAGTTCGCATCTATATTAGCTTCAACCGGATATTCTCTAAGTATATCAATACAAAATGAATGAATAGTTGAAATGTTTGCTGAAACAAGCTGCCGGCGGTATCGTTCTAATTTCCTTTTGTTTTGTCCGTCATCTAATTCTTTAATCTTTTCATCAATTAGAACTGCAATTTTTTTAAAAAGTTCACTGGCTGCTTTTTCCGTAAAAGTAATCGCCGCGATATTTCTTAACGAAATATTTTCATTTAAAATTATTTCAATATATCGTCTTGATAATACAAAAGTTTTCCCGGAACCGGCATTTGCGGTAAGAGAAGTATGGTTTTGATAATTAAGTGCTGCTTGCTGATGCGGGGTTAATTCGGACATTATTTTATTTACTCATTTTAGGAATTGTTATTTTGAATGTTGTTCCGTTTGAATCTGAATTAAGCAGATAAAGATTCCCATTTATACCTTCTATAAATCTTTTTGTCAGCTTAAGTCCAATCCCCATCCCTTTTTCTTTAGTTGTAAAATTCGAATCAAATATTTTGCTTTGCACATCGTCAGGGATTCCTTTGCCGTTATCTATTAGGAGTAAATCAAAATTTTCATGGTTTTCATTAATCACTACTTTAATTCTTGATGCGTTTGCCTGCACGGAATTTCTAAACATATTTATCAGCATTCTCTTGAATTGATTTTTGTCTGCTTCAACTAAAGCTGAATTTAATTTTGTTTCAAGTTCAATATTTATTTTTTCATCCGAGAACAAATTTGAAATGTCATGAACCGAGCTTACTAAATCAACTTCTTCTAATTTTAATGAAGGCATTTTGGCAAAGCGGGAAAATTCAGACGCAATTAGACTTAAATTTTCAATTTGATTTAAAATTGTGTTTGATACTTTATCAAATATCGATGCAAAATTTTTATTTTTATCTTTATAGGCGATGACAAGCTGCTGTATATTTAGCTTCATTGGAGTAAGAGGATTTTTAATTTCATGAGCAACTTGTTTTGCCATTTCCTTCCAGGCATTTTCTCTTTCAAGTTCCGCTAGTTCAATTTGATTTTTCTGAAGCTCTTTTGTCATCGAATTAAACCCATCTAACAAATCTTTAATTTCTCCTTTCTCTTTGTTTTGAATGTAGACATTCAAATCACCCTGAGCAACTGATTCCGTAGCTTTTGTCAATCGCCGAATTGGATCGGAAATTTTATTAGACAATAGTGAACTTATAATTATAATTATAATTGCCGCAAACGAATAAACTCCAAAAAGAAAAACATCAATATCTAGAGTTGAAAAAGTTAAGCGGACTTTATTGAAAGCATCATTAACCCCTACAATAAATTGCTTATCTCCAATATTTAATTTTTTATAAAATGCATTATAAGTATAGCTCTCTATTTTTTCACGCGTAAAATATTCCCGGTAGCTTAAATAACTAAGTTGATAATATGCTTCCGGATTTAGTTTGCTAGTAAAAAGTCCTGAAGTATAATACTCCGACTTTGAATTAAAAATCTGATTTGTTCCATCATATACCCCAAATGAAATACCCAATTCTTTTCCGGCATTTGCAAATATATCTTCGTAGCTGCGGTCTTTGTATTTCTGAAGCTGCTCATTAACATGATTTTCTAAGTATTGCACTCGTTCATTCAACTCATTTAGAATAGCTTGTTCACTTCTTTGTTCTACTATTTCTCTGTTATAAACTGCTAAAATGATTACGGGAATTATTGATATGAACAAGAATGAAAATAAAAGTCTGGAGCGGAAAGTATACTTAATATTTTTGAATGTAAAAAGTAAAATTATTAGCGATAGCCCGGTAATAAAAATACTGTGAATTATAAACAGCTTGAAAAAATTAAACAAATTCCAGGTCAATCTTTTACTTCGTAAAGAAACAGAGGTTATTTTTTCGCGGTTGTCTTGCTGGGTTTTTAAAATATACGTCAGATAGTTTTCATTATTAAGAGTTAAATTTAACCACGCGTCATTATCATCAGAGAATTTTGCTTTTAGGATAGGCTCACTTTGTTCTCTTGAAGGGTAAATATCTCCATAAACATCTTTTAATTTTGAATTTTCGAAATCAAAAATTTTTAATAATCTTAAATTAACAACAGAGTTAACTATATTTTTTTTTGATTCGATAAAATCCGGTATGTTTTCAGCACCTAGATTTTGAATGTCAAACAAGATAGATGCAGAAATGTATCCGACGATATGATCGCGGTCTTTGACAGGAATTATACCGCAGTATATTTTTTGTTCCTGATTACCGTTTGCTGAAATTTCTTTAATTGTTGGTTCGGATGAATTGATTTTATCGAAATATTCAACCGGAGAAAAATCATTATTAATACCGACGTCAAATTTTCCGATTAGTTTTTGCTGATTATCATAAATGGTAACTAGTGAATTCAACGACTCTTTTTGAAGTGTGCTTCCGCTCCAAATAATAAATGCCGCAGCATCAAAGTTTGAATTACTTTTTCCAAATTGTTCAATAATATTCTGGTTATTAGCTGAAGAAGTTAATATATCGGTAACCAGAAATCTAAATAAATTATCATTTGGACGATTAACCTCAATGGCAGTTGTTTTTAATGCTTCTCTTTCAAGCTGAAGATTAAAATAATTTAAAAGTGTTATGCTGATTATGGATGCAGCTAAAGAAATATAGATATAATTATAAGCAGAATTAATATTAATAAAGTAAATTTTGTAAAGGAGTAGAAAAATCAAACTTATAAAAAGTATGCTGAGAAGCGGAGTAATTAACGGTTCCCGCTGAACGATTAAAAAAGCAATTCCCAAAAATTGAATTATAATGAATAGAGATAAATAATATCTCCGAACATATTTACCTTTTACGTTTTCATTAAGCGAAAGCGATAATAAAATAATTAGAAAACATAATAAGAAAAACAAAACTCCTGCACCAAGAATTAGTATATTCAAATCCATCAACATGCCCGGCAGTTTAGGCAGTAATCGGGGATCCTTAAAGTATCGTAAAGTTGAATCGAATATGATGCTTTTAATTGAAGCGCTAAATCCACGAAGCGTTAAAAAAAATAATATTGAAACTGGAATTATTGCAAGCGCAAGCAAAAATTTATTTTTAATCTTTATCGGCTCATTATTTATATAATCAACTAAAAGTCTGTACGCGTTAAAAGAAATGATCAGTAAAAATATTGCTGTGACAAAAAATTCGATTGGCGATTTTACAATGCCCCCGCCAAATGCGGATGAGAAGTAAGCGGGATCGGATAAGCTTCCATCCATAATATTGGAAGGAAATTCTACAAAAAATAATACCGCCCTAAAAAGTGAAAAATAAAAAATTATCAATACGAGTTTTAATAAACGGTATTTTATTTTTTTATAATCATACCGGAATCCCATTCCTAAAAATATAAATGCCACTATCACCAAAATTGATTGGATGGTGTTGGTATTTTCCCGCAAATCATTTACGGAAATTTCCAGCGACGGTTTGAAGAAATTAACCATTCCAATTTTATTGTCTTTGTTATTTAATAACTCGAATGAATAAACTCTTCCGTCTTTAGATTTAGCTGTAAAGGGGTTATAGCTGATTTGAAATTGTGTTAAAAATTTTTCAGACAGTTCTTTTGTAAAACTGAGTTCAATGAAGTATGGGTTTTGCAGTTCAAAATGTTTTTCAATCGGCAAACTTACGGCATAAAAAAATTGATCATTTTCTATAAGTAAAGTATCTACAACCGTCAAATATGTAATAAGATTATTCCGATAAAAATAAGTCTCACCCATTGGACGTTCCAAAGGGAAAATATCTTCCTGCGAAATAGCCACACTTTCATTCCATGCAATAAGTTTTCCATTCGGCGCAAAAACTTCAACTGAATAGTCCTGATAATCATCGCTGTTGACCAAGGTAATTAGTTGGCCGAAAGAATTAACACCCGGTTTTAATGTGTGAGAAAGTTTGGATTTAATTTCGCTGGAAGTGATTTAATACTTTGTCTTCTTTCTTTTCATACAAAGAATTTACAGAAGTTTCAATGGAAGAAATTTTTTTTGATAAATAATGATCCCAGTTATTTCTTTCCTGTTGTATTAATAAAGGGGTAATGATACCGGAAATAAAAATAATCACTAAAATAAAAAAGACGATAGTAAAATATTTTCTATCGCCTTTAAGTTTATTGAAAATGCTCTTAAACATTAATTAATCGTGATTTGAGTAATTTTCCAATTGTCGTTTTCACTCTTCAACGAAACATAAACTTTCGAATTGTCGCGCTTCCCTTTAAATTCAAAATTATAAACTCCTATTCCGTAAGGTTTATCTTCCGCAGTTTGAATATTATTAAATCTGAAAGAAATGACATGATAAATTTTAAAATAATCTTCTAAAATATAATATGCCTGGTTTGTGCTGAAATAACCGCTTACTCCATTTGAGAGACTGAAATAAGTACGGGAACTAAAGTAAGAGGAAAGTGCAGATACATTGCCTGTTGAAATTGCACTTTCGATTTTCATGAATACATTTTGGACTGCAGGTACTTGGTTTTTTGTATTAGTTTTATTTAAATAATTCTGTTGCTGAGCTAACAAATTAATGCTAAAAACTATTGTAATGAGAATAATGATTAAAATATTTTTTGTAGTTTTTGTCATCTTTTATGGACTAAATTTAAATAATAAATAAGTTTAAGTCTATAACTTCATCTTTGTAACGAACTATATTTTATTCTCTCTTATAAGCGCAGCAAACCCAATCTCTTTTAGAAATTGGGTTCGCCGTATTTTTTTCCAGATTAAATTTTATTTTCTTGTCGAATTTTATTCTCTAACTCTATCAACCTTTTGCAGAATTCTTGGGCCGCTATTTTTAACCGGTTTCAGTTCTTTGTTTCCTTCAACTAATTGGAATGTCCAATCAAAAACTATTCTATCTGGAGTAATATTTTTTACTCTTACTTTTGCGTAATGATTATCCCAGGTCCAAATAACATATGTGTGGCCAACTTTTGCAAATACATCTTTAGTTGAAGACCAGCCATTTTCCGGTGCATAAGGAATATCATAAATATCATTTGTAACTCCCATATCCTGAATATCAGAATCTTTATAAACATCCAGATAATAAGTTCCATTGTAATTTTCAAAAAAGAAATCAGTTGATTGATCATCATAAGGAACAGCACTATAAGTTGTAAATGAATATCCGGCATTATCCGGGAAGTTCAAATAATCAAAAATAGATTGATTATAACCTTCAGGACGCGGAGTTGCATAAGCTACATCATAACTCAATTCACTTTCATTGCCATTATAGTCATAAGCAGCTACGCCATAATAATAAGTTGTTCCGTTATTTGCTCCGTCATCTGTAAAATAATTAGTAGACGTTGAGCCAATCAAAGTGTATTTGCCATTATATGTGTAAGCATAATAAACATTGTAACCTGCAACGTCACTTTCATGATTTGGATTCCAGGAAAGGTCAACAACATTATCACCATTTAAAACATAAATTCCCGATGGCGGTGACGGCGGTGTATCGTCAATATAATAATTTGGGTCATTTATGTGACAAGCTGAAAAGCTGATGACTAAAATTAAAGCTGTTATTGTTAATGTTATTTTTTTCATTTTGAACTCCGTCAATTTTCGTTTCTTGCTTATATAAGCCAAAATGAATGCCATTAGAAAAGCTTGATTTTATTGGAATTCTGTTGAAAATCAAACAAAGAGGTGTACTTTATATTGTACACCTTCGTTTAATTAATTAGCAAAGGAAAGACTAAATATTGGTAAAAGAATCGTTGTAATACATCTTCTTTTTATTTATGACACCAACCGGTTTTCCGGTAAGAAGTTTTTTATTGAAAGGAGAATTTCTTGATTTACTTTTAAACTTCGACACATCAACCGTCCAAACTTCATCAGGATCTAAAATTGTGAAATTGGCTTCTTCGCCTTCTTCAAATTTTGGAATTGGAATATTTAAAACTTTTCTTGGATTGATAGAAAGCTTTTCAATTATTTGTTCAAGTGTTAATACTTTTTTATGATAGAGTTCTGATAAAGTTAAACCAACCATTGTCTCTAATCCTAAAATTCCGTTTGGAGCGTATTCAAATTCAGCTTCTTTTTCTTCAGGCGAATGAGGAGCATGATCGCTGGCAATGCAATCCAAAGTTCCATCTTTTAAACCTTTAATAACTTCTTTAACATCTTCCGAAGTGCGTAAAGGCGGATTCATTTTCATGTTTGTATCGTATGTTTTTAATGAATCATCGGTTAATGAAAAATGATGCGGAGTTGCTTCGGCGGTTACGTTAACACCTCTTTTCTTCGCTTCTCTAACAATCTCTACAGATCGCTTTGTGCTGATGTGTGCAATGTGAACTTTTCCGCCTGTGTATTCAGCCATAAGAATATCGCGCATAACGATTAAATCTTCCGCTACAGAGGGAAGCGGTGCTAATCCAAGTAAAGTTGAATTTATTCCTTCATTCATTGCGCCGCCAGCTAAAGTTTCGTCTTCACAATGCTCGATGATTGGAAGATTGTACATCTTAGAATATTCCAAAGCTCTTTTAAGAATTGCAGCAGTTTTTATTGCCACACCGTCATCAGAAAAAGCGACTGCACCGGATTCATAAAGTTCAGCCATTGGAGTTATTATTTCTCCTTTTCTTCCAACTGTTGCGGCACCAATTGGATAAACATCTACTAAATGATTTTTAGCTTCTTTTTGAATTAAGTGGATCACTTCCGCAGAATCAATTGCCGGTTCGGTGTTAGGCATACAGGCAACTGCTGTGAATCCGCCGCTTGCGGCAGCATTGCATCCTGTAACCACCGTTTCTTCATCTTCTCTTCCAGGCTCACGAAGATGAACATGCATATCAAATAAACCAGGCACTAAGTATTTATTTTTAAGATCAAATTCTTTTGAGCCTTTAACTTCATCATCACTTAATTTTCCAATTTTTGAAATCACTCCGTCTGTAAGCAAAACATCAACATTCTTTTTATTTAATTTTTGTTCAGGATGAAGAAGGTTTACATTTCTTAAAATAATTTTCATTTCAATTCCTTTTAATTAAGAGTTCCTAATAAATAAAGGACTGCCATTCGAACAGCAACGCCGTTTGTAACCTGCTGCAAAATTATTTGATTTGATCCATCTGCAACATCAGATGCAAGCTCAACTCCTCTGTTTATAGGGCCAGGGTGCATAATAGTGATTTCTTTTCCCAGCCGTTCTAATCTTGCTCTATCAATTCCAAAATATTTCGCGTATTCTCTAATGGATGGAAAATATTCTCTCGCTTTTCTTTCAAGCTGAATTCGAAGAACATTCAAAACATCATTTTCTTGAATTGCTTCGTCTATACTATAAATAACATCAACTCCCAACTCTTCAATGTAACGGGGAATCATTGTTGAAGGACCGCACACCGAAACTTTGGCGCCCATAGTTTTCAAACCAAAAATATTTGATAATGCAACTCTTGAATGAGCAATATCTCCAACTATACAAACTTTTAATCCTTCAAGCTTTCCCAACTTTTCTCTAATTGAATACATATCAAGTAAGCCTTGGGTTGGATGTTCGTGAATGCCGTCTCCAGCATTTATAATATTTGCATCGCTAATTTGCGTAAGATAGTATGGCGTTCCAGCAGCGGCATGTCGAACTACAACCATATCAACTTTCATCGCTTCAATGTTGCGGATTGTGTCTTTGAAAGTTTCGCCTTTGCTTACACTGCTTGCGGATACAGAAAAATTTATGCTGTCGGCCGATAATCTTTTTTCCGCAAGTTCGAATGAGATTCTGGTTCGTGTGGAATTTTCATAAAAAAGATTTACAACAGTTTTGCCTTGTAAGGTAGGCACTTTTTTAATTGGCCTGTCTAAGACTTCTCTAAATGTTGTTGCTGTATCCAAAATTAATTGGATATCTTCTTTAGGAACATTTTTTAATCCGAGTAAATGTCTGCTTGATAATGGCATGTTTTTAAACTCTTAATAATTAGTTATTCATTTTTTGTTTCAACTAAATAGATTGAATCTTCGCTGTCAATCTCTTTAACTTTAACTTTTACTTCTTCATTCATTGAAGTTGGAATATTTTTTCCAATATAATCTGCTCGTATAGGCAATTCTCTATGTCCGCGGTCCACCAAAACGAAAAGCTGAATTGTATTCGGCCTACCAAATTCCATCAGTGCATTTAATGCTGAACGAACTGTTCTCCCCGTATAAAGAACATCATCAACAAGAATGATATCTTTTTCATTAATATCGAAAGTAAAATTGGAAACTGAAACTTCCGGCTGCTTTAGTCTTGTGCGAAAATCATCGCGGTAAAGTGTAACATCAAGTACTCCAAATGGAACATCAATGTTTTCAATTTCTTTAATTTTTTCATGAAGCCGTTTTGCAAGAAACTCGCCGCGCGTTCTCATTCCCATTAACACTAAATTTTTTGAACCTTTGTTTCGTTCTAAGATTTCATGAGAAATGCGGGTAATTATTCTTTTCAAACCAACTTCATCTACTATTTTTGCTTTTATGTCCATATATAAAAAATCCTCTTTGGCTTCTGCCGCAGAGGTTCCTTTTATTTTTGTTGTATTTTGATTTCTTTCATCCTTATCCATCTCGCGGATAGATTTAAAGGTTAATATTTTTGTTTGTCAAACTTATAATGATTGGATACAAAAGTAAAGAAATATCTTATTAATAATTTTAAGAAATTAAAATTACTTGTAAAATGATTTCAAAGGGTTTATTTTATTGTCGCTCTTTGATAAAAATTCGGGGTGTAGCCCCGATTTACATCGGGATAAACTCCGCCAAGTTAGCGTGTCCCGATTCAATTGGGAAGGTCTCGTGGAAATATATTTCACATATATAATTGAATCTGAAAAAAGTAAAAGATGGTATTACGGGCATTCAAATGATTTAGAAAGAAGACTGATAGAACATAATTCCGGTCAAAATAAATCAACTAAAAACAAAGGTCCTTGGAAAATAATTTTTAAGCGCCCATTTGAAACTAAATCAGAAGCAAATAAATTTGAATTAGAATTAAAAAAACTTAAAAATAAGGAATACATCAAAATTAAATATCAACAATATTTTATAAATTATTTTTAAATTAAATATAAAACTTTTCTTCGGGGTGTAGCGCAGCCCGGTTAGCGCGCTTCGTTCGGGACGAAGAGGTCCCCGGTTCGAATCCGGGCACCCCGACTTTTCTTCACTGTCTTTATTTCTTTTTTTGTCTGCCATAACTTAGCGCGTCCCGATTCAATCGGGAAGGTCTCCGGTTCGAATCCGGGCACCCCGACTTCATATCACATTTCTACTTAAGCTCAACTAGATTTCATCCATATCTATTCACTTTAAATTATTTTTTTACTATTCTCTAATTACTCGTTTCCAAAATTTCTAAAAAAATCTTCTGTTTGTAATTATTAACCAATAGGATAAATACATGAAAACAGTTTTTCATCCATCAAATTCAAGAGGACATGCAAATCACGATTGGTTAGATACTTATCATACTTTTAGCTTTGCAAATTATTATGATGAGGAAAGAACTCACTTTGGAGCATTAAGAGTTTTGAACGACGACAGTGTAGAAGGCGGAAAAGGTTTTGGTACTCACCAGCATGACAATATGGAAATAATTACAATTCCTACCGAAGGAGCTTTGGAACATAAAGACAGCATGGGAAACGCAGGTGTAATTCAGAAAAATGAAGTGCAGGTTATGTCAGCTGGAACAGGAATTTTTCATTCTGAATTTAACAAAAATCGAGATTTAAAAGTTAAATTTTTTCAAATTTGGATTATCCCTAATAAACAAAATGTTCATCCGCGTTATCAGCAAAAAAATTTCAATCCGGAAGAATATAAAAATAAATTGCTGGAAATTGTTTCCCCGGTTTTATCTGATAAAAACTTGTGGGTATATCAAGATGCCTGGTTTCATCTGGGAAAATTAGATCCGGGATTTGAAACAGAATATAAAATTAAAAAATCGGGAAATGGTATTTATGCTTTTGTAATTGAAGGTGATGTTACAATTGAAGATCAAAAATTAGAAAAACGGGACGGTATGGGTTTGTGGGAAGTCGATAAAATTAATATTAAATCAAATTCTATTTCCGAATTATTATTAATTGAAGTTCCGATGAAATTAGAATAGCAATTAATTTTTATTTTAGAAAATTATTCAAACACAAAAAATATTTTAGCTTTTATAATTATTACAAATAAAACGGAAGGGATTGATATGAAAAATAAAAAGATTGGCATTCTTGGCTCGGGTGTAGTTGGAAAAGCACTTGCAGCCGGATTCATTAAATACGAAAATGAGGCTATGATCGGAACAAATCATCCTTCTAAATTAGATGATTGGAAGGCTTCGGTTGGTAAATCAGTCAGCATCGGCAGCTTTTCTGATGCAGCAAAATTCGGTGAGATTATTATACTAGCTGTAAAAGGAACAGCAGCAATTGATGTACTAAATTCAGCTGGAGAGAATAATTTATCGGGCAAAACAATTATCGATGCAACAAACCCAATAGCAGATGCACCGCCAACAAACGGTGTTATAAAATTTTTTACAAGCCTAGATAAATCGTTAATGGAAGAATTACAAGAAAATTTTCCAAAAGCTAATTTTGTAAAAGCATTTAACAGCGTCGGTAATTCCTTAATGGTAAATCCAGATTTCGATGGTATTAAACCTACAATGTTTATTTGCGGGGATGATGCTAATGCAAAAAAGGAAGTAACTGAAATAACAAATCAATTTGGTTTTGAAACTGAAGATATGGGTGCGATTGAAGCTGCAAGAGCAATTGAACCATTGTGTATTTTGTGGTGCATTCCAGGATTTATCCAAAATAAATGGATGCATGCTTTTAAACTTTTGAAGATGTAACTAGTTTAAAATCTTAAACTATTTAATTTGACTCGCATTCATTTAATTAATAATGAATGTGAGTCTTTTTTTAAATCATTTCATAACAGCCTCAAGCATCAAAAACTTTATTTTGCTTATTAAAGAATTCTATTGTATTATTATCATAGCTGAAACTTTTATCCCCAAAAAATAAAATAATCTCAATGACGACTAATAAAAGTATTACTCAACGGCTAACTTGGGTTTATATAAGCGGCGCTGCTTTTTTAATTACCTTTATTCTTGCGATACTGCTGATAATATTTTCACAAAAATTATCAGCCTACGGTATTACAAGTTCATTCTTCTATATTCTTTTGATTCCATTGGGACTTTGTGCCGCCGCATTTTTATTTGGGGCTCTTAATTCTCTCGCCGATTATACAGGCAATGTAGTTTATGGTAAACTTAAATTATCTGGTCCTGTTGTAATTTTTTGTCTGGTTATTATCGGCGGTTTTTATTTAGCAAAACCCGATTCTACATTTTTATTAACAGTGCGGATTCAAACAGAAAATGATAAGCCAATTAAGGATGGATTTATAACTGCATATATCGGTTCACAAGGCGTTAAACATAAAATTGAAGAAAATGGAGAAGTGCTTTTTGCTGACGTTCCATCGCAATTCTTAGGCAAACAAATTAATTTCAAAATTGATGTAAACGGTTATCAAATGGCTAACAAAACCCCTATAACCATACCGGAAGATAAAATAATTAACCTTCAAATTGATAAAAGGAAATATTCAACTGTAGTTAGAGGAACAGTCATCGATTCATCGGGAAACACAATCTCAAATGTATTATTAGACTTTGACAGCGGGCTTGCTTCTGCAACCAGTGATGCTTCAGGAAGATTTGCTGTCAAGCATTCCCAGAGCTGCGGGAAGTTCTATTCTGTTGCTAGCTTCAAAGAATGGAAAGATTGGTCACAATGATTATGTGGTTATACCGGAGCAGAATTCTTTAATAGTAAATTTCAAATGATTTAATGAAAACTGGCATCTTAATTTTGTTTTTGTTTATTTTCACTTTCCCCGGAATTATATCCGCACAAACCATTACCTTAAAAGGTAAAGTTTATGATGAAAATAAAAATCCAGTTAAAAATATTTCATTAAGATTTAGCACTATAGGCAGTATCACCACAACAAATTCAGGTGAATTTATGATTGAATTGCCGGATAATCTTATTTCAGTAGACGTAGAAACTGAAGATAAAAATTGGATCATTCTTTATCCTATCGATAACAGAATTTTAGTTCCATCTGACAATAACGGTTTAATTAAAATAGTGGTGTCTAAAGAACATAAACCGCAATCGATAAAGCCTGAAGATGCCGCAAAAAACTTTGATAAATTAGAATCGTTGTTAATTGATATTGGAGTCGCCAAAACCGAATTAAAAAATTTGTTAGAAAATTATTCGCAAAAGGAAGCTGACTATTATAACTTACAAAAGGATAGCATACTAAATGCAATTTTGAATGATAAAAAAAGTGAAAAATTCGGAATAATATCTAGAGCTTTGTTAGACTATGTTGGCAAAATTAAAAACAGTAGAAATGATTTTAAATTGTTAACTCAAATCACAATTTACAATCATGAAATTACTGATGCCATAAAAAAATCAATTCAGGAATATAATGCCAGTTATAATGAGATAAATAATAATAAATACATATATCAAAAAAATGTCAAAGATTATTGGAATGATAAAAGTCTTGCTGATTCATTGCTGCAAACTATTAATTATATTTTAGATGAAATTCATCAACCATGTTTTCTGAAATTGAATGATTATATTCTAGATATAAATAGAATTGTAACTGGACAAATTTCTGATTCCGAGGAAAGAAGTAAATTGAAAGAATCTACTTCTAAAAGAATTGAATCTGTTTTAAAAGAAATTAATATTAAAGTCCCGGCCATGGAAAAAAAGGTAAATGATATAATCATTAAATTAAAAGACTCAGCATGAATTAAATTTGAAGGGATAATTATGAAAAAGTATAATCTAATTTTTTTCTATCTGCTCACAGTTTTATTTGTATGTTTAAATTCATGTACAACGGATAGTAATAATCCAGTAGATACCGGCGGCGTTATTCCAAACTTCGATAATGATTGGCATGATATCAACGATTTGAATCATACATTTTCATTTTTTCAAATCGATAAAGGTGTTAACCATGGATTTTTTAACGGCAGTGAAATTTATCCCGACTCAAATATTTCAGGTGACTTACTTGGAGTATTTACAAATAATGATCTTGAATTTGATTCTCAAAGAGGGGCGACAATTGTTAGATTTAATGGTACAATAACAAGCGATACAACAATGAACTTAACGTACTTCGGCAGATCAATTACACTAAGAAAAGGAAATCCATAAAAATTATTTAATAGAATAAAATTTTTTAAATTAAAGTTTGAAATGAAAACAATCTTAAATCTTGACACTTAACTCTTCTAATTATAGTTTGGAATAAATAGAATATTTTTAATTTTGAATAAAGGTAATCATGGCACAAAATCATACATTCGATATAGTTTCCGAAATTGATTTGCAGGAAGCTGACAATGCAGTAAATCAAGCAGTTAAAGAAATTAATCAGCGTTACGATCTTAAAGATTCTCATACAACTGTTGAATTAAATAAAAAAGATAAAATTATAAACATTAATTCAAAAGATGATTATGCACTGAAGGCTAGTGTTGATATTCTTCAATCTAAATTTATAAAACGAAGTATTTCAATTAAGGCTTTAAAGTTGAATGAACCTGAGCCAGCAGCAAACAGCAGGGTGAGACAAAAGATTGATTTGCAAAGCGGGATTTCCAAAGAGAATGCAAAAAAAATTACATCATTAATTAAAAATTCAAAACTAAAAGTAAATGCTCAGATTCAGGATGAACAAGTAAGAGTTCAAGGTGCTAAAATTGATGATTTACAGGAGGTAATTAAAATGGTAAAAGAAGCCGATTTGGATTTTCCTACTCAGTTT
Organism: uncultured Ignavibacteriales bacterium; assembly: GCA_963731745.1. Taxonomy (GTDB): domain Bacteria; phylum Bacteroidota; class Ignavibacteria; order Ignavibacteriales; family Ignavibacteriaceae; genus CAVSWT01. Next base: position 252,604 of record CAVSWT010000008.1, read on the forward strand.
GTAAATATGAAATAAAAATTAATTAATGAAAATATTAATAGATTGGTATTTACTCTCATTAATTAATTTCTAAATTGCAGTGTAACTTAAATTTGATTTGGGAGATGATGTTATGCAAACCGATGATGAATTGAATTGGGTATGTCAATATTGTGGAGTTAGAAATTTTGTTTGGGTTGATTTAACAATCCAGGGAAAACAAGATTTTGTGGAAGATTGCAGGATATGCTGCCGCCCCAACAGAATTATTATTACTGTTGACAACAATGTTCAAAGCGTTGAAGAAGAAAGCGCCGTTGTTATAGAATCCAGGCCAAGCGACGAATAATAATTAATGATCCAGTTGAGAAAGTCTCGTCAATTGTGGATCTTCTGGAACTTTCACTGCTGTTCTAAGTGAGATGATTCCAACTAGTCCGTTTATTATTAGAACTACAATAAATATAACTCCGCAGATTTCCAAAAAGCTCACTAGAGAACTCCTTTCAAGTTGAGGTTGGTCAGTTATCAACCTGGTATATTAAATGACGTTTAATCCATAATCATTCTTAAAAATGAAGAGCTGTCTTCGTCATCGTTATCGTTTTTTTCCACGTTAGCTTTTTCTTTACGATCTTTATTCCAATTATATCTTGAATCATCAAATTTGAATCCGCTTTTTGGCAGTTCATCTTCGTTCGAATCTTTTGTGTCTAATGTTGATTTAGGACTTTTAACACGCAATATTGTTGGAACATCAAGATCTTCAGTATCAACTTCTTTATTTTCTAAAAAACTGAATCCGCCTCTGAAAATATCTGTTTCCTTCGGCTGTGTATTTTGCGTCTTTGCAGTTTTAGCAGAATATATTTTTTGTGCCCCATCAAAACCAGTGGCAATTACTGTATATGATACATAGTCGTTCATGTCTTCTTTTCTCACACATCCAAAAATAACATTCGCTTCCTCACCGGCAGCTTCAAAAATTACATTGTTGCCTTCATTGATTTCCTGCATAGTTAAATTGCTGGAACCGGTAACATTTAACAGAACACTTTTCGCACCTTTAATATTTATCCCCTCAAGCAGAGGACTGGAGATTGCTTTTTGTGCAGCTTCAATTGCTCTATTTTCTCCGGTTGCAATACCACAACCCATTAACGCTTCACCGCTTTGATTCATTACAGATCTTACATCTGCAAAATCAACATTGATTAATCCTTCAACTGTGATGATGTCTGCAATTCCCCTGGTGGCTTCATAAAGCACTTCATTAGGCTTATCGAAAGCTGCAAAAGCATTCATATTTTTATCCAGAATATTTAACAGTCGTTCATTTGGAATTATAATTAAACTATCTACATATTGTTTTAATTCTTGAATTCCAGCTTCAGCATTCAGCATTCTTTTCTTCCCTTCCCATCTGAATGGTTTGGTTACAATACCAACCACTAATGAGCCGATGCTTTTTGCAATAGATGCTACAACAGGTGCGCCGCCGGTTCCAGTACCGCCTCCCATTCCGGCAGTTACAAAAACCATATCGCTGCCTGCTAAAACCTCAGCAAGTTTTTCTCTATCTTCTTCCAAAGATTTTTTACCTACATTAGGATCAGCGCCCGCACCAAGTCCGCGGGTTATGCTCATGCCTACCTGGATTTTATGAGTAGCACTGCTGCTATTCAAAACTTGTGCATCAGTATTTACAGCAACATATTCTACACCGTTCAATCCCCTGGTAATCATACTTTCGATGGCATTGCAGCCTCCGCCACCAATCCCTACAACTTTTAGTACTGCAGACATTGGTTTTGCCCTGTCTATTGTTGCGAATCGAGACATAGTTTTCCTCCTAATTAGGTTATTATAATTCGTCAAAAAATTGTTGCACTCTTTTAACGAAGACAGATATTTTATGCTTCGTTTTATCCTTTTTGGGTTTTATTAATAATTGATACTCGCTTGATTTACCACCCGGTATGCCTCTGATTAATCCAGCCACCGTTGCAAACTCCGGACTTTCAATTTCGTTCGATAATCCCTCTCCCAGCTCCTGCGGAACACCCATTCTTGTTGGTAAACCAAAAACTTCTTCAGCTAATTCTGTACAGCCGCGCAGCAAACTTCCACCGCCGGTTAAAACGATTCCAGCTTTAATTTTATTTTTAAATCCTGTACTTCTAATTTCATTATCTATTAAAGTAAATAATTCTCTCATCCTTAAACTTATAATTTGAGTCAAAAGACTAACTGGAATTTTAGTATTCCCTCTTGCACCTACACCTCTTATCAAAATGTCTTCATCTTTAATTATTGCACTTTCTGATGCGTAGCCGAA
>CAVSWT010000009.1:0-236916 GCA_963731745.1 uncultured Ignavibacteriales bacterium
ACCCCACGCATTCTGATCTTTATATTTATGCACTCTACAAATATAAATGTCTCCTGTCGTTTCGATTGCTGCGCTTTCAATATCATCCTTTACAGATAGAACTGTCAATAGCTTATCAAGATGTTTTGATGTCTTATTTTTCCAAATTTTATTAGGCATATTCCCTTAAAAAGTAATGTAAAAGAATTCAAATCATTGGCCAAATATAAAAAAGAATGGTAATTGGTTCATTCAATATTAAAAAATATTATACTCCCTTTTTTAATTAAATTAAGGCTCTCCTTCTAGAAGAAACTTAAAATTAAAAACTAAAATATTATTTTATCAACTCTTCAACTTCATCCAACAAAGAGTTCATCTTTTGAGTAACGGCAAGAATGGGTTCAGGTGACTCCATATCGACTCCCGCTTTTCTTAAAAGATTTATGGAATAGTCAGAACTGCCGGATTTTAAAAAGTTTAAATATTTATTTACAGCAGGCTCCCCTTCAGTTTTTACTTTTTTGGATAAAATTTCCGAAGCTGCAAACCCGGTTGCATATTGATAGACATAAAAGTTATAATAAAAATGAGGAATCCTGGACCACGTAAATTCCTCTTCCTCATCAACAACCATAGCACTTCCCCAATATTTTTGATAAATATCTTTATATAGTTTTCGTAGCTCGTCTGTTGTTAGTGCTTCACCGCTTTCGGTTTTATCATAAACCAGCTTTTCAAACTCCGCAAACATAATTTGTCTATAAAAAGTTGAAGTAATATTGTTCAGATATTTTTCAAGCAGAAATAATTTTTCATTTGGTGAGCCTGCATTTTCAATTAGATAATCAAGCAGCAAAGATTCATTAAATGTTGAGGCAACTTCTGCAACAAAAATTGTATAATTCGAATATACATAAGGCTGATTTTGGCCTGTATAAAATGAATGCATGTTATGCCCCATTTCATGTGCGAGTGTGAACACATCATTCAATAAGTCTGTCCAGTTTAGCAACACATAAGGATGCACTCCGAAAGTTGTGCCGGAAGAGTATGCGCCGCTTCGTTTTGATTGTGTTTCATATACATCAATCCAACGATTATCAAAAGCAGTTTGGAGTGAGGTGAGATAATCATTCCCCATCGGCTTCAATGCATTGTGAACTATTTTCTTAGATTCTTCATAGCTATATTTTTTATTTCCTTCATCTGAAAACAGGCTTACATAAACATCGTAAGGATGCAGCTCATCAATTTTCATAATTTTCTTTTTAAGTTCTGCCCACCGATGCAGCGGACTCAAATTTTCATTACATGAATTAATTAAATTATCATAAACAGAGAGTGGAATATTATTTCTGTCTAAAGCAGCTTCACGTGCCGAAGAATAATTTCTTGCAGTTGCATTAAAGATATTCGCCTTCAAGTTTCCATTAAAAAGAGTTGTTAATGTGTTAGTAAATTTTTTGTAAGGCTCAAAATAGCTTTTGAATGCACGCTGCCGATAGCTTCTATCTTTTGAATACATTGCTGAATAAAATCTTGCATGCGATATTTCAATCTTATTTCCTTCATCGTCTTCAACTTCAGGAAATTTAAAATCTGAATTAGTAAGCATTGAATAAGTATTATAAGAAGCCTGCGTTACTTCACCTGCTAAAGCAAGAATTTTTTCCTGTTCTTTTGATAACGTGTGAGACTTGGTTCTTAATAAATCATCTAGAAAATGTCTGTAAATTTTTAAATCGTCTTGTTCGATCATTTTCAACAATTTTTCATCAGGAATACTCAATAATTCTGGATGAATAAATGAATTAGCGGAAGAAATTTTTGTGAACAAATTTTTTATTCTATCATTCATTGCTTGATATTTGGTAACCCGCAAATCAGAATCCTTCGCAAGCATAGAATATAAATAAAGCCTTTCCAGCTTAATTCCCATTTCGTCGTCAAACTTTAAGCATGCTGCAAGAGTTTCAGAACTAGAATCAAGTTTCCCCATAAATTTTTCATATTCTGAAATGTTTTGTTCAACCCATTTGTAATCTTCTTCCCACAATTTTTCAGAAGAATATATATCCATTAAATTCCACTTGTATTCTTCTTTTACTTCAGTACGATCTAAAATTTTTCCGGTTTCAGTATTTGAAAATAGTTTGATGTTCATTCTTTTGATTGCCATAATTTTATATTGCCCGAAATTATTGAATGTTTTAAATTATTATTGAAGTGTGATAAAAGTTCCCTACTACTTCATATATATTAATTTTTTTGTTTGAATTGAATTACCGGATTTCAATCGATAAAAATATATCCCTGAACTAATTCTTTTTTGAAGCGTTGAAGGATTAAATTCTATTTCATAACTTCCTGCATTTTGAAAACTGTTAACCAAAGTTATAATTTCATTTCCCAGTATATCGTAAATTGTTAATTTAACATCTGAACTAAATGGAAGCGAATAATCAATTTTTGTAGCTGGATTAAAAGGATTTGGATAATTTTGATATAACTTAAAATCACTAATGATTACTTGATTTTCTTGTATTCCTAAAGTAATTGGAGAAACAAGTACTTGTTTTGTACCAGGCAAATAATGTATTCCTAAATTTAAAATGCTGAGATCTAATTTTGTTGAAGGTATGATTTCCTTGATTACCCAATTGTCCGATGCAATCCAGGTTGTATCGTTTACTGAAAATAAAGGCACCGCGAAAGTAGGTGTTAATAAGTAACTAAAAATATTTTCGAAGTTAAATTTTTTACAAGTTACCTGCCCTGAAGGAAGCTGAATTTTTTCATCCGGAAGTCTTGTCGCCTTAACCTCATATCTTATTGTAACTGATGCGCTGTCAAAATCAATAGTTGTATCCATGGTTAAAACCTGGTAAGACAGATATGGGGCTTGGTTAAATTTATAATATGAATGCCATCCTTCAGCGCTAGCTGTATTCATTGGTTTAGGAATATTTGTTGGAACGCCTGCGGGGTTAATTAAGTTATTTAGTATAGAATCTAAATTCAAAGGTTTGAAATAGGAATATGCTTCATTGCCATCTAATGAAATAAACGTTGAATCACTATACGGCACTAAAGGTACACCGGAACTATCCGCAATTCTTGAAACAATAATATTAGCAAGTTTGCCTTTATAATTCTGTACAGCCGCAAATGAATCAGATTTGAAATACGATAAATTATTGATTTCATTATTCGAAGAATCGAGCGGAATAATTTTAAAATTCCAGGTGACTCCAGCTTGTTTCGGAAAAAATGAAGCAGCATCCTGACCAAAAGAATTGAATACAAAATAAATGAAAATGATTAAAATTATAGAAATAGATTTCATAGCGCCCTCAAATTTTTAACTTAAAATAGATTCTTTTGCTATTTATTCAAAGCCAAATGAAAATCAATTTAGAGCCATTTCTTTTTCTTAAAAAATAATATTAAACCCACGGCTACAACCAGCATAAATATCATAATTGCCGGGTAACCATATCTCCAGTGTAGTTCCGGCATATTCCAAAAGCTTGTTTCAGGATTAAAATTCATTCCATAAACCCCGACAATAAAAGTCAGCGGAATAAAAATAGTCGATACAATTGTAAGCAGCTTAACAATGTTATTCATTCTGTGACTTGTAGCTGATAAATACATTTGAAGCAAGCCTGCCATCAGTTCTCTAAAATTTTCAGTTGTTTCAGCGGCAAGTTTAGCATGATCGTATAAATCACGCAAGAAAACTAATGTTCCTTTCTGAATAAAAGTTATTTTTTCTTTTTGAAATGCATAAATTATTTCCGATAAAGGAGAAATTATTCTTCTTAGTTTAATTATTTCTTTTCTAATCTCATGAATAGGTTCAAGATTTATATTATCCGGAATTAACATCAATTCGTCTTCTGTATCTTCTATGCGTTCATTATAACATTCCAGGACAACAAGATAATTATCTACAATTGAATCAATCAGTCTGTACATTAAATAATCAGCTTTGAGTTTTCGAATTCTGCCTTTATTACTTTTTATTCTGTCTCTAATTAAATCAAAAACATCTCCTTCTTTCTCCTGGAACGTTAACAAATAATTTTTGCCCAATACCATACAAACATGTTCAATATCCAGCCGGCTATTTGAATTATCATAACTAACCATTTTCAAAATAAAAAAAAGATAATTTTCATATTCATCCATCTTTGGATTATGATAAACATTTAAAATATCCTCAAGAGTAAGTGCATGAATATCAAAAATACTTCCAATCTCTTCAATCTTATTTGTATCATTTAACCCGCAAACATTTATCCAGCTTACAAATTCATTTTCTTTAATGTTTTTTAGATCTGAAATATTTTCAATCTTCTTTTCATCATATGAAGTTTCATTGTATTCAATTAGTGAAATTGAAGTATGACTCTCCTTTGAATCTCCCATATAAACCAGCGAACCGGGAGGCATTCCTATTTTCTTTTTAAAGTGAAACTTCATTTCCATTATTTACTCCGCATTTTACCTAAAAATTAATCTGAATTTAAATAATTATAAGTTAATATTAAATTTTATTAAGATATGAAAAAAGATATGTGCAAATTAAAAAAACACAAATTCAACTTTAGTGATTGACATATTTATTCAATCAAAATTCTATCGCAATGAAACAAGTTGAACTTTTAATTTGCCTGTAAAATGATTCATTTTAATTTGAATCAAATTAGCTGTGTTACCTGAAAAATCAATGGCAGAGTTTTTTATTTCGCTGGCAAACGTCCTTGAGTACCAAGCATGATTAAAAGAATCCATCAGAAAAATTTGCACAGAGCCGGAAGTTATATCTATAACAGAAGTGTAAAGCCGGATATTTGTGGTACTAAATGAAGGGAAATTATTTACGTTTTTGGAAATATCATCTGCATTAATTATAAAAGTGTAGGAAGTATTCGAATGATATTGAACGGGTTCATTCACATTTCCTGCCGGATTATTTGGAGAAACAATTTCTTCCCGGCAGGAAGTAATAAATAATAATGAAATCAAAATGAAGTAAACTAAATAGTAATTATACTTTTTCATATTGTTCATTTTGAATTACAAAGCTTTAATGCTGTCAATTTTATTTTTGAAGAAATCATAATTTTGCGCGCCCAAAACAAACAACCGCTGCTTCCCGGCTGAATCATAAATTATAGTTACCGGTAATGCGCCGCTCCACTCTTTATTTAATACATTGATGATTTGTTCAGTCTTTCTTTCCTGCATTACAAACACAGGGAATTCTGCTTTTTGAGAAATTAAAAACGGAATAACGCTTGAGTCAATTTTAGATTCAAAATCAGCACTTAAACTTAAAAAGTCAACTCCTTTATTTGTATATTCTTTAGCAATCTTAACAATGTCAGGAAATTCTGCAACACAGGGATCGCACCATGTAGCCCAAACATTTATAAATAAAATATTACCATTTCTATTCTGAATTTTACTTTGGAGTCCCGCATCATCAATCTTCTTAACATCAACTTTTACGTTATCATGTTTTTCTTCTGAACAAGAAGACAGAACCGCGGCAAAAATTAAGACACTAATAAAAATTTGAAGTTTAGTTATCAAGCGTCAACTCTTTTAATTGAACATCCGAAAGCTTTGGTTCTGCTGTTTGAGACTTTTTTGCCTGCAAGAATTTCATTTAAAGCTTTTTCGAGGTCTTTACTTTCCACATTATCCTCTTCTCTTGAATCGTCTATTCTACCGTGATACTGAACTTCATAATTAGAATTTAAAACATAAATTTCTGGAGTTACTGAAGCTTCAAATTTGTCTGCGATTTTATTTTGTTCATCTTTAAGAATCAAAAAAGTTAAGTCATGTTCTTTAGCGTGTGATTTAATTTCTTCCACACCTTCGGCTTTGTTCGAATTTATAGCAATGAAAGAAATGCCTTTATCTTTATAATTATTATAAAGGTTTTCCATTCGAGAATTATATGCATTGGAAACAGGGCATTTAGTGGCGATAAACATAACTACAATTGCTTCTGAATCTTTGAAATCATTTAATGAATGAGATTTACCGTTGTAATCATTCAACGAAAAATTTTCGACTTTTGTGACATCTTTAGAGGGGTTTGAAATTGAAAATCCGCTGAGGAATGAGTACAAAATTATCCCGGTAAAGATGAATAATGTTATAATTTTAATTCTATTATTAAACATCGAGCCTCCTTGATTTGGTTTGATAGAACTATATTAATAAAAATAAAAAATCTTTCATAGGTATTTTATTTCCTCCAAATATCGAATCACAATATTTTGAATATACTGAGGCTATTTACTTGCCAGGTAAATTATTAAAATACTTGTAAAATTTAAGTGTAAAAATTGCAAGAACAGCCAGGTAAATTATTAGTATCACCCAAATACCGGGTGAAATTGAGGTATAACTGTTAATGTTTGACTCATAAATTAAATAAAATAAAAATAAAAAAAACAGTAGAGTAACATCAGTAAACCAATATAAAAAGTCGCTTATTTTTTGATAAGTCTCCATCTTTCTATTTTCTGAAAACCAATAAAATTTATTAGGAAGATTAATAAAACCTTCCGGAATTTTGGTGATAAAAACAATAGTAATTCTAAAAAGTAGAGCTACCGAAATAACCAAAAGAATATTAATTAATATTACAGTCGATTTGCTTTGCCATGCATCAGGCTGACCATAAATATTAAAATGTGCAGCCGTTTTTTCCGGCAGCAAAGGATAAAAATAGTATACTTCTATAAATGATAATATAATTAACAAGTAGAAAAATAATTTGGAGGCTGATTTTGTTTTCATTTTTTAGCGTAAAGTGAAAAATCTAAATTCGGAATACGAAAATTATAAAAAAACTTCTAAAGCAAATGCCTTTCTATATGTATGTTTTCTTTTTTATATTTGTTTTTTTCAAACTAAAACATTCATAAATGGATAGCAAATACGAAGCGGTCATCGGTTTAGAAGTCCACGCACAGCTTTTAACAGAATCCAAAATATTTTGCAGCTGCTCAACCAAATTTGGAAATGATCCAAATTCTAATGTTTGCCCCATATGTCTTGGCCACCCGGGAGTTTTACCCGTATTGAATAAAAAAGTTGTAGAATTTATTTCACTAATGGGAATGGCAACAAACTGCACCATAAATGAAAAATCAACTTTCGCTAGAAAAAATTATTTTTATCCCGATCTTCCCAAAGGCTATCAAATCTCACAATATGATCAGCCTATATGTGAACATGGATATGTGAATATTCAATTCCAGGATAAATCAATAAAGAAAATTGGTATAACCAGAATTCACATGGAAGAAGATGCAGGCAAATCTATTCATGATCAATCCTTTGAAACTTTAGTTGACGTTAATAGATGCGGCGTTCCCTTAATTGAAATAGTGAGTGAACCTGATTTGAGAAGTGGAACAGAAGCTTATCTCTATCTCTCCAAGGTTAAACAATTAGTTCAGTATTTAGGAATCTGCGATGGAAACATGGAAGAAGGCTCACTACGCTGCGATGCAAATATTTCAGTCAGGTTAAAAGGTGAAACTAAATTCGGGACCAAGACTGAAGTAAAAAATATGAATTCATTCCGCAATGTGGAAAAAGCTATAAACTACGAAATTGAAAGACAGATTGAAATTATTGAAGACGGCGGAAAAATTGTTCAGCAAACACTTTTGTGGGATGCGGATTTAAATGAAATCAGGCCGATGCGAAGTAAAGAAGAAGCTCATGATTACAGATATTTTCCCGAACCGGATTTGCTGCCGGTTATAGTTGATAAAGATTGGAAGAATGAAATCTCTTCTAATCTGCCTGAACTTCCTGATATTAGAAGAAATAGGTTTATTGAAAATTTTAAACTGCCTGAATATGATGCAGAAATTTTAACGCAAACAAAATCCACAGCAGATTATTATGAGAATGTAATTAAAGTAACTGATGATTATAAATCCGCAAGTAACTGGGTTATGGTTGATGTTTTGAAAATCTTAAATGATAAAAAAATTGATATCTCTGAATTTCAAATTTCCTCTGAGAATTTAGGTAAGCTGATTAATTTGATAAAAGAAGGAACCATCAGCGGAAAAATTGCGAAAGATGTTTTTGCAAATATGCTTGAAAATAATAAGAGTCCTGAAGAAATAGTTAAAGAAAAAAATCTTGTACAAATTTCCGACTCATCTGAAATTGAAAAAATAATTGATGGAATTTTAGATAAAAATCAGTCTCAGATTCAGGAATATATTGATGGTAAAGAAAAAGTATTTGGGTTTTTTGTGGGACAGGTAATGAGAGAAACAAAGGGCAAAGCAAATCCCAAACTCGTAAATGATTTTCTAAGGAAAAAACTGGATAACCTGAAAGTAAATTAATTAACAATTCTAAAATTACACTCGTTATTTAAAGTCTTTTAATATAGTTTTAATTATTAAGGAGAATAAATTGTCTTTTAAAGAAAGCTTCAAAAAATTTATTGGGATTAAACCAAAGGAAGAAGAAACAAAACCGCAAACTCCAAAAGAAAAAGCCAAAGAGTTTTTTGAGCAGCTTTTATTTGCCGCAATTGCAGCTTTGCTTATTATTTCTTTTGTAGTTCAAAATACCAGAATACCAACCGGTTCCATGGAAAACACAATTTTGGTGGGAGACTTCGTTTTAGTTAACAAATTTATTTATGGTTCATCTTCTCCAAAGTATATTCCATTTACTGAAATTAGACTTCCATATTTTCGTTTCCCGGCTTTCAGAGATCCCAAGCCTAAAGATATAGTTGTATTCGAATGGCCTGGCGATAGAGATCTGCTTGAACCTGTTGAGGCAAATGTGAATTATGTTAAAAGATGTATCGGAACTCCGGGAGACACAATTCAGGTAATTGATAAAGTTGTTTTTGTAAACCACAAACAATTTTGGATTCCAACGCACATTCTTTATAATACTGATCCTCCAAATCCTAAAGGTTTAACAGATCCAAGAATTTTCCCAAAAGGCATGCCCTGGAATGAGGATAATTGGGGCCCTTTCATAGTTCCAAGAGAAGGTGATAAAATCCATCTTAACTTAAGCAACGTTGAACAATGGAGAACTATAATTGATCGAGAATATGAGAAAAGAGTAGTAGGAATCTCCGGAAATCTAATTACAATTGAAGGTGTACCCGTTAAAGAATATACTTTTAAAAAGGATTATTATTTTATGATGGGTGATAATAGAAATGATAGTTATGATAGCCGGTTTTGGGGAATTGTTCCTCGTGATAGAGTTGTCGGCGAGGCTTTTATAACTTTATTTTCTTGGGATAGAGATATTCCCTTTACAGATTTGTTCAGACTGATTGGATCAGTAAGGCTGGATCGCGTTCTTAAATTATTAAATTGAAATACTTGAAATGAAAAAACTTAATATAGAATACGAAAAATATAAATTACAGAATGGCCTTGAAGTTATTCTTCATGAAAATAATAACCTCCCCATCGCAGCTGTTAACATTTGGTATAAAGTTGGTTCAGCAAATGAACTTAAAGGGAAAACCGGAATCGCTCATTTGTTTGAACATATGATGTTTCAAGGCTCTCAAAATGTTCCTAAAGAAGCTCATTTCAGATTTATTCAGGAAGCCGGCGGAAGTCTGAACGGATCTACAAGTTTTGACCGGACAAATTATTATGAAAAAGTACCAGCTAACTTTTTGGAATTAATTTTCTGGCTTGAATCCGATAGAATGGGTTATCTTCTCCCGGCATTAACGCAGGAAAAATTGAAAAATCAAAAAGAAGTCGTTAGTAATGAAAGATTAGAAAGATATGATAATCAGCCTTACGGACTTGCCTGGGAAATATTAATTTCAAATTTGTACCGCGAAAACCATCCGTATAGCTGGTCAACAATTGGGTCATTAGAAGATATTTCAAGTTTTACAATTGATGATGTATCAGGATTTTTTAAAAAATATTATTCCCCTTCAAATGCTGCATTGGCTGTCGCAGGAAGTTTTGATAAAAATAATATTAAAGATCTAATCTCAAAATATTTTGAAGATATTCCCGCCAGCAATGGAAGGGAAAATTTAAATGTTGTTCAATCCAGACTGAGTGAGAATAAACTAATTATTCACCAGGACAATGTTCAGCTTGAGCGCCTTTATCTTGCATGGCATTCCGATAAAGCGTACGCTAAAGACGATGCTATCTTGGATATATTGTCAGATATTTTAACAGGCTCAAAAAATTCGCGTTTGTATAAATCTTTAGTATTTGAAAAAGAGCTTGCACAGGATGTTACTGCTTATCAATACTCAGGAAAGTATGCAGGACATTTTATGTTTATTGCCACCGCTAAACCAGGCGTATCGCTTAATATACTTAAAGAAGAACTCTTTAAAGAGCTGGATAACATTCGATTAAATTCTGTTTCGTCCAAAGAATTACTTAAGTCTAAAAATGGTATTAAATCCAGTTTCATTTTTTCATTACAAAATATTGATTCGCTTGCCGATCAGTTAAATTCTTATAATTATTATTTAGATGAGCCTAATTCTTTTAATAAAGATTTGAAGCGGTACGAATCGGTAACCGAAGAAGAAATTAAAAACGCTGTAGAAAAATATTTCTTTAAACCTTACGTGGAACTGCAGATTATTCCTAAAGAAATTGACGGCAAGCCTTCCATGAAAGGAAAATTGTAATGATTCCAAATAGAGCTTTAAAGCCTCTCCCAACTGATGAAATTAAATTTTCATTACCTCAAATAAATGAATTTGAATTGGAGAATGAACTAAAGATTTTATTCGTTCAAAAAGATAATCTGCCGATTATTCAACTTAATTTAGTATCTGACTGCGGAAGTAAATATGATCCTAAGGATAAAAAAGGATTGGCAAATTTATTTTCGATGCTTTTAGACGAAGGCGCTGGTGATTTAAATGCATTAGAATTGAGCGATGAGTTTGAACTGCTGGGTGCAAATTTTAATGTAAATTGTGGAAGTGACACTATTAATTTGACACTTCAAACATTGATAGAAAACTTTGAAAGTGCACTGAAGTTATATAGCAGTGTTATTCTCAACCCGCATTTAAATGAAAATGATTTTGAAAGAGAAAAAAGAAAAGTTGCGACTAAAATATTACAACTTCAAGATGAATCTGATGAAATTGCTTCGGCTTTATTTGACCAACTTGTATTCGGCGCAGACAACCCGTATGCGTATCAAACTTTGGGATATGATAAAACTATAAAAAACATTTCGGCACAAGATGTAAAAGAATATTATTCAAATCATTTCATTCCAAATAATTCCGCATTAATTATTGCCGGCAATATTTCTTTAGCCGATTTGAAGAATAAATTGAATAAATATTTAGGCGAATGGGAAAAGAAAAATTATTCGCAACTTGAAATTAAACCCAATGAAAATAATGAAACACAATTTTACATTTACGATAAAAAAGATTCTGTACAAAGCGAAATTAGAATCGGCCATGTTTCTTCTAAAAGAAATAACAAGGATTATTTTTCAAAACATTTACTCAATACAATTTTAGGCGGTCAGTTTTCCAGCAGAATAAACTTAAATTTACGTGAAGATAAAGGTTATACTTACGGTGCTTTTTCCAGATTTAATTATTACAGAGATGACGCTTACTTCTATGCTTCAACTTCTGTTGGACAGGAAAATACGGCAAATGCTGTAAAAGAAATCTTGAACGAACTTGATAATATAACCAAAGGCGTTACGGCAGAAGAACTTGCTTTTGCCAAAGCATCCATCATGAGAAAATTTCCATCCAATTTTGAAACATACGGCCAAACTGCTGCAAACTTAACCAGCAAAGCTATTTTTTCTTTACCGGATAATTATTTTGATACTTACATTGATAATATAAAAAGAGTTGAACTTGATGAAATTAATGAAACCGCAGCCAGCAGTATATTTCCGGAAAAATTAATTGTCGTTATAGTCGGCGATAAAGATAAAATAATGGATTCACTTAAGGAATTAAATAGGGGTAAAATCAATCAAGTAGATTTATTTGGCGAAATAATTAATTAGTGTTTAATAGAATCTGTGATGGATTAATAAATTTGTAACCAATCTTTCTTAATCTAATAACTTCATCTTCAATTAAGGTAAAATTATCCGCAGAAACGATTATAGCTTTCCCCCAAGTTTCATAATCGGATTTAACTAAATTCCTAAAGGTAGATTGAAGCTGATTTTTTGATTCATTCGAAATATCCATTATTTCACTTTTCATAATTAACTTGATATTTCTTTTTTCAAATTCATTTTTAATAAACTTATAATTTGCAGATGCGTATAAATTAGATCTGTCATCAATTATTATAAGCGAAGCTTTAGGAAATGATCCTATTATATAACGAATTGAACTTTTCAATCTGGATTCGGGAAAATTATCCTGCAATTTAAATTTAAGCTCTTCTATATCATCGTTTAATAAAACAATACATTCCTTTTTGGATTTTAAGTGGTGCTTCACAAACTCAGCGGATTGTTTTGAAGGGATTACATAATATCCGAAAAGTTCAGGAAAATCTAGTATTCTATTAATATCATCTTCTTTTTGTTCTTCAAGCCCGGAAATAATTATTCCAACATAACCGGCTTTTCGCCTTGTCTCATTATTATATTCAATCGCAGCAGATAATTTCAAATTGTTTTTTGAATATATGGACAAGAATGTTTTACCATTTATTTTTTCTTCTTTAGATACTATATCAACATTTTCATTTTTAAGTGACGAATTAATTTCATTTAAGATTACAGGTATTGGAAGGTCTTCGGGAATCGATATTTTATATGATATAACTGAGTCCTGTTTTACTGAACCGTTTAATTTTTTTTTTACATTCGTTTTAACCAGCCAATTTTTATTTAATCCAAAACTATTTACGCTGGAAAGGAATTTTTCTTCAATAACTTTTGAGCTCACTTCATTCTTTTCAGAAGGCATTTTTATCATTATAAATTTTTTATAAATGATATTAGCGAGCAGTAATAATATTATTATGCCAAAAAATATTTGTATTAATATTTTTTTAGTAGAAGCACTCATTAAAGAAAATTTTTAAGGAGATAGTGGAAGCAATTTATTTATCTTTAAAATTAGGTTTTCGTTTTTCAAGAAACGCTGATGTTCCCTCTTTAAAATCAGCCGTTCCGCAGCAAACCGCAAATAAATTTGCTTCATAACTTTGCCCTTCTTTTGAAGTCATTTCATCAACAGCTTTCACAGCTTTTATAGACATTTTTACAGCATGGCTGCTTTTTAAAATTATTTTATTTGCGATTTCAATAGTACTGTTCATCAATTCTTTTTGGGGAAAAACATGATTAATTAATCCGATTCGAAGTGCTTCTGAAGAATCAATCATATCGCCGGTTAAAATATATTCCAAAGCTCTTCCTGAATTAATTAATCTTGTCAACCTTTGCGTTCCGCCAAATCCTGGTATGATTCCAAGATTAACTTCAGGCTGCCCAAATTTTGCATTATCTGAAGCAACTCGAATGTGACAAGCTAAAGCCAATTCACAACCGCCGCCTAACGCAAAGCCATTTACAGCGGCAATTACAGGTTTTTCAAAATGCTCAATCAATCTAAATATTTCCTGGCCATGTTCAGCAAAATCTTTCCCTGAAATCATATCGAGCTTACTTAATTCAGAAATATCAGCACCGGCAATGAAAGCTTTTTCGCCGCTGCCGGTTATAATTATAACTTTAACTTCATCACTATTTTTCAACTCTAGAAATATATTTTTTAATTCTAGTAAAGTTGATTGATTTAATGCGTTTAATTTATCAGGACGGTTTATAGTTATAACTGCAGCTGAATTTTTTATTTCGACTAATAAATTTTTATAATTCATTTCTCATCTCAAAAATTTATAAATAGCGGAAGCCGTACTTTGAAATCAAGTAAGACAGTTTGGTTTGTTCGAAAATAATTATACGAAGCAAGGAATTCCAACAAGAAAGTTGAAACTCCTACCCCAACACTTATACCCACTTTAGAAATATCTTCAGTAAAGTTATTTCTGCCTGAGTTGGGTTTAAATTGGTGAATTTTTTCAAAAAATGTATACGCTGCTGAAACTTCTAAAACCGGCATAAATAAAAGCACATTTTCTAACAACGGCGGAAAGTAATAACGCATTCCAAAATTTACTGGAATGGAACTGGTAGAATAATTTGAGTATTCAGTTATTTTATAAAAATCGGGTGAGCCCGGGAATTGTTCATAACCGACTCTTGTGAATACAAAGAAAGGGATATACTCATTATCTGTATACGAAAATTCAACACTCAATCCATAACCTAAGTCAGTAGTATTCGCAAAATCACCAACAGGAAATCTTGGACCGACACCCATTGAAATAAAAAATCCTCTTGCTTTATCAGCCGGAGGCATGCCGGCGAATAAATTAACGGACATCAAAAAAAGAAGTAGAAATAATTTTTTCATTTAGTGGCTTTTTTATGAAGATAAAAATACAAAATATAACACTCTTCTAAAATGATGTATTTAACTTTTAATTTTTAAGCCTTTGGAAATAAAAATTACAATTATGGATATTATTAAATATCCCGAAAATAAAAATGGATTCATTAACTTATTTGAAGTAAAAAATCCTCCCCATGTATCGTAATTTGCAGCGAATAGCAGATTTACAATAATTTTGGAAGAACTACCAAAGCATAAAAAATAAACCCAAAGTATTGAAAATATTGTAATACAAATGAGATAAATGTTATTGAAATTTTTTATTAAGATTCCGAAGAGTATAGCGAACAATATTAGCGGGACATAATTATCTAAAATAAAATTCAAGCTAAATGCAATTTTATTTTGAATCGGAATAAACTCATAAATGAATAATAAAGTAGTTATGGCGGCAACGATAATTATTTTATATTTTTTTTCTTCTACCAGCAAGAATAAGAAAATCATGAAAAGAAATAACTGCGGAAGATTCCAAATCAAATAAATGGGATAATCAATTATCGAAGACAAGCCGAGTTCATAAAAACGATACGGGTCGGAAATAGTAATTTTTTTTAATACAAACAGCGACGATAGTAACAATAAAATTGGAACTAAAAGCCAAATAAAAATTACTAAATATCTTTTATACTCAGGTTTTAAAAAATTTTTTAAAAGAAGCGAAGTTTTTTTTTCTCAAGATGAAAAGAGATGGCAAAACAAAACTTAAATGAAATCTGAACCCAGCAATGATTATGTATTCCTCAAGTTCAAAATATTTCAGCAAGATACCAACTGCATTTACAACAAGAATAATTAAGACAATTGATAGAATATTAATTTTAGTTTGCACTGAGCTTACTCTGTAATTTCAATTTTCTTTAAGTCAGTGCCGATTCCATATTTATAAACTAACTTTCCACCATATTCGCCGGTTTCAAACACTAAAAAAAATCCAATCAAAGCTAATATTATAAATAAATATTTAATCGCCCCTTGAAATTTTTTCTTCAAAACTAGAAATGTTCTGCCAACCAATAAGGCAGAGAAAAACCAAACTGTATAATTTGCAAAATCCGAATGTTCCGAAATTGCGTGTAATTGAATTATGGCGCCTTGTTTTTGCAAAAGTTCAGCAGTTTCTTCAGCCTGATTACCGGTTAATACTGCGGCAAGAGTTCCGAGTACACCTAAAAATAAAAATAGATGGGCAGTTTTTAGCATAAAATCATTTTTAAATAATATACCAAGAATTTCCAGAAGAGCGTATACAGATAAAAGAGCTATCGGGAAGTGAACTATTTTAGGATGAAGTCCAGCGAGAAAATCCATGTTTTTTCCTTAATTAGATTAGAACAACTTTAACAACTTTTTCCGCCGCAAATAATGGATTGAAAAAATCTTTTTAACTAAAATAATTATAGCGTAGAACAGAGAAATCAATATTTTACTTTAAATAAAAATAAGCCTTTTGCGGGTACGGCTTCCTTTGCACTTTCCCTGTCTTTAGCATTAATAACTGCTTCTATAAATTGTTCATCGAGATTTTCTTTTTGAGCATAAAGCAGTGTACCAATAATCGTCCTAACCATGCCATGTAAAAACCTATTAGCTTCGACAATTACAATAACAAAATTTTTTGTTTCTTTAAAATGAATATTATAAATATTACAATTTTTATTTTCAATGTCAGAGCTTTTTTTGGAAAATGATGTGAAGTCTTTTTCTCCTAAAAGAGATTTAGACAAATTATTTATTTTTTCACAATCAATTTTTCCTTTATAATAAAATGAATATTTGAAATAGAATGGTGTTTGAGTCTTCGTAATTAAATAAATATAACTTCTTTTTTTAGCATCAAATCTTGAATTAAAATCTTCGGGAACTTCATCCATCTTTAAAATAGATATATCTGTGGGAAGAATTGAATTTAATGAATATTTAAATCTATAAAGATCCAACTCTTGCTCAGATTTAAAATTTGCAACCTGTCCCCACGCATGAACCCCGGCATCAGTTCTTCCGGAGCCAATTAAATTAACTTCATCATGTAAAATAGTTTTTATTGATTCGCTTATTCGTTGCTGTATAGTAATTGCATTTGCCTGTATTTGCCAGCCGGCAAAGTGCGTTCCATCATATTGTATTAACAACCTGTAATTTTTTTGAGGCATATAAAATAATTTTTTAGATGTTGAAAATTACTAATTATAAATATTGAATGGAAAATAATGGTAATGAGATGCAATTATTTTTTAAACGTGATCTGGCATAAATTGCAAGCTCTAAGTGATTAGTTTCAATAATGCTTAATGGTTTAAAAACTATTTTGCCAATCACAAAACAAAATTTCATTGAGGAGGTTCTTTCTATGCTTTGGACAATATTCGTAATATTGTTAGTTCTGTGGTTATTAGGAGTAGTTACATCTTACACTCTCGGCGGATTTATTCACATTCTACTCGTGATAGCAATAGTTGTAATTGTAATACGATTAATACAAGGCAGACGGCCGCTATAAATAAATTAAAATTTTTTGATAACAATAAATTAAATAGGAGTAAATAATTATGAAGAAGATTGTTTTTAGATCATTTATAACAGCGATAATTTTTTCATTTTCACTAATTGCTTGTAATAATAATTCAAAAGACGAATCAAATGCTTATCAGGACAATAGTTATACCCAATCCGATACGATGAATACTGGTACATATAATACTCACCACTTCGGCGTCATTAATAAAGATTATACCTATGCAGAAAAAGATCAGTTTGAAAAAGACGTAACAAAGGCTCGATCAAAACTTGATCAAGAAATAAATAAGCTTGAAAAAAAATCTGAAAATGCCACCGGTGATACTAAAGATTGGTATGACAAAAAAATCTCTGAACTTAAAGATGAAAGAGATAATCTAGATTCGAAATGGAGCGATTTCAACAATACGACTGAAGAAAATTGGGATGAATTCAAATCTGGTGTTCAAAACGCATGGGATGATGTAGAAAACACCTGGAATGATATAACTAATAATGATCAAGAGTAAGTTAATTTAATATCCCAAATAAAGGGCTGTCAATTTTGACAGCCTTTTTTATTTTAAGCTATAATAAAATCACGTTAAGAATAAGAGAAGAAGATAAATAAGTGATATCGCGGATAGAATTATCATCCCCTTCCAAACGGTTCGCTTTAATTCTGTAGTTCCCAGAAAGGTAGCGATACACGCCTTAACAATATTATTAGTAATTGTTGAAATAATAATTGCTGCTAAACCAATTTTTGAGCTCAATCCCGTACTTAAAAATTTAGTAACCGAAATAGCGATTGCATCTACACTCGAAAGTCCTGCTAATCCACTTGCTAGATAAATTCCTCCATCTCCCAAATATTGCTCCGCTCCTTTTGTGACGAATAAAACTAAACCAAATAAAAATCCAAACATCAGAGCTGATTTTAATTCAAAAGGATTTTTGAATTCAATTGTCTGACTATTCTCCACATGATTTTTTTTACTAAAGAAATAGCTTGTAACTAAGCCTGACAAAATTAGTAGTAAAAGAAACGCCCAAATAGAATCTATAAATGAGCTTTCTAAAACCAACACAATAAAAAATATTCTTAAATACATTACTGTAGAAGCAAGTATAATTCCGATCCCAAAACTATGGCTTAATTCAGAAGCTTCTTTACTTTTTTTTGATAATGAAATAGTAAGTGCTGTGCTGGAAACTAATCCGCCTAGCAATCCTGTAATCGGTATGCCTTTATTCTGTCCAATGGTTTTAATAAAAATATAACCAACAAAACTAATCGCACTTATGAATATTACCATCCGCCAAATTAAAAGAGGGTTAAGAATGTTGAACGGTCCGTAAGTTTTATCAGGTAATAGCGGAAGGATTATCACCGTAATTACAGCTAGTTTTATTGTTGCATAAATGTCCTGTTCACTAACTTTACCGGCAAATTTATGCAGCTGAATTTTTAAAGTCAGGAACATAGCTACAACCACACCGACTATAGCAGCAATAATTATAAAATTCCAGTAAACCATCGCCCCTAATAAAAACACTAAGATTACAGAAATTTCTGATGTTGCTCCTCTTTTTCCAATTTTTGCTGAGAATACATGTGACACTGTCACAAGCGAACCGAATACAATTAAACCTGCAATGAATACCCAATAAGAAGTGATAGACGAAATTAAGGCTGATAGAAAGCCAAATATTACAACTAAAGGAAAAGTTCTTATTCCGGCAAAAATTTTTTCATTTTCAGATCTGGAATGTTCTCTTTCTAATCCGACAAGTAAACCGATAAGTATTGCAATTGCCAATTTTTGCACTAATACGAATAAATCTCCACCTCCAGTTTCTGGTGATTGATTTTTAAGATATTCGGGAAGAAATTTTAATGAATCCAGCATATAAATAAAATATTTCTTATTAAAATGCTGATTTTATTCATAAAATAAAATAATCTGAGTCAATCCTCATAAAATTCTAAAATAAGTTCATTTTTCATCGATAATAACTTATAAATTCTTGATTATTTATTGAAACCAATTACTGTATATCCATAAAATGCTACCAGATAAAAATTCTCCCTTTTTTGCAAATAAAAGTACACTCTCGCCTCAATTTGAAATTTTAAACTCTATTAATATTCCAATAATTATTACAGATAATTATTTTACTATAACATTTTGCAATCATGCTGCGCATAAGTTGTTTGAATGTGAGACAAAGTTTAATCCAACCGTTTATGATAAATATTTCTTTAATTTATTTACTGATAATTCATTTGGTAAAAATGGATTTAAAAAAGAATTACAATTGAGAAAAAATTGGAAAGGAAAAGTTGAATTAAAATCCAAAAATTATTCAGTCAAGACTTCAAATCTTTCTCTGTCAATTTTAAAAGATGATTTTGATAACGAGAATGGAATAATGGCTGTATTTGAAGATATGGCCGACAAGGAGTTTCAATTAGCTATAAAAAGAAGCGAAGATAAATTTAATGCTTTGTTCGAACACGACCCGCTAATGAATATAACGATTGAAACATCCGGCAAAATAATAAACGCCAATAAAACAGCAGCGCTTGAATTAGGTTATAGAATTGAAGATATAATTGGGAAATCAATTTATGATTTCATTTTTGATGATGATAAAAATAATTTTGAAGAAACAATAATTAAATCTATATCCACACCATTTCAACCATATACTTTTGAACTGAGAAAATTAAGAAGTGACTTTGAAATAATTTGGGTTAAAACTACAATTTATTCTATACTTGAAGATAGAGGCTTATCGGCAATAATAATAAATTCAGAAAATATCACTTCACATAAAAGCACATTGAATGCTTTAATTTTAAGTGAAGAAAGATTGGCAGCTACCGAACAATTTTCCCTTATAATGTCAACGTTCACCACTCTTGAAGGAAATTTCATTAAAGTTCCAAAAAGATTTTGTGATTTTGTTGGTTATACTGAACATGAATTACTTGGCAAAAATTTTAGAGATATCACACATCCCGATGATGTTGAGATACAAGTTCAATTGTGGCAGCAATTTGTGGAAGGCGATAAGAAATCAATCGAACTGGAAAAAAGATATATCTGCAAAGATAAAAAATTAGTTTGGGCTTACATTAACAGCACCGCTATTCGTGATTTATATGGGAACGTATCCCAAGTGCTCACATATGTAAAAGATATAACAGAAAATAAGCTAGCACAGGAAGAAATTAGAAAGAGTGAAAGAAGATACCGGTTATTAGTTAATAGCATTAAAGAAATTATTTTTCAAACTGATTTACAGGGCAATTGGATCTTTTTAAATCCAGCATGGGAAGATATAACAGGTTTCTCGGTTAAAGATACGTTGGGTAAATATTTCTTAGATTTTGTTCACAAAGACGATAGAGAACTTTCGCTTAAAAAATTTCATAGTCTATTCCATAATCAATTTGAAAATGACAAATATGAAATTAGATACAACAGAGCAGATGGAAAAAATTGCTGGATGGAAGCTTTCGCAAAGCCTGCCTTCGATGACAATGAGAATATTATAGGAATAGCCGGAACACTCATCGATATTACTGAAAGAAAATTAGCCGACGAGTCTCTTCGTCAAAGCGAAGAAAGATTCCGTGCGCTAGTCGATAATATGTTAGACCCGGCTTACATCTCAGACTGGCAAGGTAATATTATTTTTTCCAATAATGCTGGAAAAAATTTATTGAAAAATTATGAAACTGATAATTTTAAAATAGCCAATCTTAAAGATTTTATTCACACCGAGCACATTACAAAATATCTTAATGATTTAAAAATTATTAATTCAACCGGTAAAGGATATTTAGCTGAGTACAGACTTACTTCTATTAACTCGATTGAAGTTTGGGTTGAAACTTTGAGCAGCAAAATTATTTTTGATGGAATAACTGCCAACCTTGTTACGTTCAGAGATGTTTCCGAAAGAAGAATTTTTATCAATCAATTGAAAGAAGCAAAAGAAAAAGCCGAAGAATCAATTCGCCTCAAAACAAATTTCCTCGCAAACATGAGTCATGAGCTTCGAACTCCTATGGCGGGAATTTTAGGATATGCTGAAATCTTAAAACAAGAATTTAAAGAATCTGAACACAAAAAAATGACTGACGATCTCTTTGACAGCGGCAAACGATTAATGGAAACTTTAGATTTAATTTTAGAGCTTTCAAAGATTGAAGCCAACAAGGTTGAAGTCAGATTTACAGAAATAAATGTTGCGAAAAAAATAATAGAAAGCATTGAACTATTTTCAAGATCTGCAGAACAAAAACAACTTTATCTTTTACCGCACATAAAAAATGAAAATTTATTTATCACTGCAGACGAAGATATGTTAAAAGAAGTAATTGATAATCTTTTAAGTAACGCTATAAAATTTACGAGAACCGGCGGAATAGCTGTGAAGGTTGAAGAAAATTATTATAATGATTGTCCTTATGTTGACATTAAATTTATTGATACCGGAATTGGAATTTCAAAGGAACACCAGGAAATTATATTTGAAGAATTTAGACAGGTAAGTGAAGGCCTCAATAGGAAATTTGAAGGGACGGGCTTAGGCTTAACTATAAGCGCAAAATTAGTTAAAATGATGAATGGAAGTATTCACGTTGAAAGCAGCGGCAGAAATGGATCTACATTTACAATAAGATTTAAAAAAGTTGAACGCGAACAAGAATTCAGTAAAAATCATTATAACTTTTCATCAAATAAAGATGCAATAGAAATTAGTAGTGAAATTGATGAAGATAAAATACTACTTATTGATGACGAAATAAGTTCTCAAGAAATATTAAAGTTATTTTTGAAAGGTATTAAATGCAGAATTGATTTTGCATCAGATAGGCAGACTGCTTTAATTCTTGCAAGAGAGAATAATTATAAGGCAATCTTAATTTGCAGCAACTTAGAATTCAGTGCGTCTGAGCTAGAAACGGTGAATCTTATAAAATCTTTAGCTGGATATGAAAAAGTAAACATTATTGCTATAACTGGCCATGACTATACAGATAAAAAAACCGAATTAGAAAAATTAGGGTTCACTAACTTTCTCAATAAACCATTCAATAAAACTGTAATCAGTGAACTGATATCAAATATTTTAGAAACCAAAATTCCTTCTATTTAATATAAACAGTTTTAATATTTACAAATTCTTTTATGCCAAACTCAGATAACTCTCTGCCTATTTTTTTTATAAAATGATGTAACAGAAACCCCTCGTACAAAAAGTGTGATTCAATTAAACTTAAGAGACTCGCTTTATAATGACTAAAGTTTTATCATCATTATATTTTCCATCTTTCGAAAATTTAATTACATCATCTAAAATAGCATAAGCAATTTGTTTACTTGATTTCTTCTTCGATTTTATTAACTGCTGCTTTAATCTTTCTTCACCATAACTTTCATATTCTGAATCAGCAGTCTCTGTTATGCCGTCGGAAAAAATAACAAGCACATCATTTAAACCGAAGTTAATATTATCAATTACATATTTCGCATTTGGAGTTGGCCCTAGTAACATTCCTGTAGGATTTAATTCTACTATTTCATCGGTCGAGTTTTTTAAAAAAAATGGAGGATTATGGCCAGCGTTTGCAAATAGAAAAAGCCCATTTCTATCTGTAGATAATTCTCCATAAAACAAGGACGCAAATTTATCATCAGAAAATATTTGATTAACAAGCTGATTCATTCGTTTCATTAATGGTGCTATTTTTATTTCAAAACTTGCCGCCATTCTTAAAGCTCCTGAAATATACATCGCTTCGGCAGCAGCACTTACGCCTTTGCTGGCAGCATCGCCCACAACTACACCTAGTCTATCATTGTCATCACCAATTTCCAGATAATCAAAAAAGTCTCCGCCCACTATTTCAGCTGGTTGAGTGATCCCAAATAATTCATAATTATGAAAGTGATATTCATGTTCGGGTAAAATACTTTTTTGCAGCTCTCTGGCTTTATCAATATCAGCTTTCAATGATTTTGCTTTAACAAAATATCTTTTCTGTTTTATTTGTGCGGTTAAAGCTGTTGCGATAATGTTTAATGTCAATTTAAACTGTTCATCAATTTCATTGCTATTTAAGGCAAGTAAATACTCGTAGTAAAATTTATCATTAATTTTTATTTTTTCACCAACTCCGGATGCTGAATATTTAAAAATTCCAATTTGGCGCAAGACCTCATTTGTTTCATTCCCTAGAATAGTTCTGTCTCTGGCAATGAAATCAAAAATAGGATATTCAGCTATCGGTAAAATAAATTCATCACTTATTTTTTCAATCGTCCCCGTTTGAAATAAAAGCTGATATGCTGGCTCATCAGGTTTAAGCCGCCATATTCGTCCACCTGTTACATTAATATTTTCATGTTCAACAATCTGATTTACAGTCGCGATAAGCATTTCTTCTTCTGAAGCAAAATTTTTTGAAGCTATACTTTCAACAGTTTTGTGTAGTCTTTTTTGATCCATGTTTTATACAATAATAATTTTTTAATGTGTTTAATATTTTCCCTATCATGCGATAGGGATCGCTAATTATTTAAATTCTTTTTTACTTATTCCGAATTTTCTTTGGATATGTTAGATAACTTTTAATAAAAGATAATGTCAAAAATATTTTTTACAATATACAATTTATCTATCGCAGTTAAAAAACTTTTAGTTCTGTAAATGCCTGTCCCTTTTAGTCTTAAATTTTTAAATATTTATTAGAAAATTTGCGCAGGAAGAATTAGGCTAATAATAGTTACTCAAATACTACTCAGTATAAAAATTTATCATTTGCTGAATGGCTTTTTTGCAAACGGGACAAAAATTATCTGCCGAGGCCGATTTCATAGAACAATCATAACAAGGCCGGTATATTCCCTTCTCAGCATATCCGCCTCCTTCGAATGCACCGACTTCATCTAAATATTTATCTTCAACAGGCGTTGGAATTGGTGTTGAAGGATCAACCATATCTTTCCACTTAGAATTAAAGTCAATCAATGTTGTGATGTTTGGTTCGAGCGGTTCAACATTCTTTGGGTAAAAATCATTGTAACTTACATCCGAGGTATAATATTCGTCAGCTAAAAAAGCGAATTCATGACCGAATTCATGAACCATAATATATTCTTCATAAGAATTATTGTTTACAACCACGGAGTAGTCATTATAAATTGCACCTCCTCCATATTTATTTGTATTAACAATTATTATTATCTGATCATATGGAGCATTTGAAGCAACATCCCGAACAGATTTATTATCCGTAGTCATTAAATATCTGTCTAAATCCAGCGAATAAAAACTAGTATTGAGCAAGGTTTTTTTCCAAACGTGTTGAGCAGGAATATCTGTACCCGATTCTAATGATGGTGCTTCTATCCCACGAATATTAAATTTATTTTTATTTTCCTTATATGGAGATGATTCAAAAAGATATTCAGCAAATTTATTACAATCATCTTTAAAGTTATTCATTTCATCTTTTGTATAGCCTTCAGGAATGAATACAATATCAACTTCATCTGTCGGATCGCCATTATGTAAAACTTCGAAATAATTGTATTCTTTTTTTCTTTCTGTTTTAATAAAATAATTTTCCGGGCTTATTTTATATTCAAATTTTTTAATCAATTTATTTTTCTTATCACGACTGTAAAATTCAACTCTAATTTTATTTTTGGGAAAAGGTATTATAACTGTTTCGCTAAAACTTTTAGTGGTTTGCTTTGCCTCATCTGTGGTCTGCCATTCATGAAATAGAGTTGAATATCCATGCGAATAAATCAACTTATTACTTGTATCATCATAAACTTGCACTCTATATACGCCATAATTAAAAGGATCAATTAGATTTTTATGAGACCCTCCAAAGTAAGGCTCTTTAATTAATTCGTCTATTGAGTAAGAATCATTCGTGCTATCGCCTGTATGATAATAATCTATTCTTAATGATCCATTTTCAAAATAATCATCAAAGTTAATTTTTGGGAAGATAGATAGAGAGAGAATCAAAATCAGAAAAATTATTTTGCGCATAATCCGAATTATGAAGTTTTAGTTGGTTATAATTTTATGTTAAAATTTTTCTTGAACCTGGCTTAACCAGCGGGATCCCCTCTTTACAAATCGGGCATTCTTCTTTGAGATAAGATACTACATCCATTTTCATTGCACTGATTTGCGGATAGCCAAAGTCGACTTTGCCGTTGCTTCTATCAACAATAAATCCAACCCCAACCACATCGGCATCATTTTGCCTAACAATTTCTATGGTTTCAAAAACGGAACCTCCTGTAGTAACCACATCTTCACAAACCAGTACTTTTTCGCTAGACTCCAAACTAAACCCACGCCGCAATGTTAATTTTTTTTCTTCACGTTCTACGAATATGAATCTTTTATTTAATTGACGCGCAACTTCTTGTCCAACAACTATACCTCCAATAGCAGGCGCGATAACTGTGTCAATGTCATAATCTTTAAATTTGTCAGCAATAATTTTACAAACCATCTCGGTATATTGTGGATATTGTAAAACTTTTGCGCATTGAAAATAATAATTACTGTGCCTTCCCGACGTAAGTAGAAAATGGCCCTGAAGTAATGCGCCTGTTTTCTGAAATATTTTTAATAGTTCGCTGCTGCTTGATGGTGAGACGTTTTCATTCAAGGTCATCTAAAAATTCCTCCATTTCTTTTGCCGCGTGTTTGTCGCCAACTTCATTGGCAACATCAATGCCTTGTAGATATAATTTTTTTGCTTCTTCTATTTGATTAATTTTTTCTTTCAACTGTGCATATTGCATATAAACAGGAACATATTTGGAATCTGTTTCCAATAACTTTAAACAATATTCTTCAGCTTTCGGAAAATCTTTTTTTGAAATATATTCCAAGGCAATTCCATACATCACAAAAGAATCTGTCGGATTTTTCACATGCAGTTCAAGCAAACCTTCTAATCGGTTCATGATTAAATACTTTCTATTTTATTCGCCAAATCAAAATCCTTATTCGTAATTCCATTTTCGCTATGAGTTGAAACTGAAATTTTAACTTTATTCCATGAATGCATTAAAATATCAGGATGATGGTCCATACCTTCAGCAATATGGCCGACTTTATTTACGAAACCCAAAGCTTCGCCAAAATCTTTCAATTCATATTCTTTTTCAATTTTATCATTAGTGAATTTCCATCCGTTAATCTTCTTAAGATTTTCTCTGATTTCATTTTCATTATAAGCTGTCATAAATCCTCCGTTCATTTCATGTTTATAAAATTATAATCAAAATTAATCAAAAAAAAAGCGTATTAAAAATAATACGCTTTTTTTGATGAGCTAAATCAATCTTAATTAAATCAATTATCTTGATCAGTGGTCTTTTCTTTTGCTTTATCAGATAAATCCATTTCAACATCATCATTTGTGAAAATAAGTTCTTCAGCATTTTCAGGATGCTTAGCGACTATTTTGGCTCCATCTTTAAATGAACCCCGCAATATTTCCTCTGCCAATGGGTCTTCAACATACTTTTGAATGGATCGCCTTAATGGTCGTGCACCAAATTTCTGATCAAACCCTTTATCAACTAAGAAATCTTTTGCGGATTGTTCGAGCTCAAGATGCATTTTATTTTCACGAATATTTTTCAATAGTTCTTTCAACTCAATATCAATAATTTTAAGAATATCTGCTCTTTCAAGATTTCTGAAAACGATCGTTTCATCTATTCGGTTTAAGAATTCAGGATTGAACAATTTTCTCATCGCATCTTCAACAGTGCTTTTTAAGCTTGAATATTTATCGGCTAAAGACTCGCCGCTAAATCCGAATGACCCGATATCTTTGATATCTCTGGTTCCAATATTGGAAGTCATAATGATTATGGTATTTTTAAAATCGACTCTTCTACCAAAACTATCAGTTAAAACTCCATCATCAAGAACTTGAAGAAGAATACTAAAAATATCAGGATGTGCTTTTTCAATTTCATCAAAAAGTACAACTGAATAAGGCCTTCTTCTAACTTTTTCGGTTAATTGCCCGCCTTCTTCATAACCAACATATCCGGGAGGTGCACCAACCAATCTTGATAGTGAGAATTTCTCCATATACTCACTCATATCAATTCTAATCAATGCATTTTCAGAATCGAATAAATAGCGAGCTAATACTTTACATAATTCT
Source organism: uncultured Ignavibacteriales bacterium (assembly GCA_963731745.1). GTDB lineage: Bacteria > Bacteroidota > Ignavibacteria > Ignavibacteriales > Ignavibacteriaceae > CAVSWT01. Next base: position 27,285 of record CAVSWT010000009.1, read on the forward strand.
GTTTTTCCTACACCGGTAGGGCCTAAGAAAACAAAACTTCCGATTGGCCTGTTAGCATTTTTTAATCCTGCGCGGGTTCTTCTGATTGCTTTTGAAAGTTTTTCAACTGCTTCATCTTGACCCACAATTTGCTCTTTAATAGATTCTGCCATTCTCAAAAGCTTTTCAGACTCTGTTTGCGCAACACGATTTACAGGAATCCCTGTCATCATGGCAACAACTGTTGCAATATCTTCTTCGTTTACATCATAAATTATATCTTTGGTTCTTGCTTCCCATTCACGCTTGGCAATTTCCAAATCTGATTGCAAATTTCTTTCTTTATCACGCAACCTTGCGGCTTCTTCATAATCTTGTTTTTTAACAACTTGAGCTTTTTCAAGTCTTACTTTTTCAATATCGGTTTCAAGATCAAGCACATCTTGGGGAACTTCAAAATTACCCATATGCACCCGCGAACCAGCTTCATCTAAAACATCGATTGCTTTATCAGGTAAATGCCTATCGGTTATATAGCGATTACTTAATTTTACTGAAGACTCAATCGCATCTTTAGAGTATTTAACATGATGATGCTGCTCATATTTAAATTTAATATTATCCAATATCATTATAGTTTCTTCATAACTCGGTGGTTCAACCATAACTTTTTGGAATCGTCTATCAAGTGCGCCATCAGTTTCAATATATTTTCTATATTCATCAAGAGTTGTAGCGCCTATACATTGAATATCGCCTCTTGCTAATGCCGGTTTAAACATATTAGAAGCATCCAGAGAGCCTGAAGCTCCTCCGGCCCCAACAATAGTATGAAGCTCATCAATAAAAAGAATTACTTCACTTGCTTTTTCAAGTTCATTCATTAAAGCTTTCATTCTTTCTTCAAATTGACCACGGTATTTTGTACCGGCAACCAAGCCTGCCAAATCCAAAGTTACTACTCTTTTATCCTGAAGTATTCTTGGAACTTTCTTCTGAACAATTCTTAATGCCAATCCTTCAGCAATTGCGGTTTTACCAACTCCTGGTTCACCAATTAAAACCGGGTTGTTCTTTTTCCTTCTGCTAAGAATTTGAGCAACTCTTTCAATTTCTTTTTCTCTGCCTACAACAGGATCTAATTTATCTTCAATCGCAAGCTTTGTTAAATCCCTTCCAAAATTATCTAGAACCGGGGTTTTTGTTCTTTCAACTTTTTTATCCGGAGCAGGAACCTGGCCGCCGGTTTCTTTTGGATTTTTACTTGAAAGCATTGCATTCAATTCAGATCTAGCATTATCATAAGTAACATTAAATTGCTGCAGAATTTGAGTGGCAATGTTGTCTTCATCTCTTAATAAAGAGAGAAGTAAATGTTCTGTACCTATAACATCTGCTTTGTAGATTTTTGATTCAATTTGAGTAATTTTCAATACTTTTTCAGCTTGCTTCGTAAGCGGAATATTGCCAATTGTTAAAGTACCGCCTGAGGTTCTGACTGTGTCTTCAATTGCCTTTTTAAGTTTCATTAAATCGCAATCAAGGTTACGTAAAATTCTAACCGCAACCCCCTGACCTTCTCTAATAATACCGAGTAATAAATGTTCGGTGCCGATATAATCATGGCCCAGCCTAAGTGCTTCTTCACGGCTTAACCTAATTACATCTTGTAATCTATCCGAAAAATTTCCATCCATAGCTTTTTCCTATAATAAAATAAAATTCTAAAATATAATGTAATTTCTTTTTTATGTAATACTTAAAATTGTCGAAATTCTGTTATTTAACTTAACCCTAATATATAAATTGCGGATGCTTCAATCAAGGTAGCTAAATTTCAATCAATAAGCCACTATTTCTGTATTTAGTAAATTTAAATGTGTTAAAGAGACATAATTTTTTTTCAAAATAATGATCAAAAAATAATCCTCTTATTAAATAATAAAATTAGTTAAATATTCCCTTTTTTTTGAAAAAAAGTGTCACTTTTTAGGTTTAACTTTATAACATTTTAGTTTCAATTGGTAACCAAAATATTTTACTACTGAGAATATTCTTTTTATTATTTGCAAAGTCAAATATTAAACTAAAAAACTTCAAAATTGTTTCAATGTTAAATATATTTTTGAATCGTCTCTAAGCATTTAAGGACATATTTATTTTATTTTTAATAATAAGTAGAATTACAACGTTAACTTCCTTAATTTGCTTAAATGATATTTTGATCTTAGAACAATATTTAATTCAAAGGGAGATAGTTTAATGGAAGCTCTTACTGGACTCTCGATAGTAATAATTATCCTTGTCATTTTTTTAATAATGATATTTTTATACTTCATTCCAATAGGACTGTTTATTACAGCCTACTTTTCCGGAGTTAAGGTAAAAATTTTCAAGGATTTGGTTGGAATGAGGTTAAGAAAAGTTCCGCCTGTTGTAATTGTAAGAAGTATGATTACAGCTACTAAAGCTGGTTTAAAGGTGGATATGGGAAAACTTGAAGCACACTACCTTGCAGGCGGAAATGTCAATAAAGTAATAAATGCGCTTGTTTCTGCTGATAAAGCAAATCTTGGCCTATCCTTCGAGAGGGCAACTGCGATTGATCTTGCAGGAAGAGATGTACTCGAAGCCGTTAAAATGTCTGTTATTCCGAAAGTAATTGAAACGCCTGTTGTTGCTGCAGTTGCAAAAGATGGAATACAATTAAAAGCTATTGCTAGAATTACCGTTCGCGCAAATATTGATAGACTAGTAGGTGGTGCCGGAGAAGCAACTATTTTGGCCAGGGTTGGTGAAGGAATTGTTTCAACTATCGGTTCAAGTGATAATCATAAACAAGTTTTAGAGAACCCTGATAGAATTTCTAAAAGCGTTTTAGCTAAAGGCCTTGATTCTGGTACTGCTTTTGAAATTTTATCAATAGATATTGCGGATGTTGATATTGGACAAAACATCGGAGCAATTCTTCAAACAGATCAAGCTGAAGCAGATTTGAAAGTTGCTAGAGCAAAAGCAGAAGAAAGGCGTGCTGCGGCAGTTGCACTTGAACAGGAAATGATTGCAGAAGTTGCTAAACAGCGTGCAAGAGTTGTTGAAGCTGAAGCTGAAGTTCCCAAAGCAATGGCTGAAGCATTTCGTTCAGGGAATTTAGGTGTGATGGATTATTATAATATGAAAAATATTCAATCTGACACTGATATGAGAAATTCAATTTCCAAACCTGAAAAGAAAAAAGATACTGATCAATAATGGAAGACTTTATAAAATTTGTAATATGGGCTATTATAATTATTAGCTTCTTTAGCGGATTCTTTAAGAAAGATAAGGGGAAGAAAACACCTTCCCCGCCGCAGAGAAGGCCAAATATTCCTGATAGAAATCAATCAGAATCCTATTCAAATTCATCTTCAACTCAAACTTCAGGTTCAGGGCAAAATGATATTTTCAAAGAGATTGAAAAATTATTTAAAAATGAAAATACACCGCCTGCCATACCGGTTCCAGAACAGGAAAAGATTACAACAAAAAGTAAAACTGCAATTGAAAAATCTCAATATGAAAGTACATTAAATAAAGAAAAAAGTTTCGAACATTATAAAGATGAATGGCATAAAGAATCTGTTGGCGAACATAAAGAAACTGCTTCCGAACATACACTTGAAACAAATTGGGATAAAGAAAAAAAGAAATTAGCAGATGCAAGAAAAAAAGTCAGTTCTAAAATAGAGGAAGAAGCTAAGCAATTTGAAAAGTTTTTAAATCAAGAAGAAAAATTTGATAAGTTGGCTTTCAATACTATTAAACAAAGACTAAAGCACCCGCAAAGCTTAAAAGAATTTATTGTCATATCAGAAATTATAGGAAAACCAAAAGCACTGCATAGATGAACCAAAAAAAATATAAGCTGAAAAGATTACATGAAACGGGCTTGATTAAGAAAAGTATTGACGAAGCCCGTTTTGTTATTAATTATAAAGATGAATTAAATACTTCTCAATACGAAGCTGCTTCTGCCGTTGATGGCGCATATTTAATTATTGCTGGAGCAGGGACAGGCAAAACCCGCACTTTGGTTTACAGGGTTGCTCGTCTTGTAGAAATGGGCTACGATCCAAAATCAATTTTGCTGCTTACATTCACACGAAAAGCAGCTAATGAAATGATGAACAGGGCAACAATATTACTGGATAACCGCTGTTCAAAAATCCTGGGAGGGACATTTCACTCATTTGCGAACTTAACTCTTCGCAGATATTCGAAAGCTGCGGGGCTTGATCCTTCTTTTACAATTCTTGATCAAGGTGATTGCGAAGATGTTATAAATTTAATTCGTTCACAAGCAGGATTAATCAGCAAAGAAAAAAGATTCCCAAATAAGCAGACTCTTAATAGAGTTTTCAGCTTGCATGTAAACACAAGCAGAAGAGTAGAAGAAATAATAGAAGAAAGTTATCCTCATTTTATTGATCAGCTTGATAAAATTTTAGATATTCAAAAAATATTTGTTGAATACAAAAGAAGAAATAATCTTCTCGACTATGATGATCTTTTAGTTTATCTAAAACATTTTTTATTCAATTTAAATCCAAGCACAAAAGCACTTCTTAATTCAATTAAATTTGTAATGGTGGATGAATATCAGGACACAAATAAGCTTCAGGCCGATATTGTTTTAGGATTAACTCAGCTTAATAAAAACATTATGGTGGTTGGCGATGATTCACAAGCTATTTATTCATTTAGAGGGGCAAGCTTTAAAAATATAATTGAATTTCCAAAACTTTTTGAAAATGTAAAAATTATAAAGCTGGAAGAAAATTACAGAAGCATACAACCCGTTTTGGATTTTACAAATCATATTATTAAAAATTCTATTGAAAAATATGACAAGCAGCTTTTCACCAGAAAAGCTGGCGGAGCGCTCCCCCAAATTATTGCCGCATCAACTGAAAATTTGCAATCCAAATTTATTGTTGAAAAAATATTAGACTTACGTGAAGAAGGCATTCCTTTAAAAGATATCGCTGTGCTTTTCAGATCATCATTTTTTTCATTTGATCTGGAAATTGAATTAACTAAAGCAAATATTCCTTTTCAAAAATTTGGCGGGATGAAATTTGTTGAAACTGCACACATAAAAGACGTCCTTGCTTTCTTGAGAATTGCAGCTAACCCTAAAGATGTAGTAAGCTGGTACAGAGTTTTACTTTTGCATGAAGGCGTTGGTCCAAAAACCGCACAAAAAATATTAGATGAATTGGCTACTGCGCGACTAACAATTAAAGCTAATCCCGATACACTTCCGTCTTTTAAGTACAACGATAAAATTGTTGGTCTCTTTAATCTATTATACAAACTTCATACAGATAAAACTCTGCCTTCTGAGAAGCTGCAAATGGTTTTAGATTATTATAATCCCTTATTCAAAGATAAATACGATGATTTCAATAAACGCAGAAAAGACCTTGACATATTTCAAAATATAACTGAAAAGTATAAATCACTTGACAGTCTTTTAGCTGATATGGCAATTGAACCGATCATCGACAGCGTAATTGATGTTGAAGCAACAGATAAAGAAGATGAATACGTAACGCTTTCAACAATTCATTCGGCAAAAGGATTAGAATGGCATTCAGTTTTTATTATTCATGCCGTTGAAGGATTTTTCCCGTCAAGCAGGTCGGTTGAAAATTTAGAATCGCTGGAAGAAGAAAGAAGATTAATGTATGTAGCTTCCACTCGAGCAAAACAAAATTTATTCGTTACTTATCCAATGAACTTATTTGACCGAGAAGCAGGTATGACTTTATCAAAACCTTCCCGTTTTATTTCCGAGCTTACTTCGGATCTTGCTGAAGGCTGGCTGCTTGATGATGAATAAACCCTCATTTTAAAATATCAAAGCTATTGCAATATCATCATTGAATAGGATTATAATACGGCAAAAACAAAAAACTTTTAAAAGTATTATACTCCGATGATCCTTTTCTTATATTCTACTAAAGCTCCTTCAAGCCTGTCTTTTGCAGTTGCATCGCCTGCATTATGTGATGGATGAATGTAAAGCTTAACTCCACGCTCCGCCAAAATTTCCGCAACCATTGTAATAGTCATCCACACAGAAGTAACAAAAGCCATGGTAGAAACAGGCCCAATTTTATCCACGTGATTTTTTAGAGGAACGGATGCATCTTCAATTGGTGCACAAGTGTCAACTACATAATCTGCTAAATCAAAAATATTCTTTCCACATGAATGCCGTGTCTGTTTACCGCTTGCTGCACTTGCCGAGCCGTAAACTATTACTTTCATTCCCCTTTTTTTTGATTCCAGGGCAACGTCTATATTTACATTATTTATTCCTGAATGAGAAAACAGCCACATACAATCTTTTGAATCAAAATTATAACCTTTCATAATTTCAACACCGTAACCTTCTACCCTCTCAAGAAAAACAAATTCTTGTACATTCATACCATGTATAATATTTGTAAAAAATGTTAATGGTAATTCAACCATGGGATGAAAACCAACAAAGCCGCCAATACGCGGATACATTTCCTCAATTGGAATGGTTGCATGCCCGCAACCGAAAGTATGAACCCATCTTCCAGCTTGAATTGTGTCGGCCATAACCATGGCTGCTTGTTTAATATTTTCTAATTGAGTGTTTTCTATTTTGTCCATCACATTTCTGGCGTTGTTTAACCATTGTTTTGCAAGTTCCATTATTTTTTCATTCCTTATTTTTATTTATAATTATTTTTTTATTTGATTTGATATTTTTTTTAGAGCTGCTGAAAAGATTAAAATCATAAATATTACGCTGGTTATTAACACTAATGGAAATTTGTCAATTCCGTAGTTTTGTGAAACTATTCCAACTAAGCCATTAATTAATGTATTTCCGATCAATGCGATGGTAATTACAAAACTGAATGCCGTGCCGGTTAGATTAGGATAAAGTTCGCCAACATATCCGAGTACGACAGGAAAACCTGGAGCAAACCCAATTCCTAAAAAAGCTATCCCGATATAAGCCCACAAAACACTTGAGGTTAATAATAAAATTATTCCGCCTGAAAGAATTAAAATCATGCAGCAGAATAGCACTACATAAGGTTTTGACTTTTTAAGTAAAAATCCTAAAACTAATCTCGCAAGCAACAAACTTGCATTTAGTATTGTAAGTGCCAGCAATGCTTTTTGTATATTTAATCCAATTCCCTGCTCAAGAAAACTTGTTGTCCAGTTATTTGTCATTCCTTCAAGAGCACTTTCAAAAAACAAAACAAAAGCAAAAAGCAGAAGTGTTACATTGAAAAGTTTCGGAATTTCTTTAATAGGAAAACCCTGCGCTTGTTTTGCTAAAGGAAACTTTATAAAAGTAAAATAAATAATCGGGATTATTATAAAATAACCTACTCCGGAAATTATTGTCGAATAAGAAAATGATTCAGACAATAAGCTGATTAGTGCAGGCATACCCATCGCCCCAATTCCAAAAAAGACTCCGAGAAAACTTAAATTAGCTCCTTTATCTTCAAATGAAATATCAGATACTAAAGCATTCGTTGCGCCATTAATTATCCCTCCGCCAAATCCAATAAAGAAGAAAGCTATTTGTACCGCAAAAAACGAAAATGAAAAAGCTATAAATTCAAAGGCTATTAAGATTAATATTGTGCTAACTATAAAAATTAATTTATAGCCGAATCTATCTGCTGATGGGCCAAATATTAGTGAACCAACTAAAATTCCGAATGGAAGAATAACAGTTAGCGAACCGGTAGTTACTTCGTTAAGGTTGTAGCTTTCTTTTATAAATGTAAGCACCGTTCCAAGTGAAAGGAACACCATCCCGAAAAGAAGCATCCCGATACAAGCGGCCGCAAAAACTAATTTTTTATTGTACATATTTATTTAAATAATTTATTTTAAATTTTTTAAGGCAAGATATCCTGCCCCATATAATCCGGCATCAGATCCGAGTGATGAAGCAGCAATTTCAACTTGAGTAATGCTGATAGGCTGCGCCCATTTTTTAGCTTCATTTTTAATCTCATTTAGAAATTGAGAAGCAGGGCCGAAAACTCCTCCGCCGAAAATTATTTTTTCAGGATTAAAAAGACTAACAAGATTAGCAACACTCATTCCCCAGAATTCGATTGCAATATTAAAAACTTTTATCGCTAAATAATCTTTTTTATTATATGCTTCAAATACATCGTGTGATGTTATTGATTCAAGAGATTTTTTCTTTAAATCGCCGTTATAGTTTTTATCTTCATTTATTAATTCTCTGGCAACTCTTGCAATGCCATCTCCTGATGCATGATATTCAAAACAACCGCATGTAATATACTTTTTCTGATAAGGCCTATCCAACGCCAGCCAGCCAATTGCTCCTGCAATATCATTTGAGCCTCGTAACACTTCACCATTAATTAGGATGCCCGCACCAATGCCTGTACCTACAGCAAGAAAGATTGCATCCTTACATCCTTTTGCGGAACCTTTCCAAACTTCTCCAAGAATATAGCATGCTCGGTCGCTGTCTATCTTAATATTAATATTATCATTGGTCACTTTTTTAACTTCATCAAGTAATGGAAAATTATCCCATTGAGAAATATTGGGAGCCCAAACATTTCCCGTTTTAGAATAAGCAATCCCAGGTACAGAAATACCAATTGATTCAATTTTCACTTTTTTATTAATTGCAAAAGATAAAAATGATTTTATTTGTTCTGTGATTAATTGAGAAACTTCAAATCCTTTGCTTTTATTTAAATGTTTAATTTCTTTTAAGACGATTTCCCCGTCTTCACTAAAAATAGCTGATGCTACTTTAGTACCTCCAAGATCAATTCCAACTACTGCCATTTAAATCTCCTATAATTGTAATCTAACTCTTGCTTTAATCAATAACGAAGTAAACCATAGCATTAAAAGTGAAAATATTATTGATCTTATAATCCCTGTTATTCCAAATCCAAAATAAATTGATAGAATATTTATGCCTGCAAAAACCAAAAATGAATAAATAATGTCCGGTAGAATATAAGCCAGTAAAGGATTTCTACCGGCTGGTTCCAAAAACTTTGCCCATTTTTTAATAGACAAAACTTCAGTCAGCCAGTAAATGAATGCATATGTTAAACAGCAAAATGCTGAAGAATAAAGCGACCAGCTTGGAGTTGAATAAATTTTTGAAATACCGTACAGAGGTCTCAATAAAAAGCCGGCAATAAAAAGAAATACTGCAAAGCCGACTATCCAGAAAATTCTCGTCTGATGGGTTATTTTTACATTATTAAAAAACAGAGTTGATACAAAAACGCCGGATAAAGTAATTGCCGTATGGCCCCCTACATGTCCGCCAAGCCATAATATATCAGTTAAAGGCTTAAGAAAAATTAAGGCTCCTTCTTTGTCACCAATATAAAGCATGATAGAAAGGAAAATCATCCCTAAAATAGCAGACTTATTATTTTTAAAAACTAAATAAATTATTGATGTGAATAGATAAGCCCAGCCAATTAAGCCTAATATTCCCCACCATTTTGTCTGCAGCCAAGATAAGTTATTTTCACTGCCGCTTCTATAAATTAGAACAAGTCCGATTAGCGAAACAAAACCAATAATTTTTAAAGCGTTGTAAATATATTTTTTGCTTCCACCGGATTTCGGATATTTATTCAATACTAATATGGCGCAAACGAAAACTAGGAACAGCCAAAGATGTCTATTCATCCCGGTTGCGCTTTCATTTAATGTTGAAGTATTTACAGTTAAGATTCCGAGAATTAAAAGAGAGATTGATCTCTGAAAAATATGAGACAATATTTTTAAGCTGCTTTGATTTTTTGAAATGCGGGAATTTATAGCAAACGGTATTGCCATACCTATAATAAACAAAAATGCCGGGAAGACGACATCGACAAAAGTCATTCCGTCAGCATCCGCAGGCATATGTTTCATCCATAATGGAATACCTTTTACCGAGGCAAGGTCATTTACAAAAATCATTATAAAAATAGTTAATCCCCTGAATATATCTATTGATTCAATACGGTTTTTAGTTTTGGTATAATTACTTTCAGTATCCGGATAAGTAATTTCACTTTTATTTATTGCAACTATATCCAAAATTTATTTTCGGTTTTTAATATGGGAAAATTCTAATTAAACATTAGATGGAAAGTTAAATAATGAAAGGAAATAGTATCAAGATAAAATTTATTTGAAAATATTTGTTGACTTTTAATAGAAATATTCTATTGGGTGCAGAAATAATTTTAATTAAGAAAAAAAGTATTGTAGAATTGAAATGTTAAAATTTCTTAATTGCAAGATGGCCGGCTCCAAATAAACCAGCATTTGCTCCAAGCAGAGATTGAACAAATTTTACATTTTCCGAAAAAAACGGCTGAGTCCATTTATCAGCTTCTTCTTTAATCCTGCTAATTAATTGAGCTGCGGGTCCGAACAATGTTCCACCAAAAATAATTAGCTCAGGATTAAACAAACTTACCAAATTTGCGGCAGCCATTCCCCAAGTAATTATTGCTTCATCAAAAATCTTTACAGCCATAGGGTCATTCATTTTTAACGCTAAAAAAACATCTTCAATTTTTATTTGAGTTACATCTTTTTTCTTTAGAACTGTTGACGGCATTGTTCCGGTTAATATATTTTCTTTTATGGAATTTAAAATACCTTTTGCTGAAGCAGTGAATTCAAAATAACCCTTTGATTTATATTCCTCTTTAAAAGGTTTATCCAAAGCAAGCCACCCTACAGCTCCAGCTCCGTCATTATATCCATGAACAATTTTTCCGTCAATTATAATTCCGGCTCCAATCCCTCTGCCAATTGATAAGTAAATTGCATTGCGTGATTTTTTAGCCGCACCAAGCCACTTTTCTCCAAGTATATCGCAAGTTCTTTTGCTGGCTATTTTTACATTGATATTTCTTTCGGTAAAATAACTCATATCTTGTTTAATAGGATAATTTAACCAGCCTGGAATATTAGGCGCCCATGCTCTCCCTATTTTTGAATTGTAAATACCTGGAATTGAAATTCCCACAGAACTAATTTGAAGCGGCTTACCTGAATAAATTTCTAATAATTTTTTTATTTCTTTTTGAATAAGCAGACTAACAGCATGCCCTTCCAGATTTTCTAAACTTAAGTTTTCTTGAGTAAGAACTTTTCCCGATTTACCAAGCACAGCACATGTAACACTCGTGCTCATCAGGTCAATTGCAATAACTGCCAAATTTTTTCTCCTTTATCACGAAAGGTTAAAGATACCAATATTTTTGCTACTAAATATATAATTTAAATGCAAGAAATATTTTAAAAAAAATTAATTCTTGTCATGCTCCTTTTTGCTGAATAGTTTGCCTACATGTGTTAAAAAATTTCGTAAAAAGCTTCTCTGAACACACAATAATAACTGATTCAATTCATTTTAATTGAGATGAAAAAATATTCGATTACGATAATAAGTACAAAATAAATTAATTAAAAAAGTTAAAACAAATAGGTCTGTCTATGATACACATTTCAGATACTAAATCTTATATCTTTACGACCCTTCTGATTATACTCACTTTTTTCACAGCCCAAAATATATTTGCAGCAAATGGTAAGATCACAGGTAGAATCATTGATCCTGAAATGAATGAACCGCTGCCTGGGGTTAATGTAATAGTCTATCAGCAGATTATTTCTGACGGGAAGGTTGTGCCAATGGACCAAATACTCGGTGCAGCCACTGACATTGAAGGTTATTACTTCATTCTTAATGTTCCTCCAGGTGTTTATAATTTAAAAGCCAGCTTGGTTGGTTATGGAACTGTTGTACAAACGGGTGTTAAAGTAGATCTTGATAGGACGATTGATGTTAATTTTGAATTATCTACTTCCGCAGTAGAAGTTGACGAAGTGGTAGTAATTGCAAAAAAAGAATTAATAAAAAAAGATGTATCGGGTACACAGGAAATAATTGCTTCTGCTAGACTTGAACAAACACCTATTTTAAGAGTTGATGAGTTTGTGGGAAAACTAAAAGGCATTGAACTTGTAAGCAGTGAGCAAGGTAATGGGTTAAGTATTCGCGGCGGTGCAATTAGAGAGACTGATGTAAGATTAGATGGCATTTCGCTTCAAGATCCCCGTTCAGAAAATTCTTATCTGTCATTTAATTCAACTACCGTAAGTGAAATACAGGTACTAACTGGCGGGTTCGAAGCCAAATACGGAGGTATTCGTTCAGGCTTATTAAATGTTGTTACAAAAGATGGCAGCCGCGATAAATATACTGTAACTTTAAAAACCGACATCGCGCCTTCCGGGCAGAAAAGATATTTTGGAAAAGATCCCTGGGGTAATGATTCATGGATGCAAAGAGTATATGCAGGAGAGTATGCATGGACCGGCGTGCCGAAAGGCGATACAATTGTTCCGGTAGAATTCAGGGATTTCAAAGGCTGGGCTAAAACAAGGAATTCAGAATTAAAAAATCTGGATTCACTTCAAAAATTAGAATTATGGCAAGCTCAACATCCTCAGTATAAATATCAAGAAAAACCGGATTATTATATTGAGGGAAGTATCACTGGACCTTTGCCGGGAGACTTTATTCCTCTTTTTGGTGAATTTGCAAAAAGAACTACATTCCTTTTAGGCATTAAGTATGAAAATACACAATTTGCTTTTCCTATTGGTGCCCGCGACAACTACGTCGACTGGAATACACAATTAAAATTAACTTCTCATCTGTCCGGAAAAACTAAACTATCTGTAAATGGATTGTATGCAAAGATAAGTACTTTAAGCGGGGGCAGCACAACAAGCTATGGCGGTGCATTAGTGGATAATTCTTCAAGCTTTTCGTTTTTGAATAATTCCGAAAGCTCGGTTGTGCAGCAGGCTAGATTAATAAACGGTAACAATATTTTTCAGTTGTACAACAAAAGCCGACTTCAATTTTTTGACCAGCGTTATATGATCGGCGGAGCAAAATTTACACATACTCTTAATGCTAGTACTTTTTATACACTTGATTTCCAGATGGGTTACACAGATCAAAATTTGCAGCCGTTCAGACTTGATACACTTAATACAGATCAGTTTCTTTATATGACCGATACGATAGGTGTTGTTCACAGATTTAATTTACCGCAGTACGGCAGCCCGAACGCCGCAACAAATTTCATGGATGATGCCATAGGAATTTTTAGAACTTCAGGTGGCTTGCAAAGAGTTGATTCTTCTCATTCATATGTTTATCAATTTAAGGGAGATATAACTTCCCAGCTTAACAGGTACAATCAGTTTGAAGCAGGATTCTCCGTCAGAATGCAAGACCTTTTTGTATATGCCGGAACATGGGCTCAATCATATTTAGCGTATACGCCTGATACATGGCAATATTATAAAGCAACTCCGCTTGATATAGGATTATACGGCCAGGATAAATTGGAATTTCAAGGTATTATTTTAAATCTTGGATTACGGTTGGACTACTTCAATCCTTTAAAGAAAGGTTATGAAGTTGGATTTCCATCCGATCCGAATTACACTGCATTGTATAATCAAATTTATAATAATCTTGATGGTTCGTCACAGAGTTATGAAAGGTGGGCTTTATTCAGAGAATTATTAAATAATCCTCCCGGCTGGCCCGAAACAGAAAATAAAGTACAAGCTTATTTATCTCCGCGCCTTGGAGTATCCTTCCCTTTAACTGAAAGCAGCAAACTATATTTCAATTATGGTCATTTTTATCAGCGCCCGCCAATTTCGATGCTCTATAATACCTATGTGAGTATTAGCTCTGTTGGAGTTCCTACTCCCGGTTTGAAAATGGCTAGAACAGTTCAATATGAATTTGGCTACGAACAAAGAATTTTGGATGATTTTATTTTTAATGTTACCGCATATTATAAAGATATTTCAAATGAACCTTTGAGCAGAGTCTACCATAATTATTACGAAGACAATATTGTTATTCAATATACTCCAGACAGATACAGGGATATCAGAGGTGTTGAATTGAGATTGGAAAAACCATTCGGAAGATTTGTCTCATTCAACGCCATGTATGATTATATGGTTCAAAGTTCAGGGCAAACAGGCCTTTCCGCTCTTTATGAAGACTTAACTATCTCAAGAGACGGCATCATAAGATCGGCAGCAGTTAATACTACTGATCCACGCCCTAGGGCTAACATAAATTTAAATCTTCATACACCATCTGATTTTGGGCCTGAGTGGGGAGAGATCAATTGGCTAGGCAGTATTTATGCGAATATCTTTTTTGAATGGAAAGATGGCGGAAGAATGCTTTTAAATCCCGAAGCACAAATTAAAGAATGGAATTATATAGACATAGTGAATTTTTGGAATATAGATTTCAAAGCTTCAAAATTATTTCAGTTCAGCTTCGGTTCCATTGAATTTGCTCTTACAGTCAAAAATCTTACAAATAATAAATGGCTGAATACAGGAAATATGACAATTTCGGAATACAATGATTATAAGAATTCATTAAAAACTCCTGACAAGGGCGGCGATGATCAGTGGGGAGAATATAAGAAAGATTATATTGATGTTGGTTGGAACGAAGCCGCAATATTTATTAATCCCAGAAGATTGCTCTTTGGCTTTAGGTTGAATTTTTAAATTAGAAAAAACTATTAAGAAGATAATAGTCAAAAAGGATGATTATGAAAATAGTAAAAATTTATAAACTGCTCTTACCACTGCTTTTAATTTCTATAATTGATATTAAACCGCAGGAAAGAAATTATTATCCTTTCCCAATGGAAATTAATGTTGGGAAATTTACAATGCCGTTTAATAAGATAAATGGTGAAGGCGGCTTACAATCTCAATTCAGCTGGACTTATGAAACAGGCGGATGGGATATTTCATTTAATTGGCCGCGTGATTATTGGCGATCAAATATGATGTACCAGATTTTCAATCCGTTTACACTTGATGATAATGGAATAATAGGATATGATAAAGATGATCAGCCGAAAAATTATTCTATGGGTACTGATGGCGGAAGCAAAGTTGTTAATATTGGAGCAACAGACTGGGCAATTGAAACAAGACGATATCGTCCTCCACAAGTTATTGTAGACGGCCTTCCCCTTGTTGCACCATACAGATGGAACGTAGACCCAAATTTAATTGCAGACCAAAAAATTGAATTTGAAGATGTATGCCCGCAATATGGGTTCAGAAGCCATGTCGAAATCTATGCATTCAGCAATCAAAATCATGACGATTATATTATATGGAAAGTAACGCACAAATTTACCGGAGAGCTTAGAGTTCCCAAGTCACTTTCTGCAAGAAAAGATACGATACCAGATCAAACAATACGGTTATGGTTCCCGATAGCACTTAGCTTCGGTCCTTCAAAAGCTGGTACTTACAAATCTATTGGAAGCTATGGCTACGAACCAGAGGATGATTTAGATGATTGGGATGTAAGAAAAGTAAATTTAGTAAATGGTAAAAGAGATTCACTTTACTTCGCTTATTATTATGACGCTGATAATCCGGGTGGTGCGAAATTTAGTAACGGTTCTTCCGATGATACCGGCGATCCTGATAAAACAAATGGTTACTTGTATTCAACTCAGATTCCTGGTTATGCATTGTTGTATGCAGATAAATCTGCTTCAGAAAAAGTTGATGATCAAAATCAGCCTTATTCAATGCCTCATGCAAACATCGATCCCGATATTTGGGGAAGAATTGGGACAGCAACAAAATTAACTTACCGCGGCGATGACAGCAGAGGAAGATTCCCTCATGATCCTATTTCCGCTGGACTTCAAACAAAACCGGAAAAAGGTCCGATGAGATTTATTTGTTCGGGACCATATGATATGACTAAAAATACCGCTGAAGGAAGAATTGATTCTGTGACTTTCGTTTATGCAATCGGTTCCGGAAGTATTAGCAGAAAAGAAGCCGACAGCGTTGGTAAAGCATGGTTTAATGGTGAGATTACTGACGCGGATAAAAAAGCTTATATAATGCATGGAAAAGACTCCTTGTGGAAAGCTTTGGAAAATGCTTATTGGGCTTGGAATAAAATAAGCAATGGGAAAGGTATTCCAGCTGCCCCACCATCACCCGATATAGAAGTCACCTCAGGTCCATCAAGAATTACAGTTGGCTGGTCATATCCAGATGCTTCATACTTTAAGGATGCAACAACCGGTGTTGATGATTGGAATGCGTGGAGAGTTTACAGAAAAAGAGGCGCCCTATTAACAAATGATCCGCTTGATCAAAATAGTGGTGCGGAATGGATTTTAGTTTATGAAACAACTGATAAAAACCAAACCAGCTATGTAGATTTTGATATTGATAGAGGCTTCGATTACTATTACGCAGTTACAGCCGTTGATAATGGTACTCAAAATCTGGATGGAATACATCCCGGAGAAAAGCTAGAAAGTTCCCGTTACACAAATATGTCATTGTTACCTGCAGTGGCATTTGAACCAGGTTTAAATGAATCGAATAAAGTAAGGGTTGTACCAAATCCAGCAACGGTAGCTGCTGGCGGAGTTTTAACTGGAGGGTCACCCGATAAAATTTCTTTCTTTAATTTACCTGTAAAATGTAAACTTCATATTTTTACAGAAACAGGTGACCTGGTAAAAACTATTGAGCATTATGGAACTGCTGATGAAGAGTGGAATCAAAGGACGGACACGAATCAATATGTTGTAAGCGGTATTTATGTATTAGCTGTAACCGAATGCGAATCATTAGATGGAAAGCCATTAGATAATCAATTCGTAAAATTTGTATTAGTAAGGTGATATCATGAAACAATTAAAAAAATCAACAATGAAATTAAAACCTTACTTATTGGAGGATTTGATGAAGTTAGTAAATACAAAACTTCTTTTAATTTTGATTATCATCTTAACCGTAAATTCATTGGCTCAGTTTGAAAAAAAAGCACAGGTTGGGTTTCGCTTTCTGGCAAATCCGGTATCCGCCGAAGTAATGGGAAGAGGCGGAGTTGGAATCATTAATACAAATAATGCAAATGGAATTTTCTGGAATCCTTCTTTAATCAGCCTCAATGATTCAAACTTCGACCTTGCACTTAACCATACAAAAGGCATTGCAGATATAAATTATAATGCAATTGCTGCTTCAGCCCGATTAGGCGATTTTGGTGTGCTTGGGTTTAGTCTACTTGCAATGGATTATGGAGACTTCTATGCTACAGTTCGTGCTTCAAATGCTCAAGGGTATTTAGATATGGGAACATTTTCTCCGAATGCAATTGCAGTTGGTACTGCATTTTCACAACGTCTGACAGACAAATTCAGTTATGGTGTTCATATAAAATATGTAAGACAAGATCTAGGAAATGCTTATGTTGCGGGCGTCGGCGACTCCCTGAGTAACGTTGATCTTGAAAAGATAAAATATGATAAAAGTACCTTCGCATTGGACGTTGGTGCTTTTTATGATTTTCAATTTTATGGAATCACTTTTGCGGCTACAATTCAAAATATTTCTGAAGAACTGCAATACGAGCAGGAGAAATTCCCTCTTCCTTTTAACGTAAGTTTTGGAGCTACAATTGAACCGCTTGATTTCTTTTTAGCAAGAGATCCACAGAATTTATTTATTATAAGTTTCGAATCTGTTCATCCGAGGGACTTTGGTGAGAAAGTAAAAATAGGCGGAGAATATAGATTTATGGATATGTTTATAGCAAGAGCAGGTTACATGTCAAATTATGATGAGAGAGATTTTACGGGAGGATTGGGAATTAAATACAATATCGGCGGTGTGCCTTTCAGATTAGACTATGCCTTTGAACCATTTGGAATTTTGGGCAATGTTCATTTTATTTCCGTTGGAATCAGTTATTAATCTATTCTATCAATGCTCAACTGAATACTGATTTCAATATACAGACAGGTTGCAGCACAGATTTTCTGTGCTGCAATTCTTAATCAATACAAATTTAAATTTTGATAAAAAGATAAATTCACATTAAGTGTTATATCACTTTTAATAATTAGGTAAATAATATTGATTACATTAAAAATCTGCAAAGGGGAGTGTTTTGAATAATTTACCATTTAGTAAATCTTATTCCTTATTAATATCTATTTTCATGATAATACTTACCTGCATGAATAATTTTGCCCAGCAGTCCAATGAAACACCTCTAAGCTGGATTAGAATTAATCAGCTTGGATATTTAAATAATTCCATTAAAGTTGGAGTCTATCTTTCAAAAGAAAATATGGAAATAAATCGGTTTGAAGTTTATAACGCAGATAATAATGAGGTCATTCTTAAATCAGATCAATTAACAACAACCGGGAAGTACGGTGCATTTAAGAACAGTTATAGACTTGATTTTTCTGAATTGAACGAGAGCGGAACATACTATTTAAAAGCCGGAAAGGTTAATTCACCATATTTTAAAATAGGAAATGATGTTTATGACGGCACTGCAGATTTTTTACTGAAGTATATGCGGCAGCAAAGATGCGGATATAATCCCTTTCTAAAAGATTCCTGCCACACTCATGACGGATTTATTGTGGACAAGCCTAAAAATAATTACGAACATATTGATGTAACAGGCGGCTGGCACGATGCCACTGATTATTTGCAATATACCACTACTTCTGCAAATGCAGTTTACCAGATGTTGTTTGCTTATTCTGAAAATCCTACTTCCTTTAAAGATGAATATGATAAAAATGGTAAAAACGTTTCTAACGGAATTCCTGATATTCTTGATGAGGCAAAATGGGGATTAGATTGGCTGGTAAAAATGAATCCCGAATACGGTGTAATGTTTAATCAAATTGCAGACGACCGCGACCATGCTGGTTTTAGACTGCCGACAAATGATTCTGTAAATTACGGTAAAGGATTAGAAAGGCCTGTTTATTTTGTAACCGGCAAAGTTCAAGGGTTAAATGAATATAAAAATAGAACTACGGGTGTTTCATCTATTGCAGGAAAATTTGCATCATCATTTTCATTAGGGAGTAAACTATTATACAAATATTATCCGGATTTTTCTAAAAACATAAAAATGAAAGCAGTTGAAGCTTATAAATTCGGTACTACGGATTTGGGAGTATGCCAAACTGCTTCTTTTGTTTCGCCATATTTTTATGAAGAAGATAATTATGTTGATGATCTTGAATTAGCCGCTATTGATTTATATGAATTAATGGATGATTCGAAATATTTAAGTGATGCTGTTGATTGGGGTAAAGTTGAACCAGTTACTCCATGGATAGGTTCCGATACAGCAAGGCATTATCAATGGTATCCATTTGTTAACCTAGGCCACTACTTACTCTCTGCGCAAAAAGATTCCGGTATTTCTTCGCAATTTATATCATATTATAAAAAGGGTTTACAAAAGATCTATGATAGAGGGAAATCAAATCCATTTTTAATAGGCACTCCTTTTATTTGGTGTTCAAATAATTTAGTCGCCGCAATTTTAACTCAAGCTCATCTTTATAAAAAAATAACAGGTGATAATAAATTTTCTGAAATGGAAGCTTCTCTAAGAGATTGGTTATTTGGCTGCAATCCTTGGGGAACAAGTATGATAATCGGACTTCCCCAAAATGGAGATTACCCCTCTGATCCTCATTCCTCTTTTTGGGTAAAAAATAAATATGAAATTAAAGGCGGACTAGTTGATGGACCAATATATGAATCCATTTTTAAGTTTTTAAAAGGCATGAAAATAATTAATGGCGATGAGTATGAACAATTTCAATCTCAAGAACATGTCTATCATGATGACTATGGAGATTATTCTACTAATGAACCTACGATGGATGGCACTGCCAGCTTGACCTATTATCTTTCGGCAATGCAGTCTGAAGGCAATTCAGGAAAAACGAAATAACAATTCATTCTCTAACGCTTCCCTCTCCGATAAGGCCAATCTGAAATTGCAAACGGATTAGCCTTCTTACTTTAAGCGAATTCTTAATTGAAAACTAGATGTTATTATGAGTAGTGATTGAATAGTTTACTTAAGTAATGCAATTTTTCTAATTATACTTTTTTCATTATTTGAAAGCACACAAAAGTATATCCCGCTTGTTAAATTTTCTGCATTCCAACTAAATGTGTGAGTACCGGGAGAAAGATTATTTTTGACAATTGTAGTAATTTCATTTCCAAGCAGATCATAAATTATTATGGAAACATCGCTTCGCTTCGAAATATTAATCTCAATTTTAGTAGAGGGGTTAAATGGATTTGGATAATTAGTTAATGAAAAATTAGCAGGAATATTAAATTTGTTTTTTACAGATGTGATAGTTTTAATAGTAAAACTATAAACAGTTGACCATTCACCATTGCCGGTAATGTTAGAAGATCTAACACGCCAAAAATAAATTTCTCCTGACTTTAATCCTATCACATTGTAGTTTGTTAAATTTACACCTGCTTTATTAACAACAAACGATGTAAAATCATTTTTTGTCGATAATTGAAAATTGTATGAAGTAGTTGAATCAGTCGGGCCCCAAATACAATTAATATTTTGTGAATCAACCTGGCTTTCATTTTCAGGTAAAATCAATTCCGGGGAATGCGGAATATTAATAGGAGCATTTAGTAAATATTTCCCAAGTGTTTCAAGTAAAGGTGCTTTGCCACCGGAATAATCTCTGCCGATTTTCCAAATTATCGTTCCCTTTAATTTATTTTTTAGTATATAGTCACATTTCAATTTCAGCGAGGTTGTGTCATCATAGGTTACTAACTGTGAATGAGCTGCATTTTGTAAATAAGGTACTTTCATATCAGCATCCCAAAGATATTCCCAGCCTTGAGATATTTTTTTATTAGCATCAACGTAAGAAATTGTAGAACCTCCGCTATTTGATTGAAACAAGCCTGTTGTATTTAATAAATAACCTCCGAACGGCATTCCAATACATATTTTTTCCGGTGGAACATTTTTGCTTAGATAAAATTTCACTGCCTTATCAACGGACATAGCTTGCTGACCTAAATTAAATAAAGCTGATTGATGGCCGGATTTTGTTTCCCATGAACCGTAAAAATCATAAGTCATAACACCAAACCAATCCAGATCATTTTTTAAGCTGCTAAGGTCATATGCATTATTCCAATCTTGTGAAGGTATAGCTGCAGTCAACAAAGGAATATTTGCAGTGTCTAATGCAGAACGCAATTCAGAAACTAACAAAGTAAAATTATTTCTATCCGCCGCTCCGGGATATTCCCAATCCAAATCAATTCCATCATAGCCGTTTGTGATGCAAAACTTTACAATATTATTAATAAATTTATCCCTCGCTGTTTGGTTTGAAGCCATAGGCTTAAACCCGTCAGATTGGCCATAACCACCAACAGCAACTAAAACTTTAACATTATTTTTATGAGCTTCAGAAATCATTTGTGGATATAAGAACCACGAATCGATGTTTAAACTGCCATCTGAATTTGGAATTATAAAAGCATGATTAATATGTGTGAGACAACTATAATTGATTGCGTTATAAGGATAGTTGGAATAATAACCATTTATGTAACCTACCACTACATTCTGGGCACTTAAACCCATATTCAATAAAATCACTAATATTATTAAGGAAAATTTACGTTTCATCTTTAGACTTTCGGAAATTAGAATAAATTGTAATTCGAACATATGGCAGGTAGATTTTACATACAACGATTAAAATTTTAAAAAATTTTTATTGCATTTTAAAAATATTCGGCAGGTAAAATAAGGGCTATTATCCCTGACATACATATTTTTATTTTAAGGATAAAAAATCAAAGAAATGACTTAACACTAAACCCCGTTATATCAATAAGGGAACATAAAAAATTATTTTAAAAGAATCATCTTCTTTATTTGCTTAAAATTTTCGCTTTCAATTTGATAAAAATAAATTCCGCTTGGTAAATCTGCGCCATTAAATTTTATTTCATGAAGTCCGCTATTTGTATATCCATCCATTAATTTTTTCACTTCTTCTCCTAACACATTATATATATTTAATTTTAAATAAGCACTGTGAGGATTATAAAATCGAATTGTCGTATTTGGATTAAACGGATTTGGATAATTTTGAAATAGGGTGAATTTGTTAGGATAATTTGACTCGTTTACACCTGTAAAATCATTATAAGATAAGCTCCCAAACAATTGAATATTTCCGTCTACACTATCTTCCCAAATTGAATAACAAGTATATCCGTAATCTAAACCAACCAGAGCAAGACTTGAATTTTTGACTTTTGTATAAATCAAAGTGTCTTTATATCCGCTATAATAATTTATATGTAAATATTTGCTTATGGAAATGAATAAACTATCATTTATCAAATATTTAAACGTGTGAGAATAAAGTAAATTAAGTTCATTGGATTTGAGTAAAGGTGTCCGTTTGGTAATCACCGAAATTAAAGATGTGTTAAGGTCAGTTAATTTACCAATCAGTGTGTCTTTGAATGCGAAAAATTCTTTAGAATTAACCCAATCATTCATTAAAAATATATTTTTATAATTACCTACTTCATTTTCAAATGATAATAAAGTAGAGCCCCAATCCGGAGAGATGAGTTTTGGATTATCACAATGGGCGCCATCAATAATTACATTTTCATTTCCCCAATTCTGGGACTCATTTTTATATTTATATACAATTTGTGAACTATTATTAGACAGTTCCGTTTTTTTGGCAATTATATAAGTCCCCGATGGCGGTGTATTAATAAAATTCTGAAAATAAGCCTCTCCTGTAGGCTGTGAGTATATTACCGAATCACTGCCCTCAAAAATAATTTTATTATTAAAACCGGAGTCATTATAAGTAGAGATATAGATCGAATGCTTTCTCGAGTACATGATTCGCAATGAATCATCAAACACAAAAGGCCCATAATAGAATGAAACCGGCTGAGTTTCAGCATCAACTGATTCAGCTAAATATTTTGTTTCAGTCCATTCACTGTCATTAAAAATTTTATAAGCAATATCCCAATTTCCCTTTTTGTTTGTTTGATATATTAAATAATTGCGTACACAAACCGGGTTTATATTTTGTGCAGTGTCATTAGTAATTATATTAAGATCACTAAATTCGCCCATATTTCTATCGTAAGTCAAACTGTAAATATTGCTGTAACCATCCTTATGAACTTCAAAAAAAATTGGTGGGTTATAAAAATAATTCATTGCGTCAAAGTTGATGTTTCTTGCATCTCCATCAACATTGGTTATTTGTTTAACTTCGCTTAATTCCTGCGAGAAAAGATTTATAGAGAGAATGAAATAGATAGCACTTAAAAGTTTCATATTAACCCCCTAAAGTAAAATTAAAAACTATGTAATAGATTTAATGCAACTAATCTTATGAATTCTTTATTTAATTGTCAATGAATTTATATTCATGAATTTTTTCATTTAAAATTAAAAAGCCGGTAAAAATACTACCGGCTTTAAACTTAAATAAAGTTATACAATTAAAATTGAACTTTTTGTTTAGTTTTTTTAGCGTATTCTAAAACTAATGCACTGGCAACAAATATTGAAGAGTATGTTCCTATTATAATACCAAAAAATAAGGTAAAAGCAAAAGCTCTTAAAACTTCACCGCCAAATATAAGTAATACTAAAACTGTTAAAATTGTGGTACCGCCGGTAAGAATTGTTCTGCTCATGGTTCGATTAATTGCCATGTTCATCACTTCCATTATAGGCATGGTTTTATGCACTTTCATATATTCCCTTACTCTATCAAATACAATTACTGTATCATTAATCGAATAACCAACCAGCGTTAAAAACGCAGCGACAATAGTTAAATCAATTTCTAGATTTAACCCCGGGATTACATTATACAAGACAGAATATAAACCAAGAGTAATTAATACATCATGAAATAAAGCCAGCACAGCACCGAAAGCAAAAATGAATTTGAACCTAAATCCTAAATAAATAAGTATTACAACCAAAGATAGAAATACCGCAATTACCGCGTCTTCTTTAAGCTCTTTACCTACCTTTGGCCCAACCTTTTCTTCTTTCAAAACAACAAAAGAATTATCTTTTATTTTTTCCCTGAGATTTTCTTTAATCCATGATGCAATACCAATATTAGCAGTAGCTCTTGTGTTTGTAGGTTCTGCGGATTCTTCACTTAGATCAAACCCGGCTTTATTTAATTGGTCAACTACTCGGTTTGTAGTATCAGCATTGGCAAATTGATACGTTACAGAAGTTGCCGTTGTGTCAACTATTTGGGGATTCAATCCAGGAAAACTTCTCTCAATTTCAGAATTAATTGATTTTATAACAATAGGAAACATTTGTTTTGGCAATTCCTGCAGCTCGGTTTTGAATAGTATTCCTCTTTCGCTTCCAAAAGTTTTTAATTCAATATTACCAAGTCCCAAAGTTTCAACATCTTTTCTAATTTCTGAAATACTGATTGGTTTAGCAAATTCCAAAACAATTTCAGAACCGCCTTTGAAGTCAATTCCGAACACAAGGCCTCGAAAAATTATATTTATGAGACCAAGAAGGAATAACCCGATGGAGACACCATAAAATATTTTTCTCTTTCCTAAAAAATCAAAATTAATATTTTCAAATATTTGCATTTATAAATTTGCTCCTTTTGCAATAGGAATACTTTATTAGGGAAATCATTTTCTTAATAACTATCCAAGGTTAATCTTTGCACCTTTTGAAACCAAATAGTCAAAAATTAAACGGGCGATGACTAAAGCACTGAATAAACTGGAAACTATACCAATCATCAGTGTTAATGCAAAACCTTGGATAGGGCCGGTTCCAAATTGATAAAGAATTATACCGGTAAAAAACGTTGTTATGTTCGAGTCAATAATAGCTGAATTAGCTTTAGAAAAACCGCTATCGACTGAAGCTTTTATCGTTTTACCAGTTACTAATTCCTCTCTAATTCTTTCATAAATAAGTACATTAGCATCAACTGCCATACCTATGGTTAAAATGATACCTGCAATACCGGGCAGAGTTAAGGTTGCATTAAAACCTGCCAGTACTCCAAGTATGAACAAAACCGTAAATGTAAGTGAAGCTGCGGCTATTGTTCCCGCAGTTCGATAGTAAATTATCATGAAGATTCCAACCAGAATATATCCAATTAGAGCAGAACTGAATCCGCTGTTAATTGAATCTTGGCCTAAAGATGGCCCCACGGTTCTCTCTTCAATAATATCAACAGGAGCAGGTAATGCACCAGCTTTTAATACAATTTCAAGAAGTTTAGCTTCCTCTAAATTTGCCATGCCGGAAATTTGCGATCTTCCGCCGGATATTCTGGTTTGAATTACAGGTGCCGAATAAACAACACCATCTAGTATTATTGCACAGCGTTTCCCTACATTTGCTCCCGTTATTCTCGCCCAATTAGAAGCCCCCTCCGAGTTCATAGTCATATTTACTATTGCGTTGGATGTGGTAGGATCGATGTTTGCATTCGCATCGGTAATTACTCCGCCGGTTAATTCAGGTTCTTTATTTACTAAATACAAAGTATAATATTTTTTACCTTCTTTTGTGGTAAAGGTCTTTGCCGAAAAAACAAATTCAACATTATTTGGAATAACATTTTGAACTTCAGGCCTGTTCAGCATATTCTGAAGTTTATCTCTTTGATCCTCTAAAACATAAGCATCTGCTGATTTGCCCTGCGGATCAACACTTGCGATTCCAAAAAATGGATGTTCTTTTTGAAATTTTTCAACCTTCTCATCATCTGATAATAATTCATTGGAAGAATCTGTGGATGCTTCAGAATTTTTTCCATTAACTTTAGAAGTATCATTAGAAGTTGAGTCTGTAAAACTTTTGCCGCCTAAAGCATTATCAACTTTTGTCATTACGTTAAAAGTAAATTGAGGATCTTTAACAAGCTTAAACTCAAGCAAAGCTGTTCCCTGCAACAATTGTTTTGCTTCTTCCTCTTTGGCAACACCTGGTAATTCGACAATTATTCTTCTTGAACCTTGCCTTTGAATAGAAGGTTCTGAAACGCCGTATTGATCAACTCTATTTCTAATAATTTCCATTGCACGGCTTACAGCATCTTCAGCCTGTTTCTTAAGCTTATCTAAAATTTCCGAATCGGTTTCTCGCACATTTCCAAAGTATCTGCTAAGTCTTATTTTTTTCTGTTCTATTAATCTGCCAAAAATATCAACTATGGGTTCATCGGTTTGTTTGGCTTCATTTTCAGCTTCTGCCATAGTCGTTTTAAAATTATCGTCAGGATTATTCACTAGTTTTTTAAGAAGCTCGGCAGTATTAACTTCCAGAACAACGCGCATACCACCCTGCAAATCCAATCCTAATTTGATTCTTTTCGCTCTAGTTTTATTAATAGAAGGATCAGCAGCTTTTATACTGTCTTCAACAATTCTTAACCTTTGGTCAACTTGGGCTTTTGTTAAATTTGGACTTGCCTCAGTTATTAGTTCCCGTCGCTGATCAAGTATTTTAGAAATTGTTTTGTTGTTTTGATAGTCTTGATAAGTTGGATATAATAAATAAAGACAAAACCCGGTGAAAAAAAGAATAAGAATAATTCTAAATCTGAATTCTTTCATATGTTAATTTATTTCTTCAATAGTGTGACGAAATTAATTGAGCATCAAAATTACCTGAATGGCCTAAGAAAGTCAATAAAATCACACGTAAATGGGAGTAAAAGTTTATTATCTGAGGACAAATTTGAGATGAATTTACAAGTTTTCGATGGTTTTTTTTACTAATTGTTCAAACTTCTCTTTAACTAAATTTGCAGTTTCCGTTACTTCTGAATGAGATAACTTATTAGAAGATATACCTGCCGCAAGATTTGTTATACACGAAACCGAAACCGTTTCTAAACCAAGCCAGGCTGAATAAATTGCTTCATGAACTGTGGACATTCCTACTGCATCACCTCCATATTTGCCTATCATTTTTATTTCTGCAGGAGTTTCATAAGCAGGGCCTTTTGTATACCAATAAGTTCCCTCTTTTAAATCAATTGACAATTCACCGGCGGCTTTTTTAATAATTTTAATAAGGACAGTGGACGGAAAATCAAGGAAACGATTTTTAGTTTCTATATCTGATAGTCCGAGTAAATTTGTTAATTCGTATTTTAAATTTATTCCGTTAAATGAAAGGGCGAGCATTAAATCTCCGGGTTTAAAATTTTTGTTTATTCCACCGGCGGCATTTGTTAAAATTATTTTCTTGCATCCAAGCTTATGGGAAATAAAAACTGGAAGTATACATTCGTAAAATTTATAGCCTTCATAAACATGAATTCTTCCTTGAAAGAGTAGAAGCTTTTTCCCCGAATATTCGGCAAAGTGAATTTTACCTTCATGCCCAATTACTGTGGATGCGGGATAATCTTTTATTGAAGATGTAGAAATAGTTTTATGTGTGATTATAGAGTTGGCAAAATCACCCAACCCGCTTCCTAGAACCAACGCTATTTCAGGAATGAATGGTGATTCTTTTTTCAGAAAGTCGGTTATTGATTTGTATTTAAAATCTAAATCAAGTCTCATGACTTTAAAAAAGTATTCCTGCTAATGTAGCCGTTGTTAATGTTGCAAGTGAACCTCCTATAACGGCCTTAATGCCAAGCTTTGCAATATCTGATCTTCTTTCTGGAGCCAGCGGCCCGATGCCTCCAATTTGAATGGCAATGGAACTTAAATTTGCAAAACCGCATAAGGCATATGTAGCCATTAAAATTGATTTCTCAGAAACTAAGGTTTTGGCGGCAATCATTTTTCCCATTTCCAGGTATGCGACAAATTCATTTAATACTACTTTAGTTCCAATAAGACTTCCGAAATTTAAAGCATCATGCCATGGCACTCCAATACCAACAGCTAAATACTGTAAAACCCAGCCTAATACTAATTGAAAATTTAATGGGTTACCATAAGCTGCAATTAAATCTTTATTCCAACCCGCAATATCGCCCAACCATTGCAATCCATAATTAACAAGCGCTATCAAAGCTACAAAAGCAATCAACATTGCCGCGACATTTAACGCTAGAGTTAAACCGTCACTTGCACCTCCGGCTGCTGCCTCAATTACATTCGATGCATTTTTTTCAATTTTAACTTTCACGGTTCCTTTTGTTTCAGGTTCGGTGGTTTCAGGATATAAGATTTTTGAAATAGCTAATGCGGCGGGTGCAGCCATTACGCTTGCACCTAATAAATGTGTGGCAAACATGTGCTGTGCTTCTTGAATAGATAATCCCAAACTTTGTGCGTACGAATCTCCAAGTATTTTTATGTAAGCCGCCATAACTCCACCGGCTATTGTTGCCATACCGCCAATCATTACAGTTAAGAGTTCGCTTTGCGTCATTCCTTTTATATAAGGCTTAATCATCAAAGGGGCTTCCGTTTGCCCGACAAAAATATTGGCTGTTACAGAAAGTGATTCTGCACCGCTTGTTCCCATCACTTTTGCCATCACCCATGCCATCCCTTGAACGATTCTTTGCATAACACCAAGATAATATAATATTCCCATTAAGCTGGCAAAAAATATTATTGTTGGAAGAACTTGAAAAGCGAAAAACATTCCAAGGCTGCCATCAGTTCCCGGACTTAAGGAAAGAGCACCAAATACAAAATTAGCTCCTTCATTTGTAAAATTTAAAACAAGAACGAATCCGCCGCTAACCCAGCTAAAAAAATCTTTAGGCCATCCAAAAGGAGCAAAGAAACCGCGAAGATATTCACCTTTAATAATTAATACTGCGAATATTATTTGAAGTAAAAATCCTCCTCCAACTAGCCGCCAATTAATATTTTTTTTGTTGTTTGATAAAAGAAAGGCAATTCCCAAAATTAAAAATATTCCAAGTATTCCCCTTAACAATGCTATAAAATCCATGATTTATCCTTCAGTTTTCATCAGGTAAGTAATGACATTTTCGGCAGCGGGCTTCGTAAATGTCTGAAGCTCCTACAATCACTCTTTCGGAAGAATGAGTTTTACGTTGTGTTCTATCAGCCGGGTTACCGCATTCAACGCATATTGCCAATGATTTGGTTATATATTCCGCAACCGCCAATAATTGAGGTATAGGCTCGAAAGGCACACCTTTATAATCCTGATCAAGGCCGGCAACGATAACTCTTTTGCCTTCGTTAGCGAGTTTGTTACAAATTGTTACAAGTTCCTTAGAAAAAAATTGTGCTTCATCAATTCCAATAACTTGCGCATCTTTTGATTGAGAATAAATTTCAATTGCTTCATCAATCATCATCGAAGGAAGCTGCTGCTCATTGTGCGATACAATGGCAGTTTCTGAAAATCGGTTGTCAATTTTAGGTTTAAAAATTTTAACGGTCTGCTTTGCAATTTGAGCACGCTTTAAACGCCGGATTAACTCTTCAGTTTTTCCGCTAAACATACAGCCGGTTATTACTTCGATCCATCCGGTTTCTTTTGGAATTGAATGCAAGGTTGGTTCCATAGTTTGAAATTACTTATAAAAATATTGTTGTTACTTTAAATTGTCATCGCCAAATGCGAACGGCAGCAGCTCAGAAATTTTTAAAACTTTTAATTCTTCATTTTTATTAATCATTATAATATCTATATCTCCGCATAAATCACTAATGACTTGCCTGCACGCTCCGCATGGAGGACAATAATTTTCATCATCGCTGGCAATTGCTATTGATCTAAATTTTCTTTCTCCTTCAGATACTGCTTTAAATAATGCAGTTCGTTCAGCACATATTGTTAGGCTGTATGAGCTTGTTTCAATATTTCCGCCTAAATATACTTTGCCATTTTCTGTTAGAAGTGCCGCCCCGACATGAAAATTTGAATATGTAGGAAGTGCTTTTGATTTTGCCTCAACAGCTTTTAGTGCAAGTGTTTTATTGTCCATTCATCTCAATTTTTTAATGACATAAAAATATATGAATTGATTCTTAAATCAAATATAAAATAATGATTCTTAATTTAAACTTTTTTCGTCAAGATTAAATAAAATGTTGGCGTGATGTATTTATTTAAAAAGTCAAAGTTATCATTGCACAATTTAACTATCAGCTTATCTAATTTAGTAAATAAAACTAATTTCAATAAGCGAAGATGAAAGCTGCTCCAAATAATTCCTTTATGCCCAGCCAATAAATTATGCGTAACCAACTTTGTATTTAGTTTTAACTTGAAATTAATTCCAAAGTGGTTTTGAATATTTTGTAATGAAAAGAGCTGCGCGATATCATTTCTATTTAATTCTTGGTTCCTAAAATATTTTAAAAAATATTTTTTAATATTCTTTCGGCTTAACAATGAAACTATTGGAAGTCCCCAATGAGGATCGGCAATAATATTAATAAATGAGAACTTATTAGGTGTACTTATAAAAATTATTCCATCTTCTTTTAAAATATCAAATAAGATTTTAGGTAATTCATTAATTGTAGGAAGATGTTCGATTACATCCTGCAATATCATTATATCAAAAGTATTTTTTTTGAAAGGTAAACTTAAAGCGTCTCCATTTACTAAAGAATAATCAGTTTTAATTTCTTTTTGTTTTGCAAGACGAAAACGATCAAGGTCATAACTAACTACAAAATTTTTATCGGAAAATATTTTAGATGTCCCGCCTAGTCCCGAACCCAAATCAAGTACTTTCAAATTCTCACAGCTTGAATATCTTTCAATGATTCTTAAAACAAGCTCTCCGCGCTGTTCTGCTAATTCCCTTCCCCTTTTCCATCTAGAAAAATTCGGATGAGATTTATCTAACCATATCTTTGATTCTAACGAATTTTGAGATTCGTTTCGCATCTGATCTTGTTCAAGTATATCTAACTTCAAAAAAGATTTTGACCTTTGATTTTTGACATCTGACTTAATTACTTCCATTTATCTTTTCGAAAGAGAGCACTAATGAAGTTTATTACAATCATTATTTCATAAATAATCTGCATGGCAAAAATTTGACTGCTTTTAAATTTGTATCCAAACTTTTTTTGATATAATAAAATTATAATTTCATCGCTTAAAATTTTGATGAGAAAAGGAATTATAAAAAGTATATTTACAAATATCAAAATGGGTGAAACTAACATTATTAAATTTAGTAAATGCCAAAAACCTAAAATTAGTTTTTGAGTTAGGAGATAATGCATTGAGGTTTTTGTATGCCTGACTTTTTGAGAAAAGTAATCCTTAAAAGTTTCTTTGGTTGATGAAAAAACAAAAGCTTTTTCATCTGTAACTAATCCAATTTTCATTTTATTTATAACCGCTTCTCTTAAGAGTAAATCATCATCGCCGCTTAATGTTTCATAAGTATTTTCATAACCTTTAACTTTTTCAAATGCATTTTTGCTAAATCCAAAACTTCTTGCAGCTGCTGAGTATGGAAATCCTAAATTTGCTAATGCAAATGTCAGAATAGAAGATTTTAAATTCTCGAAAACAGCCAATCTGTTAACAAAAGATTTAGTTGGATAAAATGGCGCAATCCCAAATACAAAATCGAATCCATCGGAAAATTTTTCAGAGAAAGATTTTACCCATTCAGTTTCCGGTTTGCAATCAGCATCCGTAATCATAATGAATGGAAATCTTGCTTTAGAAATTCCAAAAGAAAGTGCCCCCTTTTTTGCGAGAGATTTGTCGTTTTCATTTTGATAGAGTTTAAAATTATCGATTCCATTTATTGCATTTTTTATAATTTGAAAGGTATTATCAGATGAGTGATCATCAACTAAAATTACTTCAAAATTATTTCGAGTATAATCTATTTTACATAGTGAGGAAATTAATTCTTCAATTTTATTCATTTCATTCCGTGCTGCAACAATAATTGAAATTTGAATTTGAGTTTTCAGGAAGGATTTACTCATTGAATCATTTTTTACAGGAAACAATCTCCTTAAACTGAAAAGTATTAGTATTAACTGATATTATCCACAGAAAAATTAAAATCAAAATTACCACAATAAACGTCATAATTACCTAAAATTAAATAATATCAATTAAAATAAAATAGAAAATTATACCATCAAAAAGGCTCGATTATTGAAGAACTTTCAAACTCTGATAATTCTTGTAAAAACCAATTTATACATAATTACCAATACAGTTTAAAAGACTTATTTTTTTTATTAGCTATAGGGAGGAAATCTTGAAAAAGATTTATACATTCGTTGTCTTATCAATCATGTTATTATTGTTAAGCAGTTCAGGATATTCGCAATATTTATTAGATGAAAATTTCAATGAAATGACTGATGGACAAGATTTGCCGCCAGCAGGTTGGGTTTTTGGACAAGGCGAATTTCCTACGTTAGATGATTTTGAATATCAATCCGGGTGGAAAGGTAAGAATTTTGGGAATGTTACAGAAGGTCCCAATCAAATTTCGATAGCGGTTAATATTTATGGAGGCGGTAGAATTTGCTGGGCTATTACACCTGAAATGGATTTGAGCACGGCATCTGTCAAGAAATTATCTTTTGATGCTGCTTTAACAAACTTCAATAGCAATGCGCAAGGCAGCTTAGATACCGACGACGATTCTGTTTTTGTAGCATATTCACTTGATGGCGGATTTACCTGGAGTTACTCACAAATATTAAAGGTTTATACTGGTGGAGATTTTATTTCTGCTTCCGGCCAAAATGAAGAAGTTGACCTAACTTCGATTGGTTCTGAAAAGAATGTTTCTTTCGCATTTTATGCAGTTTCAAAACAATCGAACGGAAGTGATATCGATTTTTTTATTGATAATGTTAAGGTTGGAAGTACTTCCGATTATGATATGGAAACAACCTCAATTCTTTCCCCAAGCGGTGTTATCAATTCCGCCAATGTTTCTGTAAAAGCCGTTTTCACAAATCAAGGTTTAAATGCAATGTCCGGGAAATATTATGCGAGGATTTTAGATCCTAATTCAACACAAGTATTTTATGATAGTGTTTCCTTCAGCAATACGGCAGCCGGTAAAGTCGATACTATAGATTTTGGAGTAGCATCATTTTCACTAAATGGAACATATGCAATAACTGCCAAAGCTGCAGCTGTTGGTGATTTATATTCTGTAAATGACAGTATATCTGCAAACTTTAATGTTACTTTAACCGCCAACAGCTTAGTAGTTGTTTATGACAATTCGAGTGAACAAGAAGTTGAAAATAAGAATGCTGTTTTTAATGCTTTAAATTCTTTAAGTATTCCCTTCGATTCTTTAGATAGAAATTCTGCCACTCCTAATCTTATTCCATGGACGACTGTAATATGGTGTGAAGAAGGAGATATTCCTTCAGCCGAAAGGACTGCTATTATTGATTTCCTGACTTCAGGAACGACTATAGACCAAAAATCTTTTTTGATAGCCGGCGATGATATTGGATTTAATCATGGAAGAACAGGCCAGCCTTATTACGATACTACATTTTATTCTTATTACCTACACGCTAAATTTTTTGATGATGATGTAAGCACCTTATTCAGTAACTATGGTTTGGTTGGACAAGATGTAAATAATGGCTTACGCGATTCAATTAATTCTGAATATCCGGATGCAATTGGAACTAAATTTGGAGCTGTTCCAGCTTATATGTTTGCTCAAGTAAGAGCTCAATCAGACACTGTTGGAGGAGTAGCATTTGATGGTTCCACATATAATTTAATTTATTATCCATTTGAGTTTAGAGAAGTAATTTCGAATGTTAATCCATATTGTAAACAATTAATTTCAGGTTCGTTAGACTGGCTTGCCAATGCAGCAACTCAGCTACCTGTTGAACTTGAATCATTTGCAGCTAATGTAACAGATAATAATGTTTCACTTAATTGGACTACCGCAACAGAAATAAATAATAGCGGCTTTGTAATCGAACGTAAAGATAGGAATGGTTCTTTCAAAGAAGTCGCATTTGTTAAAGGCCATGGAACTACAACTTCAAAATCGCTTTATACTTATCAAGATAAGAGTCTCAATCCGGGAACTTATTCATATAGATTGAAGCAATTAGATTTCAATGGTTCTTTTGAATTATCTTCTGAAGCAATTGCTGAAATATCTTTGCCGAATAAATTTGCTTTAGAACAAAATTATCCGAATCCATTTAATCCAAGTACAACTATTAAATTCTCAATCCCAACAGATGAATTTGTAAGTTTATCAATTTATAATATAGTTGGTGAAAAAGTTGCTTCATTATTGAATGGTAAAATTACTTCGGGCACACATGAAATTAATTTTAACGCCATCAATTTGGCAAGCGGAACTTATATTTATACGCTGCAAGCAGGCAGCTTTACCTCAACAAGAAAAATGATGGTGATTAAATAATTATTTCATTTGATTAAAATTCAGAGATGAATTGACGGAGAGTATAAATACTCTCCCCCTCTTTTTCTTAAGGCCGCTTTAATTAGCGGCTTTTTTTTTAATGTTACAATAGAAGTTTTTATATAATTTATTATTTATAAACAAACCCAATTCTTTTGAGGAATTGGGTTTGTTGCTAAAGGACTGTTTTATTGTTACTCTATGCTAGAGTTTTAATCTTTCTGTTTATAAACGCGTACATAATCAACTAACATTTGCTGTGGGAATATACTATTATCAACTCCTTGAGCTCCTCCCCAATCACCGCCAATAGCAATGTTCAAAATCAGATGAAAATTTTTATTGAATGGCCAAACTTCCCAGCCTGTATGCTCATTATTAAAAGTAAAATATTTTAAGGAATCAATGAAGATGCTTAAAGAATCAGCGTACCATTCCAAGGCATAAATATGAAATTCATCCTGAACATCTGGTATTTTAATCGTTTTAGTTTTTTGTGTATTGATTCTCCAATAATATTTATTCGTATGAATGGAACCATGAATAACTCCTGGATCATACCCCACATGTTCCATAATATCAATTTCACCGTTATCCGGCCAGCCGCCATTTCCGTAAGTCCAATTAGAAGGCAGCATCCAGATAGCGGGCCATGTACCTTTGCCCCGCGGAAGTTTAGCGCGAACTTCAATTCTCCCGTATGTCCAGTTACCTGCAAGTTGACTGATTAATCTTGCTGATGTATAATAGTTACTGCCCACCACTTCCTTTCTTGCTTCGATAACTAAATTTCCTTTTTCAACCCTCGCATTGCTATCTCTTTTAAGAGTATAATATTGCAGCTCATTGTTACCCCAGCCGCTTCCGCCTACATCGTATCCCCATTTAGTTGAATCAGGTAATCCGGAATAATCAAATTCATCAGACCAAATTAAATTCCAGTTGCTTGTATCTTCCTTGTTTGACGGCTCTGTAGAATTATTTTTGCATCCTAAAACTATTATAAGAGTTCCAATAAAAAATATGAAAGTATATTTAATCATTTTTAGTTCATCTATTTATTAAAAAAAAGTTGCTTGTTTTTTTTATTACTTCAATAATATCAATTTCTTCATAGAATAAGATTCATCTCCCACAATAGAATAAAAATAAACCCCGGAGCTGAATGTACGATCATTGCTGCTTTCCGAATTCCACATAAATTCCTTATATCCTTTCGCCTGCAAACCCAAGTCTTTATAGTAAATTTGTCTGCCAAGAATATCATAAATAAAAAAATTTATTTCCTGTGTTTTATCGTTGTAATAATTAATTGTAGTACTTCCGTTAAAAGGATTAGGATAATTTTGTTCTACATAAAAATTGCCCGGCTTATTTTCAATTTTATCATTTAATCCTGTTGAAACATCTTCTATTACAATGCCATTTAGTTGCGGATTATCTATTTCAGCACATAAATTTATTTCCAAAATTTCATCTTCCACTTTCACATCATTTACATCGATATCGTAAGCAGTATTTATATTTGCATTTGCATAAATATCAAAATTGTTTCGTGCCAAAATACCTTCTACATAAACATCAAAAACTCTTTGATCCCCGGAAGAGAAATATTCTTCAGCAAACATCAGCTTAACATCATATTTACCGTTTGGAACTCTAATTCTATAACTCACCAAACCATATCTATTGCTTCTGTAAATCGAATCTAACTCTGTTTCATTTATTTGAAAAGTAGATGGATATTCTGAAGCTGTCCCTTCCGTATATCCATACTCAGTTGTTTCATCCCAAAGCTGATCTGCTAAAAACCCTTGCGCTGTTTTACCTCCGACATTAATTTTAATTGGAAATGATTTTTGTTTTGAATTTGTTATAGCGATAGAACTTGTTGGCATTTTATTAGGGATTGCTGCAGTGTCTTTTATATTTAACACTATCAAATTGTAGCTTTGAGATAAATTAATTCCCGATACTCGAAGTTCGACAGTTTCATTATCGCCAAGCAGAGAAGCGCTGTTAACGGTGACATTTTGAATTATATAATTTGATTTTACTTCTGCATTAGCTTTGTCAACAGCTTCGGAAAATTTTACTATAACTTTTTGTTCATCAGCTCTTGCCCACAAAACAACGGGAACCTGTTTATCAACAAAACCTATATTAGCGGCATCAGTTAAACATAAAATCATCTTTCCATCTTTAAATACACAATTTTCAGGAATAAAGTCACAATTGTTTCCTCCAAAAGTGTGAGTTGCTTTTTGCCATCTGCTTGTGTCAAAAAAATTAAATTCGTCTTTCCATTGAAGGCTGAAATTGTTTGAGGTTCCATAGTTTCCCGAGCCTGGGGTGTAAGAGTAATAGCTAACCCAATCATAAAATGCAAATGCCGGAAGTATCTTTGGATTCCATTTGCCTATCCAATCTTCAGCAGCCGGATTCCAAATATTCATCATAATTTTTTGTTCATGAGTTAAAGTTAAAACATGATCCCCGGTTTGTTTGTATACTTCCACATCATCTATAAACCAGGCAACATAATCCGGCGTCCATTCAATGGCATAGGTATGATAATCTTGTGATGGATCAAAATCCACAAAGTTTGCTCTTACATGATTCCTTTGGCTAGGCGTGATAGTATTAAATTGTACACTATTATTGTAACGTCCAAGTATTTCTAAATCAATTTCATTCCACTTTGAAGTTGCCCATGGGTCTGAAGGTGTGC
The DNA here is from genome assembly GCA_963731745.1 of uncultured Ignavibacteriales bacterium. Lineage (GTDB taxonomy): Bacteria > Bacteroidota > Ignavibacteria > Ignavibacteriales > Ignavibacteriaceae > CAVSWT01. The sequence continues at coordinate 64,470 of CAVSWT010000009.1, forward strand.
CGTCAAAATAAGTAAAGAATGAAGCGAGAGTACCTTCTTTATTTGTGGCCTTGTACCTCGCTTCCATCCTTCCATATAAGTAAGTATCTATTGTTCTTAGTTCCGCCCCTTTAAAATCCTTTGCAGAATTAATCGTTGGAATAATTAAAATTGTATAAAAGAAAATTATTGAAATCACTTTCATGAACTTTTCTTTTCTCTGCAATTAAAAGATTCACAAATTATAAATCCTCAAAATGTTACCATGAGTGAAAACTTTTGAACATTTGATAATCTTCCGAAATCCTGATAAGCATAATCAAATCTAACAGCAATGTTTCCGAGCAGTAACTGCTGAATGCCGGCACCCAAAGAAAATGTCTCTTCTGAATCCGTTAACAATAGAGATTTATAACCGCCGCGTAAACTTAAAAGATTATTAAAAGTATATTCGCCGCCAACATTTACACTTTCATAATTATCACTAACATGTAGTGCATCAACACCTAAAGTTATTCTATGCATATCTGTTTTAACCGGTTCGTAAGCTAATCCAACTCTAAAGTTCAACGGCAATTCCCATGTATCAGTTTGCAGGTAAGCTGGTATGTTTCCATTATTACCGCTGCTGTTTGGATCAGGATCATATAACACTAATGCTGAATTGCCCTGCAGCTGCATTTTTGTACCAAAGTTTGATATTGACATTGCGAGAACGATTCCATCGAATGGTGTTACGTATTGAACGCCCATATCAAGTGCAATTGCTGAAGCAGACATTTTCCAAATATTTTGATAAACAAATTTTGGATTAAAACCGATAGCAAAATTGTCAGTTAATTGAATTGCCCAAGCAAGACTAAATGCCGCATCCTTCACAGTAAAAGTTTCGCCTGTTCCTTCGGGCTGGTCAACCGTTGTAACCTTCATGTCTCCATAGTCTGAAGTGGTAAAACTTGCACCTATAGTTCCAAGCTCACCTAAGTTATAAGTGAAAGCAAGAAAATTATAATTTAAATCTGCAATCCATTGGGTATGGTCAACTAAAAGGCCTGCCCCTTGAAGTTTTGTAATTCCCGCAGGATTCCAATAAAGTGCACTTGGGTCGTCGGCAATCGCAACATACGCACTTCCCATTCCTGAAGCTCTAGTCCCTTGACCAATTGATAAAAAAGGAGCTGCAACAGTTCCTCTTTTGGAAACGTTGGAAACAAAATCTTGTGAAAATAAAGACGTTGTTAAAAATAGCGTTAATGTAATTGTTAATATTTTATTTTTCATTTTAATTCTCCGTCTCTACTTAATTATTGCAAATTTGCCGATTTTCTCACCAACGCCCGGTGCATCCACATGATATATATAGAGGCCGTAGGCTATATCCATTCCGTCTTCAGTAACAAGGTTCCATGATAAAGAACCATTTGTTGGTGATGAATCTTTATAAAGAGTTTTAACTAAGGCGCCGGCTACAGTATAGATTCGAACAGTGCAATTTGTCGGCAAATTTGTAAAATCAATTCTTCGTTCTCCTCTTCCGGTTTGACTAACATTCCGCTTTTCCCATTTATCTGCTGAAATATATGGATTAGGGACAACATCCACTTTATCCAAATCGTCCTTGGCTGAAGAAACATCAACTTTGCTTGATTGGGTAGAAAAGGTAAAATAATCTCCTTCCAAAAAGGGTTTATTAGTTGTGATTCTAAAAATATCTCCGGCAACAGGAGGAGCAGAAAACGGAGCATTTACATCTTCAGAATAACCGATTCTCCAGGTTAATTTGTATTGTGTTCCAATATATTCTATGATTACAATATCATCGCCGGCATCAAATTGTTTTGTTCCGTTGTTATCAAAAACTTCCGCTTTAACTTCGCGACCATCAGTAATATTTGTGACTTTAAAATTAATCGGCATTTTACTTAAAGGAGTTGTGTTGGTAAAATCAGATAAAAATTCAATTTCATAATCAGCAGGCCATGCTAAATCTCTATTAGGACTGCTTTTGTCTGCTGATATAGGCATTAAATAATTACTGAAACCTTTTACCCATCCGCTTTGATCAATATTTACATTTACTGAATCAAAGTTTGTTACTGATACGGCAAGTCCATCGAAAGGAGGACTAAATTTATCAGGTCCAAATGAAGATGAATCAATTCCGGAAACAAGTGTATCTGTAGAGGAATTAAAATTCCTGATAATTGAATATGAAGTAGTTTTATACTTTACATTTGATGTGTCACCATCTGAATTAAATCTTACTTTATAAACAGCTCCATCTTTAATTAAAGAACCATCTAAGACAGTTATGCCCAATTTCCCCGTGCCCAATCCTTCAGTAACTTTTGTAAAATCCCCATTAACTTCAGGCGGTTTATAACCAGCTGCAGGTGCATTCGGCACCATCACCGCACAATTTATATCTACAAAAATTATATTTCCGCCTACATCAGACTGAATAATTTTTGTTGTTTCTGTAGGTGTTAATCCGGAGGTTCCGTATTGCGGATCACCCATATCATAAGCCACGCAGGCATAATAATAAGTAGCGCCATTTACCACATTAGTATCGATGAATGAATGCTGCAAACCGGAATTGTTTCCCATCCAGAAATGTGCGCCATTTATACCAACGGGATCGGATCCTTTAATACTATCTTTCACATCAAATTGCGCAATAGGTTTCCAGTATTTTTGATCACCTTTAGAATCCGTAATCACTTTTATATCATTAAATTCAGGTTCTTCACTTCTATAAATTAAGTAACCTTCAAAATCTTTTTTTGCTAAAAATCTGTCATAAGAAGATTCTGAAATGTTATCCCAGTAAAGAAATACTTTTTTATTTCCGGCAACTGCATGTAAAGTAGGTTTATAGGGCGGCTGTGAGAAGTTGTAGTTTGCATTGTAAATCTGTTGAACAGTTTCTTTATTAAAAACCATATCATCATAATCACTTCCAAACACTATGGCAATAGAGAATCTTTCTCTTAAATTTCGTTTAAGAGGAAATGGGCCTGAACCAAAAAGTATTTGGATATTAGTTTTTTGAATAGTAGTATCAAAACTTCCCCGGTTCATTTTTTGCCAAATTACTTCATCATTCTTTGGCCAAATTGCAGTTGTTCCTTTATTCTCTAATCTTTCTATTGCTAAGCTGGTTAAACCAATTTGATCTGATTCATCTTTATCAGTTGCATCAAAATTTGGTTCGCCAGGAGTTGGTTGACCATCACCTTCACCTTCATCAGGACCGTTGTATTGTCTATCAAAAGGTCCAACACCGTCTTTACCTAAATCATCGTTAAGCGGTTCTTTGTTGTCAGGATCCCAAACACCATTTCCATTTAAATCTGCAAATGGTTTCCAGTCACCATCATTATCTATATTATCATCACGTCGTTCATCAACAATTCCATCTTCATCATCATCAATTTGATTAAATGCATTTCCTGGACTTTCCAAAAATGCATATCCAATGTAACCGGTTTTCCAATTGTTAGGAGGAGCCTGCCCGTCACTATCAAATGCATAGGCTAAATCCAATTTCGTATCATAAGAAGCATTATCATCACCTCCATCGTCATAACTACCAACTCCAGTGTCGCAATAAAATCCAAACATGGTTGAGTCATAATCCACATCGGAAAGATTGACAATATCATAATGCCAGAATATTATATCTTCCGCTAATACATGTGACCATTGGAAACCTCTGATTTCCATTCTTAATCCTAATCCACCTCTACCAGAGTCGGCTGCAATAGGATAGTATTTATATGGCGCCCTAGTAAACTCTTTGTCTTGAGAATCATCCATCACAAAAAAAGTTTCGAAATCTGCATTCTGAACTCCACGTCCAAAATACCCGAACCAGTACCCGTCCCAAGAAGGATCTATATTAGGCAAACTTCTTGGCCAGAAATTTGGCCATGTAAAAGGCTTTGTACTTATTGCAGGTTCTTCCGATGATTCAGCGGCATAGCCTGGAACCGGCTCGGTAACCCATAGCTGGCCTGTGACCGGATCGCTGTCGACTTCTTCTCTGTAAGACGTCTCAACCGGATGAATTATCTGATTATTACCAGGAGCAACGACTCGAGAAACAACTAATGGCGTACAGCCGTCAAGATAATTATGTTGAGTACCTTTAGGCCATTCGCCTGAGGGGCCAGGATATCCTCCCGAACTCCACGTTCCGATTTGGCCATCATTTCTAAAAATAGTCTGTACAAGATTGCCATTCATAATTCCCTTTTTTCGAAATGTCTTATCGCCATGCGGTTCATCTCGAAAAGCTTGTGTTTGAGGAGTTACCTGAGCAAAAACAGATATACTCGTGAATAATATCAAAATGAAAAAAGTTAACGGTCTATTCATTTCAAGCTCCATTTAAATTAAAATCCTACCCCAAACCCAAGTCTTATCTGTCTTGGTGCTGAATAGTCTTGTGGGTTTAATAAATATTCATGTTTTGTATTTAAGCCGTAAAGTGTATTCGTATATTCTTCAGCTCGCAAATCAATACCTGCACGGCCTGTGGAAGCACTTACACCATATTCATTTTTGATATCAAATAAATTGTAAATGAGTAAATAAGTGTTAAATGTTAAACCAAATACATCAAAATTCTTTGTTCCTTTTAAATCAACATTCACAGATGTTGGTTTAGTACCGTTGTTTTCAAAACGTAATCCCCTGGTATATCTTGTATCTTCGGTATAGGGTGTACCTGAACCATAACTAAAAATCAAACCTGTCGTCCAGTCTAATGGATCACCGACGGTTAATGAAACATTAAGAGTAGATGATTGATCCCAATTTAATGGAACTAATCTTTTTGTGGTTTCAACAGGTGGATCGGATTGGCTGTTATTAAAAACCTGGTTAGGATCAGAAGCATTTCCTTGCGCAACCTGATATGTATAATCTACTTTTGCACTAAACATATCTGAGTATCTTTTCTCCAGCGTTACAACCAAGCCTTTTACATTGCCGTAATCTCTATTTATATATCTTGCAAAAGAAAAGCCTTCATAAGTATTTAGGATTTCAGTTCCTAATAGATTTCTAATGTCACTATAGTATACGGACATATCCAAAGAAATATTCGGGAAAAGAACTTGTTGAATACCCAACTCATATTTTACTGTTTTTTGTGCTTTTAATTCCGGATTGCCGATAAGATTATTCACACCACTGGTTTGATCAACTATATAAGCATTGTTTGTATATAAATTTTCAAAAGTGGGTATCTGGAAAAAATGTCCGTAAGAAAAATGAATAGCTCCTTCGGTTGTAATTGGAAATGATACACCCAATCTAGGACTTATCTGAGATTCTGATTTTGCTTTTCTAGTTTGATTAGCACCAGGAAAGTTTGGATTATTTAATGGATTTCTAATATCAACAGGCAATGTTGTATTAGGATCAAAATAATCAAATCTTACACCTGCATTTATAATCATTATATCGTATTCCATTTTATCCTGGATGTATGCAGAAAACTCATAAGGCTTCACTTCATATTTTTCATGCTGTGAAGTTCCCGGGTTAGTATAACCAATGGTGAAAATTGGAATAGGATCTCCATATTGATCTAGTACTGGATTTCCCGTTGAATCAACTACAATCTGCCCCTCGGTCTGATTTTTAATACTCTTTGATTCATTAAATATTTTGTAATTGGTATACTCGGCCCCTAATTTAATTTTATGTTCTTTACTTACTTGAGATTCGATAGCAAAAATTGCAATGTTTGTTGTAGTCGACCGATTATACCTATCAGTTTCATTTCCGCCATAATTGAATGTGTAGTTTGTTAGCGGCGTTGAAATATTAGGGTCAACATATCGTGAATCATATTCATTCGGATATAAATATCCTTTGTATTTATTTAAGTTTGAAGCAAACTTTAAAGTTGCGTATGTACTTTGTGTCGGAAAGAATGATATCTGTAAATTATTGCTGATGTTTGTTCTATAATGGTTTTTAATTGCATCGGGTGCAAATCGGAACGCATGATTATAATATTTATTCCAATGATCATCCCAAAATAAGCTGTAACTTATTTTCCACTGCTCAAGTCCATATGTTAATTTACCATTGAAAGATTTGCTCTCTTCAGGATTCATTGCTACATAAGCGCTATCCCCTGTATTTCTACTAATAAAGAAATCCGGGAATTCAGAAAATGTTAGCGGGGCTTTGTCACCGGTGTTATAAAATCTTCTTCCGTACATATAGCCTTGGTTTTTAAAATATCTTCCCGTTAAGAAAAATGATAAGCTATTCAATATTTTTGTTGGGCCGCTGAAACCGAATTGCAAATCTTTTGGCCCGTTGGAATTCACTTTGTTTAGATTATAAAATATGTCGTTATGATTTGTAAAATAATTCCCTGCGTAAGCTGAAGCAAAACCTTCATATCTAGATGATCCATCTTTAGTTACAATATTAACTACTCCCGAAAGTGCTTTACCATATTCAGCATTAAATGTTCCGCTTATTACTTCAAGTTCCCTAACTGAATTGTTCTCAACAGTTAATGCAGAGCTTCCATTAAAAGCATCATTTATGGGAACTCCATCAACAAGGTATGCAACCTCATCTGATCTTCCGCCTCTAAAATGCCCGGCAACTACCCCGGCTTGTAAATTAATCACCTGACTTAAATTTTCAACCGGCATCATCTTAATATCTTCTGAAGTTACTATAGCAGATGAAGAGGTTAAATCTTTTGTGATTAACGGAGCTTTAGCTTGTATAACTATCTCTCCGATATTTATTGCTTCGGAGGTAAGTTCAACGTCTAAAGATGTGGTTAAATCAATTTTAACCGCGACGTTTTCAATCCTTACTTTATGATAGCCTACTGCACTTGCAATAACTGTGTACTTTCCAGGCGGAATATTATTTATATAAAAATATCCATCCACATCAGCAGCTGCACCGAAGTATGTTCCTTCGATCAAAATATTTGCGCCTAATATTGGTTCACCGGTTTCTTTATCCACTATTTTTCCTGAAATTTTACCAGTTGTACCAGCATGCAATATATTTAAAGGTAATAATAAAGTTAGGATTAAAAGAAGCTGTGATAATTTTTTAATGTCTTTCATCCTGTTTAGAAGTAAGATTCTGTTCATAAGACTTGCCAGATGTTATTTTGAAATTTCATTGTAAAAAAATTAAACCATTACATTAATTACTATATTTCATGTACTTGAGCCAAAAGCATAGGGCAGTCTTAATAAAGACTGCCCCATTTCTTTATGAATTATTTAAGAAGCATCATTTTCTTTGTTGCGGTAAATGATCCGCTTTCTATTTTATATAGATAGACGCCAGAAGTTAAATTGCTTGCATTAAAGTTTACTGTATATTCACCGACGTTTTGGTTGTGATTTATTAATTCTGCAACCTGACGTCCAAGTACATCATAGACTTTAATGTTAACTAAACCGGCTTTTGCAATAGAATACTTAATCTGAGTGGTTGGGTTAAATGGATTAGGATAATTCTGTTCCAAATTGAATGTGTTAACAATTGCCGGATTATCATTTACTCCAACTGCATTGTCGCCAATAAAAGTAGCAGCCCATTTAGTAACATCTTGATATGAATTTCCATCAGCATCCTTTGAATAATCCAGCTGGCCTTCTCTTTCGGCATTATCAGCATCGCTTATTTCAAAGTCGATCGGTATTTCCATTCCCTCTTTGGCTACAAATATTGGATCAGCTGATGCGGATCTCTTCTTTTTAGCTATATCCTGGAAAGAAATTTTAGCTTCTACAACATAACCGGAAGGGAATTTTTCATCCCAGTAATAGTCCTCACCCGGGACAAGCAAACTATCTGCACCAGGATTATCATAGATTAATTTACTTTTCAAAAATCTCATATGGTAATCGGGGGTTACCTCTCTCTTATAACCAACATGAGTTTTGCCCTGATATTCATACAACCCAAAAAACAAATCACAACAATCATTTAACCATGAACTTTCAGAAATATCAGGACTAATAATATCATCATTAACATCAAAAGCTACATATAAATAATCGCTAGTCATTGCAAGGTATGCATTTACAGAAAGATCGTCGTCACCGGAAATAATGGTATTGGTAACTATAGTTCCGCTGCCATCACTTGGGAACATACGGAATGGTTTGATACCTGCCCAGTCAGACAAATCTCCATCAGCTGCAAAATTTGTTGGAGCTCCCCAATTTATAACTGCTACACCTTGAGCTGTATTTGTAACCTGTCCAGCAGACGCAATCGGGCCTGGATTGCCGGCTTTGTCTATACATTTCACGGCGTAATAATAGGTAACATCTTGGTTAGTCGCAGGAGCTATCAAGACATGGTCTGCAGCTTGAACATCTTCTGCAACATTCAACGCAACAACATCAACGCCCGGAGCTTCAATATCACTAATCGGACTTTTGCTTGCATATACAGTATACTTTTCACCGGATTCACCAGGGACATCTGTCCATGTAACTAAATTAGTGAATGATCCAGCCACAACACTTGCATTTTCAACAGCAACTGGTGCAATAACATCAAACTCTGGTTTTCCGGTCCAAATGTTATCTAAATATAAAACTTTACCACTAACAGCTGTACCCTCAGCTAAGATTTGAAATACTGTAACTTTGGAGGAATCAAACCCGCTTGTTCCATCTTGAGGAACAAAATCTTTTAATGCGTATGAATAATGATGCCATGCGTTATCATCGATAGGCGAAAATTTAATTCCCATTTTTGCTGCACCATCTTCAAACTGTAGTCTAGTATCAAGAACACCACTTTCAGCTTTCATATCGAAACTAATACTATCTTGCTGCCAAGCTCCAGCTAGATTAAATGCAGGATCGATATTCCAGCCGGAACCAGACCAAGCATCTCCCAATGTCCATTTTAATGCATTAGTTACAGGGTTAACACCAGCTTTTTCTATTAATTCAAGTGATGAGCCGCCCCAATCGAATTGACCTAAACCACTGGGAACTGCCACACCGTTAAATATAATTGCAGGAATTGCCCTACTGCCGGTTCTTTCAAATCCGTCAAAAGCACATTGGATTGAATCTGCAGGAAGATGTGTGCCTGCGGTATAACCAGAAACAATAATTCCTAACTGAAATTGAACAATTTTATCCAGGTTTAATTTACGATCGTTGTATGTAAATCCACCCCAGCTATTAGGAGCAATAACAAAACCAGTACTATCAGGAATGTACGTTCCATCGGATTCAATTTCTTTTAACGGCACTTTTAATTGAACCCAATCATGAACATTATCAAGGATTGTTAAATTTTCATAAATATATTGTTCCATTGGATCATCAGCTGTAGTCTTATCGCCTATTTGGATTCTGAAAACCATATATTCAGGATGAGCTACCTGGCTCATAACTTTAACCCAGATGCTTAAAGTATCACTAATTGACCAATCTAAAGGAGTTGCCCCATCAGGAAGGGCATAAATATATTGATCATAACTTCCCCAATCGTTTAACGAAGCAATTTTTGCATCAACGTATAATGATGCTGAACCCTCGACTTTATCTGTAGTATTATTGCTGACATCCATTGAACTTGGAGCAGATTCAAAATTAGTCTGCCAAAGCGAGTCAGATGTGCTATTGTCAAAACTCTCGATCAATTGTCCGAAGGCAACAAATGGTAAAGAGAACAGCAGCAAAAATACTGGTAACAGAATTTTTTTCATGATTTTCCTCTCATGTTAGTTTGATAAAGAATTAAACCGGCCTACTATTTTATCTCTCATACTTCAACCGATTTAAGTTATTTAATTAAAAATGAATTAAGCGATTTCAACTCCACAAACTCCACACTCCAAATATTAAGAGAAGTATAAATCCAGACATTAATAAATTGGTTCTATATGACTGTATTCTATTAAATGCAGGAAAGGCAATCATAAATTCAGAAAAGCTTTCCTTTAATGAATATTGCAGTCCACTAATTTTTGGAGATCTTCCTTCTTGAGTTGAGTAACTAATTGAAAACAACAAAACAGAACTTATAACAAATAGAAAAATTGCAAAATGCAAAAAATTTATATTCGAATATGAAATCAAAAAACTATTTGTTGTATAGCCGATATTAACGAGCAGATCAGAGAGCAGCCTCGTTAGTCCGATCATTTCACCAATAATTAACGTCCAAAAAGCTGCCTTACTATTGATCTTTTTAAACAATAATCCGAAAATAAATACAGCTGTTATAGGAGGACTAATAAAACCTTGTACACTTTGAAGAAATAAATACATTTGTGTGCTAATAATTTTTACAAGTGGAACACAAAGAATTGCCGTAATAACAATTACAGTTGTTGATAAACGTCCGATCAAAACTAATTTTCTATCACTTGCTAATTTATGACTTGGAAGATAGAAGTCGTTTACAAAAAGAGTTGAAGTAGTATTAAAAACTCCGGATAAAGATGACATAATAGCTGAAAGTAATCCAGCGACAACCAGTCCTTTAATTCCTATAGGTAAAATGTCACTTGCCAAAAGAACGGGATATGCCTCATCACCAACTATTCCTGGAAACAATGCAATGGCAATTAATCCTGGAAGCACCAGGATAAACAATGGTAAAATTTTTAAGAGAGCAGCAAACAAAGACCCACGTCGAGCTTCTTCAATTGATTTAGCGCCGAGTAATCTCTGAACTATATATTGATCTGTACACCAATACCAGAAAGCAATTATAGGAGCTCCAAAAATAATTCCCGTCCATGGGAAATCAGGATCTGAAGCTGGTTTAAACATTGTAAAATATTCGGCTGGTAATTTAGAGTGCAGTCCTGAATATCCCCCAACTTCATATAAGCCAAAAATTGTAAGTGTCACTGCACCAACTATCAACAATATGGCTTGTATTACTTGAGTTTTAACTACAGCAGTTGCCCCGCCAATAACACTATAAACTCCGGTAATTAAAACTATTATTATCGCAGAAGTATAAATGCTGAGTCCAAAAATTTTATAAAACAAAATTCCACCAGCTAAGAGAGTTACAGTAATCTTGGTTAATATATATATGGCAATTGACAGTCCTGATAAAAATTTTCGGCTTCGTTCATCAAATCTTTTTTCGATTATTTCGGGGATTGTTGCAGCCCCAGATTTTAAATATATCGGCGCTATAAACCATCCAAGCAAAATCAGAATAAATATTGCCATCAACTCAAATTGAGCAACCGCTAGCCCTCTTGTTGCACCGGATCCTGCTAATCCAATAAAATGTTCACTTGAAATATTTGTGGCAAAAATCGATAACCCAATCGCAAACCACCCCACATTTTTACCTGAAAGGAAATAATCCGAAAAATTTTTCTCTTTTTTTCTTGAAGAATAGAACCCTACGCTCAATATTACTATTAAGTATAAGATTAAAATTAGACCGTCTATTAATGAAAAATTATCGAACAATTTTTAACTTTCGAAAATTAACAGCGTATGAATGGCACAAACAATGCCATCAACTTTTAATTCAAAAAAATTCTATTTTATTTTCTTTGACAAACCCTTTTATTATTACTTTTATTGAAATAATAATTTTCATTTATTGATTTAATAAAAAATCTGAGCGAACTTCGTCGCGAAGAATAACTTGTTCTTTCCTGCCGGTTCTTTAGGATTTATAATTTTGCTATTTTGTTTTTGTATTGCAGAGACAGTAATTTGATTTAGAGAAGAATTGGAGATTCCTCTTATTTTCTCAAGCTTGAGAGCATTTTCAAGTGATGCGAATTGTAAATATAACTTTTGAGAATCAGGAATTAGTGGTTGAAATATAAAAAATAGTAAATTTTTCTTCATAAAATCTCAAATTTGTAAATATTTAAGCTTTAGCAATTATTGTCGATTGATAATAAGTTCAGAAAACAATGTAAGTGGACAATTGAAGTGCCAAATTGTGGTAACAATTTTTTATTAGAATTTCTTCTAAATAAAAATCATTTTTGCATGAATGCGGAAAATGTTTTATTAACCTAATAAATCAAAATTATTATTTTAATAATCAGATTACTAAAATTGATTTTTTTAATTGATAATTAAAACAAAGTAATTTTTCAATTAATATTTATAACTTAGTGGCATAAACAAAACTTGAGAACTAACTATGCAGAGAAAATTGAAATACAATTCCATCTTATTTTTAATCTTTTTCATTTTGCAAACAAACATGTTTTTTTCACAGTCACTTACTGAAAGATACAGCCATCTTGGACAATTGTTTGTCCCGCAGTTTTCATCAGCACCCTTTCCCGACAGCGGTAGAACGAATGGCCACTCGTACGCGGATAAAATTTTTTCTTTTCAAGATCATTATAATGACAGCAGCGTCGCGATTTTTATTCCCAATGGGTTTAAACAAACTGATTCAACAAATATGGTTGTTTATTTTCATGGGTGGAATAATAATATTGATAGTGCATGTTCCCAGTTTAATTTGATTGAACAATTTTCAAAAAGTAATATAAATGCCATTTTTGTATTTCCCGAAGGCCCAAAGAACTCGCCTGATTCATACGGTGGCAAGTTGGAAAAAAAGGATGGATTAAAAAATTTAATTAACGACGTTTCGAATTTCTTGATAAATCATAAAAAACTAAATTCTCCTAAAATTGGAAATATAATTTTAGCAGGTCACAGCGGTGCTTACAGGGTAATCTCCTACTGTATTATGCGGGGCGGGTTAACACAAAATATTTCCGATGTAATTTTATTTGATGCTCTCTACGGCCAAACAGAAAAATTTTCTCACTGGATTGAAAATAATAATGGAAGATTCATCGATATTTATACGGACAGCGGAGGCACAAAAAACGAATCTGAAAGTCTGATGCAAGATTTAGACGCTTGGGGAAGTTCATATTTTAAAACCGAAGAAAAAGAATTAATACCTGAAGATTTAAAAGATAATAGATTAATATTTATTCATTCAGATTTATCTCACAATGAAGTTATCTCAAAAAGAAATCAACTGCTTCTTTTTTTGAAGACAAGCAAATTACCGAAGTTAAAATGAAAATACTGTTTAAGTTTAAGTTTATGAAATTAATATTGCAATTTTTAATCTTGTAATTTTGCAGTGTGTTATTTTAAACCCAGTTCCTTCGCCATTCTATAATAATTTGAAGGCGCTAATCCCAATTTTTTTGCTGCTTCGGTATCCGAAGAAGTTTTGTTTCGTATATAACGGAAATATTTTTCTCTTACCATTTTTTCCATTTGATTTAAAGGAACTTCATTTTCTTCAAACATTACTTCCAATCCCCTATCGTCTCTAATATGATCTAAAATTCCGACGGCAAATTCTGCAATTGAAAGCGTTATGGTGCTTTCACCTGTAAATAATAATCTCTGCACAATATTTTTTAATTCTCTCACGTTACCTGGCCATCTATAATTAACCAAAAACTTCATTGCATCAGGAGTGAAAATGGGTTTCTCCTTCCCCATATCAATGCTGTATATCGACATGAAATGCTCTATTAAAATTGGTATATCAGTTTTTCTATCAATTAATTCATTAACTATTATCGGAACCACATTTAGTCTATAATAAAGATCCTCTCTAAACCTTTTTGCCTTCACCTCATCTTCAATATTTTTATTTGTCGCCGCAAGCACTCTTACATTAACTTTAATTTTTTCTGTTCTCCCGATTTTTTCAACTTCACCTTCTTGTATTACCCTTAATAATTTTACCTGCGCCGATAGAGGCAGCTCGGTTATTTCATCAAGAAAAATTGTTCCATTATCAGCAATTTCAAATAGGCCAAGCTTCTTTTTATCGGCTCCCGTAAAAGCACCTTTCTCATATCCAAATAGTTCACTTTCAACCAAATCGTGCGGAAGACTGCCGCAATTTATAGGAACAAAATTTTCTAACTTTCTGGGACCTTGATAATGAATATTGTAAGCAACTAATTCTTTTCCGGTTCCGGAAGCACCTCTAATCAAAATATTAATATTGCTTTGAGAATATTTCTTTATATTTTCTTTTAAATTCATCATTACAGGAGATTCGCCCACCATTTTTCTCTGGTTCAAAATGTCTTCCACATTTTTAATCAGCTTTTGATTTGACCTGAGCTTATCTCTTTCCATTATGCATTTTTCATAAGCATTAAAAACACTTATAATAAAATCAGTAGGCTGATAAATATAATCTTCAATATCTCCAGGATATTTTGTGCAGTACCAATATGCACCGGCTTTAATTAATTTATTAGCGAAATTAAAATCGGTAATGTTAATTGTCATTTTAGTAATTACAATTATTTGAATTGAAGAATCAATCGCTTTGATTTCTTGGATAAGATTTTCTCCCATAATCCCGCCGGCAATTTGAAAGTCCATTATAACGATATCGAACTTAAATTTATTTTTAGCTTTCTCTAAAATCTTTAAAGCGGCGTTCCCATCCGAACAAATTTCCGCAATATTTATTCTGTCCGAAAAAGGCTGTACAGTTTTTAAAACACGGTTAACGTCAAATTCTTCATCTTCAATTAATAATACTTGAATTGTGTTGTACATTATAACTTTCTTATTGATGTTTTATTGTAATATTAAATATAGATCCGCCTTCATCCAGATTTCCGGCATCAATCTGCCAGCCGCATCTTTTGCAAATTTCATAGGCAATATAGCAGCCGTAACCTGAATTTTGAATTTCTGAACTTTTTGAAGTAACATTTTCCTGGAAATAGTTTTTTCAAACCGAATTCATTTTCAACCAAAAATTCCTTTGCTATTCCCTGTCCGTTATCAATTATGGTAATGACTGATTCATTTTTTTCTGCAAAATATTTTGTTCTAATGGTGATTATAAGTTTAAATTTTCGCCCATGCTCAATAGAGTTTTGAATTAATGGTTCAAGTATTTCCCAAACCACAAACTCGTTTATATGAACTATCGGCAAATATTCATCGAGATCAAGCCTTATTTCATACGATCCGCTTTTCTTAGAAGTTCTCAAAAAAATGTTGTTTACCAAAAACATGATAAGCTCATTTATATTGGTATTATAAATCATGTTTCTGATGGTTTGAATCGGGGGATCATACCATTTCATATCATAAATTACTCTGGAAATAAAATTGGCATATTTAGTTACCTTATATTTTATTTCATTTATGTTTTCTGCAGAGAGCAATTGCAAATCGCCTTTAATAAAACCCATCACTTTTTCGGCTTTGTGATGTGTATGATAAATTCTTTTCGTAAAGACTAATTCTTTATCATAATTAATTTTCTTTTTTAGATTATTTTCATGCTCGGCAAATAAGAGCTTTTGAGCTTCATCTCTTTCTCTAACAGTGTATGAAGAAATAAAATACATTGCCAGCAAACCGAGAGAAATTAATGATAAATATATAACCGAAGTTTCATCATAATTGGAAACTATTTGACTAGTTAAAAAAGTAAAATCCGGAGTATTTTTTATGTAAACTGCGCCTATATATTCCCCTCTTAAAACGAAAGGGACAAATGTGTTGAAAGTATTTTTTGCTGTTACAACGCTGTGAATTTGTTCCGTTGAACTTATTTGATATTCTAGATTTTTATACATATCAACAGCATCAATATGTGCGGATTGATTGGCTGCATATTTATATGAATTTGAAAATAAAAATCTGTACAAATCTTTTCCTTCGTCAATTGCATAAATTTTATTATCTCTTTTTATAAGTATGCACATTTCATTAATATTATGCTGCAAAACCTGCTGACTAAAAATAATATTGAATGATTGAATAATTCTTTGTGATTCTTCTTCTGTAACTTCTCGTTTAGGGTTAAGTGATTCCAGTATCAGTTCAATGGAAGTCGTAGTTAAGTTTGCTAACTTCTCAGCTGAATCTTTTTGATACCAATTTTGCGTGTTATCTAAAAAACTTTTAATTGAAGATTTGTTAATGAGAGACACCAATAACTGAAATGAAAATATTATCACAAACAAAACAGTTAAATGCCGAAACTGGAAATGGTACTCTTTAACCTTTTCAAAAATTTTTTTCTTGCTCATAACTTTAATTTTTTTTACTTAATCAAAATAGTTTGTGTATTTGCTTTTTCGGTCGCTCTTGACAATGCCTCATCAACACTAAGTTCTTCTTTAATTGCTAGATGGAGATAGTATGAAAGTATGTCGGAAATATTAGTATAATTTTTTAAAAATGGCCGATGAAACCCTTGTGTAAGCATTTTTTGATAAAACTTTAAATTGGGAAATTGGTTTACGTATCCTGTATCTGCATATATTTTTGTGTTGATTGGAAGATATCCGCCTTCTTCATACATAATTTTTTGAGCTTCTTCACTAATTAAATATTTAACAAAAGTAATAGCTTCCGGAATATTTTGTGAAAATTTCGAAATCATTAAATTCCAACCGCCGAATACAGAACTTTTTTCCGTGCCTGCAAAATGAGGCGTTGGTGCAATGCCTAGATTTTCATACGCTTCTGTATCATCATATAAAGATTTATGAAGATTTAAAAAACTTGACCAGCCCCTCAAGAAAATTCCATTATGTTCCATGAAAAAACTGTAACTGTCGTTCTCTTTAAATTGTAAAACTTCTTTAGGTGAAGCCTTATATTTATTAACCAAATCAACAAGAAGCTGTAATGATTTTTTCGCTTCAGGAGTAACAACATACAAGGAATCATTTGTGACTATAGATTTATTTTGATTTTTTAGAAGTTCACAATAATTACAAATCAATCCTTCAAAATCATCAGCCTGAAAAACATAGAAAGGCCTTCCGCTGTTTGCTAATCGATCGTTTAAATTTATTAGGTCTCTCCAGGTAATTGAATTTTCAAGTTTCTTTTTAATAGAAGAATAATCGGAAAGCTTTTTTAAATATTCTTTATTGTAGAAGAGAACTGATAAATCAATATATAATGGAATGGCTACAATTGTGTCGTTATAAATACAGGACTGCATTGCATAATTTAACAGCGATTTTTTTTGAGTTTCATTTAATACTTTATCCAGCGGCATAACCCATTTTGCAAATCTCGGCACCCATATTTGATCTACACTGAAAACATCTATCCTTTCACTTTTACTTCGAAGATAGCGTGCGAGAAGTTCTTTTCTTTCGTTAGTACTGAATTTTTCAAACGGAAGATTTATAGCAACTACTTTTATTTGGCCTTTGTATTTTTCATTAAACTTTTCAATAACTTTTCTATGAGCTGAAGAAATATTATCTGCAAAATATATTTTCTTTTCAAGGCTTGAAGCCGAATGTTTTGAAGAAAGCGGCGATAAAATAAAGCTGATAAAAATAAGCACCAAAATTAAAAATGAACTTAGCCCGATGTAAAAAAGCTTTTCGTATTTCATTCAGCAGGTTCCCTTTATTGAAGGAATATTTTTCATATAAAATATTAATTTACAAAATTACTTAATTATTAATGATATATATAAATTTCTCCGTTATGAATTTGATAGTATTTAAGCATAAAATGCTTATCAATTTAATAAAGCTATATTATTAAAATAATAATTTATTAATGAATAAAGATTCCAAATTATCAGTATTATTAGTTATTAATTCTAAAAATTACAATTAAAAATATTTCTAATTTTTTTCTACATTGGGCATACATTTTGTCACTTTTACGTAAATTATTTAGTCAAAAAGTGCTATTGTTAAAATATTATAAAACATATCAAGTAATTGATTCAATCTAAATTTAAAACCTTTTCAAATACACATCTATTTCAGCTGCAATCGCCGAATAAAGAATTCGTTAATATTAATCTAAAAAGGAAAATATATGGATGTATCCAGCACGTCTGTTAAAATAAATAGCCAAGCAGGAAAATCAGAGATGAATTATACGCCAGCTTTGGTTGTACTTACTTCTCTATTTTTTATGTGGGGATTTATAACTTGCTTGAATGATATTTTAATACCTCATCTTAAGTCGGTTTTTACTTTGAACTATACTCAGGTTATGCTCATCCAATTCAGTTTCTTCACAGCTTACGCAATAATGTCTTTGCCCTCAGGATTTATCGTGGAAAAATTAGGATATAAAAACGGAATAGTTATAGGATTAATTACTGCCGGAATTGGCTGCCTTTTGTTTTATCCGGCTGCCGGTTACAGATCCTATATTATGTTCTTGGCAGCTTTATTTATTTTAGCATCAGGAATAACTTTGCTACAGGTCGCAGCCAATCCTTACGTTGCAATTCTTGGTAAGCCTGAAACTGCCTCAAGCAGATTAAATATGACTCAAGCATTCAACTCCCTTGGAACTACAATAGCTCCTTTAATTGGTTCTTTTTTAATACTTTCTCTAGCGGTTAAAACTGCTGAAGAATTGAATGCAATGTTGCCGGCTGAAGTTAATACATATAAATTAATTCAGGCAAGTGCTGTTCAAGTTCCATATTTATGGTTAGCAGGGACATTGTTTGTGATCGCTGCTTTTTTTGCGGTAATTAAATTACCCAAAATTGAAGCCGCTGATATTGCATCAGCAGGCGGCGATGGACAAAATTTACATGATCAGCATACAAGTGCTTGGGGCTACCGTCATTTAGTGCTCGGTGCTATTGCCATATTTGTATATGTAGGTGGAGAAGTTTCAATAGGATCTTTTTTAGTTAATTATTTGGGGCAACCTTTTATTGCTGGATTGAAAGAAGCAGATGCAGGTAAATATGTTGCATTGTATTGGGGCGGTGCAATGATCGGACGATTTTTTGGTTCTATCTTATTATCCGGAATTACAGATAATAAAAAGAAGTATACTTACTTATTTTTCATTCTGCTTCTAGCTATTGTAATAGGATTGTACATAACCCAAGAGTATGAAAATCTCTCAAGCTTTTCTTTAGGCTCAATCAGCAAAACATTGACGTTCCTGCTTTTCGTTGTGCTTAACTTTTTAGCATTCAATATTGGAAGAAGTAAACCAGCCCGAACATTATCTATCTTCGCTCTATGTGCGGCAGTGCTGGTTATAATTTCAATGCTAACTTTTAACGCTTTTGCTATGTGGACAATTTTGGCAGTGGGATTATTCAATTCAATTATGTTCCCAACTATTTTTACTTTAGCAATAGATGGGTTGGGAAAACATACAGGGCAGGCTTCCGGAATCCTTTGCACAGCTATTGTAGGCGGAGCGATATTACCTGTTCTGCAAGGATTTTTTGCAGATAACATAGGAATTCATCACGCTTTCTTTATACCGGTTCTCTGCTATCTGTATATAGCTTTTTACGGATTCAAAGGTTATAAACCGGCTTATGTAAAATAGAAATTTCTAAAATTGAAATTATTAAAATTTTATTAGGAGTTAGTAAATGCAAAAAACAAATGTTGCCGTCGGCATTGATATCGGCGGAACAAATACGGTATTTGGTTTTGTTGATAAAGAAGGAAACCTGGTTTATGAATCCTCAATTCTTACCAACTCTCATGAAAAAGCAGAATTTCTTTTTGATAGATTATTCAAAAAAATAGAACTGGATTTCAAAAATTTTTCAAATGAATTTGAATTAATTGGAATTGGTATCGGCGCACCTAATGCAAACTACTATAAAGGTACTGTAGAAAATCCCCCTAATTTAAAATGGGGAATGGTTAAGGTTATAGAAATAGTTAAAAAATATTCCTTACTTCCAGCAGCCATCACAAATGATGCTAATGCTGCAGCTATTGGAGAAATGAAATTCGGTGCCGCTAATGGAATGAGGGATTTTATTGTTATAACCCTGGGAACCGGTTTGGGAAGTGGTATCGTTTCAAATGGTGAATTAATTTATGGCGATGATGGATTTGCCGGCGAAATAGGACATACTATTTATGACCCAAATGGAAGACAATGCGGCTGCGGCAGAAAAGGATGCCTGGAAACTTATGCATCTGCAAGCGGAATAAAACGAACTGTATTTGAACTTTTGTGCAACAGCAATTTGCCGAGTGAATTACGCTCTATTTCATTTAATGACCTAACTTCAAAATTAATTTATGAAGCCGCAGTTAGAGGAGACCAAATTGCTAATGAAGCATTTGATTATACAGGAAAAGTTTTAGGAACAAAACTGGCTGATTCGGTAGCACATACCAGTCCTGAAGCTATTATTTTATTTGGAGGACTTGCAGCATCGGGTGATTTAATATTCAATCCAACTAAAAAATATATGGAAGAAAATCTTTTAAACATTTTTAAAAATAAGGTAAAGCTGCTTCCATCCAAATTACTTAATGTAAACACTGCTGTTTTAGGCGCTGCAGCTTTAATTTGGAATGAGCTTGAAAAAACTCAATCCTTAGAAAAAATTATTTAATATTTATCTCATTTACTGCTCCCCATAGTTAGTGAGTCCCTTCCACTTTCCAGGGAAGGGATTGGGGATATACAAAAAACAATCGGAAATAAACCACTTACAAATTTTTTAAAACCAGTGAATTAATTCACTTATAAAATAACTGAGGAATATCATGAAAAACATTCTTTACATTTCATTGATGATTATATCACTAAGCTTATATGGATTTATGTCTGATAATGAAAATACTGCCGAGCTTAGAAGCCCAATTGAAATAAAAGTACAAGTTGATTCACTTATGTCAATGATGAGTTTAGATGAAAAGATCGGCCAGATGACACAAGTTGATTATTTAGCATTTAAAAATTTTAATGATATAAAAAAATATTTCATCGGTTCCGTGCTGTGGGGCGGTAACT
Organism: uncultured Ignavibacteriales bacterium; assembly: GCA_963731745.1. Taxonomy (GTDB): domain Bacteria; phylum Bacteroidota; class Ignavibacteria; order Ignavibacteriales; family Ignavibacteriaceae; genus CAVSWT01. The sequence goes on from CAVSWT010000009.1 coordinate 85,244, forward strand.
CTGAAATTAAAGATATCTCTTCAAATGGATGGTCTAAAACCGCTGATGAACTGCAGCAATATTCTTTACAGACAAGATTAAAAATTCCATTACTTTTAGGAATCGATGCGGTACACGGCCATAATAATGTTTCTGATGCCGTAATATTTCCTCACAACATAGGTTTAGGCTGTACAAGAAATCCTGAGCTTGTAGAAAAAGCTGCACGAATAACCGCAGAAGAGGTTGCTGGAACCGGAATCAATTGGACATTTGCACCATGCGTGGCGGTTGCAAGAAATGACAGATGGGGAAGGACGTATGAAAGTTTCGGAGAGGATGCAAAACTTGTTGCTGAAATGGGTGCTGCAGCAGTAAAGGGATTTGAAGGACAAATCCAAAATGAAGATGCCATACTTTCTTGTACCAAACATTTTCTTGGTGATGGCGGAACAACAGACGGCAAAGATCAAGGCAATACTGAATGTGATGAAGAAACATTAAAAGAAATTCATTTGCCTGGTTACATTGCGGCAATTAAGGCAGGCACTAATTCTATCATGGTATCCTACAGCAGCTGGAACGGAAAAAAAATGCACGGCAATAAATATTTAATTACAGACCTTTTAAAAAATGAACTTGGTTTTCAAGGGTTTAGTTGTATCAGATTGGGCTGCAATTGACCAATTAGGCAGTGATTTCAAAATGGACATTCAAGAATCGATAAATGCCGGCTTGGATATGATAATGATTCCCAACGGTGAAGGTCAAAAAAATAATTATATAGAATTTATTAATGATCTAAAAGAATTGGTTAATGATGGAAAAGTTGCACAATCAAGAATTGATGATGCTGTAAAACGAATTCTAACTGTAAAGCTAAAAATGAATTTGTTTGATAAGACTACCACAAATAAAAATTTATTATCTCAAATCGGATCAGAGCAGCACAGACAAGTTGCAAGAGACTGCGTTCGACAATCACTTGTTCTTTTAAAGAATGAAAATAATACTCTCCCTTTGTCTAAAAAAGCATCTAAAATTATTGTGGCGGGAAAAGCTGCAGACAGTATTGGTATACAGTGCGGTGGTTGGACTATTTCCTGGCAAGGCAGTTCAGATCAAAAGGACATTGAAGGAACTACAATTTTACAGGCAGTAAAAAACGCTGTTGATGATGAAAGCAAAATTATTTATTCAAAAGATGGGCATGGTGCAGATGAGTGCGATTTTGCAATAGTAGTAGTTGGTGAAAACCCTTATGCAGAAATGATTGGCGATCGTTCTGATTTAGTGCTTACTTCAGATGATATTACGACGATTGAAAATGTTAAAAAATCTGGCGTTCCATTTGTCGTTGTGTTGCTGTCGGGAAGGCCATTAATAATAGATAAAGCTTTGGAAATGGCAGATGCATTTGTTGCGGCATGGCTTCCTGGTACCGAAGGAGAAGGAATTACTGATGTTTTATTTGGAGATTATAATCCAACCGGCAAGCTCTCACACTCATGGCCAAAAGATATGTCACAAGAACCAATAAATGTTGGGGATAAGAATTATGACCCATTGTTTCCTTACGGATTTGGTCTAAGTTACTAATAAATTTAATTATTAAAGCCGGTCTCCTATAGAAAACTGGATGTTGTTTCTGTACTTAAATAAAAACCGGCTTAATTCTAACAATGCTAATAAATAGGGTTTAAATTATAAAACCTATTAAAGCTTCAATCTGTTATCAATAAAGTATTTTATTAATAATTCTAAATTTTAATAATCATGAAAAAGCGCCTACATCATCTAACCAACAAATTCATTCTTATCCCTGTCATGCTGATGTTTTTCATTTCCGGATTTCAAATTGTTGAAGAAGATCAAGCAGAATCTAATGAAGTTAAATACACCGCCCAGATTGATTCAATTCTTTCTATTATGACATTGGAAGAAAAAATAGGACAGCTGAACCAACTTTCGTTTGGCGTGGGCTGGGGGCCAACTATTAAAAGTGAGGTACCGGATGAATATAAAAATCTCATCAGGCAAGGAAAAATCGGATCATTCTTAAACGCGCTGGGTGCTGAATTCACAAAAGAATTACAAAAAGTTGCAGTTGAAGAATCGAGATTAAAAATTCCCCTTCTATTTGGATATGATGTAATTCATGGTTTCAGAACTACATTCCCGGTCCCATTAGCAGAGGCAAGCAGCTGGGATCCAGAATTAGTGGAAAGATCATCAAGATATGCAGCACAGGAAGCTGCTTCTGTAGGCGTTCATTGGACATTTGCTCCCATGGTGGATATTGCCCGCGATCCGCGTTGGGGACGAATTGTTGAAGGTTCAGGAGAAGACACTTATCTTGGTTCGGTTATGGCAGAAGCAAGAGTAAAAGGATTTCAAGGTGATTTAAATTCAAACAAAAATATTCTTGCATGCGCAAAACATTTTGCTGCATATGGTGCGGCTGAAGGCGGAAGAGATTATAATACTGTAGATATATCAGAAAGAACATTAAGAGAAATTTACTTACCTCCTTTTAAAGCAGCAGTGGATGCAGGTGCAGAAACTTTTATGTGCTCATTTAATGAAATTGCAGGCATTCCTTCTTCAGCTAATAAAGAATTGTTAACTCAAATTCTAAGAGAGGAATGGGGCTTTGACGGATTTGTAGTAAGCGATTGGAATTCTATCGGTGAATTAATAAATCATCGAGTCGCAAGGAATTTGAAAGAGGCGGCAGAATTGGGAATCACAGCCGGCGTTGATATGGATATGGAAGCAAGAAGTTATATTGATAATTTAGCTGACTTGGTTCATGAAGGAAAAGTATCTGAAAAATTAATCGATAAATCTGTTAAGAGAATATTAAATTCAAAATTTAAACTGGGCTTGTTTAATAACCCTTATAAATACTGTGATGTAAAAATTGAAAATAATACTGTACTAAATGAAGAAATGCAAAATGCTGCTTTTGAAGATGCAAAAAAATCAATCATCTTGTTAAAGAATGAAGATGGCCTTCTTCCCTTAAAGAAAGATTTAAATTCTATTGCAGTAATAGGGCCATTAGCAAATAGTAAAAGCGATCCCTTAGGTCCATGGCATGCAATGGGAGATTCAAGTGATGTAATTACTGTTGTCAAAGGAATATCGGATAAAGTTTCGAGTCGAACTAAAATACTTTATTCTAAAGGTTGTTCAATCGAGGATTCCTCCAAAGACGGCTTCGGGAAAGCCAAAGAAGCAGCACAAAATGCAGATGTGGTTATCATGGTACTAGGCGAATCCGAAAATATGAGCGGAGAAGCTCATAGCCGTTCTTCAATAGAATTACCAGGAGTTCAAAATGATTTGGTAAAAGAAATTAATGAATTGGGAAAACCAGTTGTTGTTGTATTGATGAATGGAAGGCCGCTTGCTACTGAATGGATTTCCGAGAATGTACCTGCTATAGTTGAGTCCTGGTTTTTAGGAATTAAATCCGGTTCGGCAATAGCTGAAGTTCTTTTCGGTGATTATAACCCAAGCGGGAAGCTTCCTGTTACCATTCCAAGAACTACCGGACAAATTCCGATTTACTACAATCATAAAAGCACAGGCCGGCCTGGCAATACCTCCGATCGGTATACATCAAAATATATTGATTTGCCGCTTACTCCTCTTTACCCATTCGGCTTTGGATTAAGTTATACACAATTTAATTACAGTAATTTAAAATTATCTTCTTATAAAATAACTTCTGATCAAAAATTGAAAATATCGGTGGATATAAAAAATTCAGGTAATTATGATGGTGAAGAAGTTGTTCAATTATATATCAGAGACGATTTTGCTTCAATCACAAGGCCTGTAAAAGAATTAAAAAGATTTAAAAAATTATTCATCAAAAAAGGGGAAACTAAAACTGTAGAGTTTGAAATTATGAATAAAGATTTGTCATTTTATAATAAAGAAATGAAATTTGTTTCAGAACCAGGAATGTTTACTGTTTTTGTTGGAACAAATTCAGAAGAAGCACTTCAAAATAAATTTGAGCTGATAAATAATTAATTTGATGCAAAGATGAAAATCAAAAGAATATCGCTAAGTTTATATGCAGCGGCAATTTTATTTACCGGCTGCTCATCCACAAAAATTTTCAATGAAGAAGTAAATAAGCAAATGGATAAATCATTCACCCGTGAGATTACGAAAACCGTTTCAGCTAATTATCTACTTTACTTACCTAAAGGTTATGGCGAGGGAAAAAAAGATTGGCCGCTTGTTTTATTCTTACACGGCTCTGGTGAAAGAGGAGAAGATTTGCAGAAGGTGAAAACGCACGGGCCGCCAAAATTAGTAGCACAAGGCAAAGAATTTCCTTTCATATTAGTTTCGCCGCAATGCCCCGATGGCAACTGGTGGTCTGTTGATGTATTAGATGGATTATTGAAAGAAATTCAAGATAAGTATGATGTCGATGCAAATAGAATTTATGTCACAGGCTTAAGTATGGGCGGATATGGTACATGGAGCCTTGCAATGGAATATCCGCATAGATTTGCTGCAATAGCACCGGTTTGCGGCGGCGGAAATGAAAGGACTGCCTGTAAATTAGCAGATTTGCCTATCTGGGTTTTCCATGGCGCTAAAGACAGGACAGTTCCAATTTCAGAAGCACAAAAGCTGGTTGACTCTCTAAAAAAATGCGGCAATGATGTTAAGTTTACAATATATCCTGAAGCAACTCATGATTCTTGGACGGAAACTTACAACAATCCGGAATTATACGATTGGCTTTTAAGCCACTCGCTTAAAAAAGTCAATAATAAAGAATGAAAAAAAATATTTCGAAGTCTAACAAAAATTTTTTATTAATTTTTATTTTAGTTACAGCTTCGCAATTAATCTTTTCTCAAGCTTCGAATACATTCCAAAGAAAACCTTTTAAGGGCAGCGCGATTATCAAAAATTATTCAACCAGCTTTTGTACTTAAGGTTCTTTTAATATAAAACTTGGAATTTAAGCAATGAAAAAAATAGTTTTCATTTTAGTTATAGCCTCACTTACTAAAATATTTTCACAAAATAATTTTGTTTATACGGAAGGAAAGGACATAAAAACTCCTGATGGGAATTCTTTACTTCTTAAAGGAATTAATTTAGGCAACTGGCTTGTTCCTGAAGGTTATATGTTTCATTTCAAACATGAAACATCTCCCAGACTAATTGATAAAGTTTTTAAAGAACTGATTGGCCCATCCGAAACGAGAAATTTCTGGAAATATTTTCAAGATAATTATATAACCAAAAAAGATATAGAGTTCATTAAAGAATGTGGTTTTAATTCTATTCGAGTTCCTTTCAATTATAAATTATTCATTGTTGAAGATAATCCTGAAATTGAATTGCAGAGAGGAATGGACTTATTAGAACGAGTGATGAAATGGAGCACTAAACAAAAGTTATATGTTATACTTGATATGCACTGCGCTCCTGGCGGTCAAACTGGTGACAACATTGATGACAGCTATGGATATCCGTTCTTAATGGAAAGCCAAGAGAGTCAGAATGAAACTGCCGCTATTTGGAAAAGAATAGCTGAAAGTTTTAAAGATGAAAAATATTTCATCGGGTATGATTTGTTGAATGAGCCAATCGCAACATACTTTGACGCGGAAAAATTAAATCCTAATCTAGAACCGCTTTATAAAAAAATAACAAATGCAATTCGTGAAGTTGATAAGAATCATTTAATTTTTCTTGGCGGTGCACAATGGGATGGAAATTTTAGTGTATTCGGAAAACCATTTGATGATAAATTAGTTTATTCATTTCATAAATATTGGTCAGAGACAACTCAAAATGTTATACAAGAGTATCTTGATTTTAGAGATAAATATAATGTCCCTATTTGGCTTGGCGAATCTGGCGAAAATACAAATGAATGGATTTCGAATTTTAGACAATTACTGGAAAAAAATAATATCGGCTGGTGCTTTTGGCCATATAAGAAATTAGAATCAGATCGTGGTATAGTTTCAATCAACATGACTCCTGAATTTGATTTGATAATACAATTTGCAAATAGTGATATAATTAGTTTTGAAGATATTAGAAAACACCGGCCGGACACGGATAAAGTTAAGAAAGCATTAAAAGATTATCTTCACAACTGCAAATTTGAAAATTGTAAAATAAATAACGATTATTTAGAAGCTTTGGGACTAGGTGCATCAGATAAATAGATTAACAATTAATAAGAAATATTATTTTCTATAAATTCTTTTTTTAATGCCGCTCATATTTTTTCGTTCACTCTTCATGCATATTATAATGTCTCAGGGAAATAAGCTTAAAATATTTAAAGTCAAAAAATGGACTACAAAAATAAAGATGAAATAAAAATTTATTTTAATAGGAAGAATAAAGTTTAGTCATTATTCATTCTGAAAAAATTAATAGTAAAATAAAAAATGAAAGAAGAACATTATGAAATTTTCAGCTGCATTTTTTTTACTTCTTTTTCTAGGAGTATATATGCCTAAAGATTCTTCGGCAAATAAAGACTCACAACAACAAATTGATGACCGGGTTGAAGAACTAATAAATAAAATGACGCTTCAAGAAAAAATAACAATGATCGGTGGTGATGAAATGGCGACCATACCGGTAGAGCGGTTAGGAATTCCAGCTTTAAAAATGACCGATGGTCCCATAGGTGTGAGATGGGGAAAAACCACTGCATTCCCATCGGGTATTGCAATGGCTTCAACGTGGGACACGACTTTGATAGAAAAATATGGCGAAGCGATTGGACAAGAAACCAAAGGTCAAGGAAGAGATGTAATTCTAGGGCCATGCGTAAATATTGCAAGGCTTCCGATGGGAGGAAGAAATTTTGAAAGCTACGGTGAAGACCCTTTTCTAACTTCGCGGTTGACGGTCAATTATATTAAAGGTGTTCAGAAAGAGGGTGTGGCTGCAACTGCAAAACATTTTGCCGTAAATAATCAAGAACATGAAAGAATGTTTGTTGATGCCCAGGTTGATGAAAGAACTTTAAATGAAATTTATCTTCCGGCATTTAAAGCAGCGGTTGAAGAGGCTGATGTGCTTGCTTTAATGTCTGCATATAACAAATTAAACGGAAAGTACTGCAGTGAAAAATCAAGTTTGCTGATAGATAAGCTTAGAAATGAATGGGGATTTCAATGGCTGGTTATGTCTGATTGGGGAGCTGTCCATAGCTCAATGCCAACTTTCAAAGATGGTGTTGATTTGGAAATGCCTAGAGGAGATTATTTAAATTATGACAGTCTTAAAACCGCCTTCGAAGAAGGGGTTATAACTGAAAAAAAACTTGATGAAAAAATAAGAAGAATCCTTAAGGTAATGTTTAAGCTAGGATTGTTTGATTCAAATAGAGTTTATGATAGCACGCTGGTTAATTCTAAAGCCCATCAAAAATTTGCACTTGATGCCGCAAAGGAAGCAATAGTTCTACTTAAAAATGAAGAAAGTATTCTGCCCCTAAATTTAAATACAATAAAAAGTTTAGCTGTAATCGGCCCCAATGCGGATGTTGCAAGAACCGGCGGCGGTGGAAGTTCGATGGTTAATCCTGTTTATTCTATATCACCTTTAGAAGGATTAAAAAATATACTTGGTGACAAAGTTAAAATTAATTTCGAAAAAGGAGTTTTAATAAATGGAGATACAAAACCGCTTGAGGAAAAATTCTTCTTCAAAGATAAAAACTTAAATGAAAATGGAATTAACGCTGAATATTTTGATAATAAAAATCTTTCAGGTGAACCCGTAAAAATTGTTAATGATAAGCAAATTAATTTTGAATGGGATAACGGCTCGCCATTTAAAGACTTTCCGGAAAATAATTTTTCTGTTAGATGGACCACTTATTTAAGACCGCCTGTTAGCGGAGAATATGAACTTTTAGCCGCAACGGATGACGGCGTAAAACTCTATTTGAATGACAAACTTTTAATCAATGATTGGGTTGACCGTGCAACAACAACTTCTTCATGCAAAATTAAACTTGAAAAAGATAAACCATATAAAATGGTTCTTGAATACTATGAAAATGGCGGTGGTGCTGTAGCAAAATTCGGATGGAATTTACCGGGTGAAAATAAAATTACAAAAGCAGTTGAAGCGGCGAAAAATTCAGATGCTGCAATTATTTTTGCCGGCACATCAAACAATTATGAATCGGAAGGATTTGATAGAAAAGATCTCGTTCTTCCCGCTGAGCAGGATAAATTAATTGAAGCAGTTAGTAAAGTTAATCCAAACACGATTGTCGTTCTTATCACAGGCTCTCCAGTTTTAATGAATAGCTGGATTGGGAATGTAAAAGGAATAGTAGAAGTATGGTTTAATGGCGAAGAAATCGGGAATGCAATTGCCGAGGTTTTAACTGGCAAGTATAACCCTTCCGGAAAACTTCCGGTTACATTTCCTAAAAGATGGGAAGATTGTTCAGCGTATCCATATTATATGAAGCAAGACAGCGTAACCAAATACGGCGATGGAATATTTGTCGGTTACCGGCATTTTGATAAAAACAATATTGAACCATTATTCCCTTTCGGATTTGGGCTGTCTTACACTAATTTTGAATATAAAAATTTCAAACTTGAGAACAATGGAGATGAAATTATTGCATCGTTTGATTTGAAAAATACAGGTAAAGTTGCGGGATCAGAAATCGCACAGCTTTATGTTAGAGATGTTGAATCATCAGTCGAGAGGCCTGTAAAGGAACTAAAAGGTTTTTCAAAAATCAGATTAAATCCGGGTGAAACTACGAATGTAAAAATTTCATTAAATAAAAATGCCTTTATGTTCTTTGACCCCAAAACAAAAAAATGGACGCTTGAACCCGGTGAGTTTGAAATTATGATTGGCAGTTCTTCGAGAGATATTTATTTAAAAGATAAAATCACTTTATGAGTGATAAGTTTTTTAAAAGTTCTAGGCGTAACTTTGTACTTTAAGTGCTTTAGTGATAAAGCTTCTTTCTACTTAATATGCTGAAATTAATGGAGTAGTTAATAAATAATTCTAAAACATATTACGATATTCAAAACCAAGTATGAAAAAATTTATAATACTTATTTTTCTCTTAACATTTGTATTTACAAATTTTGCTTTCGGTCAGACAAATATTAAACCCGTTGCAAAAGTAGGTAATGAAGAGATTAGCACTAAAGAGTTTAAGATGCGATATGAATTAATGCCTCGCATCAGTAAGGATTATTACAGCGTCGATTCACTTAAAAAAGAATTTCTCCATTCGTTAATTGCAGAAAAGCTTTGGGCTGAAGAAGCTAAACGGGAAAGGCTGGATACACTTGAGTATTTGAAATACTTTATTAAAAATATTGAGAAATTATTAGTGAAGGACGAGCTTTATAAAAAAGAAGTTGATAGTAAAATAAAAATAACAGACAGAGAAGTATCATTTGCGGAGAGAAAAAGTCGTACAAATTTAGACGTAAATATTTTAAGCACAATTGATTCCATGGAAATTTTTAATGCTTACTCATTGCTTCAGGACAGCATCCCCTTTGATTCAATTACCTCTCTTAATGAAAATAAATTGCAAGGTTCTCACACAAAAATTACATTCGGCGATTTAAATGATAACGCAATAGAGGATTCAGTTTACAAGCTAAAAGTTGGAGAATTTACTCGACCATTAAATAATGATTTTGGATGGTTTATATTTCAATTAACAAACAAGTCATTAGCAGATTCCTTTGGTCAAAAAGATAAATTTTCAGAAAGAGAAATTAAAGATATAATTCGCGAGCGAAAAGCAAAAAAAATCGGTACTGCATATTTAAATAAATTATTAAATAGAGTGAAAGTAAAATTTAATGAGAAACTATTTTGGATGCTGGTTGAAAAATTTACAAACGCACTGCAGAAAAGAGAAAAAAATATTAATGACAGTTCAAAAGTAGAAACTTATTCTTTGGTTGAGTATGACATTTTGAAATTGGTAAACGGAATCTCAAAAGATACTTTAAATATGACTTTCATGCCTATTAAGAAAAATAACATCCCATTAAAGGAATTTCTATATGATCTAACATTAGATGGATTTGAAGTTACGAGGCCGGAAAAAAATTTAGTAGCTTCAAAATTAAATGCAGTAATAAAAAGATATGTACAAAATCAGCTTATAACAGAAGAGGGATATCGTCTGGGATTTCAAAATTCCTCTGAAATAAAATCGGAACTAAAAATGTGGAAAGATAATTATCTTGCCAGCATTTTAAGAAACGAACATTTAAACTCAGAAAAAGTGAGTGATGATGAAGTGCGGGAAGAATACAATAGAATTTATAATTCAAACTCTCCGGTTACCGAAGTAAATATTATTGAAATCTTAACAGATAATCTTGATGTAATCCAACTAGTATTAAATGAGATCAAAGCGGGTAAAGATTTTAAAGAGCTTGCTAAAAAATATTCCGTAAGAGAAAGCACAAAAGAAACAGGCGGTGAATTTGGTTTCTTTCCTGTCACTGCGCATGGTGCAATCGGTGAACAAGCTGCAAAAATAAAAGTCGGTGATGTTTATGGGCCCATGAAATTGCCGGAAGGGTATTCAATTTTTAAATTGATTGATAAAAAAGAATCAGCCGCGCCGACTGCAAAAACATTCGCTGAAGTTAAAAATTCAATTAAAGAAGATTTGCTTTATCAAAAATTTATCAAAAATTTTTACAGCTACACTGGAAAGCTTGCCGACAAATTTGGTATTAAAATTAATCAAAAAAATCTTAATGCTGTCAACGTAACAAATATCAGTATGCTTACATACAAATACATTGGTTTTGGCGGAGTTATGACTGCAGTGCCCTTTACAAATTCATGGTATGAATGGTATGATATCTGGGAGAATTCAAAAAAAGTAAATCCGTAAAATTGTTTGAAAGTTATTCTCCATTAATATGAATCCCTTGCATTTTACAAACGTTAATGCGATGTTTATAAAAAAAATATTTATGAAAAATATATTACTATCCCTTTTATTAGTTACAATCTTTTTTCAATTTTCTGCATTCGGTCAAAATAACAAAACAGATGATTGGGCTAATTTGAAAAAATATGCTGAAGCAAATAATAAGCCTTAACCCTCCAGCAAAAGGAGAAAACCGGGTAGTTTTTATGGGTAATTCGATTACTGAAAATTGGGTTAAACTTGACAGCAGTTTTTTCGCAGACAACAATAATGTTGGGAGAGGCATCAGCGGACAAACATCTTCTCAAATGCTTCTTCGATTTCGCCAGGATGTTATTGAGCTGAAACCAACTACAGTAGTTATTTTAGCCGGAACAAATGATATCGCAGAAAATACAGGACCAATATCTTTAACGGATATTTTAGGTAATATTATTTCAATGACTCAATTAGCAGAAGCAAATAATATTAAAGTTATCCTTTGCTCAGTTCTGCCAGCATATGATTTCCCATGGCATCATGGATTGGAGCCAGCATCAAAAATTATCAAACTAAACTCAATGATTAAATCTTATTGCGGTGATAATAATATTGTTTACGCAGATTTTTATTCTAAAATGGTTGATGAAAGAAACGGTTTAGATAAACAATATACAAAAGACGGGGTACACCCGACTTACGCTGGTTATGAAGTGATGGATACTATAATTGAAAACGCAATCAACTTGTCAATTAAATCTGACAATTAAATTTAATTAGAACTTACAATACGATTTTAATTTCTTCACTCTCACCAAGTTTTTGATAAACCAAATCACGCACAACTTCGTTGGGCACTTCAACTTTAAAATTCAGACTAAAATATTTTTCGTTCTTACTTACATTCGAAGGTGTGATTGTATAGTTTAAACCCTTTGCAGCTTCCTCTATAACTTTAATTATATTTTCGACATCAGAACCGATAACTTTGTATTCCCATTCACAAGGATATTCTATCTTCGGCCTTTCGCTGTTGTGATCAATTATCATATTTAAATTTTCTATTTACTTACTGATGAGATATAATAATAAAAAAAATCTATTTATCAATATTTATATTTTAACCACTTAACAATTTCAGACCATTTTGGTTTTTTACCGGTTCGCAAAATTCCAACTCTAAAAATCTTACCCGCAATGGGAAATATTGAAAACATTACTGCAATGCAAATTGCTAATGAAAGAATTAATTGCCATGCCGGAACTTCCATCAAGCTTATTCTGGCGGGCATTACAATTAAAGCTGCGAACGGAAACATCGATGCTATTGTTGCAATTGAACTATTAGGATTTGACTGCAAGCTTAGTCCAATAAAAAATGGAATCATAATCAGCATCAATAAAGGCCAAACACCAGATTGAGCGTCTTGACTATTATCGAAAATAGCTCCAACTGCGGCAAACAATCCCAAAAATGTTATAAGTGCTATGAAATAGTTAAAAAGAAAATAGGCTATATCAATTAATTTTAATTTTAAAATAAAATCTGCTGGAAGTACAAACCAAGTAGTTGAAATAACCAGGACTAAAGGCGTTAACCATATCGCCATTTGCAACAGTCCGGTAATAGCTGTTCCTAAAATCTTTCCTGCCATCATTTCATTGCTGCTTATAGATGATAATAGTATTTCAACAATTTTATTATTTTTTTCTTCGACAACAGAATTCATTGTCATCTGACCCATAAATATCAAACTTAAATAGAGAAGAAATGTAAATAGAAAAGAAATAACGGTATTGCCTATTCCCTCTTCCTCAACTTCCTCGCCTGAAGTTACGCGATAACCTGTAAAATCAACTCTATTTCTTGCAAAATCTATTTCGCTTGAAGTTAACTGCCGGTTTGCAAAGTACAGACTTATTAAAGCGGTGTTAATGGGTTGTCGTAACTTATTAAATAAATTTGAATTATTAGGATTCTTCGAATAGAACTCAATTCTTTTATTGATTAAAGCCGAGTCGGGAATAAAGACTACTCCCGAAATTTTTTCATTAGCAATATTTTTTTTCAGCTCATTAAGTTTGTCTTTAAATTTTCCTTGTGTAACAGTTTGGAAGTCAAGTTTATATTTATCTCTCATTACTTCCGGGAGTTTTAGAAGTTCATCTCCAACAACTTTATTAATTTCCTGTGATTCGGAAACGATTGTTAAATTTAAACTTTGTTCCTGATTATAAGAATAAAGAAATGTTTGGAAGCCAATGATTCCAATCATAAAAATTGGGATGAGCAAAGTCATTATTATAAATGTTCTGCTTAACAGCTTCATTCTAAGTTCACGTTTAATTACTGTTAAGGTTCTACGATTAAACATGACTACTCTCCCTTCCTGCCAACGAAACAAATATTTCATGCAGAGAAATTTCATCAGCAATAAACTTATTAATCGTAATATTATTCTCTACCAGCAATTTTAGTAATAATTGAACATCGGAATCATTTTTAACTTTTATTCCTGTAGTATTTCCGTAGTCTTCAATTTTTTCAATCATTGGATTCCCATTTAAAAATGCAAGGCTGCCGTTATAATTTAGACTGACATTTCTTCTTCCATGATTCGCTTTAATTGTTTTTAATTCTCCGCTTAAAATAATTTTACCGTGATCTATCATTGCAATATGGTCACACATCTTTTCTGCAAATTCCATTAAGTGAGTTGAGAAGATGATTACCTTTCCCTCTTTTTTCATATCCAAAATAATTTGTTTCAACAGGTCCGTATTTATTGGGTCTAATCCGGAAAATGGTTCATCAAGAATCAAAAATTCAGGATCATGTAAAATAGTAGCAATGAATTGTATTTTCTGTTGGTTTCCTTTAGACAGATCTTCGATTTTAGATGTTTTTCTATCCAACAAATCAAATTTCTTTAAATAGTAATCGGCTTTTTTTTGAACTTCAGTTCCGGTTTTTCCTTTAAGTTCGGCAAAAAATAGAAGTGTATCATTTACATTCATCTTCTTATATAGTCCGCGTTCTTCAGGAAGATAGCCTACTTTTTCTTTAAACTCCTGTCCAATTTTAGTTCCTCGTAAAATAACATCACCTGAATCGGGCAAATAAATATTCATCAACATTCGAATTGTTGTAGTTTTACCTGCACCATTTCTTCCGATCAATCCAAACACAGAACCTTCCGGAACCGAAAAAGTAACGTTATCAACAGCTTTTACACTGCCGAAAGTTTTATTTAAATTTTGAACTTCTAATGCGTACATGGTTTTTCCAAATAGAGAATTAATTACAAATTAAATTTTTTAAAAAATTTTTTAGGAATTAATTTTGAATAAAAAAAATTATATTCAGGTTAAATCCCCAAAAGAATAGAGATAAGAATAGTTGTTATATTGTTTTGATATAATTCTAATGAAATTATGTTTAATTTTTAAAATAATATTTTCCGCCGACTGTAAAATTAACTCCGCCAAAATTGCTTCTATAATAAACTATATCTTTCCGAATAAAATTATACTGAGCTTCTCCAAATACAGAAACATGACTATCTTCAAAAGTTTTTTCAAGACTGGTTCCGGCGAAGTATCCGTATAAACCCTCATTGTCCAAATTTTCAATCATTTTTCCGGTTTGAAGCGAAACTTTTTGGTTAACCAATGAGTAAGTCAACCCGCCTGACATTCCAAATCTGAGTTCTCTGGAAATTTGAATTCCATATTGAAGTCCGGCATTAAAAATAAGCTGTGAAAAAGCAACATTGGCAGCAGTCAATTGATTTACAATGCTGATATCATTATCAACATAAGTTAAATAATCGTAAGCTGTAAAGTTTGGTTTAGACGCATAAGTCAGTTTACTATAAAATGAAATGGCTTTATAGATTGGGAATCCAAATCCTGCTCCAAGTGCAGCATGAAACGATTGATCTTTATAGTTAACTCTGGCGGCTGAATTTGAAATTGAAAGACTTCCGGAGAAATATGGCGAGTTATGATTTTCCGATTGGGCCATCAACAAAGTTGATGATAAAAATAGGATCAGCGGTAATGCTTTAAGATAATTCATACTTTACTCCATTCACATATTTATTCAATTGTAAAAGGTGAATAAGAATAATTTTTCAGCAGTTAATTCATAAAACCTATTTGAAGCTATTTGTTTTCTTCAATATGCTTCATGATTCTTTTGAAATATGCAGCTTTCTGGCGATCGTTATTAAGGAAATTAATTTTGAACCTGCTAACAATTTGTTTCAGAGTAATATCACCCTGAGTTTTATGCTGCTTTCTTCTATCCACATAATCTTTAATTATTCTAATTTGATCTTCACGAGGCTTATTTGTCAAATTAATCTTTGGCATACAATTACTTTTGGAAATTGGGGATTGTTAAGTTATAATTTAATTATTAGTGTTCCCTAAAATTCTTAATCACAAATGGAATTGTCAAGTAATTAACAATATTTTTTTACTTTCGGAAAAAAACATTGGGAAATTACAAAAGTAAAGCACAAATGAAAACTAATCTATTAAACTAATCTATTTATAAATCAAATATAACTTTTATTCGAACACCAAAAAATAGTAAAATCATATTATTACGCAAATATCCTTCACTACTTTATTCTTATTTCCGAAATTACCGGCATGTGGTCAGAAGGATAATGCCCGTAAAATGTGTCGCCAACAATGCCATGGAGATAAACATCAATTTTATTATTAACGAAAATATAATCGATAATATAACCAGGCTTAACATTTTTGCCGAAATCATTAAAGCTAATGTTTGAACCATAAACTCCAAATTTTGAAATTGCCCGAGAATCATAAAAAATTTGATTCATCTTACTTGTATCTGTCATGGTTTGATAAGGCTGAGAATGTGGTACAGCATTAAAATCACCAGAAATAATAATTGGAAAATTCATTAATTCTGCTGCTTTATTATGAAGGAGTTTAGCGCTGTTAACTCTTGCCAATTCTCCCATATGATCAAAATGAGTATTAAAATAATAAAATGTTTTTCCTGAATTTTTATCTTTAAATTTACCCCATGTAGAAATTCTTGGAAGCGCTGCATCCCATCCTTTTGAGGGTACATTTGGAGTTGGAGACAACCAAAATGTTGAATCTTCTAATAATTCAAATCTATCTTTTTTATAGAGGATAGCGGAAAACTCGCCCGCCATTTTTCCATCATCTCTGCCGACACCAATCCATTTATACTCAGGCAAAAGCTCAGTTAAATCATTAAGCTGATTAATAAGCGCTTCCTGAACCCCGATCAAATCAGCATGATGAAATCTTATCATGCTTGCAACCATTTGCTTTCTTTTACTCCAGGCGTTTATTCCATCTATTTTTTCATCTCCGGCATACCTTATATTATATGTCATCACAATCATATTTGAATCACAATTACTTTTTTTGAAAGCTAAAATTGAACTTGCATAACACACAAAAAATAGAATTATTATTGATTTCATAATGTTAAATTTATTTATATAAATATTTGATTCGAATTTCAATAAATTTTTCTGAATGAAATACCATTGATTAAAGTATTGCCTTCTAATTTTTCAAAATTAATTTTTATTCCCGTTCCATCTTTAACTAAAATTTGTGAAGATAATTCTGTGGGACTGTAATTTTCAGCTTTCTCTGCTGGATTAAAACGTTCAAAAATTGTTTGGTTATTAATTTTAATGTTGAAAATTCTTTTAATGTCATTCTTATTTTCTATTTCACAGAACTTTAAACGAACTTCATATAACCCATCCGGCAAATCAAATTGGTAAAACGAAACACTGTCATTTGCAGACTGGAATAACGGTTCTTCTACTGTTCCGTATATTCTATGATGCGAGTTTATTTTATTGCCGTTCGAATAACCCCAGCTGCCAGACTTATATTCTTTATCAGATTCCCATACTAATCCGCTTTGGTCAATAAAACTAGATGTACCTCCGCAATTTACTGCAATCTGTCTTCCATCTGAATTTTTGGATTCAAATAAGAAAGTTCTATCGTCATAGTTAATAATTGCTTTATCCAATATTTCAATGCTGCCTTGAAACGCTTTGGCAATAAGTGAATTTTTGCCATCGTGCAAAATACCATTAAAATTAATTGTGAAGTTTTTTGGATTAAATATTCCTAAAGTTTTATTATTCAAAAATATTTCAACATCGTTAAGATTTGTATAAACTTTAAAATTTTGTTTTCTATCTTCGGGACGGCTGCCGGCTCTGTTTAAGTAATCTAAAACCGCTAAATGAAGCACGGGTTCTTTTGAAGAACTTGCCTTATAATAATATGAAATATCTTTCGGAGTTCGATCAAAATAATAAATTCCTTTTTGATTTATATTCGGTTTAGTGTCATCTCGAAATTTCGAACCAAAATCAAATTGATTCCATAATATACTTCCGCTTAAAAATTCTCTTTCGCGTATTTGTGAAAAAATATCTTCATGTAAGTTCTGCTGATATTCCGTACTGAAATCAAATGCTTTTGGATTGCGTGAATGTATTCGTTCATCACTTCCGCCGCCATATTCGCTAATAATAATAGGAGTGTTGGGATGACTATTATGAAATTTGTCAACAAAATTGCCGAATGTTTTAAAATCATTATAATACCAGCCGAAATATAAATTCATTCCAATAACATCCGGAATATTTTCATATCCATCTGCATTTTCAATTTCTCCGGAAAAATTTGCTGTTACCGTAGCTCTGGTTGAATCTTCTTTTTTGGCAACATCATTTAATGCTTTTTCAAGCTCTGTAATTTTATTAAAATAACCTTCAGGCAATTCTTTTGGAGGCCTTAAACGAATTTCATTCATGTATCCCCACAAAAAAATGGATGGATGGTTAAAATGCTGCCTAATCATTTCCACCAGCATATTTTTACAATTATTATTGAATTCATCCGTTAAAGTAATTGTATTAACCACAGGTATTTCTTCCCAAATAATTAATCCAATTTCGTCAGCTGTTTGAAGAACTGTTGGATCTTGCGGATAGTGAGCTAATCGAAGAAAGTTAAAACCGTTGTCTTTAATTATTTTTAAATCTTTTTGATGCGCCCAATTTGGAAGTGCGTTTGCAAACTGTGGATAATCCTGATGCCTTGTAGTGCCAATTAATTTTAAATGTTTTCCATTAAGAAAAAAACCTTTCTGAGCATCAAATTTAAACCATCTTATGCCTAGCGGATTAATAACTTCATCAACTAGAATATTTCCAACATAAATTTCAGTCAGTATTTTGTAAAGATAAGGATCATCCGGTGACCATAGATTTGGATTATCTATTTCTAAGCTGCTATTAAAATTGCCATATGAATTATTTTTTAAATTTAATTCAGACTCTATGACTTTAATTTCATGATTATCTTTATCCAGAATTTTGTTAACAACTTTTATTTTTTCTGACTTACTATTTTGATTTACAACTTTTCCACGAATGTTTATTGCAGCTGATTTTAGACTTACTTCGGGAGTTGTAATAAATATGCCTGAAGATGCATTATCATCTAAGTCGATATGAACGGGATTTACAGCAATAAGCCAAACATCTCTGTATATTCCTCCATAAAAAGTAAAATCTGCATCAAGCGGTGGGATATTAGAGTTGTACAAATTATCAACTTTAACTGCAATTATATTTTTTTCTGAAAAATCCACCTCATTTGTTATGTCAAAAGTAAAAGCAGTGTAGCCTCCTATATGCTTCCCAACCGATTTTCCATTTATAAAAACTTCTGCTGTAATATTAGCGCCTTCAAAATATAAATATATTTTTTTCCCTTTTAGGTCTTCACTTATATTAAAGGATTTTCTGTACCAGCCGATTCCTCTTCTATAATAAGTAGAGTCGCTAAAAGCATCTATTGAATTCCAGGTGTGAGGAATATTTATTGATTCCCAATTTGTATCGTTAACATTTTTAAGTTCAGCATTTTGATAATTTTCATTATAAAATTTCCAATTGTCGTCTAAAGAAATCTTAATTCGCGGGTTTAGCTTTGCGGTTAATTCTTTGGCTGTGCTTTGTGAAAAAGAATTGGTTGTTATAATTACCATTAAAATTAGTATAAACAATATCTTAATCTGGAATTTCAAAAGTGTTCCCTCCTTTTTAAAACATCCAAGCAAGCAATCAAATAAGAGCTTTGATAATTAATAACAAAAATAATTCTTTTTACTAATGTAATTAATAATCAGTAACTTCGGCATCTTTTATCTGCATTAAGCATTGCTGTTTAACTTTTGAATCTAATTCAATTTCTTCAAAAATCTTTTTTACTTCCAAAACATTAGTATTAAACTTTTTGATTTCATTAATAGCATTTTTTGGCTCAAGAGTTATTCGCCTTCCAGTTTGGGCTGAAGAAATGATTACAGAATAATTCTCCCCAACCGGTTTTGAATAAAAAAGTTCTTTCACTTTTTTCATTCTAGAAAGCTTGCCGGCAAATCCGTTTATTAAATCCTGAGATTCGCCAGGAAATTGTGAAACTTCAATTTTAACTTGTTGATTAGTGAAGAAATCCGGTGTGATAAAAGAAACTTCAAGCTTATCACCATCATAATTATAATTCAACACGTTACCGTTACATAGTATTTTTTCGGGAGGCAGAATCCCGGGCAAAATAATTTTATACGATCTTTTATTAATCATTCCTTCAAAACTTCCTTTAATAGGAAAAATATTTATTGATTGAGTTCCATTAACAGTCTGCTGCAATATTTTTGTACGGGTGAACTGATCGTTTTGATAACCTAATCCTTCACTATTATCTTCATAATAATTTACTGAACCGGAGTCACCGTGAAATATAGTCAGCACTAATGGATTGCTTTGGCCATCGATACTATTTGAATCAAGCTGCATCGGCAGTATGGAACCGGCTTTTACATAAACTGGAATTTCTTCAAGTGAAAAATTCCTTTCTACTATTGCTGGACCTTTTAACTTGGTTCCGGTGAACCATTCAATCCATTCACCTTCAGGCAGCCATATCTTTGTTTTGGCAAACAGACTTGTTGAATCGATTGGAGATGCAATTGGCGCTACTAAAATATTGTCGCCAAACATAAATTCATTTTTGAAAGTATAAGCTTCTTCACTTTCAGGATTATCATAATACATTGGCCTGCAAAGTGAAATTCCATTGTCATAAGCTTCTCTTGCAGAAGTATAAATGTAAGGAATAAGTGAGTATCGAAGCAGATAAGTATCTCTCATTATATTAAAATACTCAAACGGATATCCCCAGATACGTCTTTCGGCTAAAGGATTTTTTGATGCATGAGTTCGAAGGATTGGACTGAATGCACCAAATTGTACCCATCTTGTATAAAGTTCAGGTTCTACATAACCCGGCATATGGCCTCCAATATCGTGGCTCCAATATCCAAATCCCACATTTGAAGCTGTGGAAGTAAAGTATGGTTGAAATGCAAGTGACTCCCACATTGAATAAGTATCGCCGGAAAATCCAATTTGATAACGATGATTTCCCAAACCACCCCACCTATGAAAAAGAAGGGGACGTTTTCCTTGTCTTGCCATATCTGTAAAGAAAACATAATTTAACCACCATGTGGGTGTAACTCCTGGAATTGGAGTTGTATGCCATTGCTGCCAATCCAGCCACCAAAAGTCAACTCCCATTTTTTCCAAAGGATGAATAACTAGATTAAAATAATTTGCAGCAAATTTCTTATTGGTGATGTCGAATGGAATATATTTTTTAGTAGAAGGATCAACGCCCATTGCCTTAGCCATCTCTTCATATTGAACTTCATGAGGTTGAATTCCGGATGCTGGATGCAAATTTAAAGTTACTTTTAATCCCTTACTCTTAGTCCAATCCAAAAAAGTTTTTGGTTCAGGAAAATAATCTTTATTCCAAGTATAGCCGGTCCAGCCGATAGTTTGATCCGCTTGATCTAATTTTTTCCTTTCCCATTTGCCTTCCTGTGTCCGATGCCAATCCATATCAATTACCAAAACATCGAGTGGAATTTTAAAAGTGTTAAATTGATTCACTAAATTTTTTAATTCTTCATCAGTATAGTTCCAATAACGCGACCACCAAATACCAAATGCAAATTTAGGCGGCAGAGGAATTTTTCCTGCAACCCGTGTAAAATCGTAAAGCTCTTTTTTATAATCGTGCCCATAACCAAAAAAATACCAATCCTGCCGTTCACCTTCGGGTCGAACCATTACCCAATTCCATTCTGCATCATCAAATAGCGGCCTTTGTGAATCATCAATAAGTGTCCATCCGCTTCTTGACAATAATCCTGAATCAAGTGGAGTGCTTCCTTTTACTCCATCAAGAGTTCTTATAGTTCCAAGTAAATTTGCGGTATCCTGCATGCCTGGATGCCAGGTTACGCCGGTATCATTTAAATTAAATTTGATTTGAAGATTATCTGAACTAAAAGCGCCAGAATTAATTTTATACTTCAAATCTAATTTTTTAGTTTTAATCTCCAGCCAGCCATTTTCATTTTTAGTTTGAAATTCCGGAACAGGCAAATTTCGATTCAGAAAGACAAATGATTTATGATCCTCAAAAGTTTTATCAGCTGCCCATTCCATCCTAATTAATTGCGGAGTTAAAATTGTGAATCTGACATCATTATTTATTACCATTGCTTTTGGATTAGCCTTTGGATTATGGGTTTGAGATTGAGTGATGGATGTGAAGGTTATTAATAAAACGATAATATGAATAGTTGATAAAAAATGATATTTCATAAAATTTTTTTTTAGTGATAAAATTTTTGCGATTTAGTTTGTGAAAAATTAATTTACTTAATCTTCAAATATAACATTGCCCTTTCGTTTATTTGCTTGCCAATTAGTTACTCTTTTTACTGGAATCTTATCAGAGTTATTCTCTTTCAGCCAATCGAATATTTGTTTTGTAAAATCATTTATTAAGTCCTGGTATTCAGGGAGATTAATTAAATTGTGCATTTCATGCGGATCATTTTTGAGGTCATAAAGTTCATCAGTATCCCAAATACCGTAGTACGTCATATATTTATATTGATCGGTTCTGATTCCGAAAACCGTTGGCGTATGCGGGAAAGGCCTTTCCCAATAGTATTCATAAATAAATGATTGTCTCCAATCGGATTTTTCATTTTTAAGCAGAGGGAGAAATGAAGTGCCGTCCATATCTTCTGGTTTTTTCATTCCGGCCAGCTCTAGAATAGTCGGGGCAAAATCTACATTCAAAATCATTTCAGGAATCTTTTGCCCTGGTTTTAAAAATCCCGGGGCATAAATTAAATGGGGCATCCTAATCGATTCTTCATACATTTGCCTTTTATCAATTAGCCCATGTTCTCCCATTGTAAATCCTTGATCGGTAGTATAAAAAACCATAGTTGAATTGCTTAAATCTTGTTTCTCTAAATTATCTAACACTTTTCCAATTCCTTCATCCAACGCGAGAAGAGTTTCACAATACCGTCTATAAAAAGTATCAAAATCAATTTCTCCTTGATAAAGATAATCTACACCATGCCAACCATATCTTTGGGCGTGAACCCACAATGGTTTGCCCTCATAATTCTGCCGAGTATTTGCCATACTTTCCGGGTATTCAATTTTCACATTATCATATAATCCCAAATGCCTTTTTGCCGGTTCAAACATTGCATGCACTGCTTTATGTGAGAGATATAAAAAGAATGGTTTATCTCTTTTTTTATTTATCCATTCAATGGCATATTCAGTCAATAAATCCGTGACATATCCCTCCCGTTTAACATGCTTTCCATCGATATTAAATTCAGGATCATAATAAACTCCCTGTCCTTTGAAGCTTATCCATTTGTCAAAACCTTTGCGTGGTTCGTCAGATTCATTTCCCATGTGCCATTTGCCGATAAATGCGGTCTCATAACCAAGCTTCTGTAAATATTCAGGAAAATATGTATTGTTTTTTGGCTCGGGTGCATCATTATCAATAACTCCATGTTTGCTGGAATATTGTCCTGTTAAAATAGAAGCTCTGCTGGGCGAACAAAGTGATGTAGTTACAAAAGTATTTTCACAGTGAACACCTTCCTTTGCCATTTTATCAAGAGCCGGTGTTTTTAAGAAAGAGGGTTTTCCCATAAATCCCATAAAATCAAATCGATGGTCATCACTCAAAATAAAAATAATATTTCGTTGTTCTGCACCTGGTATTTTTTTTATCTCAAATTCAGTTTGCTCTTCAAGATTAATGTTTTTTGATGCGAAAGAATTTATTAATGGAAGAGCTGCTGTACCAGCTCCTAAGGTTGAAATAAATTTTCTTCTTGAGTACTCTTTTTTATTTTTCATTAGAACCTCTAAAAATTTAATAGATCAATTTGAAATTATATCAAATGATTTCGTTAAAACATTATTTGAACTTCCACCAATCATAACATCAAATTTCCCCGGCTCAATTATTTTTTTAAGATCCAATCCGTAGAAGGAAAGCATATCCGGGGTTATTTTAAAAAATATTTTTTTTGTTTCATTCGGCTTAAGATTTATTTTTTGAAAACCTTTAAGCTCTTTTACTGGACGAGTCACACTCGCAACTTCATCTCTAATATACAGCTCAACTATTTCATCCCCTTCAACACTGCCTGAATTTTTAACTTCAACTGAAGCAAGTAAAGTGTCTCCGATTGAAGCCGTAGTTGGGAAAATTTGCAAGTTGTTATAATTAAAAGTTGTATAGCTTAACCCGTAGCCAAATGGGTACAGCGGAGTGTTCGGCGAATCTAAATATTTAGATGTATACTTGTCTTCTTCATCAAAAGGCCTTCCAGTATTTTTATGATTATAATAAATTGGAATTTGTCCGACTGATCTTGGGAACGTTACAGTTAATTTACCTGAAGGATTATAATCGCCAAACAAAACATCAGCAATAGCGTTACCGGCTTGGTTGCCTAAAAACCAAGCTTCGACAATACCTTCAATATTTTCATTCATCCAATTGATTGTTAAAGGGCGGCCATTAATTAAGCACGGCAATTACAGGCTTACCGATGGAATGAATTTGTTCAACTAATTCTTCTTGAACTCCCGGTAAATTTAAATTTGTTTTACTTGCAGCTTCACCACTCATGCTGCTTGATTCACCCAACTACAACTATTATTAGATCAGATTTTTTGGCAACCTCAAGCGCGTCAGCAAATCCAACTTTATTCGAATCATTAATTTCACAACCCTTTGCAAAATTTATTGTGACATTTGATGAAACTTTATTTTTAATTGCTTCAAGTATAGAAATCAAATTATCCTTTTGCCCTTTGGCAGCCCACCCACCTTGAATATTTTCGATATCATCAGCTAAAGGTCCAATAACAGCTATCGAGTTTATATTTTTATTAATTGGTAATACACTATTTTGGTTCTTTAATAAAACGATTGATTCTCTTGAAAGTTGAAGTGCAGTTTTGTCTTTTACTTCCTGACTAATTGCATGGTCTTCAAAATAATTTTTGTCAATGTAAGGATTTTCAAACAAACCTAAATCATATTTCAATCCTAAAATTTTACGAACGGATTGATTGATATTATCCTCTGAAATTTTACCTTCATTTACTAAGTCTTTAAGATTAGGAGAATAAACATTTCCTAAGCTTGTATCACCGACCATATCAACATCAACACCCGCGGTAAATCCTTTCAAAGCTGCTTCCGATTTATCAGCGGCAATTCCATGCGGAACTAATTCTGCAACAGAATTAAAATCACTTATAACAAATCCTTTAAATTTCCATTGATGCTTTAAAACATCGGTTAAAGTATAATAATTTGCTGATGCGGGAACTCCATCGATATCATTGAACGCACTCATAATGGTTGCAACACCGCTATCAACTGCCATTTTAAATGGCGGAAGATAAATTTCATTTAAAATTCTTTTGCCAATATTTACAGAGTTATAATCTCTACCGGCTTCGGCAGCACCATATGCAACATAGTGTTTTGCTGTTGCGGCAATTGTGTATTTATCTTTTAAAGAATTTCCTTGAAATCCTTTTACTCTAGCGGCTGCCATTATGCTTCCCAAATACGGATCTTCCCCGGAACCTTCCACAATTCTTCCCCACCTTGGATCACGAGCAATATCAACCATTGGCGCATATGTCCAATGCGTTCCTTCAGAGGCCGCTTCAAAAGCTACTATTTCATACGCTTTTTTTACTAAAACCGGATTCCAGCTGCATGATTCAGCCAATGGAACCGGGAAAATTGTACTGTAACCATGTATTACATCATTTGCAAAAAGTAATGGAATTTTTAATCTTGATTCCTCAACAGCTATTTTTTGGAAGTCTTGTGCTTTTTCAGGATTCCAAACTCCCGATAAATAAGATCCTACTTTTCCCTGCCTTATCCAATTCTCATCAACTTTATCCAATCCAACTATCTGAACTAATTGTCCAACTTTTTCCTCAAGTGACATTTTTAAGATTAGGCTATCAATGAATCTATCTTTATCAGACTTTGAAGTGAATATTGGTTTTGAATGTACAACTTTTCTATTCAGATGACTTAAAATATCCGCATTAACAACTTTTTCAAAAATAATTCTATGTCCCAAATTATTTAGATGTATCCCATCTCCAAAACCATAAATACTATCTTGTGTTCCATCGATGTTGGCAAATGGATTCCAGAAATCCAAAGTTTTATCCCCATATCTATTAATGAGTGAATCACGTAATCTCATTTGCTCATTACTAATATCTAAAGGAAAATTTCTCGGCTGCGGTGTAGATATCCAAACAGGTATATTGTGCTTTGATGCAATTGTAAAAATCGTATCATAATTTTTTAGCTGTTCTGAAATCGAATAACCATAAGCTGCGTCATTAGAAGGAAGATTAATTATAATTGCAGAAGGATGAAATGTTAAAGCATAAGTAATATTTTTTGTAATACTCGGTTTAGGGCGTTCAACCGGAGGCATAAATCGTGTAGGCATAATTTGATAAGTTGAATAGCCGCCTATACCGAGATTAATAACGTAATAAGATGAATCAATACTTTTAATATAACTTCTATATCTGTTCACCCACGAACTATCGATTGGCTTAGCACCAAAACCTTCAGCCGTTGAAGAACCAAGCACAACAATCACAACCGTTGAATCTCCGTTGATAACCTTACCGCCGGTAATTTTTAAATCGTCAATGTATAATGTATGTTCTAAATTATCAGCAATTCCTTGTCCCCAGAATATAGTTTTTATTTTTTTTAAATTGACGTTATTAATGTTCTCTTTGAATATTGATATTGGAATAGAAA
Organism: uncultured Ignavibacteriales bacterium; assembly: GCA_963731745.1. Lineage (GTDB taxonomy): Bacteria > Bacteroidota > Ignavibacteria > Ignavibacteriales > Ignavibacteriaceae > CAVSWT01. The sequence continues at coordinate 111,534 of CAVSWT010000009.1, forward strand.
TCTTCTGCCATTTATTTGTCTTTATTTTTTTGAAATAATCGGAAACTGAGACCTTTAAAGTTTTATTATTATAGACATCCTCAAGATACATTATGGGGAAACTTTTGGCATCTATTGCTTTTTCAGTGTAAAGCATAAATGATATCGAATCTTTTAAAGTAAAATCATTCGGTGCCCAGCCATCAGTTGCCGCAGCAATTGCCCAATTGCCCAGCTCAGAGGATTTCCAATGTATCTTTAAACTATTGTTTCCTGAAAATTTATATTTTGTGCTTGTAGGGAATCTTGCAAAAACTAACTCTAGACTGCTCGGCGCATTTTCAAATCCCCAACTATATTCGTAGGAAAATTCATGCTGACTGTCTAAAAAAAATATGTAATCCTGAGCAGATAATTTTAATTGGCAGAATATAATTATGAAGAATAGGTTTATAATAATTTTCATTTGTATAATTAAATATTTTGAAAAAAAACGTTTAAATTTTTATTAGATGGTAGCGAGAAATATTCTCAATCCATTTTTGTAAATCCTAAAACTTTTAGTCCTTTTTGAATTATAGAATCTCTCATTGCATATTTCCATACAAACCCGGTTCTATAATTCTCAATCATAATCAGAATCGGGCCTTCATCCAGTCCAAGGTAATCTTTATCAAACCAATCAACAGTTAAATTGAATGCATCTTTAAAACCATATTTACCCCATAAGCCTTTAGCGCCATATTTAGTATACAGATTCTCTAATGTTGGAATACAAATTTCAGGAGCAAATGGTACTGAGCCGCCGGCAGCTTCGGGAGTGATAGTCCCATCTTCAAAAATAAAATCGTCCGGTCCCGTTGCACCGCGTCCTGCGTAGCCATAAAATCTTTTACCGTTTTTAGTGAAATCTCCAGGACCATCACATGCGCTTATACCCCATGTTAATGAATCGTAGCCAACCCAGTCATGCGGATTATCAATACAATATTTCCAATTTGACAAAGTTGCTCTTCTTGAATTTTCAAAATAATCTATTCCTTTGGATTTCATATAAGAATCACCAATTCCCCTAAAATCCACAAACATTAGAGAAAATTGATGGCCGAATAAAGGTTGAAATCCAACATGCGCCAGGCCTTTATAAGGTTCCACCCAATCGTAACCAGATAACCATTGATCATAACTCTTTTTGGGATCACTTAGATTTGTCCCCGCAGCAAGGATATAAAGATATAATGCTTCTGTATAACCAAACCAGCCGAAGTCACCCAAATTTTCTTTCGGACTATATCCCATTGCAATTAAATTTTTATGGCCATCATGTTTTGACTTTTGTATTACCGCCCAATCCCAATCAACTCTGTTCGTAAGACTATCTGCGATCGCTCTAATTTTCTTTTCCTTTTCAGAATCTCTATCGTAATACTGGGCCGCAAATCTGATACCTGCAAGAAGCCAGGCAGTATCAATAGTTGAAAGTTCACAATTCCATTCACGTTTTCCGGTTTTCATATTCAGGAAATGATAATAGAAACCTTTATAGCCGGTAGCATCTTTGGCTGTGCTTTGTTCAGAGTTTATTAAAAAATTGAGCAGTGATAAAGTTAAATCACTTGCTTTGTCACGAGTAATCCAATTTCTTTCTGCACCAATTGCCCAAGCAACAACTCCCCAGCCAACTGCCGTAATGGAAGATGCGGATTCCGGTTGAGTGCGGTCCGGGATTAAACCATTTTCGGGATTAACTTCATCAATAAAAAATCTAAATGTTTTATATTGTAGTGTATCTAAAAATTGCTGTGTATCATTTGTTAGTGCATAATCGATTTTGACATTCACTTCAGATTTTTTTTCACCACAGTTTATAATTAGTAACGAAAAAGAAATCATCAATAAAAATACTAAGGTAGGCTTCATAAAATTTAATTATTTATTTTAGAAAAGTTTAATAACTTTAATCCATTTTGAATTAAAGAATCTTGCATAACATATTTCCAGACAAATCCATTACGTAAATTCTCAATCATTATAACAATCGGACCCTGATCAATTCCAAGATAATTATCATCGTACCAATTAACGGTTGGATTAAAGGCATCAACAAAACCATACTTGCCCCATAGTCCTTTTTCTCCGTAACGATTATACATTTCTTCCAAGGTAGGAATAACAATTTCCGGAGCAAAAACAATTGATCCCCCCGCTGCAGTTGGAGCTATAGTTCCATCATCATTATGTACTGCATCTGGACCGCTTGTACCTCTTGCGGAATATCTTTTAAATTCTTTTTTATCAAAATTATAAGAAGGGCCGGGGCCATCGCACGCTGTAAGTCCCCACGTTAATGAATCATAGCCCTTCCAACCATTAGGATTATCCATAGCATATCTGCGCTGCGTTTGTGTTGCTCTTCTGGAATTTTCAAAATAATCAATACCTTTGCCTTTCATATAATCATCAGCAATTTTTCTAAAGTCGATAAACATATGTGAGTATTGATGCCCGAATAAAGGCGGAAATATTACATGAGCTAAATCAGATTCTCCATAAGGCTCTCTCCATTTATAATTACTAAGCCATGTTTCATATCCCTTTTGGATTCTATCTGTGTTACTTCCTGCAGCAATTATATAAAGTATTAATGCCTCGTTATAACCAAGCCATTTGCCTCTGCCATATCCTTTTCCGGGCCTCCATGACATGGATAAAGCAGAAGCAAATTGGCCCGTATCAGGAAGTACGAAGTAACTCCAATCAACCCTATTAATTATTTTATTAGCAAGAGTTCTTATCAAAGTTTCTCTCGGACTTGACTGATTGTAATATCGCCTTGCGAAAATTATACCTGCGAGTAAAAGACCTGTATCAATAGTTGAAAGTTCACATTGCCTAAATCGCTTGCCTGTTTTCATATCTAAAAAATGATAAAAAAATCCCTTATACCCAGTAGCTGATGTATCAGAATTTTGCGGTGCGCTCCAAAAAAATTTCAATGCAGCTAGGGTAAGATCAACCGCTTTATTTCTGGTAATCCAATTATGTTCAGAGCCGATTGCCCAAACAGGAAGTGCAAAGCCCACAGCGGCAATGCTTGAAGGAGAATTTTCTGTGGAGCGATCTTTTACCAATCCATTTTCCGGATTGCATTCATCTAAAAAGTAAAGAAATGTTTTGTATTGAAGAGTATCAAGAAAGGTTGAATCTCGATTTGTCAATTTGAAATTATTGTCGTCTGAAATCTTTTCAAATGATTGTGCGAATGAATCTATAAACCCAATCAATAAAAAGAAAATTAAAAAAGGTAGATAAACTTTTTTCATATTCAGAAGTTTAAATGCAAAAAATTTATATTATAAAAAATGCACCTAGCGAACATCAGACTTTTCGGAAGTGTTATTTTTGTAAAATCATTTTCCCGGTTAAAATTTTATTCGTTGCCTTAACCTTGTATATATATATACCTGAATTAACAGAATTTCCGAAATTATTTTTACCGTCCCAGATTATTTTATGAGTTCCGCTATTAAGTTCATCGTTTATCAAAGATTTTATTTCTCTTCCAAGAATATCAAAAACTACTACTTTTATTTGTTGTGAAGACGGAATTGAAAATTCAATTGTGGTGATTGGATTAAATGGATTAGGATAATTTCCAGCAAGTTTAAAAGATAATTCTTTATCGGATTTTTTATCCGCAGCATCAGTAGATGTGGAATCAGGAACAAACCCAATAGCATCCAGCATCGGCTGAATTTCGGGATTTGCCATGAAATTTTTCCAGAGCAATTGAGATCTATAATTTTCAATCATATCGATGATCGGGCCTTCATCTATTGCAAGATAACTGTCAGCATACCAACCCACTTTTAAATTGAAAGCATCTTTAAATCCATAAGTTCCCCAAAGACTTCCGCCGTATTCGTAATAAAAACTTTTTAATGCATCTATGGATTCTTTGGGAGTATAAGGCATGGAGGACAAGGCAGCCGTTGGAGAAATCGTACCGTTATCATTGGATATTTCATGAGCTAAATATCCGTTGGGATCATCGCTGGCAGTTAATCCCCAAGTGTCTGCGTCATATCCCGGGAAATGTTTAGGATTTGAAATGCTGTATGCTTGTTGAATGAGCGAATGATTTTTATTGTTAATAAAATAATTTGTGTAAGCATCTTTTTTAAATCTTGGATCGAATCCAAGAAATGAATAATGAGCAAAGAAAAGCGGCCCGCCGTAATCCCAACCCACGTACAATGGAATCCCATAAAAGGATTTGCCATTTAAATAGTTAGAGCTGCTCGCCCAACCGTCATGGTACAAAGAAGCCGGAATTGGATGAGTTGGTGAAGCGATTCCTAATAAATAAGTTATCATTGTTTCATTTGGGCCTCTTAATGGGAAGTTCATATCCCAATTATAATTTGGCGACCAATGCCAATACAAAAAATTTCCATTATCTTTTCGATACCAATCCCACTCCACATCTTCCCAAATGGATGTAATTAACTCTCTAATTTGCTGCTCATTAGAATTATCTAGATTAAAATATTGTCTTGCAGTCAATAATCCCTGGATCATAAAAGCTGTTTCAACTAAATCTCCTCCATTATCTTTTGTACTGAATGGAATTACTTTTCCGGTGTTACCATTCATCCAATGCGGAAACACACCATGAAATCTATCCGCTTTGGTTGAAAGAAAATTTAGAATAGTTAAAATCCTTCCGACGCCTTGTACTCTTGTAATAAATCCTCTTTCGATTCCAACCAAAATTGCCATAACACCAAATCCTGATCCCCCGGTGGTAACAACATCTCCTGAACCCAATCTTTCACGAGCCAGTCCTGAAGTGGGATGAGCATAATCCCAAAAATATTTAAAGGTGGCTTCCTGAACTATATCAAGTAAAACGCTGTCCGACGCAGATGTTGTAGATGCTGTTACTGAATCACTCAAAGCTGATTCATTTCCATACAAATCAAAAGCTGATATTTTATAGCTAAAAGTTTTAGGCGGAATTCCTGTATTATTATTTAAATAGGTTGCATCTCTGGAAGCGACTAATATAATTGAATAACCATTTCCGTTAGACCGATAAATGTAATACCCTGCTAAATCGCTGTCGGCGCTTGCTGTCCAGCTCAAGTGTATATAGCTGTGATAGCCTGAAGCAGTTAAATTTTTTGGCACTGAAGGAGGTGTATAATCAGTATCGCTTACAGCAATCATCCTTATATCATCAAGATAAATAGTATGCAGATTTCCATCTCCATTATCCTGACCGAAATAAATTGTTTTGATTTGTGTTAAATCGGTACTGCCAGGATTTGTTTTAAAAATAGATAATGGGACTACAACTTTTGTCCAAATATCTTTTTGAATTCCATTAATGTAATGCGATAATTTTTGTTTGGGAGTTTTATTGTTCTGTAGATCTTCAATATAAATTGAAGGCAATGCCGCTGAATCAATTGTTGCAGAAGTATAAACTCTGAAAGTAATGGAATCTTTTATAGTCGCGTCATGAGCCACCCACCCGTCCTCGGCCACAGCTAAACCCCATTCACCTCCAGCAATGGATTTCCATCTTAATCGTAAAGAATTTGAACCGGAATATTTATAGCTTGTATCGACGGGGCATTTGGTGCTGTTTGTTAAAACAACAATGCTCGGGTTATTATAAAACCCGTAACTTGGATCGTAATAACTGCTGTTGGGACTGTCGCTAAAAAAGATATAGCCTTGAGCAAAAATATTATTGCTAATAATTATTGCGGCGAGTAAAAAAAATTTTAAAGATATTTTCATATTATGGATTAATATTATTATTATTTTTCCAGATATCATACCATCCATCAAACTGTTCCGTATAAGGCACTGCGTATACTTCACCGCCAAATCCCATTTTTCTAACCACAACTAAATTCATAAATATGTCATCAATACTTGCGAGAACATCATCATGGATTTTAACGCCATATTTATTAGCTAGTTTCGCATTGTACTCATTTACGTATTTTTCAAATTTATCCAAAGTAAGCTGCATAACAATTTGATCTTTAATTTCATCGTAACTCATGCTGTAATTTGTTGTGTCTTCTTTTCTATCAATCAATTGAAAAATTGAATAACCGTCATTCACTTTAATGGGACCGCATATATCTCCGATTTTCATATGAGCTGCATTTTTACCAATGTCTCCATATTTTGTAATTGGAAAAAATCCAAACACTCCGCCTTTTGATTTAAGAGAATCCCTAATTGTATACTGGACTGCAAGACTTTTTATGTCTTCGCCTTTAGTCAGCTTATTTAAAACAACTTCGGCCACGCTTAGGCTGTCCGTTAATACTTCAGCAATGTTCACTTGCTGTAAGGGCAGATTTTTTCCATTACTTTGTTTGTAAAAATTATATGCTTCTTCATTTGTAACTTTAAGCGAATCAAACATATTTACCATGCGCATTTTTGCTAAATATGAATCTTTCCACATATCTAAATATTTTTTTACTTCCGGCAGATTTTCTAACCCTCTTTTTATAGCTTCATTTGTCAGTAATTGATCTTCAATAAATTTTCTAATATATGAAGACAGAGAAGAACGAATACTGAATTCACTTAAATCATTAACATAAAATCCTTCCTGACCCAATTGATTTAAAAAATATTCAGCGCGTACCGGTTTTTGTTTTACATTAATAAATGTTTTTCTTATTAACTTTTTATTTAATGAATTAATTGCTGAAGAAACTTCAGACCCACTTAAATTTGGTTTTTCCTTATCGGACTTTAGTGTTTGATTAGCATATTTTGTTTTGAATGCAGGAACAAAATATTTTATAAGATGTCCAAAAATTTCCTTATCAGCTGTAATTTTATACTTGCTAAAAAATTTATGATAATAATCTAAATATCTTTTGTGATTTGCCCGGGTTTCAACAATTCTTTTGACATCATCCAAAGTTGATTCATTACTTTTTAAATCATAATTCTTTCCGACACCAACTAACTTTAAAATATAATAGCCATCATTTGAAGCAACAGGAGGCGTAAATTCACCGATTTGTAAATTATAAATTAAATCTTCTATCTTCTTATCCATGGTTCCGAATGTAACTTCTTTAGGAACATTTTGATCCTCTGCCTCAGCTCGCAACGAAAGAAGCGAATCGAATGAATCTCCTTTTTTGAGATCTAAATATAAATTTTGTAATTCATTGGCATCCTTTGAATACATAAATTTTATTTTGAGTTTTTTTTGAATTCTGTTTATTCCTGATATTATATCATCCTTTGAACGAACAGCTTTATCAGTAACTTCGGTTTTATAGAGAGCATCTCTAACAAAAATATTTTGGAGTGGGATCATCAGATCAGTAAAAGCTTTCAATGAATCGTATCCGTTATTCTGCGCTTCAAGCGATAAAAGCTTTTCCGCAATTAACTGTTCTAAAAATTTGTGCTTAATTAGAAGTGAATCATCATTCTGCAGAAGTTTAGGGTGGGCGCTAAAATCAAATCTTTCTCTAAATTCGGATTCATAAATTTTATGTCTTCCGATTTCAGCAACTACTTTATCTTGTGAGTAAAGAAAACTTAAAGAAAGTAATACCAGTAAACATATACGCCTAAATTTATAAATCATCAATCTCTACTATTAGTTTAACAACTAGAACTATTCTGACTAAATTAATTTAGAACTTCAAATTAAATATCATATTGGATGAAGCATAAATATTTTGAAGACTCAATAAAAATAAATGCTTAGCTTACAAAATTAAAAATGAATTCCCACAGTGAATCTATGAGTGCTATTCAGCATTCCGTAATCTGCCCAGGCATAATCGAAACTTAAATGAGTATTCCCGGAAAATCCAACACGAGCTCCGGCACCTAGCACGAGGCCGCCTTCAAGATCTTGTAAAAATAAATCACGATATCCGCCTCTAATTGCAAATGTATTAAGAAATGACCACTCTCCGCCAACATTTATTCTTTCAGTATTATCATTTGAATGCATTGCGTCAGATGCAAGAATTAATCTATTCCAATCACTAATGTTTATAGAATAAGATAATCCAACCCTAAATAAAGTAGGCAGACTATAAGATCCCATTCTTAATTCTGCGGGAAGTGCTGGGTGGTCGCCATGTTTATCAGGATTTGCATCATAATTAAAATTTATATCTCTACCATCGTAAGATGCGCGAGGACCAAAGTTTGAAACGCTGGCGCCTATTGCAAGTCCCTCAATAGCGGTTTGATACTGAACACCAAAATTAAAAGACACATCAATCAAACTTGTATTGTAAATAGTTTCTTGTATATAATTAAATCCAATTCCTGCCGAAACTCTATCGGTAAGCTGAGCACCATAAGCCAAGCCCAGCGCCAAATTAGTTACATTGTAATATAAGCCTGTGTTTTTTTCTTTTTCAACAGTCCTTATTTCTATATCGCCCGAATTCAAAGAAGTTAATTGTAACGCAAAAGTTCCAAGCCCTTCTAAATTAACAGCACCCACAGCATAATTGTATTTAATATCTGCAAGCCATTGGCCGTATGTAAACTGAGCATCAATATCATGTATGCGCCCTAAGCTTGCGGGATTATAAAAAACAGCTGTGGCTTCATCGGAAAGCGAAGCTCCGGCATTGCCCATGGCAACTAATCTGGAACTAGGTTCAATTTTTAAAAATTGGCCGATTGTGGTGCCTACCTTAGATTGGCTGAAAATAGTGACTGTAAAAAGGATTAAAAATATTATTAAAATTTTATTCATTGTTTTCATTTTCATCCTGCTGCATTTTTATTTGATGATGGCAAATTTGCCAATGAAATCATCTTCACCTGCTGCTTGAACATGAAAGATGTACAACCCCGGGGCAACTTCAAGGTTATCTTTAGTACGAAGATTCCATGCAATATAATTTTGAAAACCTGTGTCCTGATGTAAGGTTTGAACAAGTTCACCTGTGATTGTAAAGATTCTTACTGTTGAACCATAAGGCAGAGCTCTAAATTCTATTCTGCGATCTCCGCGTCCCGTTTGAGCGTAAGGAGCTTGTTCAAAAGAAGCCATTCCAAGATATGGGTTAGGAACTACATAAGGTTTTTCTTTGTAGTCTTCTTTTTGTTGAGCTAAATCTATAAATGATGTATCGGTTACAAATTTATAAACATCCGTTTCGTTAAATGGAACATTAATTATTAACTGATATACATCTCCTTTTTGAGGGAATGTTGAATTAGCATATTTTGGGCCGTTAACTGAATCAACAGATATTCTCCACACCGGACTCTTAGATGTACCGGAAGGTGTTGGAGCAAGTATATCAATAAATTCATTGTTCCTGCTAATAGTCTGGTTTCCATCTGTATCAAAAAATCTAAAGTCGACTGGAAATGTAGCCCCAGTTTTTGATTTGCCAATAATTGTAAATTTGGTAAATACTCTGGGAACACCAATTGAGGCGGATGAAGTATCAACGACTTTATCATCAAAAACTATTGTATAATCTGCAGGATAGTTTGCCCTAATTGCATTTGCTGGAGTTGAAGTTTTTGATATTCTAGCAGTAAGCAGCATATTTGTTTTACTATTCGGCAGGAATCCCGAATCCAAAGTATCGACTTCCAAATCCGGCGGTGTACTAATCACCGGTAGTATTCCAGATCCCACCGGGCCTTTTCCTAATCCAATTAAATCTTTACCTCCTACAAAAATTGTATCCAAATTTCCTGATGTAACATCGAACATATCATAACTTGTTGCTTTAATTGAATCTTTAGGAGAATTGAAATGAAGTTCATAAGTGTGGTTTTTGGGTATTAAATCCGGATTAGGAATATCAATTTGTACTTTTCCTTTTCCATATCCGCTTGGATGTTCTAGGTTTGTATAACTGCCGGGTGTATAACCAGGAGCCTGACCATTTGGATAAGTGATTACTATATTTTTAGGAAGTATTATTCCTCCCCGCAAAGTTTGATTAACTGAGATTGCACTTTCGGAAGGATAGACATTTAATAATTCGATCCCCCTATCATAAGAAGTAACCGCATAAAAATAGCGCTGTCCGTTAACTACGGTCGTATCCTTAAATGTATGTTTAATACCGTTATCAGATCCTAAATAAAATTGAAGACCTTCAACTGAAATCTGACTATAGTCAAGAATTCCATCATCCAGATCGAACACAGCTAATGCTTTACCAGGGCCAAGCGGTCCGGTACCCTGTGCATCATAAACTACTTGAGGATCTAAAAAACTTTCGTCTGTACTTCTGTAAATTTTATAACCTTCAAAATCATTAGTGTTGGTAATTGGATCGAAAGCATCTTCAGCAGCGTTATCCCAGGTTAAATTAACAAATCCATCACCAGCATAAGCATGAAGTGTAGGAAGCGGAGGCGGAGTGGCAAATTGATAATTCGCATTATAAATGGTTTGGACAATTTTCACGGTTTTAGTCATTTGATGTAAATCAGCTCCAAACGCTAAAGCAAGACTGAATCTCTCCGTCTTTGCGGTGCCTAAATAAAATGGTCCCGAAGCAAATAAAAAACCAATGTTATAATTTTTAACTCCTAAGTCAGCTTCAAACGGTGTTGGTCCGGTCCACATGTTGTATAAAACTTGCGGCCACATTTTTGCATCCATATAAAAAATTACGTTATCAGTTGGCCCAAGGCCACCGGCGCCAACTCTAATTCGATTTAATTTAAAACCTGTTAAACCAATTTGATCTGATTCATTTAAATCTGTTCTGTCAAAATTAGGTTCTCCAAGAGTCGGAATAGAATCGTTTTCTCCAGTATCAAATGTTCCGAAAATGCCGTCTGCGCCAGTATCATTATTCAACGTCCAATCCATGTCCTCGTCACCGGTCCACCAAACACCTTTTTGATATGCAGGACGAAGTCTAAAATTTGCAAACTTATTTAATTTAACTGTATCATAGTTTGCTGCTATATAGTTAAGAATGGCACCTTGTCCAACTATTTTTTGTCCAGGCCCACCATCTCTTTCCTCATCAACTATTCCATCGTCATCATTATCAATACCATCCACAGGATTTCCCGGTGTTTCTAAGTAAGCATATCCAAGGTACCCTGTGGTACCAAATTGTCCATGTCCGTTATAGTCCCATGTATAAACAAGATCCTGCCCTCCGGTTGTATCATAAAATGCATTATCATCATCACTTTCATAAACTAAATCAAATGGGCTCAATGAACTTCCGCCAATACCGGAATCCATATAAAGCCCGAATATCACATCATAGTTATAAACCGTAGTTCCTTCATTAGAAATATCATAATGCCAAAAAATTACATCGCGTGATTGAATATTAGCCCATTGAAATCCGCGCTGATTAACACTAAGTGCCATGCCTCTTCTAGTGCTGTCACGAAAATCAGGATAAAAATTCCATTTACCGTAATAATCATCATCATAAACACAGAAGCTTTCCTGATCTGCGTTCGGCCTTTTACCAAAATATCCGTTCCATGACCCTCTCCAACCTGGATCATCAGGATCATTTACTTTATCAGGCCAGCTGTTCGGCCAGGTTCTTGGGTCATAACTTACTGCCGGAGATCTTCCAATATTTATAGCCGGATCTAATTGCAGATAACCAGGGCGCGGATTAAATCTTTGAAGTCTGCCGGTTTTTGGATTAGTCTCCTGTCTTTCACGATAGCCTGTTTCCATAATATAAAAATCCTGAAGCTGACCGTTAGCATGTTCTTGAAGCTTCGCAAGAACAAAAGGAGTTACACCATCGCTATAATTTTCCAGCGAGCCTTTCGGCCATTCCATGGAATGAAATATTGTATAATCAGGGTTTGATGTAAAGTTCCCTGCCATTCCATAATTGAAAAAAAGTGTCCTGATTCTATTTGCGTCATGAGTTCCCTGTCTTACATAATCTTCTCCGCCTCTTTGATCTTGAGGTACAACATCCAGATACTGAGCATTTAGTTTAGAAACAAAAAATACAGATATAATTAGCACTATAAATTTTAACTGCTGAAGAATAGTTTTCAATTTTAACATAGTTAATTACTCCTGAATGAAATACCGAATTCAATTCTACGAGGCGCGCTTAACCTATTAGGGTCTAGGGGTTCTCCCGGCCGAATTGTCAGAGATGCAGTAGGATTGCCTGTATCCGAATAAACAAAACCATTCGAATAATTCTGGTTAAATAAATTAAATACCCGGAAGAACACACTGAAATCGGTAAACCCAAAATTAAAATATTTTTCTGCCCGCAAGTCTACGGTTGCATAGCTTGGTTTTCTTCCTGAATTTTGTTCTTGCTGGGTTAAAAATCCCACTCCTAAATCAGGGGTATAAGGCTGGCCAGATGCATACCTTATGATTGTACTTATCAAAAAATCGTTAGGCTCTTGATACATTGCTGTTATATTTAATGTATGCCTTTGATCCCATGTAAAAGGAATATCTCTCGGACGCGGGTCTTCACCACCTAATGCTCGATCTGCCGTTTCTTTGGGATCGCTCGAATTTCCATCAGCAAAAATCAAACTGTAATCTACTGATGCACCAAAATTTCCTATAGGCCTTTGAGTTAGTGAAAAAGTAACTCCTGATACGCTTCCATAATCAACGTTTGTATTTCTAGCATACTGGCCAAAATTATATGTTTCAATTACTTCTGTTCCTAAAAGATCACGAATATCTTTGTAGAAAAAAGTTAAATCGATACCCAGATTATCATTTATTGCTTGCTTCAATCCAACTTCATATTGAACTGTAATTTCGGGACCAAGATCAGGATTTCCCAAATATTCCTGGGTAAATGTTGCCCCGCCTGTTAAATACTTTAGTACCTGGTAATTAGAATTATTGTATAACGCACTATACTGAGGCATTTGATAAAAATGACCGTAAGAAAAATGTAATGCGGATTTGTCTGTCAACGGAAATCCAAAGCCTAACCGGGGAGCTAGTGTTTGTTTAATTTTTGCTTTTACCTGTTGAGAACCCGGTACTCCTTTTATTGAATTTGCCGGATTTTGAAGATTACTAGGAAGATATGCATTCGGATCAAAATACTCATACCTTAATCCTGCGCGAACAACTAGATCTCCTAATTCAATTCTATCTTGAAGATATACCGCTCCTTGATTGGGATAGTATGTTTCTACTTTTTTAAATCGAGGATCATTCGGGTCCACATCAGGAGGCTGGGGTTGAAGCCTTACAATATTTGTTGCCGGATCTGATTGAATAATTAATTGTCCGGGCGGCCCAAATTTTAATTGATTAAGCTGGCCTTCCACACCTGCTTCAATATAATTAGCTTTATTTGCTTGCCAGGAATAATCAATTTTGGCAACTCCAAAATTTGTTAGCTGTGAGTTCCGCCCATAATCTACTCCCGAAATAATAGCACCATATTCATATCCCTCAATACTTTTAGGATAATCAGCTTCTATATAGCGGGGGTCATAAATAGATGAATATTTGTATTCCTTGAAGTCATAATAATTATGACGAACACTTATTTTATAAAACATTTCATTAGTAATTGTATGAGTAATATCAATTCCATGATTAATTGAAAATGTTTTTTTGTCCTTTAACCCGTCAGGATTTAAACGATATGCGAAGCTATACGCTTTCCCCCAGATATCATTAACTATGGCTACATAGCTAATAGTAACTTTATTTATAGAATTGTTGGTTATTTTAAATTGTCCGCTCCATTCATTATAGGGATTCATCGAGATTTTTTTACTGTCACCTGTTGGGTGAACAACTCCAGCCGCAATATCATTGGAATCGGTTGGAACGAATCTTCTTTCTCCGTAAAGAAATCCATTATTAAAATATCTTCTTCCGCTGATTATAAATGTTGTATTGGGAATATAAGTCGGGCCGCTTAAAGTGAGCTGGTAATTTTGAATTGTATATGGTAGAAAATCTTTATTGTTTGGATAATCTCCATTATCTAATGGATAATAATCCCCGCCGTAAATTTCGCCAGAAACTAGAAAACGCTCACTGCCGCTTTTTAATGTAGCGTTAATAACCCCCGACATTGCATGGCCGTATTTAGCATCAAATGTTCCGCTTACAACAGAAACTTCCTGCAAAATTGATCTATCGAGTGAAAGACTGGATGAATTATCATAAGGATTATTTATACTTACACCATCAACCTGGAATTGCACTTCACCCGATCTGCCGCCGCGAATATGGAATTGGTCTCCTGTCTGAACAATTCCAGCTTGAAGATTTATAATATCATTTAAACTTTGCACGGGCAGGGTTTGAATTTGTTCAGCAGTAACAGTTTTTACAGAACTGGTTTGATTAAATTCTATAACTGGCTTTTGGGCAACTACAAAAACGGTTTGAGATTCGACTGCAGTTGAAGAAAGCTTTACATCATTAAAAGTAGTTTTATCTGCAGAAATTTGTATGTTGGAAACAACTTCAGCATTATATCCAATATATTGATAGCGAACAGTATATGTCCCGGGCCTTAAATTTAAAATTGAATAATACCCATCAATATCAGCAGCAGATCCTGTATTTGTTCCTTCCACTATTATGTTTGCTCCAACTAATGGCTCTCCGGTGCTTTTATCCGTTACCTTACCAGATAATTTGCCGGTTTGAGCTAAACTAAATTGAGAGTATAACATGAAGGTTATCAGAAGGGGAAGAAGATTATTTTTTTTTACTAGAATAAAAATCCGTTGTAACAAAGTCTTCATAGCACGCCATCAAATATTATTGGTAATAAATATGCAAGCTAAAAAATATCGGAGTATAAGGATTATTCATCCCTATACTCCGAAGATTCACTTACTTAAGAAGAACCATTTTCTTTACTTTACTATCAACCGTTTGCGCATTGTCTAAATTCTTAATTTTCAATTGATAGAAGTATACTCCGGATGAGAGATTACTTGCATTGAACTTGATTTCATTATGACCAGCCGCAACATTAGCTTTTGTTATAACCGATACAACCTGACCAAGCACATTATATACTGAAAGAGTTACATCAGCATTTATATTTGTAGTGTAGCTAATCGTTGTTGTTGGATTGAATGGATTTGGATAGTTATCGAACAACTTAAATGTTGTTGGTTTTGTTTTTTTGTCATTTACACCCACAACATTGTTAGGAGGCCCAAGCACTGTCCAGGAAGGTGACAACTGTCCGTTACTATATTTAAACCACCATGTCCATGCATAATAATTAGAAGCTGCATCTTCGAAAGCATCTAAATCGTTAGCCAAGGCACCAATAAACACAACACTGTCGCCAAGATTTTCAGGATAACTAAATGAAGCAAAAGGTATTTTCAACTCAACTGTATAACCGCTGTCTGGATTAGGTAAATCGTTTACATTTGTGCCGTTACCTAGTTTTAATGAGAACTCTACTCCTGCAGTATCAGCCATACCAACTAAATCATCACCAGCTTGTCCTGCACCTGAAGAATCTATATTTACAGTTAATGCTTTAGATGGAAATATTCCAGATCCATTTACATATTTTCGGGGAACCATAAAGAAGGTAATTCCATCTTTTCTATTTCCTTCACCAGGTACAGTTACTATCTGATCTGCAACTTTAGCTGCGACATATAAATTTGAATCATCGTATGTAAGCCAATAATCTACCTCGGGTCCATCAACAACAGGAGGGGCACTGTTCCATGCATCCTCTTTATAACCGCTTGCCCATGCACCTGTACCTTTGATCGTATCGAAATCAGCCTCATCTCCAAACTTAGCATTAAAATGGAGTGTATTATCTGCTTTCCATTCGCTCATATCACCGTCAACAGTAATAGCATCACCGTCTCTTAAATGAGGTATTGTATAATCAACCGGCGGAATTACACCTGGAGTGCTTGAAGTTGTTACATTCGGATCTATGAATAAAGCATTGTAATACCATGTTTCATTCCATTCATTTCCCCACCATACTTTATTGAATCTATTATTGTCTGCGGTTGAATCCATGAAGCCATCTCCATCCCACATACAAAAAGTGAAAGGAATTA
This sequence comes from uncultured Ignavibacteriales bacterium, assembly GCA_963731745.1. Lineage (GTDB taxonomy): Bacteria > Bacteroidota > Ignavibacteria > Ignavibacteriales > Ignavibacteriaceae > CAVSWT01. The sequence goes on from CAVSWT010000009.1 coordinate 127,581, forward strand.
TATCCATAGCACCATTAACATCAAATCCCATTGAATCAATTCTCATCCTCTGTTCCGAAATCCATCCTTGATCGGCTAATGAATCATAAGACATTCCTCCGATAACAGTTGTAAATTGTTCCCATTGAGTTAAAGTAGTATCTCCACCGCCTTGTACTCTAGCATCTCCTTTAAGAATTGGCTGAGAACCCGGATCTGGCTGTTGAGTAAGACCTGCCCACTTCCAAGCAAAAGTCGGAAAATGTTCAAATCGATAATCCCAGGGATTATGCCCGGTCAGATCATGTGTTTTTGCCGCACCGGTATTATCTTTATAACCTCTAAAAGATATAATCATCCCATCTGATTGTTCCCAATCTACGCCGCCTACACTTTTATCTTTCACTTTAAATAAAAGATAAATATAAGGGCTTTTATACAAGCATTTAAAAACAACATTTGCTGAGTCGGTTGCATCCTGCATCCCAGCTACCCATTTATAGCCGCTGCTTGGTAAAAGTGTGGTTTGTCCGTAGCCAAGAACCACTGAATCAGCTTTTGACCAAATTGCATCTTCAACACCATCAATGGTAATGTCTTCACCGCTTTGAAGGACACGTGCATACATAGCATCTTCTCTAGCATTTTTGTTTTCAGCCCATTGAGCAAATAATGTGCTGTATCCAAATAAAAACAGAAAAGAACAAACAATAAGGAACTGTATCCTCTTTCTCATATCTCCTCCTAACAAATTAATGAATTGAAATAATAATTTTTTTGAAATAAATAAAAGCACTATAGCTTTTTTATGACTTCCTACTGCATACTGATCTTTATATTGCACATACAAGTAAGTTTTATTTGACGTTCAAGGTCAAATTATAGATTTAATTAAACTATCTGAAACAATTTTAAGATCATTGGTAAACACTAAAGCATCTGAACAAATTATATATTTATCTGAAATTAATTTTACAAAAGTTAGCTAGTAGTAGCACTGTGCAACAGTACTATGAAACTTTTATTTTTAATAAAATAATTATTTGCGAATTGATTAGAAGTGATTTTAAGTATAAAAGGGTATCTTAAATTATAATGTAAATGTTTCATTAACTTTCTGAAGCTTTGATTAAAATGGAATCTAAGTAATCTTTTCTGCTCCACGGCTTGTTTCATGTTAAATACTCATTATTTTTGTAAACGTTTACATTATGAATTACAAACTACAAAACCACAAAACATTTGTCAAGTATAAATGTATTACGATTTTTAATAATATTATTTATCAAAATTATTTGATACTAAACAGATAAATCTTCATTATCGCCCCTAAAATTAGCCTTTTACTCCTCCCATCATTATTCCTTTAATGTAATATTTCTGCAAAGCGAGAAACACTATTAAGATTGGAATGATAGTAATCACAGAACCAGCCATCATCAGTTCCGGGTCTTTGGTATGTTCACCCATAAGATTTGCGAGAGAAACTGGAAGCGTATACATTGAATTATCGGTGAGCACGATTAATGGCCACAAGAAATCATTCCAAGTTGTCATAAAGGTAAATAATGCAAGTGTAACTAAAATTGGTATGCATAACGGGAGTATAATTTTTCTGTATATCTGAAAATCTGTTGCACCATCCATTTTTGCAGATTCAATTAAACTATCGGGTATTGAAATAGCATACTGACGAATTAAAAATATTCCAAAAATATTTGCCAACCCAGGTATTATTATTGCCATGTACGTATTGATAAAACCGAATTGTTTCAGCATTAAGAATAAAGGCAGCATTGTTACCTGTGCCGGAATTACCATCGAACTTAAAAGTATATTAAACAATTTGTTCTTACCTTTAAATTTATATTTTGCAAATGCATAACCGGCCATGGAATTAAAAAACAAGGAAATCAATGTAACAGCAGTGGATAAGAATAAACTATTAAATAAATTTCTTGTGATATTTAATCTTGAAAACAAACTCTTGTACTGTTCAAATGTAAAATTATCAGGGATAAATCTTGGCGGATAAACACTTGCATGACCATCATACATAAAAGAAGCAGAAACCATCCAAATAAAAGGCGCTAATGTTAGCAATCCGGTTACAATCAGAAAAGTATATAATAAATATTTTTTCATTTGAACTTACTCATGATTTTTTTGAAGCTTTAGCTGCACCATCGTCACAATAAAAATTATAAAGAAAAGTACAAATGCAATGGAAGCTGAATATCCCATGTTCCACCATTTGAATCCTTCTTGATACATGTATTGAACAATACTCAATGTACTATTTAAAGGCCCTCCTTGCGTCATAACATATGGTTCTGCAAAAAGCTGGAAGAAGCCAATCATTGTAATGATACTTATGAAAATTGTTGTTGGGGCAAGCATTGGAATTGTAATCTTTTTAAATTGCTGCCATGCATTTGCGCCTTCCATCATAGCAGCTTCATAAAGGTAGTCGGGAATGTTTTGCAGGCCAGCTATAAAGATTATCATATTATATCCAAAATTTTTCCAGACAGACATTAATATAATAGCTGGCATTGCCCAATTAGGATCACCAAGCCAATCAATTGGATTTATCCCAATAAATCCTAATAGATAATTTAACAATCCAAATCGGGGGTGATAAATAAATCTCCAGACGATTGCTACGGCAACTAAATTTGTAACAACCGGAATAAAATAAGTGAGTCGGAAAATCGATTTGAATTTTACAATTTTTGAATTTAATAGAATTGCTGCACCTAGTGAAACGCCAACAGATAGAGGGCCGGCAACAATTACATAGTAGAAAGTATTTTTTAGTGCCGTCCAGAACAAAGGATCATTTAATAACTCAATATAATTTCTAAACCATAAAAACCTTACGTTTGAATAACTTCCTAATGAATAAATATCAAAATCTGTTAAGCTGATAAAAGCGGCTGCTAAGACTGGAATAAAGAAAAATACAAAAATAGAAATTAGGGCAGGCCCTAGAAAGACATAAACTGCCGAGGAATTATATTTAAAATTCTTCTCTCTCATTTAATTTTTAATTTTTATTCTTGCTTAATAGCCATCTTCTTTTTTCTAGAATTTTATCAACATCTTTATCCAACTGTTTAAGCGCATTGCCAGGAGACATCGCGCCGCGAGCAGCTTCCTCGGCATACTGCTGCAATTTTGAAAATACTATTTGTTCCCATTCAGGTATTTTGGGAGTTGCAACCACATAAAAAAACTGCTTGTAAAATGCCTGCATATAAGGATCATCTTTAAATTTCGGATCTTCCCAGGCTTCGGTAACAGCAGGCAGATCATTCACCAATTCGTAAAATTGAAGCTGCGTTTTTTTGAGCGATAAAAATTCTATGAACTTCCACGCTGCATCTTTATGTAATGAATTTTTAAAAATAACAAGGCTGGCACCCCCCGCGAGCGAGACGCCGGGTATAGAATCGTTATTCTTACTTGGCAATGGAGCAGTCATCCATTTATCTCTTAAATCTCCGGTCATCCATTTTTTAAATTCGGGAATATTCCACGGTCCGGATATGTACATTGAAAAATATTCTTCAGCAAATGCCTGATATACATTAGTAACTTGTGAAATACCTATAGGGGCTAACCCTTCACGATGAAATTTAATTAAGAAATCAAACGCCTCTTCAAATCTTTCTCCGCTGAAATTTCCACGGCCGCTATGATCTTTTAAGATTGTTGAATTATTTTGTAAACCGAAAATCACAAACGGCGCCCATTCGTTGGTAGGAAGATAAATTGCATATTTGTCCTTACCCTTATTGTTTTCAACTACTTTATTTGAAAGATCATATAGCTGATCCCATGTTTTTGGTGGATGATTGTACCCGGCTTTCTTTAACACATCTGTTCTATAGTACAAAACACGAGTATCGATATACCAAGGAATTCCATATATAAGTGAATCAATTACATTTGTGTCCCAAATTCCAGGAAAATATTTTTCTTTTTTGATGACTGAGCTTTTTTCGATATAAGGATCTAAATCAATTATAGCATTTAACTGGCTGAATTGCGGAACCCATGTATTTCCGAGCTGACATATATCAGGTGTATTGTCTCCAGCAAAAGCGGAAATTAATTTTTCCTGTGCCGCTGTCCATGGAATCATTTGCACGTTAACTTTAATCCCGGGATTATTACTTTCAAATTCTGGAACAATTTTCTTCAGCGATTCCCCTTCACTGCCAAGTCCCCAAAAATCAATACTAATTGATTTATCATTGCTGCTATTACAACTAAGTATATTAAAAACCGCAAAAGAGATAAAAATCAATAAAATGGATTCTGAAGAAAATATTTTTTGAAAGATTTTATACCTAGACATTTTTAATTAATTCTATAAAAATTTTATTGCTTCACTTTATAACTTTAACAGAAATAGTTTATTGATCGAGAAAGATTTTCAATCTCGTTTCAATTTTATTTTTTAAGATTTTTTACAACTTTAATGTTGAAAAAATTTCTTGATAATACTTTCTTCGAGGCGTCAATTAATTCCAAATTAATAGTATGCTCACCAATAGAAATTTTTGAAGGAAGAAAAAATTCGAATGATTCATAATTAATAAATAACAAACTATCCGCCTCAACATTAATATCATTAATAGAATTAAAATCTTTTCCATCGAGTATAAGATTCAATTTACATTTATTAAAATTTTTATGTAAATCATTAATAATGTAAAAGTCGAGAAGTAATTTTTTCCCGGGAAAATATTGATCTTGTCTTATATTTGCTGAAATAAAAACCGGCTGATAAACTCTTTGTAAAGTTTGATAGCCAGGTTTAGTTTTCAAATAAAAGTCTACCACAGACCAAGTTATTGAAGGCCAACAATCCACAAGCATAAATTGGAAAATACCTGTTATGCCTTTAAACTTTTTACGTCTATAAAAATTAACCGCTGTTTCAATAACAGCTGATTGATAACGCTGAGAGTTTGAAATGAATTCATTAATATTTTTTCCAATTTGAACTTTCGCAATATTAAAAGTTTGATCAATCTGAAAATTATGATACTCCCATTTTTCCCATTCAGGCGGAAATAAACTCTGACTACCAATAAAATTTTTAAGTGAATCTTTTTCCGGAAGTGCTTGCGCGCCGAATTCAGTTACAATTGGGCCCATAGGTGCGGCTGCATAATGTTCCTTATTGCCCCAATACCAGCCGTCGTAGGGATGTTCTTCATAATTGGAAGCGGTGCGGACTATCCGAGTTTTGTCCGTACTTATTACAGCTCGGCGAAGTAATTTATCGAGCGTGTTTATTTGATTTCCAGGTTCATTGTGACAACACCAAAAAGCAATAGACGAATGATTATACAGCATTTGAACCATATCTTTTATTTGAGATACTGCGTTATCTGAAAATTTCTTTGAGGAATCATATGTCCATTGTAAAGCAAAATCCTGCCATACTAAAATTCCTTTCTCATCAAATTCTTCGTAAAGCTCTTTACGATTTACATGAGCATGAACGCGCACAATATTTATATTTGCTTGCTTAATTAATTTTACAATTTTTGAAATTCTATCCTTTGTAAGTTCGCTTAAAAATTGAGTTGGGATAATGTTTGTCCCTCTTAAAAAAAGTCTTTTACCATTCAAATAAAAATACTGATCTTTATTTAATTGAACCTGCCTAATTCCAAATTTCAATTCCTGCGTTTCAAAATCGTCTGATTGTATTTTTATTTTGTAAAGATTTGCTTTGCCTAAATCCCAACTCCACCAAAGCAGAGGGTTTGAAATTTTTATTGAATAAGAAAAAACACTTTTACGAGAATTAATGATGGCGCTGGTTTTAAAATTTATTAATTCATTATTTGGAGATTTAATTTGGAATTCTATTTCTGTTTTAACTGGAAGATGACTGAAGTATTTAAACTTAATATCAAAAACTAAATATGCATCTGTAAAATTGCGGTTGAGAGTGGAAGTAACTTTAATATTATCAACAAATAATTTATAGCCATATTTTATCGAAACATCATTCCAAATGCCCCCAGTATTTTGATCTTGGCCGGTTTTCGGATTCCAAGCACCAGGCCTGCAATCATGATGATTAAAAATGCCTTTGATTAATTTCTTTTTAAAGGCCAGACTTTTCCCGGCTCTTCAAACGGTGAAGTTACCTTTACGATAACAATATTTTCAGAATCAGGTTTTATTAATTTTGTGACATCAAAATTAAATTGTTGAAAATATCCTTCATGATCTCCAACATACTCCCAATTAAACCACACATCTGTAAAATAGTCCACTCCTTTGAAATCAAGTATAATTAAATTTTCGAGTAAAGTTTTGCTTTTGAGATGTGAAAATAATTTTGAAGGAAGTCTTTTTATAAACCACACAGACCCGTTAAAATTGTGAAGGTCCTGCTTCTCCCAATTGGAAGGGACAGTCATCGATTCCAATTTACTATTTATTTGAGATTTAACATCTTCAATCTTTAATTGCTCTTTGGGATCTTTTATAAAATTCCAATTGCCAACTAAGGATATTGAATTTTTATTTTTCATTGATCAACAAAATCATTCTAAATAAACTTTTACATTAACCGGACCGGACTTCATCTTTTTTAGGAGATTACCATTAATTTTGTTTCCGTCTACTTCAATTCTTGCTGCACCTTTTGTTTCATGATTATTATTTATCACATTGATATTAAACATTGTTCCTCTAAAATATCTTTTTATTGAAAATCCATCCCACTCTTTTGGTATGCATGGATCAATTAGCAGCCCATCCTTTTCAGCTCTAATTCCTAATATCCAATCGACAATTATTTTTTGAAGCCATGCTGCAGAGCCAGTATACCAGGTCCATCCGGCTTTACCATAAAAAGGAGAATCAGGCCCATCGATATTTCCCGGGGTTACATATGGTTCGGCGGAATATTCATCGGCATTCATTCCATTATTAATTGGAGAAATTCTCTTAAATATTTCGTATGCAGTCTCCGGCTCACCCAATATAGCAAAAGCCCAAATTGACCAAGTTGCCGCATGCATATAAACACCGCCATTTTCTCTTCTCCCAGGAGCGTATCTTGAAAGATATCCGATATATTTATCCGGAGTTGAATAAGCCGGAGAAAGCAACAAGGTTCCATTTTTTTTCAATAGATATTTTTTTACCGAATTCATCGCTTGCTTTTGTTTATCATTATCTGAAATACCACTTATCACTGACCAAGTTTGGGGATTTAAGTAGATACTTCCCTGCTTGTTAATTTTACTTCCAATTTTTTCTCCCGAATCTTTGGTCCCTCTATAAAACCACTCACCGTCCCAAGCATTTTTTTCGAATGCTGCTTGTAATTTGTTAGCCGCGCTTTCTAATTTTTTTAATCTAGAGGAATCATTTTTTCTTTTTGCGATATCTTGAAATTCAATTAATATATAATAAAGAAATTCGGCCAGCCAAATTGATTCACCTTTCATATCAAGCCCCACAGCGCTTAAGCCGTCATTCCAGTCACCGGCACCGATTAACGGAATTCCTCTTTTACTTAATCTGGATAAAACCTTATCAATAGCTTTTAAACTATGTTGATATAAAGTTTCTTTAACTTTTGGCTTATCATAATATTCAATTTTTGAATTTAAAAAATTTAAATTGTCTGTCTCCTTTAAATATTGAATAAGTAGAAACGGCAGCCACAATAAATCATCTGTCATTTTTGTTGTTAAGCCGGTTTCAGTAATTGGATGCCACCAATGGAATACTGTCCCATCAGAAAATTGATGCCTTGCATGAAGCTTAATTTGATTTTCAGTATAAGTTTTATCAATAGGCAGAAAGACAAGGCTATCTTGAAGCTGATCTCTAAAACCGAAAGCCCCGCTTTGTTGATAGTATGCAGTTCTTCCCCACAATCTTCCCGCAATAGTCTGATATCTCAGCCATTTATTAACAAGCAAATTCATTGCTTTATCAGGAGTATTAATTTCTAATGTTTCTAATAAACCATCCCATCTTTCCTTTACTGATTTTAGAGCTTCATCTATTTGTGAAGGCGATTTATATTTTTTCAAAATAGCAGAAAGATCCTTTTTATTTTTCACCAAGCCTAAGTAAAAATCTATCCTGTCAGATTCTCCATCTTTTAATTTAATATCAATTTTTATTGTGCCGATCGGATCATTCCAATTTCCCGTTTGTTTTGTAAGTGAGCCTTCATTCAATGCTTTAGGATTAAGAAGATCCCCGTACTGTCCAATAAAATTTTCTTTCTCCGTTTCAAAGTCAGTTACATTCTTATTAGAAGTTAAATAACCGTAGTACTCGTAATCAACATTCCAATGCCCTCTATCGCCTAAGGGAATCTCCCATAATCTCTTAGTTGCCAGGATTGCATTATTTGATTTATCAAATTCAGTAACAATAAAAGATTTATGAAATTCTCTGTGATGATCTGCCGATGAACCTAAACACCATTCAAAATAAGTATAAAATGATAGGTCAGCAGTCTGTGCGGAATTATTGCGTACTTTTAAATCCCAAATCTCAAGGTTATCATTATTCGGGACAAATAAAGTAAATTCAATTTTAATTCCTTTGTATTCTGTGGTTATAATTGTGTAACCGAAACCGTGCCTGCATTCATAACTATTTAATTCTTTTTTAACAGGCAGGAAAGTTGGAGACCAGATTTCCCCTGTGACATTATTTTTTATATAAATATATTTTCCCCAATTGTCTTGAATTAAATCTTGATGCCAGCGTGTAAGCCTGTTAAATTCGGAATGAGTTTGCCAGCTAAATCCGCCGCCGGATTGCGAAATAACAAATCCATAATCTCCATTTGTAATAACATTAACCCATGGTTTAGGAGTTTTATAATTCTTAATAATGTATTCATTCCCATCTTCTGAAAAATAACCATACTTAGTTTCAAATTGCTTTTTCAAAATTTGTCCCTGTATTAGATAGAATTTTTAGTTGAATTGTTTGCTTTAATATTATATCAGCCGGCATTTTATTACCGGCTGATAATTGCAAATATAAATTGAATAGTATAATAATTTTATTTAAGCAGCATAAATTTCTTAGTGTTAACAAAATTGCCTGTTCTCAAGGTATAATAGTAAACACCACTGCTTAAATTACTTGCATTAAAGTTTATCTCATGACTGCCTGCGGATATTTGTTCATTAACCAAGGTAGCAACTTCATTTCCCAGAATATTATAAACTTTTAGAGATACAAAATTATCCTGCGGCAAAGAATATGTAATCTTTGTGGAAGGATTGAATGGATTTGGATAATTTTGATTTAAACTATATTCAATGGGCAGTAATGCAGCAGCTTCAACTGTTTTTGAATAGCTGTATGCACCATTGTAATCAACTTGTTTTAGTCTATAGTACATTCTGCTATTAACAGATTTATCCACAAAAGAGTAAACTTTAGATTCGGAAGTAGTGCCATGCCCCTGAACAAATCCAATTTTACTAAAGGATTTATTATCCCGGCTTCTCTCAATTTCGAAACCTGAATTATTTTTTTCAGTTGCTGTATTCCAGCTTAAATGAACATCATTTCCAATAGTTGAAGCGGTAAAAGAAGCTAATTCAACAGGAACAGGTGTAGCTGGGTTAAATGAAATATTATCAATATAGGCTATGCTGCCTGATGTTCTTGTAGCTGGGAAATCAGGTATTAGTGTTAAAGTTGTTGGCATTACACCAATATCGCTACTGTAATCAAAAGTAAGTTCTTCCCATTGACCTGTAACTGTGTTAGGTACTTTATGGTCAGCATTTGGGGGTTCCAATTTAAGGTCAAAATCAGAAATGACATTCTTATATACCATACATTTTACTATGCAATTGGTGTTATCAAGAGTAAAGGAAATTAATTTACCATTATAAGCACCTGCATAAACTTCACCATCTGCATTAACAATAAATCTCATACAATAATCAGATGTATTAATACCTGACTTGTCAGGATTTGGTACTCTAACAAAGTCTGTATCTGATCCTGCACCATTTGCGAAAACTGTCCAGCCTGTATCTGGTCCCACAGTTTCAAAATCAATTGTAGACTGCGCAAATAAAGAAATAGAAAAGAGAAACATAGAAAGTAGCAACAAACGTCTCATAAGACCTCCCTAAGATTTATTTAGATATATTAATTAAGCAGAACTAATTATTTATAGTCCTACACGAACCTCCAATTACCAGCCCAGTAGAAATTTTTATTGACTTTAATTCATTATTACCATTTTCGGATTCGGTTTCGAGCCGATTAAGTAGGGATGATGCTGCTGCTCTACCAATTTCGGATATCGGGACATGAACAGTTGTTAACCTAGGGGTCAAAAACTGAGAAATAAAAATATCATCAAAACCTGCAACTCCAATATCTTCAGGTATATTAAGTCCAAAAGATCTGATTGCTTTATAACAGCCCAATGCCATCATATCATTCGCAGCAAAAATTACTTCAGGACGATTATTCATTGTTAGCAATCTCCTGCAGGCATCCTTACCGCTTTCCGCATTAAATTCCCCATTAATTATCCATTCTTCGTGTACTTGAATTTTATATTTTTTAAGAGCATCTACAAATCCTTTAGTTCTCTGAATAGCGTCATCATTATTGTATGGGCCTTTGATATGCGCAATTTTTTTATATCCGGCTTTAATCAAATACTCGCACATTGAAAATGCTCCTTGATAATTATCAATAGAGACATAATCGTGATCAACTCCTTGGCCTTTAGAATTAATAATGCTAATTGGGATAGTGCTGTTTGCAAGTATATCTTTAATCTGTTCGCTAATTGTGGGAACGATAATTATTATTCCTCTTATTAAACTCTCCCCCATAAATCGAACTAATGATTCAACAATTGAGCGCTGACTATGTGAACTCGCTACAATGGTATGATAACCGCCGGGATAAACGATTTCATCAACTCCATGAATTATCTCCGAGAAAAATTCACCATCAACATCCGGTAATACTACTCCAATAATATTTGATTTATTTTTAACGAGGCTTCGGGCTAGAATGTTTGGTTTATAATGCAGGTCTTTTGCAATAGAAAGGATAATTTTTTTGGTATCTGATTTAACATTTTTATCGTTATTTAATGCTCTTGATACAGTAGCAATTGAAACATTAGCTCGTTCAGCAATTTCTTTTATTGTAATTGACATTTTTTGTGCTAATTTTGTAAACGTTTACATTTGAACTTAAAATTTAAATTGTTATTTGTCAATAAGTTTTGAAAATATATTTAAATATTAAATAATGATAAATCCCTAGTTAATTGAGGTTTGAAATGAAATTTAAACTTTTCTTAATGAGTGTGCTTTTTCAATTTCTGTTGCTGAGCAATACTTTTTCTCAATCGCTTCAAATTGATAATTTTGAAAACTTCAATGACTGGCAAAAAGTTATTTCTGATGGCGTATCAATGCACCTCTCCATCGTTGACGGCTATAAAGGAAAATGCTTAAAGGTTGATTATGAATTTAATGGTTCAGGTTATTGCGGTATTCAAAAAAATATTTCTTTAGAACTCCCCAAGGATTACAAGTTTAATTACTATCTAAAAGCGAACTCACCAAATAATAATTTGGAATTTAAATTAACCGATTCAACAGGAGAAAATGTCTGGTGGCTTAATCAGCATAATTTTGAATTCCCCAATCAGTGGCAAAAAATGGTTGTAAGAAGACGAGATATTGCCTTCGCTTGGGGTCCTATCGGCGGTGGAGAGATGAACAAGGTATATAATCTGCAAATTATAATTTCAGCTTCACAAGGCGGGAAAGGTACTATTTATTTAGACGAATTAAATTTGGATGAAGTTATTCCTCCAAAGAATCCAAATGCCTTACCAATTTTAACCGAGTCTTCAAATGATAATGGTTCATGGCGAAGAATTATTAAGAAATAATAATTTCCACTGGCGAAGTTCTGCTGATGAAGACCAGTCAATATTAATTGATTTTCAATACAAAAAAGAATATGGAGGATTAATTATTGAATGGGACAGCAGCAATTTTGCAACAAACTTTAATATTTTGATTTCCGATGATAAAAAGGATTGGAATAAAGTTTATTCCAATGAGTCAGCAAATGGAAGGTACAGTTTTATTTTTCTTAAGAATGGTGAATCTCGATATATCAAAATTAAAATGAATAAAAGCTCGCACGGCAGGGGTTACGGAATCAATAGAATAAAAATTGAGAAATATGGATTTTCAAAAACTTATAACGATTTTTTTTTCGAAGTTTCAAAATATTATCCAAAAGGTTTTTTTCCAAAATATTTTTACAATATACAATCATATTGGAACGTGATTGGAGTTAGTGAAGATTATAAAGAAGGCCTAATTAACGAAGAAGGTGCAATTGAAGTTGATAAAGGTTCATTTAGGTTGGAGCCATTTATATTCAATAATAATAAATTAATCACCTGGGCTGATGCGACGATCACTCAAGGACTGGAAGAAAATTATCTGCCAATTCCTTCAGTAAAATGGAACACAAAAGATTTAGATCTAAGCATAAAAGCCTTTGCAGCTGATTCAACCGGCAATTCGTCAATTTTTGTTAGATATAGAATAATAAATAATTCTTCAATTAAACAAAGCGGTAACTTTTATTTAACAATTCGCCCATATCAAGTGAATCCGCCCTGGCAATTTTTAAATGTTGTCGGCGGGACTTCTAAAATAAATTCTATCTTTTTTAACAAAGGTAATGTAGTTGTAAACTCAGAACGAAATATTATTCCAGTTAATCAATCAGAATCATTTGGAGCATCAAGTTTTAGTGATGGTGAAATAATTACCTATATAAATAAGAATAGTCTTCCTTCCAATTCAAGTGCTATAGACGATTTTGGATTTGCTTCAGGAGCATTGAAATATAAATTTGCAATTAAGCCTGGTGCTTTCAAAGATTATGTGTTTATAATTCCATTTTATAAAAACTCAGATTACTTATCTATTAACAAAACTAAAATTAATGTCGATAGTCTTTTTGAAAATAAACTTTCTGAAATAAAGAAATTTTGGATTGAAAAATTAAACCATATAAAATTTGATTTACCAAGTTCTGCTGATAAATATATAAATACTCTTCGAAGTAATTTAGCTTACATATTAATTAATAAAGATGGGCCAGCCATCCAGCCAGGATCTCGAAGTTATGAAAGAGCTTGGATTCGGGACGGAGCTTTGACTTCAACTGCTTTATTAAGTCTTGGAATAAAAAAGGAAGTTAGGGAATACTTAGATTGGTATACCCAATATCAATACCCGAGCGGTAAAATTCCATGCGTAGTTGATAATAGAGGTGCGGATCCAACTGCGGAAAATGACAGCCATGGTGAATTTATTTATGCCATGCTTCAATATTTTATTTTTACAAATGATACTTCGTTTTTAAAACAAAAGTATGAAAATATAAAAAAAACAGTTGACTATATTAATTATTTGACAAGCTTGAGAAAAACAAAACAATATCAAAAAAAAGACTCACTTGCATTTTATGGTTTAATGCCGGAATCGATAAGTCATGAAGGTTATTCCGCCAAACCAATGCATTCCTATTGGGATGATTTTTTTACTATTCGCGGTTTGAAAGATGCAGTAACAATTGCTAAAGTATTAAATAAAAAAGAGGATGAAAAAAAATTTACTCTACTAAGGGATGAGTTTGAAAAAAATTTATATCATTCAATCGATCTTGCCATGCAGATGCATAATATTGATTACATACCAGGCTGTGTTGAATTGGGTGATTTTGATGCTACATCTACCACCATTGCTTTATATCCAGCAAATGAATTACACAATCTTCATGAACCACAACTAAATAATACATTTGATAAGTACTTCGAAAATTTTAATAAAAGATTAAATCCTACGGACAATTGGATTAATTACACCCCATATGAAATAAGAGTTGCGGGAACATTTTTATATTTAAATGAAAAAGAAAAAACTCATAAATTATTAAACTTTTTCTTTAATGATCAAAGGCCAAAAAATTGGAATCATTGGGCTGAAGTAGTTTGGAAAGATCGCAACGAACCAAAATTTATTGGCGATATGCCGCACACATGGATTGGTTCGGATTATATTACTGTTATAAGATCCATCTTTGGCTATGAGCGTGAAGATGATAGTTCACTAGTCCTGGGTGCTGGGATAATACCAAAGTGGTTGGAAAGGTCTCAAGGAATTTCAATAAATAATTTTGCCACACGATACGGGGATATTTCATATCAAATCAAAAAGCAAAACTCCGAGATTATTATAAAAGTCGATGGTAAAATCAGTATCCCCAATGGAGGAATTATCTTTAAATCTCCATCAGATAAAAACATTAGAAGTGTTTTAATAAATAATAAGGTCTACAATAAATTTGATAAGAATGAAATACGAATTGATAAGATTCCTTCAAATGTCATTGTCGATTACTAACATTTTAGTGATTAAAAATTTTATAAAATAAATAAGAAGGTCTTCATAACAGCGAAATTGAAGATAGATTTGGGATTTCAATATTGTGATGTAATTGGAGGAATTATTTTATTATCAAGGAAAGCAACGCTGACGGTAAACGAGTATATTCCAATATATCATATTGAGTTTCACGAAATAAAACTAAAAAGCCGATTCAATTGAATCGGCTTTTTAGTTTAAAATAAAAGTGGCGTTAGAATGACAAAGAAAATTTCTAACGCCATGAGGACCCATTCTGGGAAAATCAATTTCTGCAACAAACAATTAACTAACTATAAATAGTATCGGAATTTATTTTAAAAAGTTTAGTCTTCATAAATTAATCATGGCTATCAATGAATTAATTAATAAGAAACATTTACAGTAAATATACCTTCATAATCACCTTGGGCCTGTGATTTATCAACTTGTATAGAACCGCCAACCCATAAATATAATCTTCCATCATTCTTCACTTTAACCAATTTGTAAGAATTTCCGCTTATTATCTTAGATGGATTAGTATATAAATTATGATTTCCGGTATGTACCATCTCCGGTGTAAAAATTAAAGATGATTTGCTTCCACCATTCTGTTTTGCCCACATCTCATTTGATAAAATTGATGGAGAAAAGGAAATTGTGACATTTTTTTCTGGATGCCCCGCCACTAATAATTCTGTTCCATTTGAAGGATTTATGGCTGCTGTAAAGCCCTGGCCGCTAAGAATAATTTCACCATAATTTAAAGAAGTTTTATCTTCATGTGTTACAGATAAACCTTGGACTATTGTCGCACTGATTTGAGTTGTTGAGGTAACAGATGATTGACCGAAGACGAGAAAACAATTGCACAATAAAATACATGACGGAATAATTAATTTATTCATATGAAGAAGTCCTTTTCTTTTGGCAGTTTTATTGCCGATGTATCTTAAGAATCATTCTTAAGTGATCTTATAAGATTGATTTTTATGGGCTCAACATCCTTAAGATCCGTTCTAATATTTGCTGAAATTTTTGATTCGGTCAGCTTTTCAATAAAATTAAATAAATGATTATTAACGTGATCAAATTCTTTTTTTAAATCTTCTAATAAATCACCAATTAATTCAGTTAACATAACTGAATTGGTTTTATTCAATTGATTTTCAATCTTAAATGCAAATAATCTTTTAAACAAACTTTCCAGTTTGTCAAGCGTTACAGCCTGCGGTAAAACCTCTTCATTTATGCCTTCAATTCTTACTTCCACTTCAACAAGCATTGGATCATCATCATCGGCTTGGGAGTTTTCTTTTATTACTTTATAATCAAGTGTTTTCAAAGAATCAATATTTGGCAAGTCGACCACTGTCTGAAATTCAATATCAGACGTAATAAAAGATATAGCTAATTTTCCTTTTGATAGATGAGATATTTCTTTCAGGCGCCATTGAATGTTTGTTAAATATTGTAAAGCAGGAGAAAATATGATTGAATCATGAAATTGAAATGAGCTATACGGATTCCTTCTAAGAAATTTATTCTGATTTCCAGAACCATTGGATTTCTTAAAATCTGATCCAGCCGAAATATTTATTATTTTATTCAACATAATAATCCTTACTACATTATCGTAAGGACTAATCAAATACTTAAGTCAGCCTAATTATTTTTCAATTTTATCATTTTATTCGAAGAGGTGTAATCAACTATTTCGGGGTTTTGAAGATTAATTAAATCATTTGCTAAAAATTTAATTCTTTCGATAGATTTTGAGATGATTTCAAATTCCTCTTCAAATTTATTTGTTGTATGAGTTTTCAAATCGTCTTTTAAATTGTGAAATGACATATCTAGGCTTCCTAAAGGGTTATTTATTTTGTGCCCGATTGTACATGCCATTTGTAAAACTGCTTTTTGATGCTCAATATTTTTTAACTCTTGCTGTAGTTCGTGAATCCTTATTCCTGATCTTATTCGAGCAAGCAATTCTTGATTTTCAATGGGTTTGACAATGAAATCATCTGCTCCAAAATCAAGACCGGTAACTTTATCTTTTAGAGAAGCTCTGGCAGTAAGCATTATAAAATAAATGATTTTATAATCTTCATTTTTCTTTAAAATTTTGCAAAGTTCTAAACCATCCATAACCGGCATAGTCCAATCGGCTAAAATTATTTGTGGAGATTCTGTTTTTAAAATATCTAGAGCTTCTTCGCCATTATTGGATTTTATGACCGAATAGTTGTTTTTTGAAAGCAGTTTTTCAAGAAGAAATGTTGTATCCTGATCATCTTCTACAATTAATATTTTTTTTTTGTCACTCAATTTACCAGCTGATTTACTTTATTCAACAATACTTTATAATCGATAATCGGTTTGGAGATATAATCCTCTGCCATACTTTGAGAAAGAAAATGTTTCTTGTCAAAATCTGTTGAGGCTGTAACTAATAGAATGGGAATATTTTTAAATTGCTCGTTAGATTTTAAATATTTAGCGAAATCCATCCCATCGATTTTAATACCATTAAGATATGTATTTTTAAGATTTATATCTAATATGATAAGGCTGATTTCTTCAGAGGTTAATTTTGCAACTATCAAATCTGCATCTTCAATTATTGAAGGGTTGTAGCCAGCTTTATTAAAAATATAATTATAAAATTGATAAGAAAAGGGATCATCTTCAACTATGATTATATTTTTACTCATTTTCTAAATTCTCGCCTGAATATTTTACAATTATACTAATTCTTCTATTTACAACGTTATAAGGATCTACCTTATCACGTAATCTACGATCAGCATAACCACGAACTTCATATATTTTTGAAGGATCTAATGCGCTTTGGGTTAGAGCGCGTCTTGCTGCGTTAGCTCTATCAGAGCTTAATTCAAAATTTGTCATTCCCTTACCATTGCCGCTAAAAGGACGAGAATCTGTATGGCCTTCTACTACAACTAAATTTGAAACTGTTGCCAGGTTATCGCCGATCTCTTTTAGCAGAAGTTGTGCATTGGATTTTAGAGTTGAAGTTCCAACTTCAAAGAATAAGTCTTCGTCAGAATCCATAATTTCAATTCTTAATCCTTCATCGGTAACTTGAATTTCAATTTGGTCCGATAGCTTTTTAAATTTTGGATTTGATGATAATTCGCTGATAATTTTTTCCCCCATTTTTTTCAGTTCAGTCGTTTCAGATTTTTTTAGTAACTGTTTATCTTCAATTGCTGAACTAGGAGCATCTGAAACGCTAGATGTTTTTGCCACCATAACGCCTTTGCCCTTATCAGAAAAACCTATAGGATCTTTAAAATATCTCGCAACAGATTCCTTCATTGCATCATCTTGGCTTAATACCCAAAGAACTATAAACAGAGCCATCATTGCAGTTACAAAATCAGCGTACGCCACTTTCCATGCTCCGCCGTGATGTCCGCCATGTCCTTTTTTCTTTTTTACAATTATGGGTGCTAAATCAGTATCGCCGTTCATTACTAGCTTTTACCTCTTACAAAATTTTCTAATTCTGAAAATGTTGGTCTGTCGTCCATAGAAATAGTTCTTCTAGCCATTTCTATTGAGAGTATAGGTGGGTTACCTTTTGCGTAAGCTACTATACAGGTTTTAATAGTTTCGAGAAATCTTTTTTTATGTTCTAGAATATGTTCAATATTTTTTGCTAATGGTCCAATAAAACCATAAGCTAAAAGTACACCTAAAAATGTTCCAACCAAAGCAGCTGCAACATGATGTCCTACAACTTCGGCACCTTGATCAATAGAGCTCATTGTAACTATAATTCCTAAAACAGCGGCAACAATACCAATGCCCGGTAGTGAATCTCCGACTGTTGTAATACTTTCATAAACCGGTTTTGATTCAACTTCAAAAGTTTCGATTTCAGCATCAATCAAACCCTCTAATTCGTGCGGAGGAATTCCGCCAGAAAGCATGACTTTCATAGTATCTGAAAAAAAGTCTCTCGTAAAAGTATCTTTAACGAACTTTTCACTTTTAGAAAGTATATCGCTTTGTAATGGATCTTCTATATGTTTTTCAATGGCAAGCAAACCGTCGCGTTGTGCTAATAGAAACAAATCATTAAATGATTTTAATAAATCCAAATAGTCCTGTTTTGAAATATGATGAGATTTAAAAGTTTGTGGTATGTAGGAAATAATTTTCTTAATAAGGGGAAGCGGTGACGCTATTAAAATACTACCGAGTGCTGTTCCTCCGATTACAATAAATTCTGCAACTTGAATAAGAAGGATTAGATTGCCTCCCGCAACTGTAAATCCAACTACAATTGAAATTACAACTACAAGAAACCCAATTATGACAAACATTTATTTTTCCAGAATAGGTTTTAAATTTTCTATCTCCTTTACTATCGAAAAAATTTCATCGCACTTTAATTTTAGATCATTCCAATCTATGGTAAAATTATCGATATTATTTTCTATTTCGCCGGCTATTTTGGTAAGTTGGGGATAGCCAATTGTGCTTCCGGAACCTTTAATTTCATGTACTACAGATTTAAGTAATACTTTATTTTTATTTAAAATTGCACTAGTGATAGCATTTCTTTTTAAAGGAAAACTGGTTAAAAAGAATTTTCTAAATTGGTATAGCATTTCAGTTTGATTTATTTCAGGAACAAAATCACTTTTCTTTGCTTTCGCAAGAAATTCTTTTCCCAAAACCTCATTTATATTTTTTATTATTACTTCTTTTTGCAGAGGCTTGGAGATAACCCTATCTGCGCCTGCCTCCAAAGAGGCTAAGACATTGCTACGATTAGTGTTGCCGCTTATTACTATAACTGGAATTTTTTTCAAGTCTTCTATTACTTTAATAACCTGCAGCATTTTAATTCCATCGAAGTTAGGCATTAATAAATCCAATATTATTAAGCTGGGTTTATGTTCAACTGCTTTCTGTATTCCTTCTAAACCGTTAAAGCATGTGATTACATCAAGATGATATTCACTAAAAAAATTTTTTAATGAATTTCTAATTATATCCGAATCATCCACAACTAAAACAGTTATTTTTTGTGTTGAGTCAGCCATAAATTATCCCCTTATTTTATTTAATTTATGAGAAGGAGCTATTTTAATATTTACTTTGCTTTCTTCAGAGGCTTTTTTAATATTTTCTTTAACCTGTAAATATATTTCCCCTCTAAATATTTCAACATTTTTCGGTGCAGTTATGCCCATTTTTATATGTCCCTCAGAGATTGAAAGAACTTTCACAACGATCTCTGAATTTATTATTATTTCTTCGTCTACTTTCCTAGTTAATATTAGCATAAAAACCTGCTTATTTTATTCAATGAATAAATTAAAATTAACCTCGTAATTTTGTTCTTCCAAAATTTTTTGGTATCCGCTTTTAGCATCCTGGTTAATATATACAGGCGCTTTTAGATTAACCGTTACTTTCAAAGGATCGTTGTTTAAGGTTACTATTCCAAATGGTTCAAAATTATTAATCTTCGGATAATTTTCATCAAGAACTAAAGCACCGATTAATGGAAAGGCAATTTCAGGACGTTCGATTGAATAAAGCCAGTAAAAAATGTCATCATCGGTTTTTATTAGCAGATAATTTTTTAGATTTTCAAAGCCTAATAATCCTGAAGAAAAATTAATTATTAAATCTTCAGTGTATTCAACTTCGCCAAATTGAAATGTTTTTAATTTCATAACCTTTACTTTTTTATTATTACTATATCAACTCTTCTATTATTAGCTCTTCCTTCCGATGTATCATTCGCAGAAATTGGTTTGTACTTAGAGTAACCTACTATCGATACTTTTTCTGCAGGAAGCTTTTCAATATTTACAAAAAAATATGCCGTATTCAAAGCACGCATTACCGATAAATGCCAATTTGATGGGAAGGCTGAAGTTGATATTGGAACATCATCAGTGTGGCCTTCTATCCGAATATCATTTGGCAAATTTTTTAGTATTTCTGCAAGTTTGCTTAATACTTCCAAAGAACTTTTTGTTAAATCCGCACTGCCTGATGGAAATAGTATATCATCCAAAATATGGATAACTATTCCTCTTTCATTTTCTTCCAGTCTGATTGATTTATTGTAATCATTATCTTTTATTACCTTACTAATTCTATTTTTAAGTGTTTCGCTGGGTAAAACTGCATCGCTGGCATTCTTTTTATCCATACCAACAATTTTAACTTCACTTCCGAAAACATTTCCCATCGCCGAAATAAATTTGTCATATTTTGCAGCATCAATTTTAGATATAGCATACAAAATGATAAAAAGCCCGAGCAATAGTGTAATCAGATCTGAATAGGTAATGAGATATCTGTCTTTGCCGCCTTCCTCATTTTCTTCCGCTTCAAAAGAATTCGAACTTATATTGCGATAACTTCTAGTTGATCTTTTTGCGGAAGCATGCTTAGTAAGCGGGCTTTCACTATTGAAGGTATCTCCCCGGTTTGCAGTGTCAGTACTGCTTCCAGGGACATCTCCATCATATTTTTCTCTTCTAAGTGACATTTTTTTAATTTATCCGCAATTGGCAGCCAAAAAATATTAGCACTAAATATTCCCCATAATGTTGCTATAAATGCCGTTGCTATACTTTTAATTAAAACATCAGGATTACTTCCTGCATTTGCTAGGGTCATGATCAAGCCCATAACCGTACCTATAATTCCCATCGTTGGGGCATATCCACCCATCTTTGAAAATATATTTATATTAGAGTAATGCCTTTCCTGCATTGCTTTAATTTCGAGTTCAGCTAAACTTTTAAGCGAATCCGGATCTGATCCTTCTAAGATGTAACGCATTAATTTTTTGGGAAAAACATAATCAAGACGATATAAATCTCTTTCAATAGCTAGGAAACCTTCTTTTCTTGCCTTGCTGGAAAGAAACACAAAAGCATCAATTAATTTTCTTTCATCGTATTCTTTAGGTAAATATGCAATTTTTATTAAAGAAAAAATCTTTCTAAAATTTTCAAAACCAACACCTATTATAGTTGCAGAAAATGTTCCTCCAAAAACGATAAGTAAAGCCGGTAATAAAAAAAGAGCTTTGAAAGAACCGCCTTCAGAAAAAAAGGCACCGAATATTGAAAAGAGACCAAGGAGTAATCCGCCTAAAGTCCCCATTTTCTTTATCATAAGAAATCCAGAAGAGATTTAGGCAAAATCATTGATGCAATTTTATAGGAAATTTGAAGTGAGTAATCTTGTGCCTGTAAATCAACGGTAGCTTGTGCCATATCAACATCTTGTTCGTTGGATAAAAGTCCCTGAAGAGTTATTTTTTGTCCTGTTAAAACGTCGCTTGTTGCATTAAGCTGATTGATAATATTTCCGACTTGTGATGATTTATCTAAAATATGTTTATTAAAATCACCAAGACTGCTAATTTGAGCTTCCGTAGGCAAATTTCCATTATCTAAATTTTGTTTAATTGCAAGAAGAGTATTAAAAATGTCCATCTTCTGATTAGCCGCAAAACTTAATGAAGTACCTCCCGAAGTTTCTCTAAGAGAATTCAAATCCAAATTAAACTCTATCTTTTGGGAGCCGACACTAATTTTTATTGGCGCAGGTGATTTGCCATCCAAGGTTTCCATTTGTCCATTAACTGCGTTGAAGGCTAGTGTTTGACTAGCCGGTGGTGCCCCAAAAACAGAAGCCCCGCCGCCGTCCACTACATCATAATCCATCTGGTACGTATTCGCAGCTGTTTTAGTGTATGTGACATTTAAATCATATCCATTTCCTAAGGAATCATAAACTTTTGTTTGATTATTCGTAATTGTTCCAACGGAGGCATTTACATCAAAAGTTCCTGTATTTTTAACAACTGTTCCAAAAACTTCTGAACCAGTTATATTAATTTTTTGAAAAATATTTTGTGAAGTTTTTACTACTTGTACACCTGATGTTCCACTAACTTTTGTTTCAATAGAAGAGTTAGATGAATCAAATCCAAATGGTTCAGAACTAAAATCTGTTCCACCAAATACATATTTCCCGTTAAATTGAGCATTAGCATGGTTAAGAATAGATTTTAATGCTAGATCAACTTGATCTGCATAGCTTTTAATATTCACCTGGTTTGTAGGGTTTTGTAATTCCGTGAGTGCAGTTTGAATATCTGTAATATCATTTTGCATGGATTCTAATTCAAAACTGGTTTCATTTAAAAATGCTAAACCATTTTGAATGTTCTTTGAATAAGCTTCTTGCAGGCTTAGTTGTTCATTTAACTTTAAAATTTTTGAAGTTCCGTAAGGTGAATCTGAAGGATTTCTGATTTTTTTCTGCGTTGCGAGATCTAATTGCAATTTGCTTACGCTAGCTTTAGTGCCGTTAAGATTAGAGATAAAACTATTGTTAAGCATTAAATCTGAAACTCTCATTTTTACACCATTTCAATTATTGTTTGTAACATTTGATCGGCAACCGAAATTAATTTAGCAGATGCATCATATGCACGCTGATATGTAATGATGTTAGTCATTTCCTCATCGACAGAAACACCGCTTATTGATGATTTCTGATTTGTAAGTTGATTGACAACCAGAGAATATGATTGAGCAGAAGTATCTGAAGACTGTTTATCACTACCTAAACCGCTTACTAATGAGGAATAACTTTCTGTGATAGTGGTACCATCAAATATTTTTTGGTTCTGCAGTTCAGATATTTTTGAAGCAATATCACCATTACCTGAAGTACCGTCTCCAGAAGCAGAAATTTTACCAGGATCATCAATGATCAACGAATTGATTTTTAAATTGCCATCTATATAACTATCAAAAAAGTTTAAACCGGTTTGAGGCGGATCGTCCAATGAATAACCGGTTTTATGAGCGTCATTAACAGTGGTAAAAAGTGTATTAACAATAGAATCCAGTTTGTTTAAATATTTAGGTATTTTATTTGAATAAGTATCAGAGACAGCAAATAATTCTCCTCCTGTTAACATAACTTTTGTTTTGCCATCCGTACTTACTAAACCAAGTTTACCGTTATCAATATCGGTCTTAAATTCAGCAGCTTGTGAAGCATCAACAGCAAAGGCCCCGCCTATTGAAATCATGGCTATATTATTATCGTCATAGGAGACGTTAATATTCACCAAACCGCTGAGATCATCAATTGCCTTATCTCTTAAGTCGAGTAAATCATTTGCTTCTTTACCAATTGATTCTTGTGAAAATATCTGTTGGTTTAATGACTGAATATTTTTTAATATTCCATTAACATTTGCAACTTTTCCATTCATTTCAGAAATCATACTAGCTTTGATTGAATTCAGATCGTCATGAATGCTCTTAACTTTTGAGCTAAACTGGCTTGCGGCCTGCACAATATTATCTCTTAATGTTGATGAATTAGGATCACCCGAAAGTTCACCCCACGCGCTAAAAAATTTGGATGTTAAATTTGATAATCCTAAATCAGAAGGTTCCGAAAAAACACTTTCAACTTGACCTAACAAGTTTGATTGACGATTACTGCTTGAATATTTCTGAGTGTTGGAACGTATTTGAGAATCTAATATTGAATCTCTAATCCGATTAATATCAGTGATTTTTACACCGGTTCCCCAAACAAATCCTGCGGTAACGTCGGGAGTTTCGGTTCCAAACAGTACTCTTTGTCGTGAATAGTTTTCGTTAGCTGCATTAGCAATATTATGTGAAGTAACCCCTAATGCACTTTGGTAAACACCTAAGCTTCTTCTCGCAATATCGAATATGCTGCTAAGTCCCATTATACTTTCCTATCTAAAATTAAACAGTTTTCTTCTGAAAGAGCTTTCACAGTAGCTTTTATAAAACTTCTCGCATGTTCAATTAAAATTTTATTTTGCTGATTCATTTCTTTTACTTGATTTGCCAACTCAAAAATTTTCTTTTGAAGTAAAACTGTGTTATCAATTTTAATTTTATCTTTTATTGCATTAACAAAATCGCTTAACTTTGTTCCTTTTGTTTCAACTGAATATTTTTCAATTAGAAATGAAATTAATTCGGAAGTTTTTTTCTTCGCATCTTCAATTCTGGAAAGTAATTTTTCCTCTTTTACTATCGATTCTTCCAAACCAGAAATATTATTATCCACTAAATATTTTTGCTGCTCTGAAAGAACCTGGAGAAAATTTTCAAGGTTTGATTTATTTTCTTCCAGCATTAGATTTAATTCGGCCACTTCCATTTTATAATCCATTTAAATGATTTAAATATCCAGTTACCCTGGTTATATAATTTTTTGTTTCTTCAAAAGGCGGCACACCATTAAATTTTTCGACATTTCCGGGACCCGCATTATAACCCGCTAAAGCAAGGTTGAGATCCCCATTATATTGTCGAAGCATATCGGCTAAATATTTAGTACCACCCATAATATTATCCCCCGGATCCCACACATTCTGCACACCTAAATCTTTAGCTGTTTGATCCATTAACTGCATTAAGCCTTTAGCTTTAGCGGAAGAAACAGCATCTTCTTTACCGGCTGATTCAGTGAGTATAACTGATTTTATTAAATTTTTACTAACACCATATTTCTGTGAAGCTTTATCAATCAAATCGTTAAACCTATTCAATCTTTCAAGCGATTTACTGCCTGGCTTAATTGGAATAGTGTCATTTTTATTTTCAATTTTAATTTCCGGTTTCAATGATTTAGTATTCAAAGGAAGTGATTTGTTTAATGGCATTTTTAATTCGCCATTCATATCTTCGCCCGTAACTTTTTTATAAACCATATCTGCAACACCGAAACTTCTCTTTTTGGAAATTTGTGACGACAATTCCATTTCAAAAATTGAGTCATAAATGTCTCCACCTAAGCTATCATCGCCAAACATTCCTTCCGTAGTTTTGTTCATACTTTTAAGCATCATTGAGGTTAACAAACTCTCAAACTGTTTCGCTGTATCCGCAATTCTTCTTTTTTCAGCATCCGAATATTTACTCTCCTCCACCATAGGATGAGTAAAGTGTTTGTTTAAATTCGTTATTTTTAAATCGAGCGTTCCCATTAGATTATTACCAATTCGCCGATTAAAGCCCCGCTTTCTTTTAAAGCCTGAAAAATGGAAATTATATCTTTCGGCGCAACCTTTAATGAATTCAAAGCTGCCGCTACTTCTTGAACATTTGAGGCTCCCTGTATTGCAATTGCGCTTGTTGAATCTTGTGAAGCATAAGGAATAATATTATTAAACACTGCAGTTGTGCCGTTAGAAAAAGCTCCGGGTTGAGATACAATTGGATACGATCTAATAGTTAAATTCAAATTACCGTGCGAAATTGTAACCGGCTGAATTTTCACATTACTGCCCGCAACAACAGTTCCAGTTCTTTCATTCAGTACGACTTTAGCGGCATAATCTGTTGCTACATTTAAACCTTCAAGTTGTGCTAAAAATCCTACGATATTGCTTTGTCTATCGCTGGGTACTTTTATATTTATTTGGGCAGCATCAACAGCGGTTGAAGTATTTTCGCCAAAAGCACTGTTAATTGCCACTGATATATTATTAGCAGTAGTCAAATCGGGTTCTTTTAAAAGAGGTCTAAATCAGTTTTAGGTATAGCTGCCGTTTCCAATGATGCTTTTAAAACACCGCCTCTCGGCACTCTGCCGGCAAGGGAATGATTTCTTGAAACCCTATTTCCGGTCGGAGTTCTAAAGTCGTAACCACCCACCGATAATGGCCCTTGAGCAAGCCCATAAACAGTTCCGTCCATTCCTGAGAGAGGGGTCATTAATAAAGTTCCTCCCTGCAAACTGGTGGCATCTCCTAATGAGGAAACAGTAACATCAAAATTGGCGCCTTCTTTTAGATAAGAATCCAATGTTGCGGTTACCATTACAGCAGCAACATTTTTTGTTTTTAAATCTGTCTGTGGAACTGTAATTCCAAATCTTTTCAACATACTTGAAATTGACTGAACGGTAAATGAAGAACGATAGCTATCGCCGCTGCCGGAAAGGCCAACAACCAGCCCGTATCCAATTATTTGCTCAGAGTTATCATTTTTTAAGTAAGCAATATCTTTAATTCTTTGGGCACAGATTAAAGAATTAACTAATAAAACTATTACGGTAAAATATTTTATTTTTATTTTCATGTTAAAAAATCCAATGGAAAAATTTTGTAAGCCAGCCAGGACTTTGTGCGTCATTTATTAACCCGCTTCCCTCTAACACTATTTCAGCATCTGAAAGATTATATGACAATACTGAATTGTCCGCGGATATATCGGAGTTTCTCACTATTCCCTTTATATGAAGTGTTTGTTCTTCACCATTTATTGAAATTTTCCTGCTCCCTCTCACAACCAGATTTCCATTATTCAATACTGAATCGATGGTTGCACTTATTTTAGTTTTTATCATACCGGATGTACTTGTGGAACCTGATCCCTTAAAATCATTTTTTGAACCAATTCCAAGATCAACTTTAGGAACCGGGCTTTTATCTACCTGGCCGCTCACGTTAAATCCCAGGTCGCTTTCTCTTCCTGTTGTTTTTGCGGCATTGTTTGAAGCCTGAGAAGATTCAACTACAATTATAGTAACAGCATCTCCCACACGGTTAGCTTTTTGGTCAGAGAATAGAGAACTATTTGAATTTTTTCGCATATCCTGCGGGAAAACTTTAATGCTTATCATTAAAAGAAAAAAGAAAAAAACTAATTTTTTCATATTGTTACTCAATTATTAAAACGTTTTTTGAATCAATTACTTTTGCTGAAAATTGTTTATTATCATTTGTTCTGATTTTTATGATTTCGCCTTCAGCGCCATCTTGCCTGCTGAACGCATCTACCGTCAGCATCACTTTTCCTCTTATAACTCTTGCAGAGACCTTTTCGCCTTTAATTATTATAGGCTTTGGCTCAACAATTTCATTAATTAAAACAGTTCCAGGTTTTATGATTATTTTGCTTTGAAGATCAGAAATATTATCAGAGCATGAAACCAGAGTTCCATTTATTTCACTGACATCAATTTTTTCAATTTTCAAATCAGAAGGAATTAATGCTTGATTTCTTTGCAAGAAGCTATTTACAACAAAAACGTTTTGGTACAGTTTTAATTTTATTGTTATATAAGAATTTCTAGTTCTATTTGTTCCGTCTTTAATTTCAACAGGTAAGTACAATAAATTTTTGTGAAGATTTAAAACATTTTTATTGACGAGCTTAATGCTTTTTGCGTCGGGGCTTTGGACAATTTCATAATCATATCCTTCATACTGCGAAAAAGTTTTATCGAGATAATTTTTTATTTCATTTTTTAAGTTCTCATCCTGCGAAATAGTCTTAATTCCTCCGAAGGTTGAAAATGAAATTGAAAATATGATTAGTAAAATTGATAGCATTTTTAATCATTATCTTTTAAGGCTGTTAGCCATTTGCATCATTTCTTCAACAGTTTGAACTGTCTTTGAATTAATTTCATAAGCTCTTTGTGCAGTAATCATTGAAACCATTTCTTCCACAATATCAACGTTTGAGGCTTCAAGATAACCTTGATTAATTTCTCCAAAACCGTCTGCGCCTGGCGTACCAACCATCGGGGTTCCTGATTCTGTTGTTTCTGCGTATAGATTATCTCCTAAAGCTCTTAAGCCTCCGGGGTTCATGAATTTAACCAGTTCAATACTGCCGAGCGAAGAACTGCCGCCGCCAGCTTCCTCAGCTTCCACTGTACCGTCACGACTTACAGAAATACTTAAAGTATCTTCGTTAACTGAAATGTCCGGATCAAGAGAATAACCGCTGGTAGTAATTAATCTTCCATCAGCATTTATTTTAAAAGATCCGTCTCTTGTATAAACAAATGTTCCATCAGGTTTTCTAACCTGGAAAAATCCATCGCCCTGAATTGCTAAATCAAGAGGATTATTTGTCGCAGCTACATCACCTTGAGCAAAATTCTTTTGAGTAGATGCAGGTTTAACACCATCACCAATCTGAATATTTTCAGATGAGTTTTCATAAACTCCTGGAGTTGAAGTTGTGAGCGGATTAATTTGAACATCCTGATACATTAAGTCCTGAAATTCAGCTTTGTTTTTCTTGAAGCCTGTAGTATTAATATTTGCAATATTATTGGAAATAACTTCAATGTTTAGCTGCTGTGCGTACATTCCGGAAGCTGCTGATCTTAAGGCTCTTGTTGGCATTTTATATTTCTCCTATTTTATACTTTTCCAATTTCATTTGCTTGGCCTAACGATTCATCTAAAAACTGAACCATCTTTTGGCTTGATTGATAATCATTACTGATTTTAATCATTGCTTCTAATTCTGCTATTGGGTTACTGTTTGACTCTTCCAAATATCCCTGGTTAATTTCAAATTCATTATCCGGCAATTCATCAAATGGACCATCTTTATAAACCAAATTTGTTCCATTGACTTTTTGTATATCTCTGGAGTTATCCAATCTTGCAATTAGTAAGGTATCAATTGGAGAATCACCAATTTTTATTTCGCCATTCTTTGCAATTGTTACAGTTTGTTTATTGCCGAACATTTTTTCATCCAAACTTATCTCACCATTTTTACCCAAAATGTGATTACCCTGCTGGTCAGTTAAAAATCCGTCATCGGAAATAGTAAATCTTCCGTTTCTTGTTAGTTCAATCCCACTTTCAGTTTGAACGGCAAATAATCCTCTGCCATTTAGATAAAGATCCAAAGGATTTTTTGTTTCAACAGAATTTCCTTGTTGATAATCAGTAACGGATTTAACTTTTACGTCGCCAAATTGATTTATTACTTCTGAAAAAGGAATACCTCTTTTAAAGCCAGTGGTATTAACATTCGCCAAATTGTTAGCAATAATTTCCATGCTTTTCATCTTGCCGTCCAGGCTTCTTGCAGCTTCGTAAATACCTTTAATCATTTTCTATTCCTTAACATTTATATTAATAAACTTTATTTGAATAGTTATTGTTTAACTGATGCGACCTTATCTTAACAGCAAGCATTAATTCACCTTTGGAAATTTTAAGCTTTTTAGCCGTACTAATTATTTCTTGCTCACCGAAATTTTTTAATTCGTTGCTAGAATGAATTTTTCTTCTAAGTTTATCTAATTTTTTATCGTACTTCTTAACTACTACTTCGTTTCTTAAAATGTTTATTGCAGTTTTTAAATTATTAGATGAATTATTTTTTTTATTTCTTAATCTTTTAATTATTATGAACATTGAAATTAAAATTGATGCATATAGTAGAATGAAAATCTTCCCGAAATAAATGCTGGAAAAAAGAGACGTTGGACTTAATCCTTTTATTGGTTTAACGTTCTTTGTGATAATCGGAAAAATTGATGCTTGCGATGTTTTTTTACTTCTCTCTAATTCTTTTTTTCTTGCAGATTCAATTTGCTTTTGAACCATTTCACTTATGTTCACAGAATCAGAATTTAGAATTTGTTCTTGCTGAATAACTTGTTTGGATGTGTTATCATCCGATTTTTTTTGTGCGAAAAGAAGACAATTAAATAAAATTAAGCTCATCAAAATTATTAAGCTTTTCATTAGGCAACCTTCCTTTTAATTGGGAAGTTCAGCAAAACAGTTGAACCAAAATTTTCATCGCTGCTGGTTTTAACTGTTCCTTCATGATTCTTCATGAGTTTTTCAACAATTTTAAGACTCAAATTTTCTTTTTTATTCTTATTATTTTCAATTCTGTCAGTTGATAAAAATTTAATTGTTACAAAATCATTTTGATGTTTAGTCTGAATTAAAATACCTCCGCAATTACTATCAGAAGATTTGAGCAGGCTGAACACATTTGTAAGCAGCTGATGAATATTATTGGGATGACTCAGAATCGGCGGAAGATTTTTTTCAAAATCTAAAATGCATTCATAGTTTTCATTTTTTAGAAATGATGAAACCATGGTATAATATTCGGTGATTATTTCGTTTAGGTCACAAGGTTGAACTTTATATTTAGCATCATTAATATTTGCGAATTTTATTAAACCTTTAACTACTGCTTCAACTTTTTTCACTTGATTATTAATCGCATCTAATGAGGGATAATCATTTACGTTCGTTTCTTTTCTTAAAAAATCGGTATAACCCAAAATAATTTGTAAGGGAGATAAAATTTCTTCTGCAATCCCAGAAGTAAGTTCACCGATTGCAGAAAGCTTGTAATCATTTGAAAGTTTTGATTGATATACTTGAAGCTCATTATAAGTTGAGTTCAATTCCTCTTTGTTTTTTATTAAATCAATTTTATCTATTGTTAAAGAAATAATTGAATTAATATATTCATATTCTTCTCTCGATTCTGAAAATGACAACAGGCTGGTGCTTAAAGCAAGTATTCCTCGCCTTTCTTTTCCTTTTAATAACGGAAAAACTAAATAGTTTTCATTAGTTCTGTTTTTATCTTTTTTCTCCGATGAAGGAATAAGTATTGGAGTGTGCTTTTCAAATATCCTGTTGAAAATTCCTTCCTTTAAACAAACATTAAAAAAATTATTTTCAAAAGTTTCCTTAGAATTATTCAGCGGTTCGAAGCAGTGTTTTTCATTATTAATTATAAATATTTCGACTTTAAAAATATTACTGATTTTGATTAAAGCTCTTTCCAAAACAGTGCAAAGACCAGCAAGATCATTAATTGAATCGTATTCTTTTTGCAGCAAAAAGATCTTTTGAAAATATTTATTGTCTTTTAATGTCATTTTACCATCTTGTGCTGAAACGGCAGCATATCTTAATTTATCATTTCCAACAGGGTGAAATTTTTCAGTCTCTAAAAAGCTGAAGAATGATTCATACCTATAAGTATCTTCTTTTATTAATCTCATAAATGTTTAATAGAATCTAATTGTATCTTAAAAAGTTCTTCAAATGAATTAACAAAGTTTTCCAAATTCTCTAGGCTTCTCAAATTCAAAATGTTAATGATGCTTTCATCTAAAACGAAATTATCGTCCCATGATATGTTTCCTAATTGAAATTTATATGTCATGTAATCGGCAAGATGAACAATAGCTGAAAGTTTTTGATTGACGGATTTTAACGGGAAATGATGATTTGCGACAGATTTGGTTAAAGTTTCGGGAAGTTTCCATTTCTCTCCCAAATAATCACCAATCTCTTGATGCGTTACGCCCATTACACTTAATTCTGCTTCAAGGAAAGGAATGGATTCATTCTCAACCAAATCCAATATGGCATTAAATTCTTTTACAAAATTTCTTTGAATAACTGAAATACCTAAATCATGCAGCAAACCGGCAGTAAAAGCTTCACCTGATTTTTGATAACCAATATCATCTGCAATTCTTTTCGAAGCGCTGGCAACCATCAGAGAGTGAATCCAATAAGCTTTTCTATCCCATCTTGGAGATTCAGGGCCTTTCAAAGATTCAAGAACTGTTAGCGCCATTACAATATCTTTTAAATGCTCAAAACCCAGAATGATTATTGCGAAATCAATAGTTGAAACTTTCCGTGGTAAACCATATAAAGGAGAATTAGCAACTGAAAGTATTTTTGCAACAAGGCCTTGATCTTTTGCTACAAGTCTTCCGAGTTCAATCGCGCTTGTACTGGTATTATCAAGCAGTTTTGAAACTTCAATCATCACAGTGGGTATTGCAGGTAAATTTTTTACGCTTGATAAAATGTTTTGATAAGCTGGTGTTTCCATGTCTTTATAATTATTTGTGTTATTAAATACTTTTACTTTTTATAAGTGCTTCACTGATTCATATTGCTTTTTGATTATCTCTTCAAAGCCGTCAATAAATTTTTCCAGTTCTTCATTGCTGTTAAATTTTAAAGTGCTGAAAATATTACCGTCTAATTTTAAATCCTTATCCCATTCTATATTTGCAATTTGAAATTTTTGAGTCATGTAATCGGCAATGTGTATCATCGAAGCAAGTTTAGGATTAATTGATTTAAGCGGCTGATGATGGTATAAAATTGAACTAGATAATGCTTCAGGCAATGCCCATTTATCACTGAGAAATTCTCCAACCTTTTGATGCGTCATTCCAATAACTTTCAATTCAGCATCAAGATAAGTTACTGCCCGTGATTCAACAGTATCACAAATATATTCAAACTCTTCAGGGAAATATCTTTTGATTACCATTATTCCAAAATCGTGAAGAAGGCCAGCGGTAAAAGCTTCTCCGGGCCGGGGATATTTTAATTCCATTGCTATTTTTTTTGCAATGTTTGCAGTAATTAAAGAGTGAAGCAAGTATGCCTGTCTATCCCAGTGCTTTGAGGGAGTAGTCGTAAAAGCTTCAAGCACTGTAAGACGCATAACTATATCTTTCATATGTTCGAATCCAAGTATCTTAACAGCGATATCCATGGTTGAGATTTTTCTTTGTAAACCATAGTAAGATGAATTGGCCATTGAAAGTGTTTTTAATGTTAATGCTTGATCCTTTTCAATACTCCTAGCAATATAGGCTGTATTCGAAGTTTGATCATTCAGCAAATTTGATACTTCCATCATTATTGATGGTATAGCAGGTAGGTTTTTTATTTCTGCTAATTTGTTTTGATATGTCATTGGTTCTGTTATCATGGCGCCTTATACGTTTATGAAAGCAAGTTTGTTTTTTAAATTCTTCATTATTTTTGAATGAACTTGAGAGACCCTGGAAACAGTTATGTTAAGTACTTCCGAAATTTCTTTGTAATTCAAATCTTCATAATAATATAAAGTTATTATTAACCTGTCTCGTTCTTCCAATTGTTTAATTGCAGCAGTCAAAAATTCCTTGGCTTCAATTTTATTTAAAGTTTCATCTTGTGTTTCGTCATCGTTAGGAATCATTTCGTAAAGCTGATAACCATCTTCATCATCAAACGAATTATTAAGCGAAACATTTGAGTAATAAATTTGATTGGGAGATTCAGGATTGGTTGGCCTTGGTTTTATTTGAAGTTTCCTTAATTCGTCTATGATCTTTCCTCTTATACGCTGAATTGCATAAGTCTCAAATTTGGTTCCGACTTGTGGATCAAAACGGTCAATTGCTTCACTCAGGCCTTCTACTCCAAATTGGAAATAATCGCGGTCATCTAAAATATCGAGGTTAACAAATTTTGATTTATGAATAACATAGTGAACCAGTTTAGTGTAATTTTCCATGATTCTCTTTTTTAAGGCTGGTGTTGGAGCTGATTTATAATCTGTCCAAAGCTGTGCGTTATTCATACCTTTTTACTTTCTGTTTTCAGATTAAAATATTCTTCTTCTTTGTCCTCAGATAACTTTTTAACGGATTGAATAAAAAGTATTGCTATTATGTGACCCATAATTGTAATAATTATAAATACGGCAAATGATTTCAATAGGATATCATAAATTGGAATTGGATTTCGGCTAAAAAATATTACCGACATGCAGAAGGTAAGTAAACCGATTTGTATAATTATTTTATTCATTATCTCACTATTTTTCTGATATGAAATTCAATTACTATACCATTTGAAAATCAGTCAGAAACTAGCTTTTTAGTCTTTTTTTAGCTGTTGGGATTACTTTTCGTGGAGAATATTAGCCAAATGTTTGAATTCAAATAACTGCTTTGCAAGCCTAGATATTTGATGGCTTATCTTTGATTGAGGAGAATACTTAGTGAGCAGATTTTGGGAAATTATTGATTCATTAACTGTAGGATCTTCACTTATAAAACCTAGACAATTAATCTTTTCTTTTAAAAAATGTTCAGACGCTGATTGAAGGTTCTTTAAAGTGTTTTCACCTTCAGATTCGCTTTTACATTTATTTATAATCACTAATTTTTGACCAATATATTTACGAAACTTTAGCAGCTTTAAAACTACATAAGCATCCATTAAAGAAGTTGGTTCGGGCGTAGTGACAATTATATTGTAATCAGCAAGGAGCAAAAAATTAAATATTTGTTCATCAGCTCCGGCGCCTAAATCAAGAAATATATAATCATACTCTTGTTCGAGAATAGCGAGTTGTGTAAAAAATTTATTAACAATGTTTTCGGTAAGATTCGGATAATTAGTTTTGCCTGAATCTCCAAAAATAAAATCAAAATTAGTTTCAACCTCTGTTATAATTTCTTTGAGTGAATCAATGCCGGTAAAAAAATTATAAATTGTTTTGGTTGCAACAACATCTAATAAAATATTTGCATTCGAAAGATTGGCATCCAGATCAATCACCAGAACTTTTTTATTTTGCCTGGAAATTGCGTACGCAAGATTTAGCGAGAGAAAGGTTTTTCCTGTCCCGCCTTTTCCCGAAGAAAAAGCGTAAATCTTCTTTAGCTTTTTTACACTTTTATCTAAGGCTAAATTATTTAGCTCAATCAGCCTTTTTGCCTGGCCAATCATTTGCTGATCTTCCCTGTATAAATCATGTTTGCAATAAAATCAGAATCGGCTGAAATAATATCATCAGGAATAACTTGTCCGTTTGAAATAAAACTTATGGGCACATCAAAATTGGAGACAAGATTAAGGATGCTTCCGAATGAAACCGCCTCATCAATTTTTGTGAATATGACTGAGTTGTATTTGTAAAGTTTAAAATTTTCAGCAACATCAAATAAATTTTTGGTTGTACTTGTTGAACTTAATACAAGATAAGTTTCATCAACATTTACAGCTTTTAAAAATTCATCCGTTTCCTTAAGCTGCTCAATATTTTTTTGACTTCTCCCCGCAGTATCAATAAAAATAATATCTTTCTTTTTGAACTTGTTAATAATAGCCGGCATATCTTTTACTTCATAAGCGACTTCCATTTCGATATTGCTAATCTCTGCAAAAATTTTCAATTGATCTATCGCCCCTAATCTATAGGTGTCAATTGAAATTAATCCTATATCAAGGTTGTGTAGAATTTTAGATATTACAGCAAGTTTGGCTATACAGGTGGTTTTACCCACTCCCGTTGGTCCAACTAAAGCGATAATTTTTGATTTATTATTTTTAGTAAGTTCTAAATTATAAGTTGGAATCATTGAAGCGATGTTTGAAATTACATAACTATCAATATTTTCAGAATTCAACAGGCCTTTATATTTTTTTAAATTATCAAGAATAGATGAAATTATTGGTTTTTGAACTTCACGGTTATAAAGTAAATCAATTACTTCTTTTAATTCTTTTTGAACTGATTTGTTTATAGGTTTTTTATCTTCTAAAATTTCCGCAGCAGCTGAAGGTCTTATTTCTTTCTTATTTGCATAAAACTTAGAAGGTGTTTTTTTAGATTTTGAGGAATTAATTTTCTCTTCTAATTTCTGCAGCTCTTCATAGAAATTTTTTTGCGGCTCGCTGCCTAAACTTTTAGCTTCAACTTCAGTATTGACAAAAACCTCTTCGATGCCAGCGGTTATCTCAAACATTTTTTTTATACCAAGCTCGGCATCTCCTTCAATAATTCTTGTGCCTAAAATTACGGCATCGCCGCCAAGCTCATCTTTCATCAGCTGAGTAGCTTCTTTTAAAGTTGATGCTTTATATTTTTTAATTTGCATTTAACACCTCTAACCTGTCAATGAATTCAATTTCAATTTGCGATGGGAGCTCCGAATAAGAAAGTACAGAGAAATCGGGGAAACTGGAATTAATTAATCTATAGAAATATGGCCTTATTGTAGCTGAAGTTATAACGATTGGTGGATATCCAAGCAATTTAAATTTCTCAAAATTATTTGCCAGACTTTTGTTTAACTCCTTCAAAATCACAGGGCTTAAGCCAAGTGTTTGAACCGAATCTTTTTGATTCTGCAACGACTTTGTAATAAATGTTTCGATATTTTCTCCCAAAGCAACCGCACGAATTATTCCATAATCATCTTTATAAAGATTTGCTATTGTGTCACCAATAGAATGGCGGACGTATTCGGTTAGGACATCCACATTTTTAGTTACTTTGGAATAATCAATTAAAGCTTCTAAAATTTGAACGAGATCTTTTACCGGAACGAATTCTCTTAATAAACCCTGCAAGACTTTCTGAATAGTTCCAATGGGCAAAACTTCTTTATTAATATCTTCAATTACAGCGGGATAATCTTTTTTAACATTTTCTAATAATTGTTTTACCGATTGACGGGATAATATTTTATCAAAATTCTTCTTAAGAGTTTCCTGTAAATGCGTTGAAAGCACTGAAGTGCTGTCAACAACCGTATACTCCAATAATTCGGCTTTGTCTTTTTCTTCTTTTCCAATCCAGCATCCATCCATATTAAATGCAGGATCTTTTGTTTGAATTCCATCCAGTTTTTCTGTAACTGTTCCCGGATTCATTGCTAGAAATCTGTCCGTATAAATTTCATAATGAGCAACAACATTTCCCTTTATTTTAATTAAATATTCATTCGGATTTAGTTGGAGATTATCTCTCACTCTAACCGGTGGAATTAATAAACCATATTCCAGAGCAATATATTTTCTAGTTGAAGCGATTTTTTGAAAAAGATTTCCTCCTTGTTTTTCATCTACCAAACCAATTAATCCATATCCAATTTCTATTTCAATCGGATCAACTTGTAAATATTGTTCAACAGCTTCTTCTGGCTGTACTTCAGGTTCTTCAGTCTCTTCAGCAACAGGAATTTCATTAATTTTTTTCTTTGTTAAATAAGAACCAACTCCCAACGAAACACTAAGCAGAATAAATGGTATAGTAGGCATTCCGGGTACGAGCGCAAAAAGCATAATAGCGCCGGAGACAGTTGCAAGCACTCTAGGATTTTTAAGCAACTGGGTTTTCATTTGTATGTCCAACGCTGTTCCGGCAGCGCTTCTGGTTACAACTAAACCAGCGGCAGTAGCAATTACCAAGGCAGGAATTTGTGATACTAAACCATCGCCAATTGTTAAGATGGTATAATTGTGCAGTGCATCTGTAAACGACATTCCTTTTTGAGCAACGCCAATTATGAAACCGCCGATTATATTAATTCCGTTAATTAATAATCCTGCAATTGCATCTCCTTTTACGAATTTGCTAGCTCCATCCATTGCACCATAAAATTCTGCTTCCCTGCTGATATTTTCACGTCTTTTTTTAGCTTCTGAATCGGTTATTAATCCAGTATTTAAATCCGCATCAATCGCCATTTGTTTGCCCGGCATAGCATCAAGAGTAAATCTAGCGGCAACCTCAGAAATTCTACCGGATCCTTTTATGATTACTATAAATTGAATTATGACTAAGATAATGAATATGATAAATCCTACCACATAATTTCCGCCGACAACAAATGAACCAAAGGTTTCAATTACCTTTCCTGCATAGCCGTCGAGAAGAATTAACCTGGTTGAACTGATGTTTAATGAAAGCCTGAATAAAGTTAGAACAAGTAATAACCCCGGAAATACTGAAATATCCAAAGGTGATTTTATATAAAGAGAAACAATTAATATCAACACAGCCATAGTTATGTTGATTGCCAAAAAGAAATCGAGTATTCCCGCCGGCAATGGAATAAGCATTAATCCCAGCATGAAGATTAGGCCGAAGCCAAGAAGTATGTCAGTATTTTTTCCGAATCTTTTCATATTAAATTATTGACTTCCTGTTTTTCTCGTCCCTCAATCTATAAACATAGGCAAGTACTTGTGCAACTGCCTGAAATAATGAATGCGGAATTTGATCACCAATTTCACAAACTTTATATAATGCACGGGCTAATTCCCTATCTTCATGTAAAGGTATATTATGCTCAAGAGCAATTGCCTTAATTTTTTGCGCAACTAAATCAACACCTTTTGCCAATACTTTCGGGGCGCCATCTTTTTGAAGATCATATCTAATTGCTATTGCGTAGTGAGTCGGGTTGGTGATAATAACATCAGCTTGCGGAACATCTTTCATCATACGGCTTTTTGCCATTTGATATTGTAATCTTTTAATTTTTCCTTTTACTAATGGATCACCATCAGTTTGTTTATTTTCTTCCTTAATTTCCTGCTTCGACATCATCATGTCTTTTTTAAACTTATGCTTTTGAAAGATAAAATCTATTGCGGCAATAATAACATACACCAGTGCAATTTTTATTAATAATGTATAAGCAGAATCGAGCATGAAATTAACAATTTCTTCAATTGTTAATCCCATAAGTGACGTTGAAGCACTCACCATATCCTTAATAACCAGATAAGAGAAACCGCCTACGACAATAAGCTTTAACAACGACTTGCTTAATTCCACAAAAGAATTTGATGAAAAGAAAACTTTTTTAATTCCTTCCAGCGGATTAAGTTTATTAAACTTTGGAGCTAAAGCTTTAACACTAAAATTTAACCCTGTTTGGGAAATGCTGGCTAATAGAGCGATAATAAATAATGCTAAAAAAACCGGGGCAACAGTTATCACAAAAAATAAAAATCCTGTCTTTGCAAAATCCTGAACCGTATTTACGTTAATGCTTAATACATCTAAAGAACTAAAAATGTGTTTGCTTAGTGTCGATATTTGTGAACTGATAAATTGCTGGGAAATGTAAAGTATAAGTAAACCGGTAGTGAAAATGGCAAATGAGTTGATTTCCATACTCTTTGCAACCTGGCCTTTATCGCGACTCTCCTGAAGTTTTTTGGGAGTCGCCTGTTCAGTTTTTTCTTGACCTTCCGATTCAGCCATTTCAGCTACCCATTGCCTTGATTAAATTAAATAAGCTATTCTCATAATCCTGCAGTAGATTTTTAATTAGATAAACATAAAGAGGTGTTATGCCTGCAAGTAAAGCAAAACCCAAACCAATTTTCAAAGGCTGAGTAACAAAAAATACTTGCATCTGCGGAATTATTCGTGCAATTATTCCTTCGCCGATATGAATTAGGAAAAAAGAAACCATAATTGGTGCGGATATTTTAACTGCGATTATGAATACAGATGCTGAATATTTAATTAGCAATTCATAAAGCGGTTTGGTAAAACTAAATTTACCTATGCTTATTACTGTAAAGGAATAAGATAGGCCGCGGATGATATAATGATGGCCGTCTATTAAAAAGAAAATTAATATAGCTCCTATATTTAAAGCTTCGCCAATTATATTTGACTGTGTGTTATCCATCGGGTTAAAAACTTCAGCCATGGTCAATCCCATATTGAACCCAATTAAGCCGCCTGCATATTGAATGCCCCAGAAAACCATCTGAAGCATAAATCCAATTACTAAGCCTGTAAATATTTCTTTTACGCCATTTATAAACAACCACCACAAGCTTATGTTCACATTAATTGAAGAAGTATCGATAGTTAAAAAAATTATATAGGAAATTACAAATGCTAAAAACAGTTTTGGTAAAACCGGGAAGGCTGTGCTGTTAAAAATAGGAGCAGCCATAAATGCAGAAAGAATTCTTAAGAAAATAAGAATTACAATTATGAAATCAGTTATTAATATGCCGCTCATTTTAGCAGAGTTAAAAATATTGTAAAAAATTTATTTGTAATTGCTATCATTTTATCCATCATCCAGGGCAGAAGAAATATTATTGTAACAGCTGTTATCAAAATTTTTGGAACAAATGTTAATGTCATTTCCTGTATTGATGTTGCTGCTTGAAAAATGGATATCAGTATTCCTACAACCAGCGAAACCCCAAGAATCGGAAGTATGATTATTAAGGTTGTATAGAATGCATTAGTTAAAACATCAATTATTATATCTTCAGTCATTTACGAAAAACTCCTTACTACTGATCCGACAATTAAATTCCATCCATCTACAAGTATGAATAGAAGAATTTTAAAAGGTAATGATATTAGCATTGGGGGCAGCATCATCATACCCATTGACATTAGTATGCTTGAGATGATCATGTCTATCATTAAAAATGGTATAAATAAAAAGAAGCCTATTATAAATCCAGCTCTTAATTCACTTAATGCAAAAGCAGGAACAACAACATAAGTTGGTAAATCTTCTTTTGTTTTTGGACGCTCTAAATTTGACATCCCTATAAATAATTCCAGGTCAGCATCTCTTACATTACGGAACATAAAATCTCTAATAGGTTCAATACCTTTATCATAAGCTTCTTCCATGCTTATCTTTTTGTCCATTAAAGGTTTTAAGGCATCATCATTTACTTTTTTCCAGGTTGGTGCCATAACAAAAAAAGTAATGAATAAAGCTATTCCGGCAAGCAGTTGTCCGGGCGGCATTTGAGCAGTACCTAAAGCACTTTTTAGAAAATGAAATACTATTATTATTCGAAGATAAGATGTTGTCATTATTAAAATTGACGGTGCAAGTGTAAGAACAGTCATCAATAATAATATTTGAAGGGTAACTGAGATGTCTTCAGGGCTGTCTGCTTTACCTATATCGATTCCTATTTTAGGAAATGGTAAAGTAGTGGTTGACTGCTGTGCAAAAACATAATCTGATTTTATTACACAAATAAAAATTAGAAGAATAAAGAATACTTTTTTCATTTTAATCCAATATTCTTTTTAAGAATCTTAAGAAAGCTTTGATCATTGTCCGGGGTAAAATTATTAGTTTCAACTTCATCTATTGTGGAATCAAGCTCTTTCAATAATGAAATTGAATGTTCACTTACACCTAATACCAAAATTTTATCTTCAACTTTAACAACTGAAATATATTTTTTAGGCATTAACATTTGCGAGCTCAACACCTTAATGTTGATTAAACTTGATCCTTTTCCTTTAAAAGAAACTCCATACTTTTTTACAAAAAAAAGGACTCCGTATAAAAGTCCTACTATAAATATTAATGGAATTATAGCTTTAAGGATATCTAAAAAACTCATTTATAAATTCCTTTAAGCCCCTTGCCGGGATCATTAAGATAAGTTATTCTGATACCGAAATGCTTATCAATAACAACCACTTCACCTTCAGCAATTTTTTTATTATTTATAAAAATATCTACTGGTTCACTTGCAAGCTTATCAAGTTCAATTACGTATCCTCTTTCCAATTCAAGAATATCTTTTACCTGCATTTGAGTTCTTCCGAGTTCTATGTAAACATTTAACTGAAGATCTTTCAGCATATCAAGTTTGTCGGAATTTTCAGATTTCTTTTTGGAATCATCAAATTCTTCAAACTCTGCTACGTTTGTAGATATTTTTTCTTCTTTTTCAGGAGTTGATTGATTTACAGTTTCTTCTTCCATTGAAGTTCCTTCTACTGGTGATTTTCTTTTGATTCTAATTTTCTGGTAATTTTTATTGCTTTATGATTGTTCACAATACCTGATCTTCCATAGAACAATGGCTTGTTAGCAATTTGAACAATGTGTTCATCACTAATACTGGTATCCAGCTTGATAATATCTCCCAATGATAATTCTATTAAATCATTCATTGAAATTTGCGAATTTCCAAAATGCACTTTAACCGGAAGCATTGCGGTATATAAGTGCGATGAAATAACTTCCTTGGAAACATTCGATTTCGCTTTTATATTACGCACGCTTGGAGAACGCTGAAAAGAAAGCTTGGATAGTATTTGATCGAATGCAAATGTTGCAATTCCAATGTTCATTAAGAAAGATTCTTCGCCAATTTTAACTTCAAATGACACCAATAAAATTGATTCGCTCTGTGAAGTTATTTGTGCAAAATCGATATCCGGCTCAAAGCGTTCCTGCCTAAAATTCATTTCGTCTACCACTAACCAGGCTTTGTTCAAACCTTTCATTACTCTTTCAACAACTACATTCAATACTTTTTGTTCAATGGGCGTAATTACATTTGCTTGCTTTTTCCCTTTTCCAAAACCTCCAAGCAATCTGTCAACTAGTGTAAAAGCTAATTCATTGCTTAATTCTAGCACTCCTTTAATCTCTGTATCTTCAATATCAAAAGTAAAAAGACAGGCTGGGTTTGATACTGATAACACGTATTCAGAATAGTAAATTTGATCTACAGCTGTTACCTGAATACTGACCATTGTCTGGATTTTTGAAACCAAAAAAGATGCAAAACTTTCTGCAAAATTTTCATGGATATTGGTTAACGTCCTTAATTGATTTTTAGAGATTCGATTCGGCAGCCTAAAATCAAAAGGCATAACTTCTTTTGCAGAAGATTCGGTAGCTACTTCTTCTCCGCTTTTAACTTTGTTTAAAAGCAGATCAATTTCTTTTTGTGATAAAACTTCAGCCATGATTATTGAATTATATATTTACTGAAATAAACATCATTAAATTTTATTGACGGAATTTTCTGTTTGAGTTTTGAAGCAATTTCATATTTTAAGCTGTCTTTAAAAGCTACATTGTCCAGTTGTACAAGAGTTTTGCTGGACAGTGTTGAGATAACAGCATCTCGCAGCAGAACTTCTTTATTCTTAAGTTCATTCTTACTTTCTTCATTGGACACATCAAAACCTAATGAAACCAGCAAAAGCCTTTTTCCATCTGTTCCTGAAGGGTTAACAATTA
Organism: uncultured Ignavibacteriales bacterium; assembly: GCA_963731745.1. Lineage (GTDB taxonomy): Bacteria > Bacteroidota > Ignavibacteria > Ignavibacteriales > Ignavibacteriaceae > CAVSWT01. The sequence goes on from CAVSWT010000009.1 coordinate 170,555, forward strand.
TATCGTCTATAGGGAGTATAAATTTCCCAAGTTCTCCTTCTGTATTAAATAGTGAAGACTCTTTGGTTTTTTCTTCTTTGGTTGCGCTATCCTTCGTTTCATGTCCGCTGGTATTTCCACCAACAATAAAGTTTGCAGTTATAAAGTAAACGGCTACTAATTGAAGGATGAATATTGGTAATCCAAAAAGAACAATTTTAATGTTAAACGAAGATTTAGCTTTAGGTATTTCAACTTCGTTTTGTTCTTTTTTTTCTGGTTGATCGACTTTTTCGATTTCTTCTGTTTTTTCTTTTTCTTTTGCCATAGTGGTTCACCTAATTCAATCGATATGCCATGGCTATCATTTCAAAAAAATGAGAAAAATGGATTTTTTGCAATTGTGAGTAGAGAAAGTATGGCTATTATTCTACAGGTGGTTGGATTTATTCTTTTGATTTAATTTTGAATTTTGAATGGCTTTTAAATAAAACCCACTCTTTTTACAAAAGTGGGTTTTGAATGAATGTTTTTTATTAAAAATATTTTACTTTAAGAGCACAAGTTTTTTAGTTGAAACAAAGTCATTAACTTTTACCTGATACAAGTACACGCCACTCGCTAATTTACCTGCATTAAATTCTACACTATATTTTCCGGTAGCTTTGTTTTCATTTACAAGTACAGCAACTTCTTTTCCCAATACATCATAAATTTTTAATGTTACAAATCCATCTTTTGGGATTTGGTAATTTATGGATGTGGTGGGGTTGAATGGATTGGGATAATTTTGATCAAGTGCGTAATCCTTTATTAATACCAAATCCTTATAATTAATTCCCTTTATATCCACTTTTGCTAAATTATCTGACTTAACGTCTGAGTAGCTTTCTGTAAGTAAACATTTGCCGTTAAAATTATTTCCTGTTGTTATTTTAAAGCATACATTTTTATTCCCGCCTATACCTTTGGGATTTAGCTTGTATGCTTGTTCCTCAAATTTGGGCAGATTATTTTCATCAAATTCAATTTTTGCCATATTGATTAATGTCTTCCCGCTTTCTGCATCCGCTAAATCTAATATGTAAGATATTGAATTATTATTATCCAATAATTTAGATACATTTTTTACTTCAGCATTTTGTAGTGTGATGCCGTAATGAATCTCAAAATTAATACCACTATTATCGTTCATCGTAAATGGCTGGCTAATTAAATATGCGTTTAAGTCTGTTAAATTATCAATAACAGTTGTATCCGTTGTTTTTATGAAATCAACCGGTTGATTGTCAACAGCAATATTCTTCAGCATAAAGAAAAACCCTATTGAATCCTTTACGATAGAGGCTCCTCTTCCAATATTCAGATTGCTGGCTATGCTTGATTTCTGTAAACCATATTTACTGCCTATACTCGGTGAAGTCTTAAAGAAATACGGCTGTGTTTGATTATTATATACTGACGCATACATATAATTTTTGTTTACTCCGTTACTTAGTTGAACCGCTTGCCCGGTTGTATTAAGGTCATAAATATTTGATAAAGTCGCATTGTCAGTAAATTTTGTGCTGTTGCCGCTAACTTCATTCCAAATCACAAAATAACTTGTGTTGTCATCTGATTTAGTAACCTGGGGAGTTCGTGCGTTACTTCCGAAATACCAAAAATGATAATAATTAGAACTTCTAAACACCACTGTAGAACTTGAGCCAGGATAAGATTGTCCTAGCCAGCAACACCTTGCCCAACCATCAGGTAAAGCCACAATTGATGGACTTGAGTTAAATGAATAAGAGCCAGTTGATAAATTCTGTTCATTCATTATATTTATGCTCCAATCATCAGGATCGTTTATATGATTCGTATAAAAGACAAATTTTATATATTCTATATTATAATTATTAACATAAATTAAATGATATCTTCCATCAGCATCTACAGCCATTGAAGGGCTGCTGCAAGCACCTGTATGTAATGATTCTATAGTACTTTTCCAATCGGCCGTTACATGAGTAATTGGCCCATCCTCAACGTATCCGTAAGCGCACTTAATATTTCCGGATTGCTCCCATATTGTAACTATACTGCTGTAAGGAGTGGCAAATGAAAAATTTGTGCTTGGGTTTAGATTTAATGCCGATGTATTGCTAATTGAAAAAGAACCCACTGTTTGGGACTGCTGCAAACCTTTATAATAACTTATTAGTTTTATTATAGAACTTGTTGAACCAGAAGGGATTTCCTGGAATGTAAGGAGCACTGTTTGTCCGTCTGTAAAAAGCGAAGGATTTTTGGCGGTGCTGTTTGCGCTATTAAAAGGCTTTCCATTATTCTCAAGAACCGAGGTCCCGTTTTCTGACTTTGATTCAAGCCAGACAGAACCCATGCTTTCATAAGTTGAATATAATGTTCCATCGGATGTTTCGATAATCTTTCTTTGGCTGTTGTTTGCAAAAGCATTTGCATTATTTGAGAGCTGCGTGCCTTTTAAGTTTGCTTGTACAGTTGTTCCACTGTTGGTAAATACTACCCCTGTAGTTGCAGAGTTGACATCTTGAAAATTTGCACCGGATGAAATCCAATTCTGAAAATAAAGCAAATGGTTAGTGCCGCCAACCGATACGGTTTGATTTGATGGAAAACTTACCGAATAATATGGAGGTTGCCAGTCGGCACCTTGATTTAAGAATACGCCACCTTTAGTTTGATTGTATGCCCCTGTCATTGGTGTGCTTGTTCGAGAAAGTGGGGCATATGCTGATGCAAAATCGTTGCCTTGCCAGCCTGTAATGCTATTAACTAAATACCATGGATCATTAAACTGTAAGTATATATTGCTCAAAGAAGGTACTTCTGATGAAGAGACCGTAATGGTTGCTGGCTGAAGCATTTCAAAATCTGCTATTTCCGGGAGATCAACAGATACAGTTCTTCTAATTAGATAATCTCCATTATTGTCATTCCAATGTAAATGTTTTGTATATGTATTAAACCGTTCATTGTTTGTTCCAACGGTAGATGATGTAACACCTTTTGAGAAAACACCATATTCTCCCGAAGGAATACTACCTTGGTAACCTACTTTAAATGACCCGCCTAAGTTAGTGCTTCCCGATCTGTTTTCCACATAAACCGGTGCCCCAAAATGACTGTCATCTTTTGTGCGCCCCCATACATCCCAAATATTGTAGACTCCATTTGCCCATACTTGTGTGAGTATATCACCCTCGGCATTATTCAATGTATATACACCGGTTTCTGGGTTTATAATTAATCTAGTATCATGATTCGGATAATATTCAAATGCCCAATTTTGATCCCTAAAATCAATTGAAAATTCCGAAATGATATAACCGTGATTATTCATATCTCTAATTGTGAAATGTATATATCCCCACGGCATTACTGGATTATCATCAATATCAGTAGGCGCGTCCCATACATTCGTAGTCATTTCTACTGGACCCTGGTAGTATGTTACGCGGGTAGCATCCTTATCCCACGCATATGCAATCCCACTTACTGTAGCAGTAACTGAAATATAAGTTGGTGCTACTACTATAAATTCACCAGGGCCAGCGTAAGCTTTGTAAATTATGAGGGTTATTAAAATGACAAAATAAAAAAAAATTTTCTTCATGGTTTTCCTCCTGTTAATAATTATTAGAATTGATTTTAGTAATTCTTCCCTTTTTCCCCTTTTTTTAATTTCTTCTGCCTATTAATATTCTGCCTTTATGATCTGTTGTTTCAGCATCAACACCAACCGCTACAATAGTATTTTCTGATACGGCAATTGAATAAAGCGGTTTTACTGGTCTCTGTAGATAACTTGGAGTTTCTTGAAACCAAGTAGCTCCATTGTAATGCCAGATTGACCCGTCAGAACATGATACTGCAATATTGTTCTCCGCACTGCCTCTAATTCTATAAGGTGCTAACTGCAGTGGAAGAACTTTCTTGGTTGTATCACTTCCGTTTAATGGTGTACGGTAAATTCCATCTCCGGCACCGACATATAAATACTTATCTCCAGCCCAAATTGTTGAAACGAGATAACCGTAAGGCGGAGTATTAACAGCATTAGACGACCAAATAGTTTTCCATGTGGTTCCGTCAAATTTAAGTATACTGCTTTGAGAATAATCCATAGCATAACCGCACGCCCATATACTTTTGCCATCATTATTTCCCCAGATATCAGTTAAGTCAGTTGATGTGCCGCTAGCCATTTTATCCCAATTGCCATTGTTGTAATGTGTTATGTTACCATTGCTACCAACTGAATACAAATCATTGCTTATTCCTTTCCAGAATTTGCGAATTGAGCCAGTAAGTATAGGTCTTATACTACAATCAGGAATATTCGTAATTCCATTAAACCATCCAATACTCCCGCCGCTTGTTAGAACAATATTACTATCTGAAAAAGCTAATATCGATTTCAAGCTTGAGTATGTTACTGGATTACAATCGCTTAGCATATTTATCCTATTTAATTTCCAGTCAATTCCTCCCCAATGTATTGCATTATAAGCATTATAATCCGGCTGCCCGGTAGAATCATTCAAATAAACTGAACCAACAGCCCATATATCACTGTCGTTAATAATAGCCACATCTTTTAGTGAACTTGGGCTTGCACCGTCATCTCCAAATTCAAATGTTTGCCAGGTAAAGCTGTGGCTGGTTGTGTCCGGCTCTTCTTTAGGAGGAGGTGTTATTGGATTTTGCTTACAGTTAAAGTTTAGGAATAATGATATAAATAATAATATGATAAAAATGATTTTAGTCATTTGAATATTGCTCTTTTTATGAAATTTGTTTTAATATTAAATCTCTGGTTATCAAAGAAGCTTTTATATAATCGTTGGAAGTTTAAAATTAAAATGAAAAAATTTGGCTGGCTTTCAGAATAGACTATCATCAATACCCCATATTATCAGTAAAGATTAAATATCTACATCACCAACGTGCTTAAAATAAAATTCATTGTCAAATCTACTTATCGGTAGATAGGTTATATTTTTGTAACGTTCTTTAAGCTATTGTTAAATAATATTTTGTAATGTAAATATTTTTTTGTGAAAATATGTTTACTATAAATATTATGCTTACTTTATTTTTTATTATTAAATTTAACCTCAACAGAGGAAAGTATTTAACAATAATAAAAACACAATGCCTGCACCAGAATCAATTCATAACTTAATTGAAACATTCGAAAGAAACATCGCCTCTTATAAATCGGGGAACTATAACGAGACTCAAGTACGCCTGGAATTCATCAATCCTTTTTTTGAAGCGCTGGGCTGGGATGTTAGAAATACTTCCGGTTATGCGGAAGCTTATAAAGATGTAATTCATGAGTACTCGCAAAAAACTACCGACTCTGTTGAAGCACCGGATTACTGCTTCCGAATAGGCGGCACAAGAAAATTTTTTATTGAAGCTAAGAAGCCAAGCGTAAATTTAAAAGATGATATTCATCCAGCATTTCAATTACGAAGATACGCCTGGTCTGCAAAGCTGCCGTTAAGTGTGCTTACCGACTTTGAAGAACTTGCCGTTTATGACTGCCGCATTCCCCCAAAGAAAAATGATAAAGCTTCAACTGCAAGAGTTATGTATTTTCATTACAAAGATTATTTGGAAAAATGGGATGAGATTGAATCCATTTTTTCAAGGGAAGCAATTCTTAAAGGTTCGTTCGATAAGTTTGCCGAAACAAATAAAAGCAAAAGAGGAACAGCAGAAGTTGACGATACATTCTTAAAAGTGATTGAAGAATGGCGCGAATTTCTGGCAAGAAATATTGCGCTGCGTAATGAAAATCTTTCCACACGAGAGCTTAATTATGCCGTTCAAAAAACTATCGACAGAATCATATTTTTAAGAATTTGCGAAGATAGGGGTATTGAAGAATACGGACAATTGTTAAATCTGCTTAACGGTGCAAATGTTTACCAAAGAATGATACAAATTTTTACTCGTGCCGATGAAAAATATAATTCAGGCTTATTCCATTTCGAAATAGAAAAATCCAGAGCGGAAAGCCCCGATGAGCTAACACCGCATCTTGAAATTGATGATAAAGTATTAAAAGAAATTATTAAGCACTTATATTATCCCGAGTCCCCTTTTGAGTTTTCGGTTTTGCCTGCTGATATACTTGGACAGGTTTATGAACAGTTCCTTGGAAAAGTTATAAGGCTAACCGACGGACACCGTGCAATTATTGAAGACAAGCCGGAAGTTAAAAAAGCCGGCGGCGTTTATTACACTCCGACTTATATTGTAAAATACATTGTTGAAAATACTCTTGGTAAACTTTTAACCCAACCTACTTCCTCCCCTTCTCCAAAGGGGAGGACTAAGGAGGGGTTAAATACGCCTAAGGGAGTAAGTAAAATAAAAGTACTCGACCCCGCATGCGGCTCAGGTTCATTTTTGCTTGAAGCATACCAATACCTTTTAGATTGGCATTTAAAATATTACACATTTGATGTAGAGACGCTACGGTGGAGCGTCTCAAACAAGAATCCAGTTTTGTACCAGGCTGCAAACGGAGAGTACCGTTTAACAACCGGAGAAAGAAAAAGAATTCTCTTAAATAATATTTACGGAGTTGATATTGACTCCCAGGCTGTTGAAGTAACAAAGCTTTCTCTTTTACTAAAAGTATTGGAAGGTGAAAGCGATGAGTCTTTATCTTCCCAATTAAAAATGTTCCATGAAAGGGCGCTGCCCGACCTGGGAGAAAATATTAAATGCGGCAACTCGCTTATTGGCCCTGATTTTTATGATGATTTATTTTCAAACAATGTAGGGGCGAATGGCAATTCGCCCTTACAAGGGAAAAGTGAATTGACCGATGATGAACGTTTGAGAATAAATGTTTTTGACTGGAAGAATGAATTTAAAGAGATAATGAGTAATGGCGGTTTTGATGTGGTGATTGGGAACCCGCCGTATGTAAGGCAAGAATTGATTTCGATTCATAAGGATTATTTTCAAGAAAAATATTTCGTCTTTGATAATATGGCAGATTTATACTCTTATTTTATGGAAAAAGGTATAAAATTATTAAATGATAAAGGTTGGTTTTGTTATATAGTATCAAATAAATGGATGAGAGCCAACTACGGAGAAAAATTAAGAGAATTTTTAAGGGGATATAATATTCAGCAAATTATCGATTTTGGAGACCTTGCTGTCTTTAAAAATGCTACTACATATCCTTGTATAATTGTATTGAATAGAGAAGAAAAAAGTGTTTATACAAATGTAACTGAAATTAAGAACCTAGATTTCTTTGATTTACAAGAAGTGGTAAATAAACAATCATATAAAACGGATATGACAAATTATAGTAAAGAGGGTTGGTATTTATCAAATAAAGAAACTTTGAAATTAATATTAAAACTTGGGCAAAACTCTACTCGTTTTGGAGATATTGTTAAGAAAAAAATTTACAGAGGAATTATTACAGGATTAGATAAGGCATTCATTCTTGATGAAAAAACTAAGAATGAAATTGTTAATGAAGATAGAAACAGTGAAAAAATTATTAAACCATATATAATTGGTCGAGATGTGCAAAGATATAGTGTCCCTCTCTCAAATAGATATCTTATCTATATTCCTAACGGTTGGACAAAAAATAATTCTGGAAATTCAATTAACAAATGGCAATGGTTTAGAAATAATTATCCAACTATAGCGAAACATTTAACCCCATTTGAAGAAGTTGCAAAAAAAAGGTGGGACAAAGGAGAATATTGGTGGGAACTTAGACCTTGTGATTATTATGATAAGTTAGAAATGCCAAAGTTAGTTTATCTAAAGTTTCAAGTTAAACCACAGTTTACTATTGATATTTCTGGACAGATTGTAAATAGTGCGGTTTGGTTTATCCCGGGAACCAACGAGTTTTTACTTGGAATATTAAATTCAAAATTAGGATGGTTTTTTATAAATACTTACTGCACTAAAATTCAAAGTGGTTATCAATTGATATACAAGTACTTGGAAAAAATCCCAATAAAAGACTCAGATGAAAATCTAAGAAGTAAAATAATTACGATTGTTAAGTATATGATTGAGTTGAATACAAATCTTTTAAAAGTAAAAACACCTCAAGAAAAAACCGCACTCCAAAGACAAATAGCGGCAACAGACAAACAAATAGACCAATTAGTTTACCAGCTTTATGGTTTAACAGAAGAAGAAATTAGGATTGTGGAAGGGGAATGAAATACTTTGATCAACATTATAGATTTCTCGGGGATATTATAAATTCAAACAATAAAGTTGAAAATGTCCTATGTGAATTAAATACAAATATAGTAGATACAAACAATATGGAAGTAAAATTATTTCCTACTGACAAAAGTATCTTACCTTTAATTTCGAAATTAGATTATAAGAAACCAATAAAAGTTTATTCTAAAGACTATTATACTTCGATCTATTTGGAAACTACATTTAAGAATTTTAGCGAAAGTGAACTTTCAGGTCAATATGCAATTTTTAATGTAAATCACTTTGAGGAAGTTGAGAGAGATTTTAAATTAAATAAATTTAAAAAATTACATCTTTCATTTTATATACCTTCTTCATCAATATTTTCAAGAAATAGACACTTCACAAATCATTATACTAAAGGTATTTTATCTGGCTGGATTGAAAAAAAAGAAAAACATAAAATAAATGAAGAATGGACAGATGAAAGATATACAGTAAAATCAAATTTAGGCTTTTTTGAGGTGATCCCATCATTTCTTTTTGGAGATTTAAATAATGAAATTTCCAATAAGAAAGGTAAGTTCTTAATTGATCAAATCATCTTAAATATAGATTTAAAAAATAAAAGAGGATTAAACTATAATTTGATTAATATGATTACTGAAGAGGTAGATTCTTATCTTAGAATTATATCTTTTTTAGAAGGTGAATTCATTAAATGGAATCATATTAAAATTACTGGGAAGAATAAGAACACGATTATTCATAAAAAAAGTATATCAAGATGGATTTCCCCACTAAAAAATAATTTTAAAGATGTTAACTTTTATAAAAGAAATAGAGCAAAATATTTAGATCTAAGTTCTGCACTTTTTTATAGTTACAAAAAAATTAACCATGACAAAAGAATGGAGATTGACAGAATTATAGACAGATTTATTATTGCGTCAACAGGAGATAAAATAGATACTCAAATAATATATTGGCATTCTTGCCTTGATATTTTGCTAAAATTATTTTCTGCCAAGGGTAAATCATTTACACATAAACTGATATACGTTTGCAAAACAAATAATATTGATTGGCTAGATTTATTTGCATATCTAACCGAAGAAAGTCTTAAACAAAAAAAAGAAATTGAAATAAATAAAATTCGAAATGATATTATACATTATGGAGTACACCCGGTAAATTATGATAGAATAATTAAAGAATTGCCTAATGTTAAATCAATGTGTGAAAGGCTCATTTGTAAAGTATTAGGTGTCGATTACAGAAATACCTGTATAGGTAAATATAAAAAAGGATTTTTAAACTAGATTAACAAATAGACCAATTAGTTTACCAGCTTTATGGTTTAACAGAAGAAGAAATAATGATTGTGGAAGGAGCATGACAAATTTTTAAGTTATTTATTTAAACAACGTAGGGGCAACCCGCCGGGTCGCCCCCAACATGGCAATAATATTATTAAAAAAATAGAAAATAAAAATAACGCAAAAACGATTAGGGAGTAATCACAACAATAGAATTTATCAATGAATTATAATCCCAAAAATCATCATCGCCGTTCAATAAGACTAAGAGAATTTGACTATTCCCAATCCGGCTGGTATTACGTTACTCTGTGTACGCAAAATAAAAAATGTTTATTCGGAGAAATATCAAGCGGTAAAGTTATTTTAAATGAATATGGGAAAATTGTAGAAGAAGAATGGTTGAAAACAAAAGTAATAAGAAAAAATATTGAACTGGATTATTATTGTATAATGCCGAATCATTTACATGGAATAATAATTATTGAAAATAAAATAAAAAATAATACTCCCGTAGGGGCGACCCGGCGGGTCGCCCCAACATTGCAGCCAAATTCTTTGGGATCAATAATCGGTCAATTTAAATCCATTTCAACCAAAAGAATTAATCGATTAAATAACACGCCCGGCAATTCTATCTGGCAAAGAAACTATTTTGAGCATATTTTAAGAAACGAAAATGATCTTTATAATACAAGAAATTATATACAAAACAATCCGTTGAAATGGGAATTGGATGAATTATTTATTGGGAAAAAATAAGTGAATAATTATTTCTTAAATATTATCCTATTAAACAAGGACGAGGCTGTCTCAAAGTAATTTTTACTGCCACACTGTCCGCCTCGGCTGATTATCGAAGTGTGAAATTATTTCAAAATACCAGTCTTCGAAAAGCTCAGACTGACAAATCCAGTCTTTTGAGACAGATTCCCAGTAGACTTTATAGATCAAAACCAAAAACGCCCCATTTAATGAGGCGTTCAAAGTAGTTTGAATATTAAAAATTTATTTTACTATTGCGCTGGAGTTTGAGCAGGAACTTCAACTTCCCCATTCCCGCTTGTTCTTCCTTTGGGTATCGACTTAAACTGTAAAAGTATTTCCGGGTTTTTTGCAAAACATGTTTTTGCAAAGCTCCTGGCTTTAAACGCTAAGTCTTTTACCTTTGCAGAAGAATCGTCCCGCACCACTGTTGCCGTTGCCTGCTGCTTCTTTGCATTCTCCTGGCTTGCATCCGCTGCAACTAATAACCCGTAAGATGAATTTAGCCCGTCTATATCTTCCTGTGTCAATCCGTTTTCCAATAAAGTATCATGGTATTCATTTGCAAGCTGTATTATAAACTCTGTTCAAGAATGATTCAATTTTACATTAACAATAAAAAACGGGATCCGTTTAAGATCCCGTTTAGATTAAACAATAAACATTGCAGTCCTATTCCTCTTCCCTTGGGAGAGGCCGATCCTTATTTCAACATTATTAGCTTAGCTGATTTCTCAAACACTTCATATTTTCCTTCTCTTGAAACAGCTCTGAACCTATAAATATAAATCCCGCTTGATACTTGTTCGTTATAATTGTTCGTTCCATTCCAAACTATATTTTGTGTCCCAGCATATTGTGATGAAATAAAAAATGATTTTACTTCATTTCCAAGTATGTCATATATTTTTAATTCAACATCCGACATTCTTGGAAGATTATAGGATATAGTTGTTGTTGGGTTGAATGGGTTAGGATAATTGCCGAGTAAACTGTATTCTTTCGGCGTTTCTACTTTATTGATATTTGCTGACTTATTAAATGTATTAGAACCAGGTAACTGATTTGAATGAATACTTACATAAGTTTCTATTTCATAGTCAATATCTGCAAGTTCCGAAGGTAATAATGATTCAGTGTTTTTAGAAACATTGTTAAATAAAGAAGTCGCCTTTTCGATATTATTATCGTTGTATAAAGCAATAAATAAGTTATTTACATTTGCTTTAGCAGCAAGGACAGTATTTGGGTTTTCAGAAATTACTTCTTCATTAACTTTTTTTGCCATTTGTATGTTACCTTGCTTTAGATATAAATATGATAATAGCAGTTTATGATCTTTGGAAGCCTCTTTAGGTAATGAATTAAAATAATTTATTAAATCGTCGCCATCATCATTAGTATAACAATTGTATAGTGCAATGTAAGCAGATTGATCATCGGGGTGCTTACTTAAGTATGATATAAAAAAACTTTTAGCTGCCTTATAATCTTTTTTATTTAACAAAATAAAACCACTAAAAATTGAATTTGGATCATTTTGGGTTATTGTAACTGGTTCTTCAATACTATTTGAAGTTATCGCTCCATTATCATTTGTCACTGCTTTTTGTAAGCTGCCGAATGGATCATCTTGAAGTGGATTATCTGTATATAAATGAGAGCCGGAACCTTGGGAAAATTTATTCGGATCAGGTGGAAAAGCGCCCCACCAATTATACATTGCATATAAATTGCTTGGATATGTTGGATATGATGTTCCTACTATTGCATTTTTTGTATTATCATGAATACTATTATGGGAATTATCAATATACGAACCTTGATATCCAAATTGACCAATAGAATTACGGTAAATATTTATTCCTACATTACAATTTGTAATATGATTATTTCCGTTATAAAAAGAAGAATAATCTGAAGCTATAGCCATCGCACTCCAAATTCCTCCTATCCCCCAATCACAAAAGCTTATATCATTTTCATATACTACACCAATACAACCGCCGCCAATTAGTATACCTACACCCCTTGTTTGATTAGGGCTTGTTTTGGAAATAGTATTTCCATAACAGCTTACTGTTGAAGAACCTTCTATATCTATTGAATGCCCAATACTATTACTCGTTAAATTATTATAAAAAATTGAACCTGTTGAACCTGAAGAATATATAGAGATATAATTATTAATGAAACTACAATTAGATATTTCAAAATTTTGAATGTTTATTTCTCTTACTTCATTTCCATATTGGATAGTAGCGTGGCGAATATATGATCCCGAAGCGCCTGCACCATTTAATTCTATACTTCCCCAGCTATTATATGTACTGCCTGATTGAGACGTAAAAGTACACCCATCTGCCTCCAGTTTGCCATATACAATTAATGACGTATTATTCGGGAATCTCATAACGGATGTTGGAGAAACTTTTAATACTTTCCCGGATGGGACAGTAATCGTTCCAGTGACTGTTATGTCTCCACACCAGTAAGTTGTATCAGCAGTTAAAGTCCCGGATGTAACAAATGAATTTGGAACATTCCCAATTTTAATAGGAATAGTAGCAGTGTGATGATAGTTATCATTATCAGTTCCGCCAGTAGAAAGAGTTGCCAGAACATTGCCATTTGCATCTCTATTCCATAAATATCCATTTGGCAATGTCGGAATGTTTATATAACTACTATAGTCGTTTGATTCATACACTAACACTTTTCCACAACCATATGAGGCTTTAACCTTCCAATTATCCCAGGCAACTATATAATCACCATAAGGATAAACATCTTGAAAAGACTGGTGAACACGCCCCACATATGGAGTATTAACATTATATGGATAATTTGGCTCATCATCATATAGCCAAATATAATCCTCAATTCCGGTGGGAGTACCATTATAATCACATACGGCACTTCTCTGATCTTTATCTTCATCTGTGAGATTAAAAACATAGTTATTGATATTAGTCATTTTGTTCATTACAACTGGCGGAATTAGATTGTCTCTGTGCCCTAAGCCGACTAGATGTCCCATTTCATGCAACAAAATAGGTTTAAAAGGAGTTATGTATTGAGGATTTGTTGGTTGTTCGAGCGTTGTTGACCACTCAAAATTTCTAAATGCATTTCCATTTAATATGATTCCAGTTTGTGCATACTGGGAATAAGAACCAGAAGAGAATTGTACAAATTGATATTGTGGGGGATACCATTGATCAACAGTTGTAACAGCAAATGCTGTAAATCCTTTATGATCATCGTCCGGGAAAATAAAATAATCATCTACGAATCTCATTGGACAAGCAGGGAATGTCTCGGATTTAGACAAACTCAAACATCCACCACTATTCCATTGACTTATACAATTATCAGCTTGCTGTTTAATTTCATTCTTATAGAAGAACAATTCACTCGGGTAATCTATATTTTCTGTGTCGAATTCTTGTACAGTAAGTCCACTTTGTTTTATGTTATTACTCCAATATACAATATTATCATGATTTCCGTCTGTAGTAGAATAGACTGCAGCATTGTATTCATCAAAATATAAATAGCCATATCCCTGCGCATATTGTACGCTATAAAATAAAATTAAAATTAAAATTGTAAAATAAATATTTTTCATTTTCATTCCCCCTCCAAAGGCAAAACATATTTTTTAATAAATGAATTTTTAAAATTGCTCCATTGCGTCTCCATTGAAATTTGAAAGTAATTATTTGGTGTATAAATTGTTCCATTAATGATTGGATAAATCCCACAATTATTGTCTGGGAGAATTTGTAATGCAAATGTTATACAAGTATCTTCAGTACAACCTCTAAATCTGGGTTTTATTGGAATAAAGTAAGAACTGTTAACTTTAAAAGCATCATTCAAATCGTTTGAGTTTGAATTATTGCTACAGTCTTTTAGCCACCAATTTAGATAACTTATTACAACTTTGGTTTTAGTTTGAAATCTTTTTTCCCCTTTAATTATTTCTTCTATCTCACAATTTAAATTAGTCTGAGTAAATTTCATACTATCCACTGAGCTTGTATATTTACTATGGGTAACGTTTTCAATCTTTACTCGGAGAAAATAAGGAATACTTATAATTTTAGTAAATTCTTTCCCTAAATTTTCTTCTAATAAATTAAAAAATATGCCTCTTTTCAGCTGTGGTGTGATTTCATTCGAATTTAAACCAGCTTTTCTATTTTTAGAAAATTGCGTTGATTCGTTTAAAATATATCTATCATAACCAATCGGATCTTCTAAAATGGCTTTATAATATTTTTTCGCCAGATTATTTATTTCATTGTGCGAATAAAATTTAGTTAAGCGGTGAGATTCTTGATCATAGTCTTTTGAAATAACATTAAGAGTATCAAAAAATTCTTCAACGTTTTTGCTAATAGGATATTTATTTTGTGAAAATGTTAATCCAGATAAACAAAAATAAGAAATAATCAAAAACAAGATTTTCATTTTTTCTCCTTTATTCTTTTAACAATATTTTATAAACAAGTGATTAAATTAATAGAGAAGTATGTCTTAAAATTATGTAAACCCAGTAAAATAAAACTCAACGGTTAGAAATAAATTAGATTGATTAGTATTTCTTAAATTACAAGATAAGTTAAGACTTAGAATAATAAAAACGGACGAATTAAGAAACTCCACTTTAATTTACACCCCTAAAGAAACAATAACTTATTTTTTTATCTAAAAAAATTTTCTGTTTGTAACTTACATTTAGTACAACAAGAAATAAATACGGGATACTCGTATAAAAAATACGAGTATCCCGTATTTATAATTATATGACTATTCCAATCAATTCTTTTATTACATCTAAATTAATAGCGGCAAAGCAAGTTAATTCTGCTGTAGATTTTAAATTTAGTTTTTTCAATAGATGTGTTTTATGTGTGTCTGCAGTTCGGTGAGATATAAACAGCTTATCCGCTATCTCCCTATTCCTTAAGCCTTCAGCAATTAATAATAAAATCTCTTTCTCTCTTTTTGATAGGTATAAAATATTTTTATTAACCTGTAAATTGTTACCTTGATTCATTGCTTCCCTTTCTAATTTCTAGTAGTGTTTAAAATAAAATCATCTCGCTTCCCTAATTAAATATTTTTCAATTGTGATCACTCTCCCTTACTTATTTCCTTCTCTTATATTTAATGTAAGTAATTCTTTACTTAAAAAAATCAGTATAAATACCTAAAGTTTCCCACACTCTTGAGAAATAATTATTTGGGAATTTTAATATTAAAATTGAAATGAAATAATCTGATTGGTTTTTAATTTTCTCCCACATCTTATACCCCAAGTGTTAGCAGTAAATTTTATATTTGGACGATTACAAAAAACTAAAAATAAAACTTAAAATCAAATTAAGTTTTTATTATGTTAAAATTTGAAAAAAACTTTATCTTGTCCATATCATTAACACTAATTATTGAAAATCTATTCATGTCATTTTACCCATAAAAAAAACGCCCCAATTAATGAGGCGTTCAACGTAATTAATTTATTAAGAAATTATTTTACTATTGCGCTGGAGTTTGTACCGGTACTTCAACGTCCCCATTCCCGCTTGTTCTTCCTTTGGGTATCGACTTAAACTGTAAAAGTATTTCCGGGTTTTTTGCAAAACATGTTTTTGCAAAGCTCCTGGCTTTAAACGCTAAGTCTTTTACCTTTGCAGAAGAATCGTCCCGCACCACTGTTGCCGTTGCCTGCAGCTTCTTGGCATTTTCCTGGCTTGCGTCCGCTGCAACTAATAACCCGTAAGATGAATTTAGCCCGTCTATATCTTCCTGTGTCAACCCGTTTTCTAATAATGTATCATGGTATTCGTTTGCAAGATGTATTATATACTCGGTTAATGAGCGCAGCGTCTTAACTGAATTTGGAATTGTGTCTCCTACTTTAAACAGTTTTGTCTTTGCAGGGTCTTTTCCAAACGCACTTTTGGCCGCATTTTTTACTTGCTGTACAACTAATGTTACTGACTTTATTGCATCATTTTGTTCTGCAGTTTTTTCAGATACCAGCTTTACCGCTCTTTGCTGCGCTGCTTCTTTTTGCACCAGGTCATTGCATGCATTTACAAAGGCTGTATACCTTGTATCCGTGAAACCTTTGGCAGTCATGGCTTCCCGGTTTCCGTCGATTGCTTTTAATAAAGCATCATTATCCTGGATTTGATAATCGATTTTCTTAGACATTTTTGTCTCCCTATATTTTTTAATGAATAAATTAATTAAACGAACTACGAACAATTAAAATTTCATCAGACCTAAATGTTTTATAAACTCAATTTCTTTAAAAGAAATTAGGTTTATCATTTGCAAGGTTTATTTGCAATGTCAAACTGAGCGCTGCTGAAGTATGGCTGATAAGATAAATTAGAATAGTTGTGATTGTGTCTGTTCAATTCTCCCTTTACTTGTAAATTCTACTCTCCTATTATTAAAAATTCCCCGTAATCCCATAACAGCGCTTATTTATACCATAATTATGCCAAAAGTTCAATTTTATTTTAAAAAAGCAGAAAAACTAATATTTATTGCGTTGGAAAGTCTCTTTAAGTGATCGGAAACTTTATTTAAGCCTGTGAAAATTCTATTTGAGTGGTTGGAAAATCTCTTTAAGTCTTTGGAAACTCTCCTTAAGCCTTTAGAGGTTACATTTATGTTAGTGGAAAATCTCTTTAAGCCTTTGGAGGTTCTCTTTATGTCATTGGAAAATCTCTTTAAGCCATTTGTATTTTTCTTTTAAGATTTTTGTAGTTTTATTTAAGCGTCGATTGGCTGTTACCAGCCATTTCATGTTTGTCTTGAAATGTTTTTTTTTATTCAGAACTTAGTCTTATTAATTTCCCATTTACAATTAATGATTTACCTTCGGCAAACTTTAATGTTGTGCCCTGCTTTAAATTTAATGTTACACCGGAAGGAACAATAAAGTCGCCGGAAAATTCAAATGTCTCTGCCGGTAATGTAGTGTTTTGATGAATAGTTATATCTTGAACTTCAGTTTCCACTTCCATGTAACTTCCCGGGTTGCTTTTTATATAAACTGAAATATTTTTTGTATTGCCTGAACCGGGATTAGTCCAGGGCGCAAAAACTCGATTGTAATTAATATTAAAAGCTGTATGCCCATTCCCTTTCCATCCCGCAAATAATGTATATGGCTTGCCCCCTAAACCATCATCATCTAGAACAAAAATTTCATACTTGCCTCCTGTAAATTTTGGTCTAGTATGAGGTATGTAATCTCTAAAATCATATCCGTTTCTATCCGCTTTAAGTTTTTGGTAAACGGGTAATTCCCCTTTTCCGCCGTAAGGATGTGGAATCCAATAAGGATTAGCCCAATCGAATTTACCATCCGCCGTTTCAACATCATAAGTCGGATGATATGCTGTACCTATAACTTTATAAATCATTAATCCCTTTCCGTCAACCTGATCAACATCTGAATCGTACATTGATAACTGCATATGGTTTTCAACATAATAAGAATCATTTGTTCCTGGAATTGGAATTTTTAAAGCTTTGCCTGTCGTAACAAAATCCGTAAGCGAATCCACTTCATTATTTGTTACTACAATGGGTTTAATCCAGCCCATTCTTTCTCTTTCAAAAGCATTTGCACAGTAACCCACAATCGGCATTATTCCCCACATACCAGCAAATTGGGTTTGCCCGCCGTTATACGTAAAACCATTATAAGCAGGATGGCCGGAACCAAACAATAGATGCCCAAATTCATGTTTCATAGATTCAAGAGTGATTCGCATTCCTAAATTTCCACCCGAATTGGTTATCCCTGAACCTGGAAAACGAAATGAGATTTTTTTACCATCTAAAATAGTGTCCATTACTCCACTGCCATTGCCAAGCTGCGCAATTCCACTTGCATTGGGAGGCCAGGTAAGTGTTCTATACAGAACTAATATTAAATCTACTTTACCATCAGGAACTTTCGAATGGGAATTAATGCCAAATCTCCAGTTATCATAATCTGCATAATTTATTTGGGAATTTAATGCTGCTAAAACTTCCCGGGTCGCAAATCCAAAAGCGGTATTCTTTTTTCCGCCTGCAAGGGTATCCCGATAATATTTTTCTGTATGCTTTGTTATTGCAAAGTAACCATTTCCATACATCCTTAAAGAATTAAATGACATTTGCTTGTAATAATCTGAAAAGCTCCATGGAGTAGAGGTTTGATTCAAAGAAGTATCAAGATAAGTATTTAGAAAAGTTGGAGCTTTGTTGGGAGCCCAGTAAGCACTATGTGAGTTAACAGTATCATCTTTGAATTGAATGAAAATAGCGAGAGCCTTTATTTCACCTTTTGAAGTGATATTTAAACCTTGCTTGATTACGTCATCTTTATTTTCAGAACCGCTATTAAAATAATTCCCTTCAGCATTTTCGCTTTGTGAAAATATCACAGAAGAAGTGAAAGATAATAGCAGCATTAATTTGAATATTAATCTATTCATTTTGTTCACAATTTTATTAATGAAATCATTTCTTTATGTCAAAAAGAAGCTACACATCATTCATGTTAAAACGGCATAATACGTAAGCAAACTTAGTTCAGCTTTAAAAGTTAGTGAAAAATAAATATTCTGAATCAAGTTTGGAATGACACGAATTACTTTTTATTGTAGCCGCGCAGCTTTGATAATAATATAACTTTATTAATTATTGAAGCTTACAAAAAAAATAGGTAAAAAATATTTACAAAAATCTACTGAATATTAATGTTCACAAAAAATTTCCTTTATAAATCAATTTAATATTTTTAAAGTTTTTTAAATAAAAAAAGGCAGACTAGTTTGTCTGCCTTAAGTTTTATTATGTTTTTTAAATGATTTTTTATCTAATCAAGTTTGTTATCTCCTGTAATAATGTATCTGCAGTTGTAATTACTCTTGCGTTTGATTGAAAACCTCTTTGAGCAACAATCATTCTTGTAAACTCTTCCGATAAATCAACATTGGATTGTTCTAATGCACCTGACTGAACCGTTGTATTTGTTTCTTCACCAAGAGTACCGATCCTAGGTTCACCTGAGTTTGCATATGCGGAGAATAAGTTATCTCCGTTGCTAATTAATCCATCTAAGTTAGGAAATGTAGCACACATAATTTGAGCAAGCGCTCTTGTATTTCCATTTGAAAAGATGCCGACTATTTTGCCATATTGATCTATGTTGATATTTGATAATGAAGCAGAGGCATAACCATTCTGGCTTAAAGATGAAACAACTGAACTTGCCGAAGTTTGAGTAATACCGCTGAATCCGCTTCCAAAATCCAAATCCATTTTCACAGGGTTAGCCCCGCCTTTTGGCTGAAATGTAAATGTTGGATTATTTGGTGAAATGTTTGCCGGATCCAAAGTACCATCTGAGTTGAAGATCATTGTGCCGGTGAATGATTCTGCTGATCCGCTTTGTGTGCTTGTACCGGGGACTGAAATTGTCCAGGTCCATTGATTATCATCAACTTTGGTGTATTTCAAGGTAGCTTGATGAGAATTTCCTAATGAATCATAAACAGTTACCGAACCGCTTACTAAGTTAGGATCCCTGTTACCATCGGCCGATAAGCTCAAAGTTGAAGAAGATGAATTTTGCGTAATTGAAGAAGCGTCAAATAAGAAATTTAAATTATCTCCGGATACAACAACATGATTGTTCGTTCCATCGAACAAAGCTTGAGAAGCTGCATCTAATTTGTAATTTCCATTCCCGTCATCTACAAACTGTAGTCCATTTATGCTTCCCGTTCCCTTGGAAACAGGCGGATTTGCAGTATCAAAAACTTCATATGATAAATTATATTCATTCGGGTTACCTGTTTTAGTATAAGTCATTTTCATTGAAAATGCAGTTCCATAATCATTATAAATTGTTGTACTTGAATTAAAAGGGCCTGCATCATTCAAATTAATATTACCAAGCTGAGTTACTAATTCACTTCTTGTTAAATCGGAATTACTGTCTAAGTTACCGCCCCATTTTATCAATGAAGTTGCTTGAGCAGGAAGTTTTAAATTTTTATCAACTACAATGTTTTCTAAATTATTACCAGGAGGAACAACGCCGTCGTCATTAGCAATTTTGCCCTGAACAACTGCTCCGTTTTGTGAACTTACTAAATTACCATCTGCATCAAATACAAAAGCTCCGGCACGCGAATAAAAGTTTTGTCCGTTGCTTTTCAATATAAACATACCTGGTCCTTGAAGTGCAAGATCGGTGGTTATGCCGGTTCTATCGAACGTACCTTGATTCCAGTTTCTGTCGATTGAATTTATTTTCATTCCCAAACCAACCTGGAATGTATTAGTACCGCCAGAATTGTCAGTTGGGTTTGTACCGGCTTTTACAAATTGATTAAAAGTATCACTAAAAGTTACTCTTGATCCTTTAAAGCCGATTGTGTTTACGTTAGAAATGTTGTTTCCTATTACATCCATCATTGATTGATGATTTTGCATTCCGGAAACGCCAGAGAACAATGAATTAAGAAGTGCCATTTTAACCTCCTAAGGTTTTTAAGTTATGATTTACCCAGCATCAGTCAGTCAGCCGGATCAGAGCGTCCTTAAAAGGTCCCGCTCTTATATTTAATTGAATTCTAAATTATGCGAACACTACACTGTCAATATTTGTGAAGATATTATCTCCACCATTTCCTAAAGGTAAAGCTGTCACAACAGTTTTGTTAGGAATATTCACAATAAAAGCTGTATCGGACATCATTACTAAAGAATCTTTTGAGCCTTTAAGCTCGGCTTTTTCAACTGCGCTTTGAATTTTAGTTATCTCTTCATCGCTCAATTGAATATTTCTTGTTTCTAATCTTTTTACAGCATGATTTGAAAATTTTATTTTTTCAAGTTCACGCTGAAAGATCGATTCAAAGCTGCTGCCAGATTTTTCAATCTGCGGCTTACCGAAACTTTCATTATTGCTTATCGGAATAAATGGTACATTTATTCCGTTTACTTCAGCCATTAGTTTGAACCTCCTTCATTACTTGGATTTAATACTTCAGATATTTCTGAAAGTGAATACTCTACTCCTCCAACTAAAAGCACCGTTCCATTTTCAGTAAACTTAACTCCATCAATAGTTCCATATTTGAATAACGAAGCATTCAAATCTTCACCTGCACTATCTTTTGCTTCAACCTTAAATGTATAATTTCCATCTGCCAGCCTGTTTCCATCATTATCGGTAAAATCCCATGAAAGTTTATTATTGCCAGAAGATGAAGGCGCATCTTCAATTGTTTTAACAAGCACACCGTTTTCATCATAAATATTAACTGAAACAGAAGTTGGATTTCCGGTTATATTATAGCCAAGAGGTATATCATTTTGACCATTATTTGTA
This sequence comes from uncultured Ignavibacteriales bacterium, assembly GCA_963731745.1. Lineage (GTDB taxonomy): Bacteria > Bacteroidota > Ignavibacteria > Ignavibacteriales > Ignavibacteriaceae > CAVSWT01. The sequence goes on from CAVSWT010000009.1 coordinate 192,293, forward strand.
ATGCTTTCGCCAGCAAGCTTAACATCTTTTCCAATTAGTGTGGATGTTAAGGTATTATTAATTGATTGAGTTAATAAATAATTTGCGTTTATACTTTGCGATGTTAAATCATTTAAATTTTGCAATTGCTCTAACGAACTGAACTGAGCTAATTGCGAGGAAAATTGAGAATTATCCATCGGGTTAAGCGGGTCTTGATTTTTCAATTGCGCGATCATCAGATTCATAAAATCATCTTTTCCCATTATAGTTTTACCAGCATTTGATGTTGAAGCTGAAGATGAGTTATAATTGTTTAGAACACTATTTACTGTATCTACCATTTTAATCTCCTAAGCTAAATATTCATAAGTGTTATAGCCCATTTTCTTGGGTATAGAAATAGTTAAATTATCGTCTGACTTAACTTCCTTCGTATAATGTTCTGTCTTCTTTTTAGCTTCAAATGCCTTAGAATTTTTTTCGCTGCTGTTATTCAATGAAATTGTTAACCCGGCAACCGCAATGCCGCTTTGAATTAATGATGATTTAAGCTGATCAAAATTTGTTTGAATGGTTTGCTTAACAGATTCATTGTCAACTTCAATATTAGCATGCAATGCTTTGTCTATCATATTTACTTCAACCTTAACATTACCTAAATTTTCAGGCGTTAATTTCAGTACAATACTTTTTACATCGCCTTTTTGAATAAAGCTGGATATTTCATGTAATATTTGAGACGGCTTAATCATCTTTGGCTGCTCATGAAATAAAGGTGCACTCCTGGTTTCTTTCACTTCAGAATTTTGAGCGTTCTTTAGTTCAGAATTAAAATTCGATTCTTGTAATTTTGGGTTATCCGATTTATCATTTGAAAATTCTGTCTTTGCTTCTTTATTATCATTTTTAACTGAAGGATTAATTGCTTCGGGTGAAGTTTTTGAATCTTTTTGATTTTGGCTTTGATTTGCATTTTGTTCGGCAGAATTAAATTGCTCTTTATTATTTGCATCTGTAATGGTTTTTAATCCATTTTCATTTTTTGCTTCTTTCATTTCAAAGCTGGAAGAGTTGGTATTAAAATCTGCTCGGATTTTTACGTCCGATTGTTTCGTCAATTTTCCCTTGGAGGGATCATTTATCTCTTTAGAATCAACAGCTTTACTCAAAGATTTTTCATTTGGATCAAGATTCAGTTTTGTACTTTCATGAAGAGCATTCTTCAATACGGGTTCATTTTTATTAATATTTTTCGATTGAGATAAATCTTTACTCGTATAATCCTTAATAGATAATTTCTCTTTACTATCCTTGCTACTATTATTGAACTCAACTTTATCTTTATTAATTTCTGATTCTGATAATTTCTGCGGTTTAATTTTTTCGACTGATCGATCCTGAATATTTTCTTTTACATTTATTTGTTCAGATTTATTATCATCCTGTTTTAAGCTATTGCTATCACTATTTATTGTCTTTGATGTTTTGATTTCATCATTTGCTAGATTCAAAATCTTAACATCATTTTTATTGATATTAAGATCAGGCTTATCATTTTGTAATTTATTTTCTGTGGTAATTTTATTTTCCACTGGTTTTTGTAAAATTTCTTCAGATGACGAGAACTTGATTTTCGAAAGATTATGATTCTGATTTTCTAATTGTTTGAAATCTTTCTGAGCTTCAGAGGATATTTTTTGATTTACTTCGAATAATTTTTCATCAGTTTTATAAATTGACCCGGAAGGTTTTGTTGGTACGATTTCTTCATTGCTTACATTGATGTTCTGAGAATTATTTAAGTTGTTTGAAAACTCCTGCTTAACAATTTTAATTTCATAATTTCCGTCATTTGAATTATTGGCAAACCCGGAATTACTTGCCCTATTTTCAAGCAAACTTTTTAGTTCCTTTAAAAGATTTTCTGCTCCACCATCATTTACCTTTAATGTATCTACATTTTTATCAGAAACGGTTTTAATGTTTTCCCCAGGTATATTCAATTCCTTATTATCTGCAACTGCATTTTCATTTAATAGAATTTCATTTATCGTATTTTTTATAATATTGGTTTTGAAAGCCGATTTGGGCTCACTATTATTGACGACTTGACTTGTCGTAAAGCTATCTTCACCTAAAATAATTCCTTGTGATGTTGTTTCTACGGGATTTTTAAATGTAAATGACTGTTTAGCAGCTTGGATTTCATCAAGAGGCGATTTTGCAATTTCAACTTTCAAAGAATTTGAATTATCACTCACATTCTTTTCATCTGCATTTTTAGATATTTCGATAGAATAATTTTCATCTAAATCTGTAAAGTTTAATTTAATGGTTTTACCAGCTTCAAGCTGATTAATAATTCCATTAACATTAACAAAAGCCGTATTAGTTTCAGTATCTTTAACTTTTTTATTCTTTAAGGAACTTTGTTCGTTTACTGATTTTACTGTGCTATTCGATTCCAAACTATTACCGGAAAGATTTCCTAATTTTGCCAAAATTGTTTCAATTACTTTTTTTAATTCATCTTCACTAACTGAAATTTGACCAAGATTATTTAAGTTCTGCTCAATTAAATTCTGAGAATTAAGTGTATCAACTTCATTTCCGGCAGAGACAGAATTCATATTTACTTTAATAATATCTTTAAACAAATATGATAAATTGCCGAAGCGGTTCAGCTTTATATCTCCTGTTGAGTTTATTTGATTATTAATATTTAAGAAAAGTGGATTAAATTCCATTAGGGCATCCTCATTATTCTTGCCGCAAATGACGGATCAAGTTCTGCTAAAATGTCTGCTGCTTTATTCTTTTTCATTGCAAAAATTATATCTCTTGCCATATTATCGGAGAAGTTCTGAATAATTTTAGCTGCCTTTTTGGGATCCATAGATTCATAGACGCCCGCTGCTTTTTTTTCCCACTTTATATAAGCACTATCAATTGTATTTACGGTTTGACTTGCTTGAATCGTATTAAGATTAGAATTTTGATAATCAGATTTATTTTCAGTTATATTTTTTTCAGGTAAATTTTCTTTAACTGAATTTTCTTCCGCGTTCTCTGATGAAGAATTAATTTGATTATTTTCTGATTCATTATTTAAAGTAACTAAACTATCTTTTGAATTATTATCTGTAGCGATTGAATCTCTTTTGCTGTCTTTTTCATTCGAACTTATTTCAATATTTTCATTTTTAACTGCGGTGGAATCAATATTACTCTCAGATAACAAAGCTTTAGGTGAGAAATCAAATTTAAAGATGTTATTAAATCTCGAATTAAGCTGTATAATCCCAAAGCTGGTTAATATAAAAGCCAGAACAAATATTAGTGCATATATAAAAATTGGTTTCACTTATTTTCCCGGTTAAACTTTTGTGTAGCTATTTCATCAATAAATAACATTTCGTTTTTATTTTGCTCTTCAATAAATTTCTCTAAATGAACTTCTTCCAAAGCATTAAACATTTTGTGTTCTTTACTTTTTTGAATTAATTCTTGAATCTTTTTCTCTCGCAGTCTTTCCATTTTAAGAATATCTTTTTGAATATCTAACAATCTATTTTCTATCACCTTCAAATAATTTTTTTCAAATTTTAATTCAGCTACACTTACATTTTTGCTATCATGCTTACTCAATCCATCTATTCCTTCTTTTTCCACGGCGGTATAAAACTGTTTGAGCTTTTCTATTTCCAGGTCAACTAACGCAACTTCTTTTTGTGCTTTCTTTTCAAGACTTTCTTTAACCTTCTTAACTGATTCAAACTTGTATTTAAATTTTTGCATTTGTTAGACTATAAGGGTTCTTCAATAATTTCTTTTAACCTTAAAACAGATTCTTCATACAATGATTTTTCCAGCATGTCTTGTTTAATATAAGTTCTCAGACTGTTAATCTTTGAAAGTGCATGATCAATCTGCGGATTACTGCCCCGCACATAAGCGCCTATATTAATTAAATCTTCAGCTTCTTTATAAGTTGCTAATATTTCGCTAAAAGCTATTGCTCTTTTTCGATGGTCTGAATCCACAATATCAGGCATAACTCTACTTACACTTTGTAACGGATCAACTGCTGGGTATTGCCCTATGTTGGCAAGCTTTCGAGATAAGACCACATGACCATCCAATATTGAACGGACGGCATCTGCTATCGGCTCGTTCATATCATCACCATCAACCAATACAGTATAAAAGCCGGTTATCGAACCTTTGTCGGTTGTGCCAGCTCTCTCTAAAAGTTTGGGTAAAATCGCGAAGACTGAAGGAGTATAACCTTTTGTAGTCGGCGGTTCGCCAATCGTTAATCCAATTTCTCTTTGAGCCATTGCAAATCGGGTAACTGAATCCATCATCAGAACGACATTCAAACCTTTATCTCTAAAATATTCTGCAATGGTAGTACCTATAAAGGCGCCTTTCATTCTTAATAGAGCTGGTTTATCGCTAGTTGCTACAATCACAACTGACCTCATTAAACCTTCTTCACCAAGATCTTTTTCAATAAACTCACGAACTTCTCTTCCGCGTTCACCAATTAACGTAATTACATTTATATCTGCATTAGTGTTTCTAGCAATCATTCCGAGCGTAACACTTTTACCCACACCGCTGCCGGCAAATATGCCTAATCTTTGTCCCTGGCCGACTGTAAGTAATCCATCGATAACTCGTACTCCCGTTTGAAGAGGAGTTGCGATCCGATCTCTTTGCAAAGGATTAGGCGGCTCTCGGTAAATACTTAATTGAGTTGAACAATTAATTTCACCTTTGCCGTCAATGGGATTTCCCATTCCGTCCAAAACTCTACCTAACAATTCATCACCGACGCCTACTGAAAAGGTTTTTCCTGTTGCAATTATTTCACATGCAGGAGAAATATTATGAACTTCGCCTATTGCAATCGAAAGAACTTTTCCATCTTTAAATCCAACTACTTCAGACTTGCAGACTTCAATTCCACTTTTATTTACTATTACACATATTTCACCAAGTGATACATTAGGCCCAATGCTTACAATAATTAATCCGATAACATCCGAAACACGGCCATTAACTTTCAGCAAGTCCGTGCTGGTTATTTTTCTTTTGTAGTAATCGATATAACTATAAGGATTTTCCATTAACGATTTTCACTTAATTCTTCACTCTCAAGTATTTTTTTAATTTCATTCAGCTGCGAAGATATTCTTGCATCTACACTTCCAATTTCAGTTTGAACGATGCATCCGCCTTTTTCTATTCTATCATCGCCTTCAAATGTAATTTTAGAAAATGAACTACCATTTAATAGCTGTTCATTTTCTTCACTCATAATTTCAATTTCTTCAGGATTTAATTTTATTATAACTGAATTAGCGCCAATAACCTTTTTTACTGCATCATCCAGAGATTTTTTTATGATGCTTTTATTATCAATTTCACGATGTAAAACTTTTTCGGCTATAAAAAAAGAAAAGTCCAAAACTTTTTCTGTAAACAAATTTTCATGTACTTTCATTTTTTCATCTAATTCAGATATTATTTTATTTAATTCTTCATATTTTTCGTTTAGCTTTGCTTCATAATTCTTATTCAGATCTTCCGTCAATAATTCGTACGCTTGCTGGTAACCTTCATCGTATTTATTCTGAAGTTGTTCGTCAAACAATTTTTGTGTAAGACTAATTTCTTTTTCTTTAGGATCAGCAATTTCATCTTCTAAATGTTTTCTTAATTTAAAATTAACCGAACCGGTTCTTGAGTTTATTGTAATTCTATCAGACATAAACTTCAGCTGAATTTGAACTTAAGTTGAGAGTAATTTCGCCAGTCTCTTCAAGATTTTTAATTACATCAATTATTTTAGCTTGCGAATCTTCTACATCCTTTAACTTAACTTTGCCCATAAATTGCAATTCTTCTTTCAGCAAATCTGCTCCTCTTTCAGACATGTTTTTAAATATTTTTGCTTTAAGTCTTTCATCGCCAACCTTTAATGATAAAGCTAAATCTTTTCTGTCCACTTCACGAAGAATTTTTTGAATGTCTTTGTCTTCAATGTGAATAATATCTTCAAATAAAAACATTAATCTTTTAACTTCTGTGGCAACTCCTGCGTCAACTTCCAATAAACTGTCGAGTATTTCTTTACTCATTGTAACGCTCATTTTATTAAGAATTGATGCTAAGCTTTTAGTTCCGCCCAATGCGCTTAATGTTTGCCCGATACTAAGTCCAGCTAACTCATCCACTACCTTTTCAATTTGCTTTAATGTTTGAGGGGATACTTTCCCCAATGTCGCTATTCTATGAACCACATCGGTTCTTAACGGTTCCTGAAGCTCTCTCAATGCGTCAGCTGTTTGCGAAGGTGTAAGATGCGAAAGAATTAGAGCAATTGTTTGAGGATGTTCTTTGTTTAAAAAATTCATCAGCTGTGATGAATCAGCTTTCTTAAGTACCTCAAATCCTTTTAAAGTGGTAAGAGTTTTAACTTTCTCTATTATTTCACTCGCCTTTGGAATGCCAAAAGTTTTTTCCAAAAGCGCATGCGCATAATCAAGACCGCCTTCCAGCATGTACTCTCTTGCGGTTACCATGTGATAAAATTCCAACAATACTGAATCGACCAGCTGGGCAGTAACATTTTTGACTTTACTTATTTCTGCAGAAATCATTTCCAATTCTGCATTATCCAAATATTTATAAACCTCGGATGCAGTATCCAATTTTAAAGCGATCATTAGTATAGCAGCTTTTTGCAATCCGGTAATTTGGATAGCAGGCGGCTGCTGAACTGCTAGTGATTCATTAGGCTTCGTCTTCATGTAACCACGCATTTATTAATTTTGCAGTATCTGTTGGGTTTTTAGATACATAGTTAGTTATTTTTTCATGTTGAACTTTTTTACTCACAGCTTCTTCAGATAATTCGTCTTCCAGGTCTCCAATATCCAGCATAGGTGGCCTAGGTTTTTTAACTCCGGATAAATTAGCTTTTGATTTATTGCCGGGCGTAATGTATGATTCGTATGAGTTACCGCTTGGATTATCTACTGTGCCTACAATTATTTTTTCATTTTTTAATTTATTCATCAATCCTTTTAAGATGAATAAGGAAGCACCGATAGCTAAAATTGTTAATAGAACATTTATCCACTTATCCGGATTTGTAAATATTGAAGTTTCTTCAGGTTTAATATCCTCAATCGGTTTTGCTTCAAACGGTATATTTACGATTGAAAATTGATCCAGTCTTTTATCATCGTATCCAACTGCATTTTTAATAATATTTTCCAACTTATCCAGTTGATCTTTTGATCTTGGTTCAAAAACAGTTTCTACAGCATCACCTTTTTTTACTTCTTTTTGGGAATCATTTATAACTGCAGCTACACTTAACCTTTTTATATTTCCCATGCCTTCAATTACTTTTTGCACAGTTTTATTTATTTCATAATTAGTTGTATTATTTTGACTTGTCTGCAAACTGGAATCACCTGTTTTGCTTCCGCTATTTTCGGTCTTAATATTTTGTTCACTTATTGCTACCTGCGATTCCGGATCATACATCTCCATAGTTTTTTCAACTTGATTAAAGTTTAAATCCGCATTTACTTGAACCATAGCATTGCCATAGCCCAAAACATTATCAAGTATATTTTGTGCTTTTGATGATATATAACTTTCCACCGATTGTTTTATTTCATACTGTTTTGAACTTACTCCGCCAAATAAATCATCGGAAGATTCTTTAGAAAGCAGTCTTCCCTGGGTATCAATTAGCGTTACCTTGTTCGGCTGTAAACCTTCCACACTGCTGGAAACCAAATTAATTATGGCGGCGATATTACCTTTTGATATTGAAAAATTATTTTGAAGTTTTAAAACAACCGACGCTGTTGGCTGTTTTTCTTCATCTTTAAAAACTGACTTCTGCGGAAGAACGATATGAACTCTTACTCCTTCAACACCTTGCTGCTCTGTTATTGTTCGCGCAAGTTCGCCTTCCAATGCTCGTTTGTAATTAAGCTTCTGCATAAATTCAGACATGCCCATAGTGTTTTTATCAAATATTTCATAACCTATCATACCAGAGCTTGGAATGCCTTTTCCCGCAAGAGTTAACCTTGTTTCATAAACTTTTTCCTTCGGGACTTTAATAGTTCGTCCGTTATCATCAATTTTAAATTGAATTTTTTCGGCATTAAGAACATCCAAAACTTTTGAAGCATCTTCTTCAGAAAGATTAGAATATAATGTTGAATAATTTGGTTCGTTCAAAAGAACAACGAGTGATCCAATTAAAACGAAAGTTAAAATTAATGCCGCAGCAAGAATTACTTTTCTCTGAAGTGTTAAACTATTGAAACTGCTTACGATTGAACCGAATTTTTTATCCATAATTTTTAAGGCTGCATTCTAATTAATTCTTTGTACATGTCTACAGTTTTATTTCTTATCTCCATTAAAAGCTCAAGGCTGGTCTTAGCTTTTTCCTCTGCTATCATTACATCATGAATTTGAACATCTTCTCCAAGAACAAAATCCTTCGTAATTTTATCGGCATCATTTTGAGTTTTATTTACAGAGCCAATAAAATCACTTAAAACATTTTCGAATTTTGCATTCCCCGGTTTCTCAGTGAGTTTTGGTGAAAGTATTTCCGGAAGAATATCATTTATTGCCTGTATTTTCATACTAACCTCTTTTATTAAATAATGAACCGACTTTTACACCAGTCATTTTTCCGTTTTTAGAATAAAAATGATTTACTATTTCGGTTTTGTTTTCAGGATACATTTCCGTAAAAAATTTCTTTTCTTCTGTAGTTACTAATGATTTATCTATTGAGCCACTCGTTTTAGATATATCAAATGCTTCTTGAATTTTAGTCTGCTTCGGAATATTTCTCGATACCTGCGGTCCATAATTTCCAATCATATTAGTAGATATCTTCATTTTATATCTCCAATGAATCTTTTGCTATTTGTTTAGATGAATTTAACGCTGTAAGATTAGCTTCATAACTTCTTGATGCTGCAATCATATCAACCATTTCCGTAATAATGTTTACATTCGACATTTGGACGTAACCGTCTTCATCTGCATCAGGGCTATCAGGCATATAAACGATTTCTCCCACAGATTGATCTTGAAGTTCATTAATTTTTAATCCCTCATCAGAAGCAGAAACTTGGAAAGGTGTTCCATTTGGATTTGAAATATGATCGTTATTAGTTGTGTTCAATCTAATTGAACGCCCAGCAGAAATTAGATTGTTTTTAAATTGATCTTGCTGCTGTTCAACTGATATGAATTTTCTTTGATAAGGCTTACCATCATCTGTACGAGTGGTATCAGCGTTCGCAATATTTTCTGCAATTAGATTCATCTTTTTTCGCTGAACACTTAAGCCTTTGGCGCTTATATCAAAGCCTGTAAAATTACCGCCAATTTTCATCCATTCCCTCCTTTAATTACTTCCTGAATCAACTTAAAATAATCCCCGATCCGGCGTGAAGCGAATTTGAAGCTGAGTGAGTTTTCAGCCAGATCGGACATTTCTTTGTCAATATCTACATTATTAATTCCGGAATATGCTTCCTGATTATCGTCTTCAATTACGTTGAACTCAGAATCTTGTATAAAAGTCTGAGACCCAAAATGTTTGGGGTTTGTAGCTTTAATTTGGTTTGATAAATTTTCGTTTAGAATTGCATTAAATTTTACATCTTCTCTTTGATAACCTTCGGTTCCAATATTAGAAATGTTTTTACTTATTACATTATTCTTTACAGATGTATAATCAAGTAAATTTTCTAAAAGCCTTATATTTGAAGATGTTGACATAAAAAAACCTTGAATTTTTAACTGAAAGTTTCAAATGAAATGCCATGTAGCTATTTTCGAAAATTTCAGTTATTCAAGGTTTTTAGCCATAACTTGTGGCTAAATATAAACAGTTGATAATTATTAATCAGCGTAGTCTAAAATGATAGATTTTGTTTCACCGCAGGTACAAACAAACTTAATCTCTTTTATTGCATCATTTTCATCTTTTTTAAGAATAATCTTCACTCCACTATGTTCATCTTCTTCAACATTAATCTTCGTTTTTCCATTTAACGATATATCTTCTTTTTTGATTACACCGTTTTTAAGTTTATTTGCAGTGAATTCTTTTAGAACTGTTTCTTCATATATATTGCTCATGTTTCACCATTTTGTTTATTAATTCCGGAATTTTGTCTAATGGAACTTCTATATCAGAAAGTCCAGCTTCTGCTACAGTTTTAGGCATACCATACACTACACAGGAAGGTTCGTCTTGAGTTATGCAGTAGCCGCCAAGTTTTTTTAATTCTTTTATCCCATCAAATCCATCTTTACCCATACCAGTCATAATAACGCCCAATAAATGTTTACCATAAATTTCTGTTAAGGACAACATCATCACATTTACAGATGGTTTATGTAAAGTGTTCGAAGGCTCTTCACCAATAATGATCTTACATTGTCCGGAAGTTCCTGTAACGGTTAAATGCTTACCGCCGGGAGCGATATAAATAACTCCATTTTTTGCTATTTCATTTGGTTCTGCTTCTTTTACAGAAAGCCTACACATTCCATTTAATCGATCGGCAAGTGATTTTGTAAATTTTGGCGGCATGTGCTGAACAATAAAAATAGGGCAATCTATATACTCGGAAAATTTGGGCAATATTTTTTGAAGAGCCATTGGCCCGCCAGTGGAAATTCCGATCGCAATAGCTTTGAATGAAAAATCAGTTATCGATTTTTTGGTATTATTTCTAGATCTAGTATTAGCTGAAATTATTGCTGGTTTAGAAATTACTTTTTGTTTAACAAGATTATTCTGCATTAAAATTTCGCGGAGTTTTTTTAATAAACCTTCCTTAAAAGATGTCATTTCACCCCATAAGGCAGGGTCTTTTGGAATGAAATCAATTGCACCATATTCTAATGCTTTTATTGTCGCATCCGCACCTTCAGTAGTTAATGCACTTAGCATAACAACAGGGACTGGGCATTCATTCATAATATTTTTTAATGCCTCAACTCCATCAATGTTTGGCATTTGAACATCCATTGTAACCAGATCAGGCTTTAAATTTTTGGTTAATTGTAAAGCTTCTCCGCCATCTCTGGCAGTCGCAATAACTTCAAAATCATTTGCTGCATTCAAAGCAATTGTAAGAAGCTTTCGCATCATTGCAGAATCATCAACAACTAAGACTTTAATTTTATTTTGCATTTTCCGATGTAAATTTTGTTAATAATTCAGCAACATCCAAAATCATTACCACTGTACCGTCACCTAAAATAGTAGATCCGGCAATTCCTTTAATTGCGCCCAAATAATTTCCTAAAGATTTTATAACAACTTCTTTTTGTCCAATTAATTTATCGACCTTAATACCAAATTTCTTTTCTGCAATTCCAACTACAACAATGTACTGCCAAACTCTATCAACTACTTTATCTCTATGTTTGTACAACAGCTCATTTATATCAACCACAGGAATAACACTATCGCGAATCCTAATTACTTCATGGCCATTAATTGTATTAATATTGTCTGAATGTACCCGAACAGTTTCAATAACACTACTCAAAGGAATCACCAAGGATTCCTCTTTAACTTTAACAATCATACCAAGAATAATAGCCAAAGTAAGCGGAAGCTTTATTATTATTTTAGTTCCAACGCCTTTTTCGGATTCAATATTAATTAAACCTCTGAGTTTAGTAACATTGGTTCTTACAACATCCATCCCAACTCCGCGGCCGGAAATATTAGTCACAACTTCTGCCGTAGAAAAACCTGGAAGAAAAATTAAATTAAAAATTTCCTGCTTATTTAATTCTTTAGATTTCTCTACAGTAATTAAACCTTTTGAAACCGCTTTTTCCTTTATTATTTCAGGGTCTATTCCCTTTCCATCATCCTCAATTGTGATAGTAATATTATTACCTTCATGATCTGCAGAAAGTTTTATTTTACCGACTGGATTTTTTCCGGATTGAACTCTTACTTCGGGCTTTTCAATACCATGATCAATTGAATTCCTAACTAAATGTACTAAAGGATCATTAATTTCTTCAATTAAAGATTTGTCTAATTCAGTTTCCTCACCTTCGATAATAAGCTCAACATTTTTATTTGAGTCTCTTGAAATATCTCTAACTAAACGAGGAAAACGGTTAAATACTTTACCAATTTTAACCATTCTGGTTTTCATTACTATAGACTGCAGCTCATTTGTCATATGGTCAATTAACTTTACAACTTCTGATAAATCCCTAGCATGATCCGTACCTTCAAACTGTATAGTAAAATCAGAATTAATCTGCGTTAATCTATTTCTTCCAAGAACTAATTCAGAGGCAATATTTAGCAGATCATCCAGTCTCTCAATGTCAACACGTATGGTGGATTCCTTTTTAATTAAGTTAGGATCTAAGGATCTGTTTTGATTTTGCTGTGTTTCGTCTTTTTGTTTTACTTCAATCTTTTCTGTTTTAACCTCTAATGGAATTTCTTCCTTTTTGGGTTCTGTGTTTTTTATTTCTTCAGTTTTCGGTTTTGTTTTATTTACTTTCTTTTTGACTGATACTTTTTTTGTATTTGCATTCTCTTTTGATTTAGCCGTTTGCTTTTTGGGAGCAGTTTTTTTTGATTTTGGTTTTGAAGCAGAAGAAATTTTATTTTCTGAAGTTACCATCATTCCTTTTTCTATTTTTTCAATAGCATGGGCGAGATCGGATTGTGCTTCTTCAATTTCAACATCTTCATTATGGTTAGCTTCTATACAAAAAATTAGTTCTTTTAGTTTATCAAACGCAATTAAAATTGCATCCATTATCTCATCATTCAATTCGACTTCTTTTTTTCGAAGCTTATTTAAAATATCTTCTCCTTTATGAGTAATCGAAGTCAATTTTGTAAGTGATAAAAATCCCGCAGACCCTTTTATGGTATGAAAAGAACGAAAAACCTGGTTTAAAAGTTCTGTGTCATCAGGCCTTTTTTCCATTTCAATTATATCACTGTCCAAGCTTTCTAAAATTTCTTTTGATTCTATCAGAAAGCTTTCAACGATCTCCTTCATATCAGGATCGTTTAATATTGGATTTTGTTTTATCTCACTCATTTTAAAAACAATTTATCTATTTCATCTTGTGAGGCTGATTTATTTCCTTCACTTATAAGATCATCAACTAATTTTTGATTGTCTTTGGATTTCGTATATATAGCATCAGGATTAAAATTTGATTCTTCAGGGAATTCAAAATCTTCTTTATTTTCAATATCTGCTACACCTTCAAATTCAACTATAATTGAAGCAAGTTTGCCTTGCACGGATTCAATTAGATGATTTACTGCTGCAAGCTGCTGAGTTGTAATATCTTGAACTTGAAGCGAAAGTGTAATGTTATAAGCATCATCTTTAATTTTTTTAATGGAGTCCAGTATTTTGGGATAAGTTTCCACCCCTCCCTTAATCTTATCGAATTCTTCAAATAAAGCTACAACTTCCTTGTTGTCTTGAACCAACGATTTTATTTTATTCAATATTAATGATCTCTTTTCTTCATAAGAAAGCAATTCTGTAACAGTAAATTCAATTGCGCTTATATCATTTGAAATGATATCCACAATATCTAAAATTTCTGTGGTGGCCATTTCAGTAGCCGAAGTAACATCATTTATTTGATTGGTAGCTCGTGGAATTTTAAAAGTACTTTCATAGATTGACTTATTGATATTTTCCAGCATGGGAATCGTCTCACGCATGAACTCAATAAGATTTTGAATAATTGGAATAAGCCTCTGAGCGTCCTTAAAAACTATGTTTAAGCTGTCAAGTTTTGAATATAAAACATTCACATTAATTTTAGTCATGATACTGCCTTTATGCTGTAGCTAAGATTTGTTCAATTTTTTCTTTAAGTATTTGCGGAGTAAATGGTTTTACCACATAATTATTTACTCGAGCATTTAAAGCTTCCATAATATCATCTTTAACGCCGCGGGTTGTAACCATTAAAATAGGTAAAGAATTTAATTTGTCGTCATTCCTAATAGCCTTGGTCAATTCAAGCCCGGACACATTTGGCATGTTCCAATCAGTTATGACAAAATTTATTGAACTATCTGAAGCAAGCTTTTCCAATGCATCTCTTCCATCATTAGCTTCAATAAAAGTTTGATGACCAAGATTCTTCAAAGAATTTATAACAATTCTTCGCATGGTTACAGAATCGTCAACTACAAGAAACTTAAGCTCACTCATATTTCTTAATCCTCTACTATTATATTTTATTTTTTTAAATGTTTTTTATATGCCGTTGCTTTTACAAAGTTAACACTCTTGAATTTTTGTGTAATATTCATCAAAGATTCAGAATAACCGATAAATAGATAACCATTATTTGAAAGAGAGTTGTACATCGAATTGAGAACTTTTTTCTTCGATTCCGTGTCAAAGTAAATCAGAACATTTGCACAAATTATCAAATCATAATTTGTCATAGCACTCATTCCGGCAGAGTCATACAAGTTAAGATTTTTAAATTTTACCATATTTTTAATTTTAGGATTTAAAACATAAAATTGATTTTGCTCTAATGTAAAATATTTTGATAAATATTTAGGCGGAGTATTTCTGATTGAATATTCCTTATAAACGGCGTTTTTTGCAACTTCGATTATTTTATCATCAATATCAGTCCCAATAATTTCATAAGTTAAAGTCGGATATTTTGCAGCAAACAATTCATTTATTAAAATCGCCATTGTATAGGCTTCATCGCCCGAAGATGACGCTGCACTCCAAATTTTAATTTTATTTTGTTTGTTTTTTAATTTTTCTTCAATTATTTCCGGAAGAACTTTGTCCGTAATGGCGCTAAATTGCTGGGGATTTCTAAAAAAAAATGTTTCGTTGATTGTAATAGCATTATATAATTGCTTTCTTTCAAATGAACCCAAAGGATTATATTTCAAGTAATCTAAATACGCCTCAAATGAGGTGAGGTTAAGATGATTTATACGTTTTTGTAATCTGCTTTCCAATAAATATTTTTTATTATCTTGAAAATATATTCCGCAAATTTCATAAATATATTTTCGCCAACTGTCAAATACTGATCTTTCTAATGTAATGTTGCTGACTTGTGGTAATCCGAAACTGTTTTGAACGAATTGATTTTCTTCGGTCTCAGAATTGTCGTAACTAATCATGCTTCTCCAAAATTTTACAAACTTCTTTCATTCTAAAAATGTATTTTCTGATAACTTAGATATATTATCGAAACAATTTTTAATTATTTCAATTTTCAAATTAGATGCCGTTATTTTCTTTATTTATATTACAGAATTAAAGAGTTGACTGTTTAATATTATGCAATTGTAATAATACAGCCATAAAATTAAAGTCAGGTAAATAAATAAAATCGTGTATGCGGTTGTGGCTGGTGAAAAGTGGTTTGCTGATTATTTTATTCTTACTAACAATCTATGTATTGTATTTCCCCATCAAAGGTGAAGTTTAAAATGAATAGCTGAAGTATACACTTCTTAATTCAATATCCCTGCCATTTCCACTTCTTCATTAATCCCCATAATTTTATTTAGGTCTAAAAGAATGAGTAAATTTTCTTCAAGCTTTCCAACGCCTTTGATAAAATCTTTATTAGCACCGCTAACTATTTCTGGAGGTGCCTCAATAATGTTAGATGGAATTCGTAAAACTTTATTTACCGCGTCTACAATAAAACCGACTGTTTTATTTTGAAGATCAACAAAAATTACTCTTGTATGTTTATCTGCTTCCTTTTTTTGAAGGCCAAGTCTAATTCTTAAGTCAACAATCGGTATTACTCTTCCCCTTAAATTCATAACACCTTCAATATAATCATCGGTGTTTGGAACTTTGGTAATTTGCGACATCCGATTTATTTCCTGAACTTTAATTATATCAACACCATATTCTTCATTGCCAACCTTAAAGCTTACGAGCTGAAGTTCTTCTGAATTTTCGACTTCTAATTTTTCCATTGCTGATTTAACCCTTTAATTAATTTCTAATATTTTTCCGTTGGATCTAACTTCATAACGATTGGCTGAATTAGATATTTTAAATTTATTAATTAAGTCCTGAAGATTAACAGTTAATCTGCTTAAGTCTTCAGAAGTATTAGCTATTTGATGAATGCCTTGAGCAGATTCCTTTGTAACGTTACTAATGGATTCAATGTGCCGGGTAATTTGTTCAGCAGCACTTGCCTGAACTTCACTCGCGTCAGAGACCTGCATTGAAACAGATGTAACTTTTTCAGCGTTAGAAATTATTTCTTTAAGTACGTTTCCTGCTTTATTTGCAAGTAATTTTCCGTTTTCAACTTCGGCAGTTCCATCTTTTATTGAAAATACCGCTTCCTCTGAATCTTTTTGAATTTTCTTTATCATACCTGAAATTTCTTTTGTTGCTTTGGTTGTTTTTTCGGCTAATTTTCTTACTTCGTCAGCAACAACAGAAAAACCTCTCCCTTGTTCACCAGCTCTTGCAGCTTCTATTGCAGCATTTAAGGCTAGTAAATTTGTTTGATCTGCAATATCCTCAATAACTTGTATGATCTCCCCAATCTGATCACTGCTTTTACCTAAGGCCTGCACTGTATTTGCGGCTTTTTGAACAACATCCGAAATTCTGAACATTCCTTTTATCGTATCTTCAACAACATTACCGCCTTCCTTCGCTTTTATACCAGCATTTTTGGCAGTATCCGCAGCAAGAGAGGCGTTTTTAGTGTTTTCTAAAATAGTGAAAGTCATTTGTTCAACGGCAGATGCGACTTCAGCAGCCTGAACTGTTTGCTCTTGGGCTCCCGCAGCCATCTCCTCAGAACTAGATGAAATTTGTGTTGATGAACTCGCAACTGCTGAAGCACTTTCAGCTACATTTAGTAATGCCGCATTTAAGGAGTCAACAACTTTATTAATATTATTTTTTATGATTTGATAGTAACCCTGATAATCTCCTTTAATTTTTCTGGTAAAATCCCCTTTCGCCATTTCAGATAAAACCTCAGAAGATTCATTAAGCGGAGCAATTACGGCATCAAGCGCAGCGTTGAATCCACCAATAAGCTCTCCCCAAACTCCCGAATATTTTGTTGTATCTCCACGTAATTCTAAATCACCTTTTTGATTTGCTTGAATTAAAATTTTAGCTTCTTTTAAGATCTCATTTATAGTTTCAACTTCTTTATTAAATGATAAAGCCAGAGAATCTTTTTCAGAAGCAGGAATAACTTTTTGAATATTGCCATTTGCAATTTGTTCAGCCGCGTTTATCTTTTCTTTTTGAGCATTCTGAAGAGTAATAAACATAGATGTGAGTTCACCAATTTCATCGTTTGAATCATTTTTTATTTCAACATCAAAATTTCCCAATGAAAATTCTTTCACTGTTTGCTTAAGATTATTGATCGGTTTTGTAATCGCCGGCGCTAAGTAAAATATCAAAAAGAAAGCTATCATTGTTGCAGCGATTGAACCAATTGCAGTAATCCAAATCATATTCTGAACATCAGCTTTAATTTCAGAATCTAATCTATCAGCATTTTCCTCAAATTTTTGTGTTAATATTGAAAGTGCTTTTGACAATTGTATACCTATTGCTTCACCATCACTAGTTGCAACATCCGCAGCCATTTCATAATTATGTGTTGCTGAAGCGCTTAGAATTGCATCCGCTACAAATGATTTATACTGCGCCCAAAGTGAATCGATAGATTTTATTTCTGAATCAATTTTAAACACAACATCAACATGCTTTAAAGAATCTATTTGGTTTTCCATCTGACTCTTTAAATCAGCATAATTTTTTGCGTTTTCACTAAATTTAGATGCAAAAACCGGCATAGAAAGCTGCATCATTATATATTGAGTCTGTTGAAAATCAGATGAGATTTTTTTGATTACTTTTTGTGGCTGGATATAGTCATGAAAGATTTCATCCTTTACATCCACCATTTTGTCCACTTGAAAATAGGAAAGACAAACTATGAAAGCTCCTAAAACTCCAAGGATAAAAAAGCCCCCTGAATTTTTCTAACGAATTTTAAATTTTAAAAAGTTCCACAATAATTTATACCTTCTACTTTAATTTGAAAGTTACCGGAAGTGATAATTTAACTTTAACTGCTGCACCGGCATTTTTGCCAGCTTTAAATTTTGTACTTTTTACTGCTTTAATTGCTGCTTCATCACAGCCTGCACCAAGACTTTTAACAACTTTAACATCATCTACTTCTCCATTCTCATTTATATAAGCCAGTAGATATAGCTTTCCCTCGATACCTGCCGTCTTTGCCATTTGAGGATACTCAATCAACTTATACATTGATGCGTATCCATCAACAGGTTCAGGCATAATTTCAGCAAAAGCTAGATAAGCTTCTTCACTTGTTCCACCACCTGCATATGAATTTTGAGGTGCAAATAAACTGATGAAAAGAATGAAAAAACTAAAGACTAAAAAATTGGAACTAATTTTATTTTTTAATGAATTCATGGGTACTCCGCGTTTTATTGGTTTTAACATATAGTCGAAATAATTAATAAAAAGTTAATATTTACCGTCAATTATTTATAAATTATTTTTTTACTTACTAATTTATTGTTTAAAATTTTTCTGAAATCACCCTGCTTCAATCATTGATTTATCGGCATCGATTAGATAATTATTTTTTTCTGATTTCAATCTAAATCGTTTAATTAAAGAACCTAAACTATCGGTTAATCTGTTTAAACTTTCAGCAGATTTTGCTATTTCTTCTATTCCGGAAGCACTTTCATGAGTGACATTGCTCATCCCCTCTATATTTTTACTGATTTCTTCAGCGACTGCTGACTGTTGTTCATTTGCAGCAGCTACTTGATTTATAATATCATTAACTTTTTCGGCATCAGTTATAATTTCTTCAAGAATTTTACCCGAATTGTCAGCTAATTCTTTTCCTTTACTAACTTCTGATGTTCCTTCAAGCATTGATTCAACTGCAGAAATAGTATCTTTTTGAATTTGTTTAATCATCTGTGCAATTTTTTTGGTGGCGCCGGTTGTTTTTTCAGCTAGCTTACGAACTTCATCCGCAACCACGGCAAAGCCTTTGCCCTGTTCGCCCGCTCTTGCCGCTTCAATGGCTGCATTCAATGCAAGCAGGTTTGTTTGATCAGCGATATCATCAATGACCTGTACAATTTCTCCAATTTCTTTACTACTATTTCCTAAGGCTTTAATGGATGTGGAAGATTTCTCAACAACCCGCGAAATTCTTTCCATACCTTCAATTGTTTCCCGTACTGATTTTCCACCATTTTTTGCTTTGTTGCCTGCTAATTTTGCTGCTTCAGCTGCAAAAAAGGCATTTTTAGAATTTTCCATAATTGTTCGTGTCATTTGCTCAACAGCACTGGCAACTTCTGTTACCTGCATGCTTTGCTGCTGCGTACCTGCAGCCATTTCTTCAGTGCTAGATGATATTTGTGAACTGGCACTTACAGTAGCCTGAACAGCTTCACTCACCTGTTCAATCATTTTATGAATTTTTGAAATCGCTTGATTAAAACCTTTTATTAATTTTCCCACATCATCATTATTTTTTTCTGCTTCGACTGTAACAGTTAAATCTCCTTTTTCAAATTCCTGCATGGAAAGCATTAATTTATTTGTTGATCTGGTAAGATAATTCTGCAGATCTTTTATTTCTTTTATCTCTGTTATAGTTTCCAGCCCCCCAATTATTTCGCCATTTCGATTCTTAATTGGCGAACCTGAATATATTATTGGTAGTTCTTCATTTTGCGGCCTGGAGATGGTTTCTCTAACAATTACTTCATCATTTTTCATTGCCTTGTGCAATGCGCAATTTTCGGTGTTGCAATCTTTAGTATTGAATTGATCATAGCATTTCATTCCAATTAATTCATCTTGATCTTTTCCGATTATTGCACTTGTCTTTTTATTTACATACTGAATATTAAACCCTCGGTCAATTGAAAGAACTGCGCTTGGCAAATTGTCCAGGTTTTGAACCTGCATAAGAATTTTTTCAGTCATCAAATTAAATGATTGTGCAAGCTTTCCAATTTCATCTTCGCTTTGCACGCTCACTTGAACTTTGTAATTACCATTTACTATAGAGTTTGCTGCGTTTTCCAGTTCCTTAATCGGTTTAGATATCTTTAATCCAAAAAGATATGAGAATCCAATTGTTGCTAAGGTTATCATGAATAAAATGATCAATATGTTATTTCTTATTGAGGCAATTTCCTGATTAACATCATCTATATAAATTCCTGAGCCTACAACCCAGCCCCATTCCTTAAATAATTTAATAAATGAAATTTTATCCACTGGATCTGAGTGACCAGGTTTGGGCCATTGATATGCTACAAATCCTTCACCTTTTTTAGTTGCAGTATTTACCATTTCAATAAATAAATATTTGCCGTTAGGATCTTTATTTTCCTTCAAAGATTTGCCGTTTAATTCCGGCTTGATAGGATGTAAAATCATTCGAGGCTCGAGATCATTAATCCAAAAGTATTCGGTTTTGTTATACCGTAAAGATTTAATTAGATTCAGAACTGACTGTTGAGCTTCAGCTTTACTCATTTCTCCGGCCGCGCTTTTATCATAGAATTCAGCAATTAAATTATATGCTAACTCCACAGTTTGCTTTACATTTTCTTCCTTATTTCTGTAATACGTGTTTTTTAATGAAGGTACGATGTAAAAGAAAACAAGAATTAAAAAAGGGACAACTGAGACTATGCCTCCAAATGTAATTTTTGCAAATATATTCCAGTCTTTAAATTTTTTATATTTCATTATAAACCTCAAAAGAGCATTCCTTCGTTAAATTAAAAAAAGTAATAGGCAGCTATTAAAAACCTAGTGTTAGATACAGAATATGAATTCATAACCTTGTCTTTATTATCAGGTGTTCCATAATAGGCAGAAGTATATTCTAATTCAGCAGCAAATCTTGTTATACCTGAATCAACTTGAACTCTCGGTGCTATTCTAAAAACTTTTTCAATGTTGTTTCCTCTAGAATAATATGCCCCATTTATTGGATCATCCGCACCAAGATTTTTAGTAAAGCCGGTAAATAAACCAAATGAAAGTTCCTTCCCATAAGAAAGATCAGACCACAGAGAAAGAGTTTTTACGTTTGTATACGATTCAATTCCGGTTATACTATCTTTAGAAGAAACTGCGTAACCTCCAAGCATTAATAAATCGGTTAAATTACTGCCATAGGTACCTTCCAACTTTACACTATATTTTTCATGCTGAATTTTAGTATAACCTAAAACTGCCAGACTATTAATTCTATTTTCATTTTTAAAATTTTTATCGGAAGCGAGTCTTGGTTTTAATGATTTGTAGTCAGCACCAAATCCTAATACAAAATTATTTGTCTTAAACATAATCTGCATATCAAGCATTGGGATAGATGAATATCTAAGGTATTCTGAACATGCTCCATTCGGACCCATACTGGTAAAATCACGTTGTTCAAGAGCTGAAAGGCTTATCACAAAGTTATTAATTGATTGAGTTATTCTGACCTGGGGGTTCCTTGAAAACGGCTGGAACGGTACGCCTGTATTAAATGAAATTACACCTGGAAATACTTCAGGAACAAACATTGGGTGCCAATATTGCCCTATCAAAACCGAAGTGCATTCCCAATCCAATTTTAAGAATGCGTGTCGTAATCGAAATCCATTAATATTCCCATCGGTTTGACCAAAAAAAGCACCTTCCACCATTCCAGATGTTTTAGCTCCAAAAGCATCCGGCCCTGTTATTTTAGATGTAAGTCTGGTTTGAATTGATAAAATATTTAAATTCGGATCCTGATTAATATCTTTGTTTGCAGCATCGATATTTTGCGCTGCAGGATACAATAAAAACTGGCCTTCACGAGCAGAAACAACCTGACGTGTATCAAACATTATATCGGTCTTCACAAAACCGCTAAATTTGACATTTACATCCTGGCCGTGAATTTTATATGGAAGTAATTGTATTATTATAAATAATTGAAATGATATTGATATCGAGAAAATACTTTGCTTGCTTAGTGTTTTCATAAAATCCCTTAATGTTCTTCCCCATAAAGTTTTAGATTATTTGATAAATGACTTATTTAGCTAAATTCATTTATTAGCTATGAGTATGTCTATATTATCGCTATCCTGAGCATATTGTTTAGAAAAAATACAAACGCAGTAGATTTGGGTTAGTTTTACATTTTATGTTGAAGATGGATTTCCATCGTAGATTTTTCTGAGGTAATTAGTTGCTGGAACTTATTAATTATTTTAAAGTGACAAAATGAATAACAAATAATTATTTCAACAAAAATTGAAAACCTTTTGATTCAAATTGTTTTAATAAAAAGAGATTTGCTTTAACTTTATCAGTAAAGAAATGATTGGGAGGAACTTAATTTTTATTATTAATTTTAAATTGATTAATTAATACTTTTTGTAACCTCTATTCCAAGTTGTTCCATTCTGTATCTTAATTTTGATCTGGACAGACCTAAAATTTTAGCGGCTTTTACCTGATTACCGCTTGTAATTGTTAATGTTTTTTGAATTAGTGAACGAAGAACTATCTCAATTTTAATTCCATTTTGAGGAATTTTTAAAACAAAATCATCTTCATTTTGTTTATTTGATTTTATTGATTCTGTAAGAAAATTTAAGTGGTGTTCTTTTAATTCATTTTCATCCATCAAGAGTGAAGCTCGTTCAATCACATTTTTAAGTTCACGAATATTTCCCTTCCAGGAATAAGATTCTAAAATTTCCAAAGCTTGATGGTCAACACCAGTTATATGCTTTCCAAATTTGGCTGAAAATTCATTTAGAAATGTGTAAACAAGAACCGGTATATCTTCTTTTCGTTCCCTTAAAGATGGGACTTGTATTTTAGCAACATTTAATCTATAGTAAAGATCTTCTCTAAAATTTCCTTTATTTACTTCTTCTTCCAAATTCTTATTTGTAGCAGCGATAACCCTCACATTTACATTTACTTCCTTTTCTCCGCCGACTCTATAGAATTTTCTTTCCTGAAGAACTCGTAACAATTTAACCTGTAGATCCAATGACAATTCTCCAATTTCATCTAAAAGAATTGTACCGCCGCTAGCTAGTTCAAATTTACCTAGTTTTGTCTTTTGAGCGGCACCAGTAAACGCACCTTTTTCATATCCGAATAACTCACTTTCAGCTAGTTCTTTCGGAATTGCCGAGCAATTAATTTGAACAAAGTTTCCGTTTTTTTGTGGACTATGTTGGTGAATATATTTTGCGAATCCTTCTTTCCCAACTCCGCTTTCCCCTTCAATTAAAATGGTAGTGTCAGGACTTGCAGCCAATTTTTCTACTGAACTGACGAGTTTCTGAATCTTCTTACTTTTCCCAAAAAACTCTCTTGTTATTTCATCATCCTTTAAAAGAGTACTTAACTTTTCAACTTCCATTTTAAGAGAAAGATTTTTCGTAGCTCTTTCAAGCACCAGCTTTAATTGATCTATTTCAAGCGGTTTTAAAAGGAAATCGTAAGCCCCGGATTTTATAGCAGAAACAGCTATATTCACATCAGAATAACCAGTAATCATGATAACGGGAATGTCATGAAATTTATTTTTGATGTCTTTTAAAATTTCAAGTCCATTGTATTCATTCAAATATATATCCAATAAAATTATATCTGGCTGAAAGCTTTCAACAAAATCCAAGGCGGCGCCTCCATCCATGCAAATTTCTACAGTGAAGTCAAATTTTATTAAAACTTTCTTAAGGGAAAGACAGATTAAATCGTCATCATCAATAATTAAAATTTTAAATTTCACGTTTCTCCACTCAATTATTTAGTGAATAAGAAAATTATTTTACAATTACCAGTTAAGCTGCCCAAAAAATTAACTTTAATTTTGTCAGCTTCTAAAAATTTACCTAACTCATTAATCTCTTCCTGAAATCTTTCGCCAATATTTTCTGCCAATTCAGAAATTTCTGATTCTTCTTTTATGTGCTTTTCAATTTCCAATACAAGATTTTGGGAACTATCCTCAAAAGCATTCAATGTTACTTTTTGAACTTGTACACCTATTTCTATCAATGAGTTCACAATGCCTATAACCACATTAGCAATTTTCGATTTATTGATTTTTAATGCGGGGATACCGATCGCAGAAATATCTTCAAGCAAGATATTATTTTTTTTTGCTTTACCCTTCAGCAAATCTATTGCGGCTGTTATTATAGTATTTAAGGAGCAAAACTCTAATGAATTGTTATTATTGGAAGTAAGAAGTGTGAAATGATCGAGCTTTTTTTCAAGTCTGCTAATAGCTTCCGAACAGTCGTTTAGCGAAGAAGCGATTTCAGAAGGAATTGATTTTTCTTTTAGATTTAAATAATAATAATTCAGTTTTAATACTGATAATGTATTGCGAATGTCATGAATCAAATTTGGAGTGAGGCTGCCAATCAGTAATGATTTTTCTTTGTACAGATCATAAAGCATTGCGACTAAACTTTAAAAAGTTAACATTTTAATTTGTAGTCGCAATTTATAATAAATGTGTGATAAGTATCAACAAGAGAAGAAAGAAATAAAAAATAAACCGAGGCTGAAAACTATTTTTTATTTAATTCATTAAGAATTTTATCGGAAACCTTTGATAAAACTTCTTCTGAATTGTAAAATTTTTGGGCAACTTTTTGTTTAATAATGTCTAACTTAGAAGCTTCAACTTTTTCGTTCATAACTTTTGCTTCTTTAGAAATTTGAAGTTTATCCTGTTGCGTATTTGCAGGAGCTTCCTTTACTGCTTTTTCTTTGTTTTTTAATATTTCATTAGAGAAATATTGATCTCCAGAAACTTTTTTGATATCCATGAGTTTACCTGCTATAATTAACTAATTTCTTTTTATTATTAAGCTCTTTTAATTCTTTAGCAATTTCAATAATACTTTGTTGTTTTCCTGCAATTATATTATCGAATTTATCTTTTAATTGTTTAGTCAGGGGATATAATTTATTTTCGAATTCCTGTAATAGCTCCGGTGAACATTTTACTTCAAAATCATTTTGTTATTTTTCCAGCTTCCTTTATATATCTTACTGCCTTCGGAAACTCAGTGCTAAAATTTTCTTCAGTAATGAAATCCAATATATTTAATGATTTTTCGATGTTTAATTTAATATTACTTATAGTATTTTGCAAAAAATCACCCAAAAAGAGAAGAAATAAATGATTGCGTGTTCATTAAATCTGCTAATTGAGCCTGTAGTTGTTCGTACTTATTACGCAAAAGTTCCGAACTTCCATCCAGCCTTTTTTGAGCTGCGGTTATTCTATCATCAAAATACTTAACATTATTATCGTAAGTATGAACTGAGTTTGAAAGATATCCGTCACTTCCAGTGTATGGTTCTAATTTATTATAAAGAATATTTGCAATACCATTTTCAGAGTTAAATATTGCTTCTACCTGACTTGTATTTTCTTTCAATTTTGTAGTTAATTCTTTATCATCTGAAATACTTAACCCGGTAGATGGATTGAAACGAATTCCGATCTGATTTAATAATGATAGCTCACCTGGAGCCATTCCGCTTATAGGCGAAAGAGTGGCTTCTTTCATTATATTCATAATGGAACTGGTATTTGCATCCCCCATAAATAAACCACGTGTCCCAGAAACTGTTGTACTTTGATTTTTAATATTAGTGTAGGCATCATTAAATTTTGTTATAAAACTTTGGATCTTAGTTTTAATCGCATCAACATCAGTGTTTATATTTATGTTAACATCCGGATCGTCTGTTTTAGATATATTCTTTAGATTAAATGTAACTCCATCAACCAAATCACTAACATCATTAGAATTACGTTGAACTTGTAAGCCGTTAAAACTAATTTTTGAATTTAGTAGATTATTAGTGGAAGTGATATCTGCATACAAATATCCGGCAGTATCAGGAGATTGACTTTGATCGAATGAAGTTCTTGCTGTTCCAATGTTTAAACCGATTGCACTTAATGCTGAAGAACCAGAAACATCCGAAAGTTCTTTTATTCTAAAATCTAGCCCCGTTTGTTTGGCGGTTAAAGAAAGCTGGGAAGTTGTAGTATCTGCTGAAAAAACAGAAGCATTTACAGCTCCGGAAGCTCCCTTTTCTTTCTCAACAGCAATATTTAAATCATTAACAACATCGAATCCGCTTACCGAAGAAATAGAAATATATTTTGAAGAATCTGCTACTGTCAACTTTAAACTGACGTCGCCAGGATTTGGAGAGTCCAAAACCTTTTCCGCGGTAACTCCATCTATATCCTCCGAAATCTTTCCAACCACTTCGTCAATTAATTCTTCATAAGTTCCGCCACCCTCTACTGTAATTTCAGTTTCAGTTCCATTTAAATTAATCTTAAATGTTGCCGTTCCTCCAGTATATGATGCACTTGCCTGCTTGGCATCCGAATTTACAACTGCCTTGTCTGCATTTATAGCATCTCTAACTTTTTGCATCGCGGTTTTATTTGTTTCCCCAGCTGAAAAGTCAACATCTATTTTACTTGTGAATTCACCGCTTTCACCGTCTCCCGTTTTAATTACAAAGCTATGTTTGCCGGTGAGAGAATTGTTATCTGCGGATGTAAAATCTGACGAAATTAGGGTATCGCTTTTAGCTAGCTGATTAACCCTAAAATTATAAATACCTGCAGAGGCTGTGGAATCAGCCGAAGCAGAAATAAAATTAGTGTCTGTTGAACTAGCAAGTTTTGATGAAAAAACAGAAGAAGTTCCAGTGAGCTTGAAATCAGAAAGAAATGTTTTAAAAGAATCAAGCTTTGAGGAAAGCGTACCATACGCCGACGAAAGGCTGGAATACTTTGTCTTTCTATCTTGAAGCGGATAAATTGTTTTGGTGGTCTCAGTTTGGATATAGCTGTTAACTAATGAAGTAATGTACGATGTAGTTAAAATATCTGCCATTTTACATCTCTTTGAAAGCCTTTAACCAGGTTTCTCTTAAATCAGTTAAAATTTTAAGAACGATATCATAATTTTTTTGACGCATTTGTTCTTGACAAAATTGATATAACCTTAGCAATCCAATAGAAATAGGTTTTGCATTTTCATCATCAAACCTTAAGGCATTTATTAGTTCTTGAATTGCTTTTGTAGTTTTAGCAAGATCATGCTTCTGACAATTTACAACAGCGAAATCATAAAGCTTAATTAGTAACTGTTGTGGAGTTGCTTCCAAAATTTCTTTAACAAGGTAGCTGTTTGTTCGGCTGTGTTTACTATTTGCAAAAGCGGTGTTGTACATTTTATTCCTACTTTAAGATATTGAAAAATTATTCCCCCCGAGCTTAATCGGGGGGATTATTCAAGAAGTAATCTTATCTGAAAAGTGAAAGTAAATTTTGAGCATTAGTGTTAGTTTGAGATAACATTGCTGTTGCAATTTGCTGGCCTATTTGACCTTTAGTTGCATTTAATTGCTCCATTGCCATATCAGCATCAAACAATCTGCTAATACTTGCAGTTGCATTAGTAATAGCGTTGGTTAAATAATTTTCTTTCACATCAAGTCTTTGGCTATAGTTACCAATATTACCTAATGCATCCTGAACTGCTGATTGTATTGAACTGACATCAACTGAAGTAATGTTTGTAGCAGATGCAGCACTAGAACCAGAGATTGAACCTAAATTTATTGTATTCAATACACCGAAATTAACAGTAGTAGATTCAGATTCACCGGTTTTGAAAGCGAAATTGCTGCCAGAAGGAACACTACCGCCACTTAACAAGGTTGTATCATTAAATTTGGTGTTTTCGAATATTGATGATATTTCATCACCAAGTGCATTGATATCTTTTGCTAAAGCTGTAAGATTCTTTGTAGGATCTGATGCATCAAGAACTTTTCCTTTTATCTGTGTTAAAAGATCGTTGATATTAGAAAGAGCAGATTCAGCTGTAGATAAAATATTTTTTGCAGAACCGATGTTACCTTGAGCAGCTTTCATTAAAGCAACTTTACCTTCAAGTTCTTTACCAACTCTATAACCAGAAGTATCATCAGAAACTGAATTGATTCTTTTTTGAGAAGCTAAACGAAGCTGAGCCTTGCTGGTCTGAGAATTTACATTTGCTAAAGCATTGTATGCTTTTAAAGCATCAAGATTGGTGTTTATTTGAAAAGACATTACGTACCTCCATGTAGTTTGTTATTATTTTTGCTGAGTGTCCTTACTCAGCGGTTTAATTATAAGATTTACATCTTGCTATCATTATCGTCACTGTGAATTAAAAGTTTAGTTTTTTATATAAGAATATTCCAGATGGATTAAAGCATCCTCAATTTTTGTTTTAATAAGTTTATCTTTTGGATGATTTGCGGCTGATTTTTGAACGTGACTTCAGCGCTAATTATAAGTGAGGAAATTTTAGAAAAATTATTTGTTCGTATGCAGCTTGATATCAGATAAAATACTGTTGATGGATCCTCTGAGTTTAACAGATATGATTCATGAAATCTATCATATGCTTCTTGATACTTTTCTTGTTGTGATAAAATTAAGCCGAGTTTATTTAACACTGAGTAGTTGCCTGGAAAGTTATTATATAATTCAAGAAGAATTATTTGCTGGATATTTAGATCATTATAGTTTGAAATAATATTTAAAAACAGATCTAAATTTTCCAATTTTATTTCAGTTGTAGCTGTTTTTATAAATTCTTCATCCACTAACTGGTTGTTCAACAATTTTTCAATAAATTCAAGCTCAAGGTCATTAGATTTACCATCAATTTTAATTTCGAATAAAAAAAGTTAAAAAGGATTTTATCATTAGAAAGGATTGCAATATTTAAAGAATGATAAATTAAATCTTTTCTCATCCATTAATATTGCCTGGCTTGAAGTTCTCTTACCCTGATTTTAATTCATTATTGATGTTGTATGCATCATAACAGAGTTGCGAAGCTTCAATCATTTTTCCCTACTTTCAAAAAATTTTTGCCGCGGCAATTAAATTCATTGGCTGATTCTTATCATATTGAATGCTTTTACTTATATATTCATCTGCCAATTCCAGTTCATTGCTTCGGCATTTTTTATGGCTAAAAATCTATAGATTAAAGACTTTGTATTCATTTTTTAGATTGTTAAGATTTAACGCGATATTAAAATAACAAATAGCCTTTTCCGTATCTTCAAGCAGCGCATAAGTTTGTCCAAGATGATAAGCATAGATAAGCTGTTTCATTTTTCTCGAATTCTTTTATCAGTATTTCTAAATTTCTTTTTGCTTTTAATTTTAAGCCATCATCCGTAAGGTTATATACCAACATGAAGAATTTCTATATCGCACTCACTTATAGCAATTTTATTTCTTAATATAGAAAATTCAATTTGTTCATGTACGGCGCCTTCAAATTTTAAGCTTTTATGGTTGGGAAATAACCGAACGTATTTCATTACAGAAGGCCTATTGTTATGCTCATCTATATTTAGCAGCCTGCAATTATATGCAATAGATTTTTTAATTTTTGTAAGATTTAAAATCTCTTGTTTTGACTTTGGAGATAATCTTTCATCAGCATCAAGATATAAAATCCAATCACCGGAGGAATTTTCTAAAGCAAAATTTCTTGCCGCAGCAAAATCATTTATCCATTTAAAATGAAAAATTTTTGCATTATATTTTTTTGCTATTTCTAATGTACTATCGGTGGAACCTGTATCAACCAAAACGATTTCATCCACAACTCCTTTAACAGATTCAAAACAATCTCTTAAATATTGCTCTTCATTTTTTACAATCATGCTAAGCGTGATCATTTTTAATTTACCAACTCCATTTTATTTGATTATTTTCTAGGGAGATTTGATGCAGCATGTTACTCACTCCATGCTCAACTTCAAAAAAATTCATGCTGTTCCTATGCGGCTTAAATATCCTAAAATTTTCTGCTATAGCCTTGCTTGCCGCCTGATCCAAAGCCATATTTCTATTTATGTTAGTAGTGTTTGCCCATGAAGACTTTTGCTGTAAATATTCAAATTGTTCTGAGTTTAAAAAGAAGCATCCTGAATGAGGATGAGTTGTTGCCGAGACTATTATTTTCGTATTCATAATTTCTAGTTCGTATCGATCGATGTTATCTTTGGTTTTATAGATTTGATAGTCCATATAAACTTTTGTTAAAAAATCCTTTTTTAATTTGCCATTGTAAATTGCTGATTCATATCTTTGAGGCTGAAGTAAATGCTGCGGATTTGCGATACGGTTAAACATTTCTAATTTCTTAAAAAAGAATTGATCATGAATGATTATATCATCTTCCAGATAACAATAATAATCGTAGTAACCTTTAAGCTCACTCATGATTGCTTGTGCATAAAATCCTAAGAGCAGCGGATCTGCTTTTAAGCTAATATGCTCAAATGACTCCTCACCAAATTCAAGATCATTTATTAAATGATCGTTTTCATTAGTACAGATTTTTATATCGAATTCAAAAGCAAACTGATTTTCAAGTTTTTCCATTTCAACTGTATTATGAACAGCTCCAAAGTGCTTATCACCAAAAAGAGATTCAATATTAAATATTAAATTGTTAAGTGCTTGCAGCTTTATTTTCATTGAAGATGCAGAATGACTTGCATAACGACTTTTCTCAGCGAGAGCTTTAAAGTAATGAGGTATGACGAAAAGTACTTTCATAATTTATACGATCGCAGATAATTATTTTTCGGAAAGTTCATTTTATATTAGATGGCTGGTAAAGGTAAATTTAGTTTTGATTCCAATGTCTGAAGAAAGCTTGTTGCTGTGTCCGTCCAAGTAAAGTTTTTCATATATTCAGCAGCATTCTTTCCAATATTTTTTAAACTATCTCTGTTCCAATAGGCAAATTCCAAAGTTGAAACAATTTCATCAATTTGTGCTTCTTCCCATTCTGCATAAAGTTTATCATTTTTATAAAGATTAAATTCTTTTAAATCAGTCAGCATTAAAGAATTTTCACTGTTTATAATATCCTTGTGGCCGGATGTATAAGAAGCTACTACTGGCCTTCCACTTGCCATATATTCCATTAAAACTAAATTAGTGCCGCCTTCGCATCTATTTGGAAATAAACCAATATCTGTTTTTGAATAAAGTTCTAAAAACTGATCATGAGGAATAATAGGAAGAGTAATTATTCTTGATAGTATCTAATCCATTGATTTTATAAACATGATTCATTTGTTGTTCCCATGAACCATTTATTAATTCAAAATTTATATGCTTTGAATCTTTCATGGTTTCAGTGGAGAAAGTAAAATAATTATACCAGGAATTGATCAGTAAAATATCTTTGTATTTAGATTGAAGAATTTTTATTGCTTTTAAAACTAAATCCTGTCCTTTTCGTAATTCAAACTTTCCGCCGGAAAAAATCACAAATAAATTATCATCACTTTTAGGTTCTGTTATGTGGAAATAATCAGGATCAATTCCCTGGATTAATATTTCCGAATTGTATATACCTGACTCCAGCATTTTGTTTTTACACCAAGAAGAACCAGCATATATAACATCATATTTTTTAGAATTCTCAATTGACTTAGCAGTAAGCGAATCTTCAAAAAATGTATATCCTAAATTGATGTCAGCTCTATGAGGGAAAAGCGAATTAAAATTTATATTCGTTAAAGCATTTAATAAAATACCATCTAGTTTTTTTTCAGGATTAAATGTCTTGATCAATATTTTTTATATCTATAAATTTTAGAAGTTCTCTTCTTAGGTATTTACTGCAAACCCCCCAGCCGAAATTTTCGCCTGAAGCAAGTCCAAGATAAATTTGATTTGAAGCTGTACTTTTTGTGTTTATTCCGTCTCCCAATAGATTCAAACTAGATTTATTATGATCGGAATAATGGTGGTCCGATGCGTCATGATTTGTTTTTGAATCGTGATTAGGTTGCGGATTCACCGATAAAAATTTTGAATCAATTAATTTTTGCAATTCTATAAAGATTTCTTTAAAGACTCCCTTCCAATCACCAGCCATTTTCTGACGAAATAATTTTACTGTAGGATACCAAGGGCTGTCAATTCTATCCAACATCCATCTCCAGTCTGGAAGAAATGGGAGAATAACCCAAACAGGTTTTCCCATCGCGGCAGCCAAGTGTGCAACAGATGTATCAACAGAAATAATTAAGTCAAGGTTTTCTATTATTGCTGCTGTATGTCCAAAATTATCAAGACCTTTGCTATCAAGATCTACAACAGGCAATGTATTTTCCCGTAATTGTTTTAATGCCTCACCTTTTTGTAAAGAAAAAAATCTAACTCCATTTAAAGTGAAAATCTTTTCAAAATTATCCAGCCTGCATGAACGATTTTTATCATTAGTATGATTGGAATTGCCTGCCCAAACAATTCCGACATTCAAAAAGTTTGCATTACTAATTACGGATGATAATTTAATTGCAAGTTCTTCATTTGCATCTAAATAAGAATGTTCAGAAGGAATAGTATCAATATCAGTCTTAAAATATTGAGGCAGACTTAGCAAAGAGATTTGATAATCATAATAAATATTTGGTTCATCAAAATTCTGGCGCGGGATAAGCACATCTATGTATTTGTAATTGTTAAATACATAAACTAAACGTGGGTCACATTCAAAAATTATTTTACATTTTTTTTGCTTGAGTAATTTTAAATATCTAACAAATTGAATGGAATCTCCCAACCCTTGCTCATCATAGACAAATACTGTTTTATCATTGATATCTTGATCAATTAATTCCTGTCCGGTTAATTTTCTTTCAATAAACCCTTTTCTTTTTTTTCTCCATTCATATCCTTTCCAACCTTCTGCAAAATTTCCCATTAATAAATTAGCATGTGCTAAATTATAATTGACTTCAGGTGAATCAGGTTTTATTTCAAGAGCTTTCTTCCAATTAATAATAGCATCATCCACTTTTGCTTGCTCCATTTTTGAGATACCAAGGTTTGTTAAGATTGCAAGTTTATTATAATGGGTTGAATTAATTTTATTAAGAAGTTCATTTGAAACTGCATTATTTCCAAGTTTATCATTTATCCCGACAAGATTTAATATTGCCACATCGTTTTGAGGATCTTGCTCAAGTAATGAATTATAAATATCTACAGCCTGATCATACTTTGAATTTTGTTCAAGACACTGAGCAAGATTGAACATTGTATCGGAATTGCCGGGTGAAAGTTTTAAAACATTTTCATAAACAGCTTCTGCTTTTTTAGGATCATTTCTTTTTGTATAAATAATTCCAAGATTATTAAGAGCCCCTATATGATTTGGATCCAGCATTAAAGTTTTTTCAAAATAATCCTGGGCTTTATCATAATCTTCAATTTTTAAATAAGCATTCCCGAGATTATAAATATAGATTGGATTTTGAGAATTTGTTTTAATTGCTTTTTTATAATAGCTAATTGCTTCAATATATAGCTCTTGTTTAAATTTTATATTTCCTAGATTAATTAATGCATCACTGTGCTTAGGTTCAAGTTCAAGAATATGCAGAAATAATTTTTCAGCATCGATTATTTTATCTCTTTGTAGGTTTATTATTCCTAAATTATTTATAGCATCAATATGTTCAGGAGCAATTTCAAGAAGTGTATTATAATTAGTTTCCGCTTTTTCGTATTCACCTAAATTCTGAAAGGTTAAGCCTAAATTATAAATGGTAACAGAATGGAAGGGATCTATTTCTAAAGCTTTTTGGAAAAGAATAGCAGCTTCTCTAAATTTTCCATTGTGTAATTTTATTATCCCTAGATAATTTAATGCATCAAAGTGATTGTCATTTTCATTAAGAAGCTCAACAAAAATTTCTTCTGCTTTTAAAAAATTATTTTGGTCAAAATATTCAACCGCTTCTTGATATTTATCTACAACTTCATTCATCTCAAGCAAAGATTGTTAGAGTATTATGATTTTCGTGATGACCCAGAGTTTTGTTAACTTTTGATAATCCCCCGATAGCAAATTGATTTTGAGGATTATTTTTAACTCCCCATTCATACATTGTTTTTGCTTCAGAATCTTTACCTGAAAGGAAAAGAACCTCTCCTAAACCCGCACAAGCTTGCGATGAATTTGGGTTGATAACTAAAGCAGATTCAAATGCATTTTGTGCATCATCTGACTTGATTTAAAGCGAGAAGAATTAGTCCCTTTAAATTTTCATATGAGGAAATTAAATCGCTTTCATTTTCAACTAGCGAATAAAATAATTTTTCTGTATCAGTTATTGCAGATATGGCTTCTTCATATTTCTTAAGCTGAAATAATTCATAAATAGAATTTAAAATTTCATTCAGCTTTTGACTAATTTTCTCCATTGGACTTTCTACAAAAGCCTGATTTTCCTTAATGGATTCAGTACCCGAATTTATTTTTGAAAGTTCTTCAACAGCAAATGAATTATTTGGATTATTTTTTACCGCAAACTCAAACATTATTTTAGCATTTTCTTCATTACCACTCATATAAAAATATTCACCCAAGCCGGCGCAAGCCTCAGAAGAGCTTGGGTCAAGATTTAAAGCACGTTCAAAGCATTCTCTTGCATTTTCATTTTCATTAATCCCCAAATAATTAAATCCCTTAAGATTAAAGAATGCAGCAGCAGAATTTACATTGGTTGGATTTGTAAGATGACCGTTAAAATATTTTTCAGCAGTTAAAAGTTTTTCAAGAGATTCATCAAATTTATTTTCATTAAATAATTCATAAGCTTGCATTACAAGATTGTCAGAATCAGCTAAATTATTTTTTATTAAGGGATCATTTATAAAATTATTTTGTTGGTATTCATTTATTTACTTCCTCAACAGAATTGTCTAAAAAATTAATCACTTTTCCTAATCCTTCTTGAGCACCTTTATTATTTGGATCAAGATTTATAGCGTTTTCAAACATTGTTTTTGCAGCTTCATAATTTTCTTCTCCGAAAAAACATTCTGCTAAACCGGCACATGCTGTTGAAGATTCTTTATCTTCATTCAAAGCTCTTTCAAAAAATGAACGGCCTAACTCTATTTTGTTACTCACTAAAGCTATATTACCAGCAAGATTTAACAAACTTAGTTTGCTTGTATTATGTTGTTGAGCTATTTGCATATCAAAATTCTCCAAAAGAGAATTAATTTTTCTCAAAGCAGCTTCATATTCTTTTTCTTCAATAAAAATCTGCAGCCTATCAATGTTTTTTCCAAATTCATCATCTTTTAATGGATACATTATATTCCTTTCATTTATTTTTTTACCATGAAGCCAAATTTCTTCCGGGTCGGCTCCCCATTTTTCTATAAATATTTTTTTATTTATTTCTAATCTTTCTTCATATTTTTTAATTCCATCAGCGGTAAAGCTTTTTGAACCGAAATGATGAATGAAAACATCTTTTGCAATAACTGTTTTGTAACCGGCTAATTGTGCTCTTAGACAGAAATCATCATCTTCAAAATTACCCGGGCTAAATCTTTCATCTAATCCACCAATTTTATCAACAACTTCCTTTTTAATTAGAGTACAAAGGAAAGCTACTCTTGGAAATTCAAATGTTTGATTTTTATTTTTTTCTTTTATGGATGCAGCATATTTATGCATCTCATCAATAGAATTATATTTTGCTTCTTTATCGATTTGAACTCCGCTAACAGCATTGCTTATTGGCCCCACTAATCCTATTTGCGGATTGCTTTCAGATACTTGAATCATTCTTTCAAGCCAGTTTTCAGTTACGATAATATCATTATTAGCGATTAAGAAATAATTTCCTTCGGCAATTCTTAATGCTTGATTGACGCCTTTAGGAAAGCCTAAGTTTTCGTTGTTGAAGATTACTTTAACTTTATTATCAGATTTTTCTAAATCTTTTAAATATTTAACAGTGTCATCATTACTTGCATTATCTACAATTATTAATTCAAATGGAATTGAAGTGAATTGGAATACTGAATCAATAAAGGCTTTAGTGTAATTAAGCTGGTTGTATGTTAAAGTAATAATGGATACTTTTTCTTTTCTACCTGAGATATTATTACTTAAATATTTTTTGATTTTCCCTGCGTTTGTTTGAATTAACGTTTTATTTTCATCAACAATAAAATCCGGTTCTACTCTGTCTTTCCACTTTTCATTCAGCAGTTTTATGTTTTCAGTAACTTTTGAAAATCTTTCAGACCCGCTTTTGGATTCATGGTGAATCACAACACTTTCAGGTTGATATATTAATTTATATCCTAATTCACCAAGCTTAAAGCAAAGGTCTACATCTTCATAACCATTCCAAAAACCTTCATCGAATCCTCCTGCCTGGAAAAAAGCTTGTTTCTTAACGAGTAAACATGCGGCAGTCAATGCTTGATAAGTTCTCATTTCATTGGCCTGAGGTAAATCGGCAGGTTCATTAGTAAATACGTTGCTTGCGATTAATGGATATTCATCTTCTTTATTATCTAAAATGATTACCCCAGCATGCTGAATTGTTCTGTCAGGATAAAGTAATTTACTTCCAACTGCTCCAACTTTATCATCGTTTTCTTGAACTTTCAGTAATGCTTCATGCCAGCCATTTTGAACTTCAGTATCATTATTTAAAAATACTATATTAGAACCTAGTGCTTGTGAAGCAGCAAGGTTGTTTGCTCTTGCAAATCCTAAATTATCGTTGTTATGAATTACTCTTAATTTGTTATGTATCTTTTGTTGTTCGTGTAAATATTTTTTTGTTCCATCTGTTGAATTGTTATCAACTATTAAAATTTCATAATTTATTCCACCAGAAGCTGTATTATTTTTAATACTGTTTAAACATTTTTTAGTATACTCTAGTTTGTTATACACCGGGATAATGATTGAGACATCAATATCAGCTATACTTTTCATAAAAGATGATTGAACAGGACCAACAAATTTCTTTTGTTTGTCCAGCATCTTATTTGTGTCAGATTCTTTTTTCAAAGAGGAAGTCACATAAAATAAGCTGCGATTGCCTTGTGCCATGCTGAATAAATTTTTTCTAAATATTCCATTCTCATCAGCATTCTTCCTTCGCTGTTCATCTTTCCATAAACGATATTGTTTATATTGTTTTTCTTCCTCCGCATCTGCAGCAGTAAATGTTGTTTGATCAATAGCTGCAGCTTTGCCCCCCGGAAGATGTATTCCAATGTTTTCGTTAGGCATATAAATATTTAATAAGCTTCTTAAGCTAATCCTGAAACAATAATCAGCATCTTCTTCTCCGTACAACCCATAATCCTCACACCAGAAACCTAAAAGCTCACTGGTTCTTTTTGGTATTAAAATACAAGCCCCGCCTAAATTGCCCTTGTGTTTTATTCTCACTTCAATTTCATTTATAAAACTGCTGGCATAGCTGACGGGTTCAAAATTATAACCAACAGCTCCGGCTTGGGGAATTTTCTCAACAACACTTATCATATCAGAGAGCCAGTTATGCTTTTGTATTACAATATCATTATCAAGCTTTAAATAATAATTAGCGTCAGGTTCTTGCAGCCAGCCTAAATTTGAGGCTTTGGCAATTCCTATATTTTCATCAAGCGAAACTAAATTTTTAATTATTCCTTTTTCTTTAAGCTCTTTTAAATATTCCTTCGTTCCATCCTGACTATTATTATCTATCACAGTAAGGACATAAGGATAAGTTGTAAATTCAATTATAGATTCAATCGACTTTTTTGTAAACTCCAGACGGTTATAAGTAACCATACTTATATTTACATAATTTGATTTTGTTAAATCTTCACCATTTATTTTTTTAAATTTTGAATTGGGGACTTCATTACCATTGTTAATTGACCAATTTTCTTTTTTCTTTTTTAATCGTTTGAAAATAGCGGGATATTGTTCTTCAATATTTGGAAAACTCAAAATTTTATTTAGCATATCTTCCTGTACACTACTATAAGCTTCATCCATACTTTTTAGTAAGAATTCAACTCCAAACTCAATGCTATTCCATTTAAAGAAACGCACTGAAAGCTGAATACATGCAGCAGCAATTTGAGAATTAGTATTAATTTCCCAATCAATTCTTGGAAATAATTTTTGTATTCCAATTTTATCAACTACATTTTTAAGAATATCAGCTTCATATCTATAATCTGTTGATTTACTTAAATTGCCGGTAATATTAGATTCATGAATTCTGTAATGACTTACTAACTTTGGTAAGTATTTGCAATTATATTTTTCTGCCATAGCAAGTCTAGACCAAAATTGATAGTCATGTGCTCGCTTAAAAGAAACATCATAATTCCCTATTTCTTTGTAAACATTTTTTCTTATCATCGAGCCAGGGTGTGGTATTGGTGAGCCTATATATAGAAATTCAATCATTCCGGAGTTATTATGATACCAATCTTGATATTTATAATGCTGGTCACTTTCCCCGAAAGATTTTAATTCTCCATAGATAACATCTGAATCAGGATAATTGTTTAGAAGTTTTATATAAGAATTAATCAAGTCCTCGACAAGTAAGTCATCATCATCCAGCCAGAGAATGAAATCGCCCTTTGCTTCAGTAATACACCGGTTTCTGGTCTCTGGAGCTCCGGAGTTTTCTTTAAAAATATATCTTATCTTTTCTGAATTAAAATTTTCAACAACCTCTTTAGTATTATCGGTTGAGCCGTCATCAACAATTACAATTTCATAATTATTGTAATTTTGATTTAAGGCGCTTTGAATGGCTTCTTTTAGATATACGGCACGGTTATGAGTTGGAATGCAAATAGAAATGAATTTCTCTTTTCCGCTATCAGAAGAGGACCTTAATGATTTATATACCGGTCTTCTAAAATTTTCAATATCACTATATTTCCATCGCAAGTAATCATTCATCAAGTTGTGTCTATCTGTTTTGGTTTGCAGTTTGTCATTCCTGCACGCATAGTCATGATATATTAAAACATCCGGGCTATACAACAATTTACCATACCCGACTTGTTTTTGAATACGGTAGCTTAATTCAAATCCCTCAGTTCCGAAAAGCAGCGGATTCATACCTAAAAATTCTAAATAAGTTTTTCTTAAGAACGCAGAGTTCCCTTCGGTATCGATGTAATTTATTAATAAGAATTCGTCACCTAAATTGTAGTGGGGCTTAGTATTTATTAATGCATTATTATCTTTTGGTAAAACTTTTCCGCGCATTCCCCAAATCTCATTATTCTCAAATGCCGAAATTATTCCACTTACCCAGTTTTCATCAGCAATTGCATCATCATCTAAAAACGCAAGTATTTTTCCTTTAGCAAAATGGGCACCGATATTCCTTCCTTCAGAAAGAATTAGATTCGCAGGGGGTTGAATATAAAGCAAAGCCATTTCTCTAATTTCTTCTTCAACTTTTTCATTTTTACCATTATCAATGACTATAATTTCGAATGAGTCACATGATTGTTTCCGTAAAGATGAAAGACACTCTAGTAAAAGCTCGTTAGTATTGTAGGCAACAATTATAACAGATACTTTTGGAATAAATGAAGAACGGTTTTCATTCCCAATAAATCTTTCATAAACAATATTTGTCTTGTAGAAACTCATCATTTCTTCTGCTATAATAAATTGTCCATTATTAAAATATTTCAAGGCAGACTTAAAATTATCTATCGCATCACTTTGTTTTTTCAAGATAGCTAACTCTTTATGAAGATCTCTTAGGCGTAGCTGTAAGTGTTTATTGTTGTGATAATCAAACTCAACATTTAAATAGTCTAAACTTTTAATTGTATTTAGAACTCTATTATATTGTGAAGCACCACTATAAGCTCCACCAGTATGTCTTCTATATGTTGCCATAGGTTTATTAATATAACCAATAAATCCATTTCTTGCGTAAGCAATATTCATAAGAACATCCCCGTAAGGTATCTCAAATGAATTTTGAGGTAAATGCTTCAATATTGATTTATTAAATACTGTTGAACAAGTTGTACTCTGTAATATGTTTTGAATTACATCATTCTCATCATAATACGCTTTTTCAATAGAAGGAGAATAAATATGACTTTGCATTGTTTTTTGCTCCAACCAATTTACTGGATGAAAACAAGCAGAACATTTTGAATTGTTTTCTAAATAATCAACCTGTGTTTGTAACTTGAAGCGATCAGTCCAATAATCATCTCCTTCACATGCTGCTAAATATTTGCCACGACAGGAATTAATGCTAAATGTTGCGTTTAGACTCTTCTTAAACTTTTGTTGATCGTCGTACAAAGCCGTTATTTTTCTATCCCTTAGAAATAATCTTATTTTATCAGGATGTTTTTCCGCATAATCAATACAAATTTCTCTTGTTCCATCAGTAGACTGATCTTCACCAATGATAATTTCAAAAGGGTAACTTGTTTCTTGCATTAATATGCTATCCAAACACTCTTTAATAAAACCAACATGTTGATATGTATTTACTCTTACAGAAACAATTGGGTTTACCATATTTATGGCTTTTTCTTTTCCAAGGTATTCCTCCTGCAAAAGAAATTTTTTATATACTTCTTCATTTGTAATCATATTTTTAATCTTCTCTTTATCTTTTTTATAACTCTTTCTGTGTTTTTATCATCTATATGTTCAAAAAATATTTTCCTTGCAATTTTATATTTTTCTGAATGAATCTGTATATTGGTGTTTAATTCTTTGTCTATTTCCTCTAATAATAAGAGAAAATTCTGGACTACTGGCCCTGGAAAAACAATATCCAAATCATATAGTAGCCCATTCTGATTTTTCCGATAATGTTCTAAATCATAGGCAAAACAAAAAACAGGTTTATTAACATACATCGAATCAATATACACGCTTGAATAATCAGTTATAATAATATCCGATTCTCGAATAACTGGAGCTATTTCGGAAAATTGTTTATGCCCCAAATCAAAAATGTACTTACCATCAACAAACTTTTCCATATTAAAAAGATTATCGTTGTTTCTGAAATAATGCATACGAAAACCCAAAATCGCATTATGCTTAATAAGAAGAGTTTTTAGTTGTTCAATCTCTTCATACGAAAATTGATAGTAAGAAGCATCTTTTACTGCAGTAGTTTGTCTATAGGTTGGCGTATATGTTATTAGCTTTTTACCCTTTTTTATCTCGGAGATCATATTTTCTTGAGAACGTATAAAAACCGGTAACGTATTTAAATCTTTTACTAAAAAGTCATTTCGTGGAAGACCAGTGATCCACACGTTTTCATAATTGATTGGATTAAACATTGTAGCCATAGCATAACTATCAATTGCTGAAGAAACAATCAAACCCGAATAAAATTTTCGTTCCTTTTTAC
Organism: uncultured Ignavibacteriales bacterium; assembly: GCA_963731745.1. Taxonomy (GTDB): domain Bacteria; phylum Bacteroidota; class Ignavibacteria; order Ignavibacteriales; family Ignavibacteriaceae; genus CAVSWT01. The sequence continues at coordinate 233,818 of CAVSWT010000009.1, forward strand.
GAAAGCTTACTCTATCCGCTCTATTTTTTACCAAAGGATTTGCTAGGGTTGAAAGTCTTTTCAATGGAATTCCGTGCCCCAAATGAATCAACAATCTTTTTCTTAAATTAAGTTTGATGATGCTGAATAATTTTGAACCCCATCTTAAAGAATAATCCATAGCAATTGCATTTTGTAAAAATATTACTTTACATCTTGTTAGCAACCAAAGCCCTTTTAAGGAATTCATTTTTACTATGATAAAATTGACTGCGTTTTCAACATAGAAATCTTTTATATCTGTCCTAGTGAACAACACTTTTATTATTTTTTCATCTTCTTTTATTTCTTCAAAAACTGCTCGCGTATTTTCGATAAATTGATCCGACTTGATATGATGGACTGGAAAACCCCAATAATTATTATTCTTTGGGACTATAAAATCGCATATTCTCCATAGAGGAAGGATTAACATATCCATTAATATTTTTTTTGCTACATCATTGTGCATAAAATAATCTTTCATTACCATTTTTGAGATCAAGTTTAACTTTAGTTGTGGATATACCCTCGGTCCTAGGCAAATAAACTACACGACAAAATTCTTCAAGAAAATCAAATTTTCCTTTCCAATCGTCTCCCATAACAAAAACATCAATCGCATTGTTTTTTATATCGTTTATTTTTTGTTCCCAGTTATTTTCTTGAATAATATAATCGACATATTTAATTGCTTTAAGAATATATTTCCTTTCTTCAAAAGTGTAATAACAATTTTTGTTTTTCATTTGATTGAAACTATCCGTAGACAAACCAACAAATAATATATCTCCGAATTCTTTGGCTCTTTTTAGGAGATTAATGTGACCTCTATGAATTAGATCAAACGTGCCGTATGTAAGTACTTTTTTCATTTTACGTATTATAGTTGAATATTATTTTCATATCGCATAAAGAACAAGTTCTTGGGTAATGTATAATTGATGCCGTAAATAAAATTTATAGTCCGGAGCTATTTTTTTTAAATATTGTGGTATCGTAATTAAGTCTTCAGATTTGTGATATACACAAATAGCCAGCTTTGGTTTTGATTTTTTTATTATAGCGTACCACGCAAATTGACAACGATATTTTTATGCATTTAATACTTCTATCATATCTGGACTAAAAACCGGCATACCAATATTATCAGAAATTTCTTTTCTTTCGGAAAAGGAATCGTCAATAAATATTCCGTCTTTTCCGTGGATGTATTTATATTTTTTCCCTTCTTTAGAGATATGAATAACCTCATCAAACAACGTATCTACACGAAACTTTTTTAATAATGATTCCAACTCACCATCGTGTTTTGAGATGAGAATAATTTTTTTGTTATTATCAAAAGCTTGATATAAAAAGGTAATAAGCTTACTATTAATTTTGTCGTTAATGACTAGACAGTCATCGAAATCAACATATACGGTTGAAAATTCTAATTTTAGTTTATATTTAATATCTAAAGCTCTATCAATTTCTATTTCGTAATCATTCTCTAAAATTTGTATACTAATGTTAAAGGCATCAAAAATAGATAAGAGCGCAAAATTTACTCCTCTTCCTCTAAATAGCGAAGAAGATCCTCCCAATCTGGTGGCAATTTCAAGTAAAGTTAGCTCATTGTTGGAATCCTTTTTTAACTGAAAAAACCAAGCTCCTTGAAGCTTGATTATATCATTAATCTTATTTGCTATTTTGATAAACTGTGGCTTATTTTTAACAACTGGTTTTGAATTTACACTAATTCCATTGCTTATTTCTAGTACGTGTGCGAGGTCCACAAAACTTTAACCCCCCTTTCCAATCTGTAAAGCAATCGACTGTATATTCTTCACCAGGAAGATATTCAGAAATTACATAATCCTCTTTATTCTTACTTGAAATAAAAGATATTATTTCTTTTTCATTATTCGCGATTAATGTTCCTCTTGCTCCATATCCAATGTCAGGTTTCAGAAATACAGGATATTTATCTATATCTACATAAGATTTATATATCTTTGGAACCTTTATTTTATCTTTAAAGTAATTGTATGTTTTAGTTTTTGATAAACAAATTTCTGTTGTTTCAGAAGGCGAAGAAATTACTTTGCATCCTAATTTCTCTTCATTATTTTTAAGTTTCCAAATAACCTTATCCATAGTAGGATATATTGCATCTATTTGCTTTTCTTTTACAATTTTTTGTAGATGAGAAATTACTTCTTCCGAATCAATGTAAGGGATACCATCAATATAATTATCATATACAAATTTCCCATGGTCATTAATACTATTTGCTCCAAGCAATTCAATATGGGCAGAATATCTGAGAGAGCGATATATTTCAAGCCCTATTTCACTGCCACAAGGAAAAACTAAAATTTTGTACCTCTTCATTTAGAATTTCTTTTAATAATATCGATGATTTTTAAGACAATCCGATTTTCGATATCAGAATATATCGGTAAGCACAAAACTTCCTCTGTCATTTTTTCAGCAATAGGAAGATTCTCAGCTCTTGCCGAAGGTAAATCACGATAGGTTGGAAACTGACTAATCAAAGGATAGAAATATCTTCTAACATAAATATTATTAGCGCGAAAAATATCATATAGTTCATCTCTCTCTATTCCATATTTTTCCTTATCAACAAAAATTGGAAAATACCCGTAGTTATGATTAACAGATACCATCCCTTCTTGAAATCTTATCCCATCAATGTTTTTTAATTCATATTTATAAAAATCAGAGATTCTTTTTCTTTTGCTGCAAATTATTGTTTACATATTTTAATTGTAAAAGCCCCATTGCAGCCTGTACTTCGTTCATTTTTGCGTTTATACCCCGGACCCACAACTGTAACTTCATCAGCAAAACCAAAGTTTTTCAAAAAATCTATTCTTCTTTTTGTTTTTTCATCGTGACATATTATTGCTCCACCTTCAAATGTGGTAAAGACTTTGGTTGCGTGAAAACTTAAGACAGACAAGTCACCATAATTTAAACCGAGAATTACATTGATCTTAACATTAAAAGCATGACTTGCGTCGTAGATTAATTTTAATCCGTAATTATCTACAATTTTTTCTATTTCGGTAA